>JBKPEA010000013.1:0-107317 GCA_046728175.1 Thermodesulfobacteriota bacterium | reverse complement strand
GTCAAGCTGGTGAAGCCGCTTTCAGCCATCCGCCTGCCCGCAACCGTCAAGGGAATCATCGCCGCGAGAATCGATAAGCTGGCCCCGGCGGAGAAAGACCTGCTCCAGACGCTGGCGGTAGTCGGCAAGGAATTTCCGCTCGGCCTGGTGCGGCACGTATCCGGCAAATCAAACCAGGCCCTCATTCCGCTGCTATCGAATCTTCAGTTCGGCGAATTCATCTACGAGCAACCCGCCGCCCCCGAGCCGGACTATACGTTCAAGCATGCGCTCACCCTGGAGGTTGCTTACGATTCGATCCTGACCGAGCGGCGCAAGGTGATTCACGAGCGCGCCGCGGCCGGAATTGAGACGATTTTCGGCGCGCAGCTCGACGATCACCTCGATGAGTTGGCCAATCACTACTCGCGCAGCGGCAATCCGGCCAAAGCGGTTGAATTTCTGGAGAGGGCCGCCACTCGCGCCCACGCACGCTCCGCCTACGCCGAAGCGGAGCGTTATCTCACTCAAGCTATCAGCCTTATCGTGGAGCTCCCCGACACTCCGGAGCGGGTGCGGCGTGAGATCGCCCTGCGCGTTCAGTACGGAGGCATCTTCGCGGCCCTCCACGGATTCGCCACCGGCGAACTGGACGCGCAGCTGGAGCGCACCCGCGAATTGATAAGCCGAGCAGGCGAGTCCCCGGAAATCCAGATGGTGCTGTTCGCGATGTGGAACGTCGAAATTGCGCGTGGCGAGTTCAAGGCCGCAGCCGCGACAGCTCAGCGAATGCTTGCGATTGGGGAAAACACGGGCGCCGAAGATGCCGTTGCCAATGCGCAGCACGCGATGGGTTCGACCGAGATGTGGCGCGGAAACCTGGTATCCGCACGCGATCACTTCGAGCGTGCCGCCGCGATCTACAATCGTGATCTGGAGCGGTACCTTCCCATGTCCAATGCCGGAGTCATTCCGGGACGCTGCCAATTCGCCTGGACGCTGTGGGCCTTGGGCTACCCCGAAAAGGCGCGCGCTAGCATCCGCGAGGCTCTCAGCCTCGCGCGCAAGTTGAATCGTCCCTACAGCATGGCTTTCGCACTTCAGTTTGCCATCGCGGGCGAAGCGCTGTGCGGCGACCACGCTCAAATACGCTCACAGTCAGAAGCGCTGATCGAACTGTCGCAGCAGCATGGGTATCCGCACTGGCTCGCCTCGGGAAAGATGTCGCTGGGCGTCACGATCGTGGAGGAAGAGGATTTCGATCGGGGTATAGCGATGATGCGCGAAGGCATGGCAGGCACCCGCGAATACGGAACTCTGCCGGTTTATCGATACGGGTTGGTATTGATGGCCACCACCCTCCTGCGCGCAGGCAACGTGGAGGAGGGACTCAGGGCACTCGATGAGGCAGCGGAGGGAATCCAGGCCGGGGAGGGTTTTAATGAAGCGGAAATCTGGCGGCTGCGCGGCGAGTTCATGCTGGCGAAGAAGCAGGAGCGTGCGGCAACGGAGAATTTTCGCCGCGCCATCGGGGTGGCAAGGGCGCAACAAGCGAAATCCTGGGAGTTACGGGCCACCTCGAGCCTCGCACGAATGTTAGCCTCGCAGGACCACGCCGCGGAGGCACATGCGACTCTCGCGCCCATTTACCGGTGGTTCAGCGAAGGCTTCGACACGAACGACCTCGTGTTAGCGAAAACCTTGTTGGACCGCCTGCAGCAGAAGAAACCTCAGCGCTAATTTAGGCCGGGCGCTAGGTCCGCTCCTGTCCGTTTCACGATTACGAAAGCTCTCGCCTAGCGGTTGGAGTACCAAACTGAAGTGTTGACCGAGCGCCGCGACCTTCTCCCGCTGGCCGCCGGGAGCTACTTAACCCTTCGGAAGTGATCCCCCAGGCGCTTGAAAAATCCGGCGCGCTGGACTGCCGCCTGGGTAACCACCGGAACGGAATCGATCTGCTTGCCGTCCTGGGTGATGGCCAACTGTCCGACCCCCGCCCCTTTGGCGACGGGTGCACTCATGTACCTGGCCGCCGGATTCCATGCGATATCGATCTTTCCTTCCTCGCCCTTACCAACTGTCACGTAAGTCTCGTGCGCCGGGGCAATCGCGACGGTATCGGCTACGCCATAGAAAACCGGGACGGTCGCGGGCATCACTTTGTGCGCATCCGGCTTGGCCGTCGCGAAGGTGCGAAAGCCCCAGTCGACCAGCTTCTCCGTCTCGACGCGACGCTTCTCGGAGCTGGGCGTGCCCATTACCGCTGATACCAGGACCATCCCATTCGATCTCGCCGACGCGACCAGATGGTAACCAGCCTCCTCGACGTGGCCGGTTTTGATTCCGTCGACGCGCCCATCGTAAAAGAGCAGCGTGTTGAAATTTGGTTGTTTGATTTTGTCGAAGGTAAAGTCCTTGGCGCCAGTGTAGGTCAGCGCCTCCGGATGACGGCGAAGAAGATCGCAACCGAGTTTCACCATGTCCGCCGCGGTCGTGTACTCGCCCTCAACCGGCAGACCGTCGGGATTGGTGAAATGGGTGTTGCTGAGGCCCAATTCCGCCGCCTTCGCGTTCATCTGCGTCGTGAAACCGTCAGGACTTCCGCCCAGGTATTCGGAGAGCGCTACCGCGGCATCATTGCCCGACGAGACCATCAGCCCGAACAGGAGATCCCGTACCGCGACCCTTTGCCCGACGCCCAGAAACATGCGCGAGACGCTCTCATTCATAGAGAGTCGCCAGGCCTGCTCGCTAATCGGCATCATGGTGTCGAGCGTGATGCGCTTTTGTGCGAGCGCATCAAGCACCAGATAAAAGGTCATGATTTTGGCGAGGCTGGCCGGCTGCATGCGCTCATGCTCGTTGTAGGAATACAGGACCGCGCCGGTCTGCTGGTCGACCATCATCGCGGACTTCGAATCGAGCGCAAACGGTGCCGGACGATCGCCGAAGACATGGATATTGGAGAGAGGAACCGCGGGCGCCGCCTGGGACGCAGCCCCACGAGAGGCGCGCGGCCTGCTCCTGGCCGCGCGCGCGGATGTTGCCAGCAGCGATACTACCAATAAGACAAGCCAGGGAACGTCTCGATACCCGATGAGTCGCGCACCCATTGCTATCCGCTCCGCCTGCACCCAACTTGAAGCTACGGTGCGGGACAGGCGACCGCAAGACCAGCCATCCGATGACATGAGTTCGAAAGCCGTTGAAAGAAAACCACAAAGACCTTAATCGCTCGACTTCCCGACCCCGGAAAACCCCGGACATCCCACCTCAAAACCTTGCGCAGATTGAGGGGCGGCCAATCTTAAAGGCCTCTTCGGACAGAAGCGCGACAGCGGGGTGGTACCGGCGGCGGACCCGGCGCACTCTTCGACCCGCCCAGGTTTCCTTTGTAGGGCGATGCGGATAAATGAAGTACTTACTCGATGGACATTTCCGTAATCCTTCCGGTCATTAACGAACGGGAAAACCTCGACATCTTGATCCCGCGCCTCAAGTCGCTGCTCAGGAATGCGCGGCTCGACGGGGAAATTGTCGTGGTCGACGGTGGCTCGAGCGACGGCACTCGCGAGTCCGCCGCCGCTCACGGGGTCCGCGTGGTATCCGAACGAGGAAAGGGATACGGTGCTGCGATTCAGACCGGATTTGAGGAGGCCCGCGGCGAGTGGGTCCTTACGCTCGACGCGGACCTCTCGCACGATCCCGACTTCGTCGCCAAAATGTGGCGCGCGCGCGACCGCGGTGACATCGTGATCGCGTCGCGCTATACGCGCGGCGGAGTGGCCTATACCGGCGTATTTCGCAAGTCGCTGAGCTGGCTGCTCAATCTGTTTCTGCGCCGTTTCTGGTCGCTGCCAGTGCGCGATGTTTCAAGCGGTTACCGCCTTTATCGGCGCGCGGCACTGGAGGGACTCAAATTTACCTCAAGCAACTTCGAGGTGCTGGGGGAAATCCTGGTCCGGCTCTATGCGCGCGGTTACAAAGTGGTTGAAGTGCCGTTTACCTACTTTCCGCGCAGGGCGGGACACTCGCACATCCGCCTGCTCCGCTTCGGCATGGCCCAGTTGCGATCGGCGCTGCGGATGTGGAAGCTGCGCAACTCGCTGGAGTCGGCGGACTATGATGAGCGCGCCTACTACAGCATCATTCCGTTCCAGCGCTACTGGCAGCGCCGCCGTCATTCCATCACGGTCTCCTGGGCGCGCGGTGCAGGCCGCATCCTCGACGCGGGCTGCGGCTCTAGCCTGATCGTCCAAAGCCTCAACAACGCGGTCGGTATGGAATTCAACTTTGGCAAGTTGCGCTTCCTTCGGCACCACGGAATTCCGCTTGCCCGCGGCTCGGCCTTCGCTCTGCCGTTCAAGGATGCGAGCTTCGACTGCGTGATTAGTTCACAGGTAATCGAACATCTTGCCTATGACGAAGTCCTATTTTCCGAAATGCGGCGGGTGCTGCGACCGGGCGGCATGCTGATTCTCGGCACGCCCGACTACGCGACCATCGGATGGCGCATTATCGAGCCGACCTACCGGTTTGTCCTGCCCGGCGGTTACGCCGACGAGCACATCACGCACTACACGCGTGAGAAATTGACCGAGATCGTCATGCGACACGGCTTTGCGGTGGAAGAAGCAGCCTATATCGTTCGCAGCGAGCTGATCATGCGATGCCGCAAGTGCGACCTGCCGATCCCGGCACGGCAAAGGGCTCCGTCATCGGAGTCCAGCGCCGCGTGATGCGGGAAAGTGACAATGGCCGGGCAACACCGCGGGGCGCCGGGTTGTCATTTTCGCTTCGTTTGAGAGAGACTTCTCGCCGAAACCTCGGCCGGAATCGCGGATGGCGCCAAGCATTGCGGGGTAACGGCAGGATGGAACCATACGAGTCCTGATGGTTCCGAATACAAAGCTGAGGACGAATGGTCGGGACGAACAGACCTGTGCGGAGGATGGCACATGCCCAAGCTCAAAGTTACGGATATCAATGTCCACTATGACGTGAGTGGAAGCGGCGAGCCGCTCCTGATGATCATGGGATTGGGCGCCAGCTCTGCGGCGTGGGATCCTGAACTGGTGGAGGAGCTGGCAAAGTCCTTCCGCACCATCACCTTCGACAACCGTGGTACCGGGCAAAGTGACAAGCCCGACCAGCCCTACTCCATCGAGATGTTCGCCGACGATGCGGCCGGGGTGCTCGATAGTCTGAAGATTCCGCGCGCCCATATTTTCGGAGTCTCGATGGGCGGGATGATCGCCCAGGAGTTCGCGTTGCGCCATCCAACTCGCACCGGCAGCCTCACACTTGGGTGCACGACCGCGGGCGGTTCGCACTCCGTCCCGCCGCCGCCGGAATCGCTCCAGGTGCTGACGGCACCCCGTGAGGGGGTTCCGCCAGAGGACATCATCCGGCGCGGCTGGCCGCTGTCGCTGACGCCGGAGTACATCAGGGACAATCGCGACCGGCTGGAGGCTCGCATCCCGCGTCTGCTCGAGCATCCGACCCCGCCGTTCGCGTTTCAACGGCAGCTGGAAGGAACCTACACGCTCAAGACCTGGGACAGGCTGCCGAACATCAAGGCACCTACGCTGGTGATGACCGGAGCGAAGGATGTGCTGATCCCTGCGCGCAATTCGGAACTTCTCGCGGAGCGGATTCCCGGCGCGAAGCTCCACCTGATCGCGAACGCGGGTCATGGTTTTACTACAGAAGGCCGCGATGAATTCCTGCGCATCTTCGTGCCGTTCGTGAAGTTGCACCCGCTCGGTGCCTGAGGAGGGTCCGCCTGTTGGGAGGGTGGCCATTCTACGCGGAGTCCTGGAGCGGTCGCGAACAAACGGCCCCTCGCCTTCATGCTATAGGGGACTCTGGCGCCCCTGACTGACCGCGGAACGACAGGTTGCGGGATGCGGCAGCCCGCTTGCGATTTTGTCAGGCGAGCGCCTTTAATTCCCGAGGTGTCTTCCCTCTACGATTTTGCGCTGGTCTGCCAGGGACTCGGTCAGACTCAGAGTCGCCTGCAGATGGCGGAGGCGGTTGGTACTTTCCTTGCCGCGTTGTCGATCGACGAAGCCGAGATCGCGGCGCGCTTCATGGTTGGACACGCCCTCGAGCAGGGCGAGGAGAAGCGGTTGCAAATCAGCGGCCGCGCGATCTGGAAAATCGTTGCGCAAATGGTCGGCGTTGAAGATCAAGGCGAGGATATCTTTGCGGCGGCGGAGGACTTCGGAGAGGCGGTGGCGATCATGCTTCGTCGCCGGACCTCAGATCCCGAACCGACCCTCACGATCGGCGAAGTCGATCGCGCCTTTCACGACATTGCGGAGATCGAAGGACGGCACGCGCGCAATCGCAAGCTTGACGCCCTGCGCTCGCTCTTCGAGCGAAGCTCGGCGCTCGAAGGCAAGTACCTGGCCAAGGTATTGATCCGCGAGATGCGCCATGGAGTGAGCGAGGGCATGATGCTGGAAGCGATCGCGCGCATGGCCAATCGACCGGTGGCCGACGTGCGGCGCATCCACATGCTGGAAGCGGATCTGGGCCGTACCGTGCGGATTTTCCGCGAGGGCGGTACCCTGCCCAGCGGACCCGGGCGAATGGCGGCGGGGGTGAAACCGCTTAAGCCGATGCTGGCGCAGCCCGCCGCGGACATTGCGGAAGCATTTGCGATGCTCGGGCCGGAGCTCGCGTTCGAGCACAAGCTCGATGGCGCCCGCGTGCAGATCCATCACGGCGAAGGTTCCACTCGCATTTTTTCGCGGCGCATGAATGAAATCACCACAAGCCTGCCGGAAGTGGTCGACATGATCGAGAAGCTGGGCGAGCGTTCGGCGATTCTGGATGGTGAAGTCATCGCGGTTAATCCGCTGGGGCGCCCATTGGCGTTTCAGGAGCTCATGCGCCGCTTCGGGCGTGTCAATGACATCGAGCGACTGCGCACTGAGCAGCCGATCAGGCTGCATCTGTTTGATCTGCTCGCGCTCGACAGCGCTCTGACCATCGATTGTTCCTATGCGGAACGCGCCCGGATGCTCGACGATCTGGCGAGCTCCGCAGCCTTGGAGACGGTGCAGAGATTGATGACCCCGTCTCTCTCAGAAGCCGAGCAGTTTTTCCGCGATGCGATCGCGGCCGGGTACGAAGGTGTTGTCGGGAAGGCGCTGAGGAGCGCGTACATGCCGGGGGTGCGCGGCCGCGGATGGGTGAAGATCAAGCATGCGCGCACGCTCGATCTTGTCATTGTGGCTGCGGACTGGGGCTACGGTCGCCGGCACGGCTGGCTCTCCAACTACCATCTGGCGGCGCGCAATGAGCAAACCGGAGGTTTTAGTGAAGTCGGCAAGACCTTCAAAGGACTGACCGACGAACAATTCCGCGAAATGACCGAGCGCTTGCTCGCGCTCAAGATCAGCGAATCACACGGCACGGTCCTGGTACGGCCCGAGGTCGTGGTCGAAGTGGGGTACAACGATATCCAGCGCAGTCCCCAATATGAAGCAGGGATGGCACTGCGCTTCGCCCGCATAGTTCGCATCCGCGCTGACAAAGCCGCGGGCGAGGCGGACACCATCGAGGCGGTCGAACACGACTTCGAGCGCCAGCTCGTAAGGCCGCTGGCCGCCAAGGTCTGATTCGAAAGGGGTGCGGTACGTTTCCCGCGGCGAGCTTGTAAGGTCTCCCTTCGCCTTGCTGCGGCCGGAGCAAGCGGCCCAGCTCTAGACGCGTTGCCCGAGATGACGACCAGACAGCGGCGTGATTGAGCGGGCCCACTTGAGCGGGCAGTCACCTCGAAGGTAGGGAATTTTTCTAGCATGAGTGGGAAAATGATTTCGCGTGCCGAGTTGGGAGTGGGCGTAGGAGCAGCCGGGCTCCACGCCCAATAGAAAAAACGTTCGCCCGACGTGACCCGGGCATCGCGCATTCGGTCAGTGACTGTTCAGATAGGAAGGCTCGTGGGCGTCCTGCAGGGCCATCGCGATCGCTTCGATCTCGCTCTCCCCAAAGTCCTCAAACGCGAACAGCTCGACCGTCTCATTCTGCTCACGCCTTTCATACACGTCACAGCACCAGCAGTGAGGACCCAGTTGCCGGGTCCGCAAGACAAAAGTGTTGGAGCCTATCACTTCCACCCGTTCCATAATGGCTACCTCCAAAATCAGAAAGTGCCGTGGTCGCTGGCGGTCTAGTATGAGAAAAATAGTACAAAAGTGTCAATCCAGCTAATGCTAAATCCCGGAAAATGCCTTATTCACGACGTTTTTCAGGATTAGCGCGACTGTTACGGTCGCTTGACCAGTCTTGACCAGTCGGTCAGCGCGTCGGCGGTGCTTGGAAACGCGACGGTGTCCCAGGGGATCTCGAGCGGCGGAAAATAACGCACCGCGACGGCCTCGGAAGACAGAGTTGGCGTGCCGCTTTGCGGGTGCGCCAGATATGCGATCAGCTGCGCGTTGTGATTCGAAGTATCGGTATACACTCCCAGCAACCCATCGACGATGGCACGCAACCCAACTTCCTCGCTCGTCTCACGCACGGCTGCGTCGATGGCCCGTTCGCCGAACTCCACGAACCCGCCCGGGAATGTCCATCGGCCCATCGCGGGTTCATTACCGCGCTTCAGCAACAGCACGCGTCCACCATCAATCACCAGGCATCCCACCGCGAGCTTCGGTGACGCAAAGAACACGAAACCACATTGTGTGCAGACGGGGTGTTCATTTCCGTCGGGCAGGACCCGACGGCGCTCCATCGGTCCGCCGCACAAGGCGCAGAAGCGAACCTCGCGCGGGAAGCGATGCTGCACACTATGATTGGGGTGAACTGCGGCCATATTGATCCTACTCAAAGCTGCCGCCAGTCTGCCGGGTGGTTTTCATTTTTTCCATCGCTGGTGCAGCGCACGCGGGCCCAGCGACCCCGAGGAAATTAGAAGGCCTCGCCTCTGCGAGTCAAACTAGCCCGCTTCGCTTTTCCCCGAGGGATGAACCGAACCCCCAAGTTGGATCGAGTAGTGAGTCATGCAGTCAGCCGTCTCACCAGGGCCTCACCGATGAGGACGATCATCGCGGCGATGATGAGAAATTTGCTCAGTGATTCGCGCCGCTCGAGCGTCGGGCGCGAGAGCCCGGTTTCGGTCGCACCTGGATTCAAGCGACCCCCGGTAGCCGATGCGAGCCTTTCCAGCAGGCCGTAGTTCGCTTCGGGTCTCGGCAACTCGGCTAGCACGGCGGGGCTCACCGTGTAAGCAAGGGGCGGAAGGGTGGCGGATTTGGATCCGCCGGGAGCACGCATCGTCAGGTAATAGGTCCCCGGGGCGGGCGCGTCGATCGATCCCGAAAACTCGCCCGGAACCTGCTCGGTCAGGGCCGTCTCGTAGCGGATATTGTGGGGCCCGGTCGCGCTCAGGTTGAGAACGCTGAGACCCTTCCCGAATTCTGAGGAATAGTCGTTCAGCTTGATGTTGATGCGCCCGCCCTGGTAACCGAGCTCGACATCGAATTTCTGCGCATTCTGGGTTTCGGGTGTCAGCCAGTTGAAGAGGCGATCCCAGAGCGGCCCGAACACGTTGGAGTTGACCCAGGTTCCGGACCATCTTCCGCTCGCATCGGTGGTAACGGCGAGCGTCTTGCCGGCCCCGTACCTCCAGCTTGCGATGAGTGGTTCCCTGGTCTCGCCGCGATCGATGTACGCGCTTACGTTGGTATTCGGCTTGATTTCAGTCGAGACGTAACCCTTGAGCGTCGGAAGCTGCTTGCCCGCTAAGTCTTTCAGCACCGGGTCGGGAGAGACGGTGTGCGGAGTGAAATCCTTCGCCTCCTGCATCGTGGTTTCACCACCGTGCTGCTTGAAGTCCGAGACGAAGAGTGCCGGGAGATTCTTGGCACTCTCGGTCTGATAGAAGGCGCCGCCCCCGTAACGACTAATCGACTGCAGCAAGTCAAGGCCTTCCATGTCATTGCCGACCGCAATCGCGGAAACGGTGGCGCCGCCTTCGTGATGCATGCGCGAAACGATGTCGTAGTACATCGACGGTGTGCCGCCCACTTCACCATCGGTCAGGATCACGACGTGTTGGAGTTGCGCGCCGCTCGACGCAAGCATCCGTTCTGACTCCTGCAAGGCCGGGAGCAGATAAGTCGTTCCATGCGCGACGAGCCGGTTGATCATTTGATTCAAATAGGGCCGGCTTTTGGCGAGAGTCGCGAGTGGCACCACGACGAACGGCTGGGAGTCGAAACCGATGACCGCGATCAAATCGGAATCCTTGAGGGTGTTACCCACCGTCTCTGCGGCAGCCTTGGCATAGGTCAGCTTGTCAGCGCGCCCCATCGAACCCGACTTGTCTATAACCAGAATCAGTGCACGTTTGTGTTCCTTGCGTTCGTGCGGCTTCATAGTGACCGGCATGATCTTCGCCACCGGACTCGTTTGCCACTGTCCCAGGCCGAAGCTCGAGTCGCCGCCAATCATCGCAAGCGAGCCCCCACGTTCGACGTAATTGACCAGCGCGTCCTGCGCTGCCGGCGCAAACCGCTCGACGGGCAGATTATTCAGAAACACGGCGTCGTAGCCGGAGAGACTTCGGTTCCATTGGCCCGAGGTCACCGGGACGACCGACGGATCGAACCCGCGCCGTTGCGCGACGGCCTGGAGGTAAGCGGCGTCTTTGCCCGAGTCGGTGAGAATCAAAACCCTGCGTTGAGCACCGACTCCGATCCAGCCCTCCAGGGAATCGTCTTCGAGATACTTGTTCAAGCTCGGATCGTCGGCTTTGAACGTCGCGCGATAAGAAGCGAGTCCGGTCGCCTCGTTGTGCACCGGAAAGTCAAAGCGCTCGGAGCCGCGATTGAGCGTGACCTTGCGCTCGCTCAGCCGCTCATCCCCGCGATAAACGTAAATGGTTCCACTGACCGGCCGCGGGTTGAAGTTGTCCATGGTGACGCCGAGCGCGAAGGGTTCGGCTTTTTCCAGCGCCGGCGGCAGAGAAAGTTCGGTCATGGCCAGGTTGGGAATCGAGGTGGCCCCGGGGGGAGTGAAGACATCAAGCCGGATGCGCGCGGCATACAGCGCGTTGATCGCGCGGGTCGAGTCGCCCAGGTTCTCCCATCCGTCGGTTACCAGCACGGCGGGACCACCCTCGGCTTCAGGATCGGCTGCCAGCCGCAGCAGCGCTGCCTCCAGGTTGGTGTGCGCCGGTGCGCAGCTATCGCAGGCGGTCGACTCAAAGTCCGCTTCCACCTGGCCAATCGTCCGCGAAACCGCCGACGACGCGAACATGAATGCCGGATCCGCCGGACGGAGTTTCAAATCGTCCTTGAGCAGATGCACGGTCCAGGCACGCATCTGGGGTGTGATGCTCTCGGAGGCATCGACCACGGCCGGTTGCGCGGCACCTTCAAAACGCATCACCTTTTCCGGATTGGCGATTGCCAGCACGAACAGGGACAAGGCGATCGCGCGGAGCAGAGGTGCCCAGATCTTGATCCATTCGCGCGCATTCCACAGCGACCACGCCAAAACGATCGCCGGAATCGCGAGCAGATAGAGTGTCGCAGGCCGCGCCAGCGTAAGATCGCCGATAAGGGCGTGTAGGTCCATTCGGCTACGCCTCGAGCACCCTCCGTCGGCGGCGGTAAATCAGCATCGCTTCCAACGCACCCAGGGCGAGAATCGTCCCGAGCACCCATGCGCTCATCGATGCTTTTTCGGTGAACTGCTGGCTCGACGAAGCTAAGCCTCGTCCTTCAACCTTTAACGGCGGAGTATTCTGGAAATTGGATAGCGCCAGGTTGTCAAGGTTCACTGCGCGGGGCGTGGCCGGAATATCAGGCCCCGAGAGTTCATAGATCCCCTGCGAACCGACGTCGGTGAACAGCGTTCCCGGGGTAGCCTTTACCTTCTTGCCCGACGGAAGAGTTATGGTTTCGACCCCGGCGGGTGCCAGCCAGGGCTGCCCGGTGTGAAAGCCGGCGCTGCTGGTGCCGAGACCGGCGAGATAACTCAGGATGTTGAGCGTCAGCACTGACATCGGCAGGTTGCGCCGGCCGAGATAAGGGAACGGATTGAAGCCGGTCGCGATATACCGGTGACCTTGACGTTCGCCGCGTAAGAGCAGCCCGCCCCCCTGTCCCGAAACCACCGCAGCCATCCACGGGTGCACACCGAGAAACTCGCCTTGCGAGATATTCAGCAGGCGGAAGTTTACCGAATCGGTCAGTTGGTCGGTGTCGTGCCACTTGGCGATTTGGATCCCTGCCGCCGGGGTGACCGTGAAATCGAAAACCGGATCCCCCGGCGGCGGTGCCACCAGCAGCGAGTTAACGCCCGGGAGTTCCTTGGGCGCCGAGTACTCGAAGACTGCGAGGTCGGCGTTTTTCAGATCTTCAGGAGCAAAGGAACCGGGCGACACGGGTTTGACTGATACGCCGGGAATTGAATCGAGGCCGGCGGAATCGGCGGCGGAAGGGGTAACGAAGAGGATGGAAACCTTCTTGACCGATCCACTGGTTGCGTACGCGACATTGTCCAGCGGGAACGCGTCGTCGGGTTTCAGCACCGCCCGGTAGACGCGGACCGGCCTGAGCGCGGGGAACTCCAGCGAACCGGTTTCGCCAGCGGCCAGGGTTTCGTGTGCATCGCCGAGTTGGTTGCCGTCGCCCTCGACGATGACCTCAACCTGCTTTGGCTCGGATGAGAAATTGGCGACCGTGATCAGCGCGTGGAGCGCTTCCTGGCCAAACACCTCGCGGCGCAAACCGAATGATCCGAGCGCGAGGTTGGGAATCGCATCGTCCACCAGGATCGAATCGATGGTCGCGGGTACGGGCGGTGCGATGGCCTGGCTCCCGACGAAAATTATTTTGCTGAAGCGCCCTTCCGCGGCGAGGGAGCTTAGCAGCGCGGCTACCGAGTTGCTGTCGTTGGGTGCGTCGGTCGGCTTCATTCGAAGAATCGCGAGCAGGGCCTCGGCATGGGAGTTGAAGGGCGGCGCGATGCGATGTGGCGCGGGCGCCGTCGCAAAGATGGTAATCGTGCCGTTACCATCGGTCACCGACAGCCTGCTCCGCGCTTTGCTGATTGCGTCTTTAAAGCGGGTCGCGCCAGAGTCGAGCCGAACCTGCATGGCCGCCGAGTCGTCGATAACCAGCGCGATAGGGCTGCTCTTGCGAATAAGATAAGGGCCCGCCATTGCCAGTACCGCGAGCAACAGCAGGACCAGCTCGACCAGGAACATCCAGTCGAAACGCGGCCGTCCGCCGAAGCGCTCCTTGCGCAGGCCGCGCAACGCGCGAAACGGGAGCACGCTCGAGACGACCACGCGCGCAGGGCGTTCGCGCGCCAGGTAGGCGAGCACCAGCGCGGGCACGATCGCGAGAAAGACGAGAGCCCCGGGATACAGCAGCCCCATAAACTCAATGTGCGAGGCCCAGTTCGGCGACCGCACGCAGGAAAAACGATTGGAACTCGCGATCGGTCACGTACAGCGAATAGTGCAAACCGCGCTTGAGGCAGAACGAGCGGATCTCGCGCGTAAGCCGCATCATCGTCTCCTGGTATTGTTCACGCTCGCGGGCACCGATCGCGACCCGCACCCGCTCGCCGGATTCGGAGTCGATCACCTCGACATCACCGTCGAGGCCGTCCCCTTTAAGCTCACGTCCCCCAAGAATCTGCACGGCAGTGAGGTCCATCGATGCTGCCAGGAACAAGCCGAGTCCTTTAGTCACCGAGTTGAGCATCATCAGAAAATCGGAGATGACGAAGACCTTCCCCGCGCGCCGGATTGAGAGCATCTCGCGGGCGAGGACCTGCGCGAAATCGTATTGCCCGCCAGGCGAAACCTCGCGCAGCTTGCGCGCCAACTCCACGATTCGATGCCGTCCGTGCACGAATGCGGGCGCCAGCCCGCCGCTACCGCCGAGCAGCCGAATCATCACGCGGTCGCCCGATCCTAACGCGACGTAAGCCAGCGCGAGCGCGGTTGCCACCGCGTATTCAAATTTGCGGTCGCCTGCCGGATAGGTCATCGATGCGCTGGCATCGAGGAATATGTACGTCAGCAGGTCCTCTTCTTCCTTGAACAGCTTGATGTAGTACTTGTCGGTGCGGCCGTAGAGTCCCCAGTCGATGTGGCGAAAATCGTCGCCCGCCGCGTAATGGCGATAGTCGTTGAACTCTAGCGAGGAGCCGCGTTTCGGCGAAAGATGGGCGCCCTTGCCCATGCCCGCGTATTGCCGGCGGGTGCGAATACGCAGTTCTTCGAGCCGCGCAAGAAAATGAGCCGTGAACTGGTCGGGAAGATCGAACATCGCCTGCGGTTAAGTCCGGTTAACCACCGCCCAGCAGGTTTGGGTCTTGGTCAGACGTCTCGGCGCCATAACTATGAAGCATCACACTGTTCAGGGTGCGGAGAGTGATTTACATGGCCAGCTCCCCGCACCGTGGTCTCTCCTGGCGGCCGACAACCGAGGGAAGCGGCGACCACCGTATTGCGGGCGTTGAAAACGAACATTCCTCATCACCTGCGGGACATTCAACAATCCACTAGCCGCGCGGGCGCTTGAGACGCTTTTGCACCTGTTCGAGGATAGACTCGGTGGTGACGTTCTCTGCCTCGGCCTGAAAGTTTCTCAAGAGTCGATGACGCAGGCTCGGCACTATCGCGTCGTCGACGTCGTCGTAGCCGACGCTCACGCGCCCGTCGAGCAGCGCGTTCACTTTCGCGCACAAAATCATGGCCTGTGCGCCTCGCGGACTCGGTCCGAAGCGCAGATATTGCGATACCTCGGGAATTGCGCCCGGAGTGTTTGGGGTGCATCCGCCGACGATCGCTATGATGTAGCGCTCAAGGGCCTCCGCGACCATCACCTCACGCACCAGCGCCTTCAAGCTCTCGATGGCTTGGGGGGCGCTGCGGCGATCGAAGATATTCTCCGACTTGCGAGCTTCCGCGCCGGTCGTGCGGTTCAGGATTTCGCGTAGCTCCTCCGGCTTGGGCATATTCATGATCACTTTGAACAGAAACCGGTCGATCTGCGCCTCTGGCAGCGGATAGGTTCCTTCGAGTTCGATCGGGTTTTGCGTCGCCAGCACGATGTACGGGGCTTCCAGTTTGTAGGTCACACCAAACACCGTAACCTGGTGCTCTTCCATCGCCTCGAGCAGGGCGGATTGGGTCTTGGGCGTCGCGCGATTCACCTCGTCGCCGAGCACCATGTGGGCAAAGATCGGGCCGGGCTTGAACTGAAATTCGCGTTGGCCGTCCTGCTCGGTCAGGACTTGGGTACCGATGATGTCCGAAGGCATCAGGTCGGGCGTAAACTGGACGCGTTTGAAAATGAGCCCGAGCGCGTCAGAGGCCGCCTTGCACATCAGGGTCTTACCGAGTCCCGGAACTCCCTCGATTAAAACGTGGCCTCCGCAGAACAAAGCGGTCAGCAGTTTGCGGATGACCTCCTGATGCCCCACGATCACGCGTGAGACTTCCTGCTCGGCGCGTTGAAAAACTCTGCGAAACTCAGCTACTCGCTGGTCGGGTGATGCTTGCGGTGCCGCTCCCATCCCTTGTCCTTGTCGCTCCTCTACCTAGTGAATCAGATCGCGATAGCGCGGTGGAATCAGTTGCCGCTCGTCCGGAGGAGCATCGGTACTCGTCTCTTTGAGCGGAGCATTAACATAAGGTGTGGTTGCTTTGGTCCGGTTCGGATCGATAACGCTTGTTCCTCCGGGACCCACCGGGATTGCGCTTGGAAGCCGAAACATGACGTAGCGCGCATCGTGAATATTAAGCGCTTCGCTTCCGCCCTTCGAAAAGCGCTGGGTTTTGGTCGGCGTGGGAAATTCGCCCAATCGAGTATCACCCTGGTTTGATCCCCGGTCCGTGCCAGCTTGCTGGTTGTTGCCGCCGGCCTGTGGGACATTGCGGCTGGCGTTGGCCCCCTGCATCGGTGTATTCCCCGCCTGTTGCGGATTTGGCTGATTACCCGCCGCCTTCTGGTCCGTTCCTTTTCCGGCTTCGGGCGCTTCGCCCTTGTTTTGGTCACCACCGGATGACGGGTTCTGCTCAGGACTCTTTGCTTCTTCGACCTGGGCTTTGGCCTTGGCGAGTTCGTTTTGAAGCTCGACCGAACTGTCCTTGCCTTTGTCGCCTTTTTCGTTTTGTCCAGCGCCCGTATTGGCCTGATTCTGTCCCGAGCCCTGGCCCGAACCATGCGCTGAACCCGAGCCTTCGCCCGTGCCCTGGCTCTTCCCTTCTTTGGAAGCGACACTTCCTCCGCCACCACCCTGGTCTTGCCCTTTGCCATTCCTCTGCTCGCCGCGCGATGCCACCTGCTGCATCACTTCCTCGAGCCGCTTCAGCTTTTGCTCCGGGGGCAATTTGGGATTCTCAAGTTCATCGGCGACATCGCGCAGGCTACTGGCCAGCGCGAGATCCGCGGGGCTCGCGGAGGATTTCTCGATTGCGCTGGCGCTCTCGCGCAGCTTCATCGCTGCGCTCTGCAGCGGAGATGGCGGGCGAACCAGGCCGAGGGTCGCGAGCGCCATCGCGATAGCGATGGCGAGGGTCAGAACCGACGACCGCGTGATCGGACGGCCGAGCCGGAATGGAAATGCACGGCTGGCATCGAACGGGTCCAGGAACGAGATCGCGCGCTTCCACAGAACCGGAAAGAGCGGAGAGCGGCCAGCCCTTGCGGCCTCCGGCGCCGCAGGATCGACTAGGGTCGCAAAGGTAAGGATCTGCTGATGCCCGCCAACGGCTTCGTCGACTTGCGCGGCGGCGCTGACAAAATCGCTGGCGCGCCGGTAGGCAAGCCACGCGAGCACCGCGGCCGTGATCACCGTGAGGAGGGCGATAGCCGCCAGAGAACCGGTCAGAATTTGAGCGCCCGCCGGACTGAGCACGTAGCCCCACCTCTCCCAGGTTGCCTGCCCCAGCGGACGCACCGTCGCTGCCAGTACTGCCGCTACAACCGCGGGCAGCACTGCGTAGGCAAGCGTTCGCGCCGCCGCGATCTTGGCGATGCGACTGCTCGTACGGCTTAGAATCTCAACCGGATTAGGCACGATGGAATTATAGCCTAATCGGCGCGGCCAGCCGCGAGAGGGTGCGCGGCTTTGGACCGGCGAGCCTTGCTGCTGGCCAGGATGGCGCGCTTGTGGTCGTTGAACGATTTGGAAAACACATGAGTCCCGTCGTTGCGTGCCACGAAATAGAGGAAATTCGATTGCGCCGGATACAGGGCGGCTTCGATTGACTTCAGGCCCGGACTCGCGATCGGCCCCGGCGGAAGACCTGCTATCTCGTAGGTGTTGAATGCACTAGGAGTTTTCACTGCCTGGGCGGCTGCACCCACGGTTCCGTCGAAACTATACTCAGCGGTCGGATCGGATTGAAGCGGCATTCCCAGCCTGAGTCGATTGTAAAACACCCCGGCAATCAGCGGCCGCTCCCCCGGTACTTTTGCCTCCCGCTCGACGATCGAGGCCATGGTCACGACCTGGCGCGTGTTGAGTCCTAGCTCGAACATCCGCGCTTCCACCTGCGGTGTCAGCACCCGAAAGAATCGCGACAGCATCGCAAACAAGATCTGGTCCGCCGACACGTGCGGCGAAAAACGGTAGGTCGCCGGAAAGAAGTAACCCTCCGCCCCCAGCGGCATAAGTCCCAGCGCGCGGACCAGCGGGCCGTCGTGCGCGGCATTCTCGAAATCGCCTTGGCACACCAAGCCCGCGACCTCCAGGCGCTCCCCGATCTGATGAACCGTCAGACCCTCTGGTATGACCACCGTTACGACCACGAAGTCGCCCGCGACCAGGTGGCGCATCACCTCCGGAATCCGTTCACCGCCTTTGAACTCATAGTCTCCCGGCTTGATCCGACGCGCGGTCCCCGTGAACTGCCCATACAGTTGGACCGCCAGGGAGCTGCGAATGGCGCCTGCCATGGCGAGCTTGTGCGCGACCGATCGAAACGATTCACCTTTTTCGATCGTTACGTTGCGGGGAGTCGCGAAAATTTCGGTCGGGGTGAGCCAATAGAATTCAAATGCCCCAATTGCTGCGAAGGCGATCGCTGCGAGTGCCAGTAGAGCGATGATTGCTTTCAGCTTCCGCATCGAATAGTGCCCCAGCGCGCCAGCCTCCTGAAGCGATTATGACGAATTCCCGAAGCGATTATGACGATTTTCGATGCGCCGCCAGCCATTCTTCAAGTATGATCGTGGCAGCTACCGCATCGACCGCGGTCTTGCGATGGCGCTGGCCGCCCTGATTCGGGAGCCGCTCGCGTGCTTCGAAACTGGTCAATCGTTCGTCGGTGTAATCAACGGGCAAATGCAAATGGGTCGCTACTTGCGCCCCGAACGTCCGCGCGGCTCGGGCAGCGGAACCTTCGCTGCCGTCCATGTTGAGCGGCAGACCGACCACCAGCTGGGTGGCGGCACGCGAGCTAATCCAGGTGCTTAGCTGCTTGAGGTCCTTGTCCCAGGAGACTCGAGTTATGGTGCCCAAGGGATAAGCAACGGAGTCTGCGGACTCCGCAATGGCGAGACCTATCCGGCGCTTTCCGAAATCGATTGCAATGATAGGCATGTCGGAGCGTCCGTTCAGATAGAGTCGCCAGACACGTATAGTAATGTTGCAGGATAGCAAAGAAATCGTCGCAAGTAGTTGCTTTCGTAGGCTAAATGCCTTAACTTGGCGCCCGATGCATTCTCGGGGGAGAAGCAGAGAGGGGTTATTACGTGCCCTGACGGCGTTGGTGGTTGGCGTCTTGGCGACTATCGCGACGTTGCACCTTTTTGTGGCCCCCGACCCGCAGCCCGAGCCACTGATGCTCGGCGACATTTTTGCTGGCCGCCCGGCAGTGGCACCCCTGGAAGCTCCGGAAGCCGCCGCAGATCCCGCACCCACTGCGATAACGATAAGCCTCACCCTCGATCGAACTGCCTCGGTCGCCGCCTACCTGCGCGATGCCGGTATCGACTCGGATGAGGCGCGGCGCTGGAGTCTGGTTTTCCAGAGTGTTGCGGCGACCCGCGTCCTCTCGCGCGATCATCCGCTGACGCTCTACAAGGATCCGGAGACCGGTGAGTTGCGCGGGCTTAAGTATGATGTTGATCTGCAGACCAGCGTCACGGTTGCCAACCTCGGCAATATGGTGATCAAAGCAGCCGCGCTTCCAATCGAATATTACGTCAGGCCCGTGCAGATGAGTTTCGAGGTCAAAGAAGACTTCAAGCGTGCGGCAGCGCGTCACGGAGTTCCCTCGCCAATCGTGGACTCGCTGCTCGATGCATTTACCGACCGCAGTGGTGTGGCGCAGTTGAAGCCCGGGTCGGGAGTGAAGGTTATCTATCAGGAGAAGATCAGCCGCGACGGCACCTATCATCTGGTGGGGGACGTGGAGGCGGCTCAAGTCCATTTCGGTTCGCGCACTCTGAGCGCTTATGCGTTTCGCGATGAGCATGGCACCGCCCACCTCTACGATGAGCAAGGACGCGCGCTCGGTCCGCAGTCCCTGCGCTTTCCGCTCAATTTTCAGTACATCTCCTCGGGCTTTACCTTCCATCGCTATCATCCACTTCTGCACACCTATCGGCCGCATGTGGGAGTCGATCTGGTCGCGGAATACGGTACTCCGGTGAGAGCAGTGGCCGACGGCAAGGTGGAACAGGCCGGCTGGGCGGGAGAACTGGGCAACGCGATTCGCATCGAGCATCAACACGGCATGACCACCATCTACGGACACCTTTCGAAGATCAGTCCGGATGTTCATGAGAACGCGTGGGTGCACATGGGTCAGGTCATAGGCTGGGTCGGTTCGACCGGGCTGTCCACGGGACCGCACCTCCATTTTGCTCTCGAGCGCGAAGGCAACTACGTCAATCCGCTAACCGAAAAGCTGGGGGTAAACCATCAGGTGTCTCCGCGGATGCGCGAGTTGTTCAACGACTTGCGGCATCACTACGAACTGGCGCTCGCACAACTTCCCGATCTTGGAGCACGCTTTGCTCCCCGCGAGGGCCGGGGATCGGGAGGCTATCACCTGACCATCGGTCATTCGCGTCGCAACGGCCATCATGCCGCGCCTCGTGCGACTGGCTACTTCGCTCCCGCCGGCTCGGGTACGGACGAAGGCGCTATGTAGCGCGAGCGAAGTCGTTCCAGCTGCGCTTTCTCCGAACTGGGCACGGAAAACCTCGGATGAACCGCGCATTCGATACCGATTTCTTTGCCCCGCCGCGTCCACGGATTTTTGGACATCGCGGCGCGGCCGGGGAACTTCCGGAAAACACCATCGTCTCCTTCGAGCGGGCGGTCCGCGCGGGCGCCATCTACCTGGAACTGGACGTCCATATGAGCCGCGACGGAGAGATCGTCGTGTCGCACGATGAGCGGCTGACCCGCACCTGCGGACGCGACGCGCTGATTCGCGAAATGAACTGGACGGAGATTCAGGCCGCCGACGCGGGCTATATGCTGAGCTTCGACGGAGGGGCGACCTTTCCGTTTCGCGGGCGATGTATAAAAGTTCCCCGCCTTACTGAAGTGCTGGGAACGTTTGGCGACGTAAACTACCTCATCGAGATCAAGCAGACGGAGCCGAGCCTGGTTTCGCAACTACTCGCGACCGTCGATGCAAGCGGCCTGCGCCGCAGGGTGCTGATCGCGTCTGAGTTCGACACGCCCGTCAGCATGGTGCGCAGCCTTGCTCCTCAAATCCCTACCAACTTCTCGTATGGCGAGGTCGCGGAGTTCCTGCAGGCGATGGCAGGGTATCGTGCCGGCTATGAGCCACGCGGTGCGGCGCTGCAAATTCCGCGCGAGTACGAGGGATGGAGGCTGGTGACACCCGAAAGCGTGGAATTCGCGCATCGGGCCGGAGTTGAACTACATGTATGGACGGTGAACGAAGAGACTGAAATGAATCAGCTTCTTGATTGTGGCGTCGACGGCCTGATCTCGGACTTTCCGGCGCGCGCGCTGGCGGTAGCCCGTTCCGGGGGCCGTCCAAAATAGAGAAATGAGTCGGTTTCAAAAGGCCGTCGCGGCTGAGTTGGGGCAACTTCCCTTTTCAGTCGCGCGGAAGCTCTGTTAGCATCGCCCTCACCCTGATTTTCTGATGCAGAGGTGACTCGCTCATGAAACTCGACACCGGTCTTTCCACGCGCAATCTGCGCGAAGTCCCTGCCGCCGCCAAGGCGGCAGAAGACGCAGGATTTGATGCGATCTGGACGGCAGAAGCCGGTAACGACGGGTTTCTCCCGCTCGCACTTATTGGTGAGCATACCACGCGCATCAAGATGGGTCCTTCGGTGGCGATCGCTTTTCCGCGTAGCCCGATGGCGATGGCCTACACCGCGTGGGACCTGGCCGGAATGTCGGAGGGTCGATTCATCTTGGGCCTCGGCACGCAGGTGAAGGGGCACAATGAACGTCGTTTCAGCGTGAAATGGGAAGCGCCGGTGCCGCGCTTGCGCGAATATGTCTTGTCGTTGCGCGCGATTTTCAAGTGCTGGGCGGAAGGTGGAGCGAGGCTCAAGTTCGAGGGCAAGTATTACAACTTCTCACTCATGACCCCGTTCTTTACCCCGCCAAAGCACAGTCACCCTGACATCCCGATTTGGATCGCGGGGGTGAACGAATACATCCTGCGCTTGGCCGGAGAGCTGTGCGATGGGTTGCACGCCCACCCATTCAATTCCCCGAAGTACCTGCGCGAGTTTGTGCTTCCGCACGTCGAGCAGGGGCTCAAGAAGGCGGGACGCAGTCGCAAGGATTTTCAGATCGGTACCACAGCGTTCGTGATTGTGGGTCGCAATCAGGATGAAATCGAACGCGCCAAGGCCGGGGTTCGCCAGCAGATCGCGTTCTATGCCTCGACCCGGACCTACAAGGTGGTCCTCGACATGCACGGCTGGGGCGAGGTGTCGGCGCGATTGAATGAAAAGGCCGCGAAAGGCGATTGGGGTGGGATGGCCAAGGAAATCACCGACGAGATGCTCGACACCTACGCATTGGCTGGCACCTATGATGAGATTGCCGACAAGGTGATGGCGCGTTACGACGGGCTGCTGGATCGGGTCGGGTTTTACATTCCGTACCGCGCCGGCCTCGACGATGCCGAGTGGCGCAAACTCACCCGCAGATTCAACGGATAGAAGTTCGTACAACGTGCCGCGTGTTGGCGGCGCATCGCGCGCAGGCCCGGTTAGTGCGAGGGCCGGCGAAGGAGACCCCCAATGAGCCGGATGAAACTGGCAACCGCCTCGATTTCTGCAATGCTCATCATCTGCTCGGTCGCGCTGTCGCGAACCGCGACAGCCCAAGCCGACAGCGCGAAGGCGAATGTTACCGTGGTAAGCGACAGCGGCACGGGACCCACCCTCGGGACCGTAACGTTTACGGACAGCAAATGGGGCCTCCTGGTCACGCCCGATCTTTCCGGCCTTTCTGCGGGCGTGCACGGATTCCACATTCACGCCAAGCCCGCGTGCGGACCCGCCGAGAATGAGGGCAAGATGGCCGCGGGCTTCGCTGCTGGCGGACACCTCGATCCGGCGCAATCGAAAAAACATCTCGGTCCTTACGAGCCCGATGGTCACCTGGGAGACTTGCCGCCGCTGATAGTAGCCGCCGACGGAAAAGCCACCCTGCCGGTGCTGGCCCCGCGGCTTAGTGTCAAAGATGTGACGAACCATTCCATCATGATCCACGAGGGCGGAGACAACTACTCCGATCAACCCAAGCCGCTCGGCGGTGGCGGTGCCCGCATCGCCTGTGGCGTCATTCAGTAGCGTTTCACGCAGCCGCTGAGCGCGCCCGCCGCCTCGATCGCGCGCTGGCCGCCAAACCGATAGGCTTTCGTAAGATGCGCACGCAAGTGCTGTACGCTCGCGAACCGCGCTGGCGCGAGGTTGCGGAGCGCGCCGAGGAACTGATCCGGGGTTCTGGCTTCACCCCGGTCAAGTCTGAGGGGCGTACGCTCGCCGGGGTGCTCCGGTTCGCCGATGGCAGCGCGGTCTTTATCAAGCGGTCGGCGCCGACGTCGTGGCTGCGCGGAGCGCTCATGCCGATTGCCGGTTCACCGGCGGTGCGCGCCCTAAAAGGCGCCGCGTTGCTCGATGCGGCAGGAATTCCGCATCCCAGCCCGCTGGCGGCAGCGGAGACGGTCTGCAGAGGTGCGGTCCACGCTTCGTATCTGGTGAGTGAAGCGCTGCTGGATGGCGACACGCTGAGCCGCTTCGCACTCGGCCCGGGTGAAATCAAGGGCCGCGATGCACGCCGGCGGCGCCGGATTCTGGACAAGGTCGCGCGCCAGGTCCGGCGCATCCACGATGCCCGGCTGTACACGCGGGATCTGCAGGAAACCAACGTGATGGTTGCCGATGATGCGGGGCAGGGGTTCCGGGTGTGGTTCCTCGACCTGGAGGATTTCCGCAGGCTGCGCCGGGTCGGATGGCCGCAGCGAGCGCGTAACCTGATCCATCTTGATCGCAGCATCGGGCGCTTCCTCTGCCGCGCCGCCCGCCTCGCCTTTCTGTACGCCTATCTTGGCGGCAAACCGGAGCGCGCCGACGCGCGCAGAATCGTCAACGAGCTGTTGCTCCTGCGCGCGCAAACGGAACGCCGCCAGTCGCGCCGCGCTGACGTCAGGCTCGCGACGACGCATCCTCCTCGTACGGAAGCCTCCGGCGTGGACTCCGTGCGCGGTTAGGCAAACTCTCTCATGGCATTCACGGTTCGCAAGCGCGAGTACGATCACCACACCGAAGCGATTCATACAGCCGGCGGGAGCTGGGTGCGCGACCTGATGCTCGGTCTTAATGACGGTCTGGTCGCATCCTTCGCAGTCACCTCGGGTATCGCGGGAGCGTTTTCGTCCTCGCATATCGTGACGATGGCAGGTCTGGCAGAGATGCTCGGCGGCACCGTCTCGATGGGGCTGGCGGCGTTCATTTCCGCACGCTCCGAATTTGAGTTCCACGAGAGCGAGATAGCTCGCGAACGCGATGAAATCGAAAAATGGCCTGAGCGCGAACGCGACGAGATCAGGACCATCTACCGCGGCAAGGGATTTTCCGGCGAGCTGCTCGACCGAATCGTCGGGCACCTCACCGCAGACCGGGAGCGCTGGGCGAACGTGATGATGCGCGAGGAGCTGGGCTTCGCCAGCGAGACCTTCGAGTCGCCGATCAAGTCGGCGCTGATCGTCGGCGCCGCGTATCTTCTCGGCGCGGCGGTGCCCGTAACGCCCTACCTGTTCACAGAGCCGGCGCGCGGTGTTTTTGCCTCCGCGATCGTCACGATTGTCGTGTTGTTCGCGGTCGGCGCGGCGAAGACCGTCATCACCAGTCGCCCGTGGTGGCGCAGCGGCCTGGAAAGCATGCTGAGCGGAGTGGTCGCCGCCAGCGTGACCTACGCGGCGGGCCGGCTATTCGGCGCCCTATAGGCCACGGCTTTATTCCAGGCGCCTCCCTGTAAGGAATCAAGGCGAGGTCCTCACACGACTCGATCGTCGGCCGATTCTGGCCATGCCAATCTTGCTGGCCCCTCAAGTCTCGACGAGGATGTCCTCGCCTTCAACCTTTACCGCGAAGCATCCAACCGTGACGCTGGGATCGTCGAGATTCTTCCCGGTCGTAATATCGTACTCCCACCCATGCCATGGACAGGTCACGTGAGTACCGTCGAGTTCGCCTTCCGCGAGCGGGCCGCCGCGATGCTTGCAATCGTTCCCGATCGCGTAATATTTGCCGCCCGCATTGAAGAGCGCGATCTTTTTGCCTGAAGCTTCGACGAGCTTGCCGCCGCCGTCGGCGACGTCCGCGCGCGATGCAACTTTCACGAAGTTACCCACGGTTTTAGTCCACCTCCAGGGGTTCGCAAGGATTATTACGAGCCCCTGCGCGCTCGGCAAATAGCCCGTGTTGCGCTTGTCGTGGCGCTGCGATACTGGGGAGCATTCCGCAAATCCGGAGGGGGAGGGGGAATACATGAGAGTCGCGCGACTGATTGCCAGGATTCTGCTCGGCCTGATCTTCACGGTCTTCGGCCTCAACGGGTTTTTGCACTTTCTGCCGATGCCGCCGATGAGCGGGCCGCCGGCAGATTTCTTCGGCGCATTGTTCCACACCGGTTACATGATTCGGCTCATCTTCGCGGCGCAGGTTTTGGGGGGTGTCCTGCTGCTGATCGGCCTGTTCGTCCCTTTCGCCCTTCTGATCTTGGCGCCGGTAGTTGTGAACATTTTCTTTTTTCATCTTTTCCTGGCGCCCAGCGGCCTGCCCCTGGCGTCGATAGTCGTGATACTTGAACTCTTTCTGGCCTGGAGCTATCGGGAGAAATTCGCGCCCCTCTTTTCGAGCTAGGAATCAATTCAACAGAAGACCAACTTCGCACTTTGACGCGGATTCAGTGCCCGGCGTAGGCGGCGACCATGAAGCGCTGCGCGTTCAGGTCGTGTATTCCGCGTTGATCTTTACGTAGTCGTAGCTTAAGTCGCAGGTCAGAATGGTTGCGCTTGCGCGGCCCAGCTTCAAATCGAGCCGCACATCGAATTCGCGTTCACGCATCTTGGCTGCGGCCGCGGCCAGTGCATCTACCAGCAGTGCGCCGCGGGCTGCGACTTTTACGCCACCAATGTAGAGCACCAGTCTGTCAGACTCGACGGCGGCACCCGACGATCCGGCGGCCATCAGAATGCGTCCCACATTTGGATCGCAACCGAAAAATGCCGTCTTTACGAGCGGCGAGTTGGAAATCTGGCGGGCGCATCGTTCCGCGTCTGCGACGGATCGCGCCCCGGTTACCTTCACGGTAACCAGCTTGGTAGCGCCTTCTCCGTCGCGCACCAGTTCAGCGGCGAGTGCAGCGCAGACGCCCCCGACCGCATCATTGAATGCGTCGGTGTCGCGGCGGTTCATCGCGCCGTTCTTCGCCAGACCGCTCGCCATCACGATGACCGAATCGTTGGTGGACATGTCGCCATCAACCGTAATTGCATTGAAACTGAGGGGCAGAGCGAGCTTCAGCGCGCTTTTGAGCTGCGGGGTGGTCGCGGCCGCATCGGTCACCACGTAGGCGAGCATGGTCGCCATATGCGGCGAGATCATGCCTACCCCCTTGGCGACCCCCGCCACCGTCACGTCGTTGCCGTTAAGTCTGACCACGGTCGAGGCCATCTTCGGCCTCGTGTCGGTAGTCATAATCGCGCGCGCGAAATCTTCCATCGAGTTGGGAGACAGGGCTGCGACGGCGCCGTGCGCGCCGGCGCTGAATTTCGCGAATTCGTAGAGGTGCCCGATGACCCCGGTCGATGCGGGAACCACCAGGGTGGGCGCAATCCCGAGTTGACGCGCGACCACCGCGCAGGAGGCTTTCGCCAGCCGCAATCCAGGCTTGCCGGTGAAACTGTTCGCGCATCCGGAGTTGGCCACCACCGCCTGGAGCCGGCCCCTGCGCAGCCGCTCGATGGTTAGGTAGACCGACGCGGCTTTGACCTTGTTGGCGCTATTGACCGAGGTCGCGGGACAGGGATAGTCCGCCACGATCAATCCCAGATCCTTTGCGCCCGGCACGGGTTTGAGGCCCGCGCTTACCCCGGCGAACCGAAAACCCGGGACCTGCGCCGCTGCGAGATCGATTTTCATCGGACTCCTCCGTCGGCGGCACTATACGCAAGAGGAGCGGCGGAGAAAACGTGATCCACCTTGACCCTTGGGCAGCAGCGCGGAGCTGGTGATGGCCATTCCGCCCCAACCATCGGGTCGCAGCAGCGGTCCCGAGTGGCGAGCTATTTGCCGTGGCAGCGCTTGTACTTCTTGCCGGAGCCGCAGGGACAAGGGTCGTTGCGCCCGACCTTGTCCGCGTCGCGCTTGACTGTCTGTGGGCCGGCATCCTGGGTCTCGCCGCCGTGGCTCATCACCATCTTCTGCGGCTTGGGCTGCTCCTGCATCTGCTGGACATCCTGCTGACGGGTGACTTGCACCGAAAAACACTTCTCGACGACGTCCCGTTGCATGGTTGCCATCAGTGCCTCAAACATCGAGAACCCTTCCTTCTGATATTCGACCAAAGGGTTCTGTTGCGCGTAGCCGCGCAGTCCGATGCCTTCCTTTAAATGATCCATCGCGAGCAGATGGTCCTTCCACAACGAATCGAGCGTTTGCAGCATCACGATCTTTTCGATCTGCCGCATGACCGGCGGGGTGAACTCAGTTTCCCGTTGCTCGTAGAACTTGCGCTCGCGATCCTCGGCCACTTCGATTAAATCTTCGGCGGAGTCGATGGTCCCCCCCGCGAGGCCGCTTTCGTAGGTTAAGCGGGGATGGAACTTGAACTGCTGAAAAAAGGCTTCGTCAATGGCCTTCCATTGCCAGTCCCTGGGATCGACCTCCGGGTCCGCGTGTGCTTCGACGATATCCTCGATGAGCTGGCCGCACATGTCGAACACATCGTCCTTCAGCGGCGCACCCGAGAGCAGTTCGCGGCGGCGGGCGTAAATGACCTCGCGCTGCTTGTTCATCACGTCGTCGTATTCGAGCAGATGCTTGCGGATGTCGAAGTTGTGCGCTTCGACTTTCTTCTGCGCGTTCTCGATCGCGCGCGAAATCCATCGATGCTCGATCGGAACGCCGTCTTCCATCCCGATCTTTCCCATCAACCCCTTCAACCGGTCGGCGCCGAAGATCCGCAGCAGGTCGTCCTCCAGGGACATGTAGAAGCGCGATGACCCGGGGTCGCCCTGGCGGCCCGACCGGCCCCGGAGCTGGTTGTCGATGCGCCGCGATTCGTGGCGTTCGGTCCCCAGGATGTGCAAGCCGCCCGCGGCCAGCACCCGTTCGCGTTCGGCGCGGCACTGGGCGCGGTATTTCGTGAGCGCCGCCTGGAATTTCGGATCGGTCGTGTCCCTGGTGCCCGCCTCGGCCGCCGCCATGAACTCGGGATTGCCGCCGAGCACGATGTCGGTGCCGCGTCCCGCCATATTGGTCGAGATGGTCACGGCGCCCTCGCGGCCGGCCTGCGCGACGATTTCGGCTTCGCGCTCGTGATTTTTGGCGTTCAGCACCGAATGCTTGACCCCGGTCTTCTTGAGCTTTTCCGCGACCCGTTCGGATTTCTCGATCGAGACGGTGCCGACCAGCACCGGCTGCCCGCGCTCGTGACAGCCTTTGATGTCCTCGATCACGGCATCGAACTTTTCCGCTTCGGTCTTGTACACCACGTCGTGATTGTCGATGCGGATCATCGGCATGTTGGTCGGGATCACGGCGACCTCGAGGTTGTAAATTTCCTGGAATTCCGCCGCCTCGGTGTCCGCGGTGCCCGTCATCCCGGCGAGCTTTTTGTACATGCGGAAGTAGTTCTGGAAGGTGATGGTCGCCAGGGTCTGGTTTTCCGATTCGATCTTGACGTTTTCTTTGGCCTCCACCGCCTGATGGAGCCCGTCGCTCCAGCGCCGTCCCGGCATCAGCCGGCCGGTGAACTCGTCAACGATGATGACCTCGCCCTCTTTGACGACGTATTCGACATCGCGCTTGAAGAGGGTGTGCGCACGCAGCGCCTGGTTGGTGTGGTGCAGCAGGAGGATGTTGCGGGGATCGTAAAGATTGTCCACCCCCAACAGCTGCTCAACTTTTTCCACCCCCTCCTCGCTCAGAGCCACGGTGCGCAGCTTCTCGTCGATCGTGTAGTGTTCTTCGTTCCTGAGCCGGGGGATGACCCGGTCGACGACGTAGTAGGTGTCGGTCGATTCCTCCGAAGCGCCCGAGATGATCAGCGGAGTGCGCGCCTCATCGATCAGAATCGAGTCGACTTCGTCCACGATCGCGTAGTTGTGCTCGCGCTGGACGTAATCTTCGAGGTTGAACTTCATGTTGTCGCGCAGGTAGTCGAAGCCGAACTCGTTGTTCTGTCCGTAGGTGATGTCCGCTCCGTAGGACAGCTTGCGTTGCGGGTCGGTCAGGCCGTGCACGATGACGCCGACGTCGAGTCCGAGATAGTTGTAGATCTGACCCATCCACTCGGAGTCGCGCCGGGCGAGGTAGTCGTTGACCGTGACGACGTGAACCCCGCGTCCACTCAGCGAGTTCAAGACCGCGGGCAGGGTGGCGACCAGGGTCTTGCCTTCGCCGGTTTTCATCTCGGCGATTTTTCCCTGATGCAGCATCATGCCGCCGATGAGCTGAACGTCGAAGTGGCGCTGGCCCAGGGTACGTTTCGCGGCCTCGCGCACCATCGCGAAAACCTCGGGCAGTACCTCCAGCATCATTTCTTCGCGCCGCTCCCGCCCCTCGATCGCGCTCAGTTGCGCCTTCAACTCGGCGATCCGCGAGCGCAACTCGTCGGCCGATTTCTTTTCGATGTCAGGCTCGAGTCGATTTATCGCTTCGACGTCCGGGCGAAGACGTTTTATCTCGCGATCATTCCGCGAGCCGAAGATTTTTCGTCCAATTCCTGTCAGCGCTGAGGCCATCGTGGATGCTTTGGGATTTAACGCGCCGTCTCGCCGGGCGAGGGTGGACGACGGTGGGTCTCCAAGTTTAAATTCGCACTTATTTTATCCTCATCGAAGCGTGCGGGGGAGACCGCTCACCGTTCGATGCGGACCGCCGATTCCACTTGCGGTCCGAAAAAGCGTCGCCCCACGCGAACGAAACGCTCGGGACTCTCGGTGACGAAGAAACTCCGGTTACCCTGCGCGGCACGTCTCACGAGCTTGAGCACGCGCAGCCGCTCACGCACCGCCGCGGCGGTTGCGGTCGCGGAATCAAGCACTTTGACCTCTGGTCCCAACACCCGCTCAAACATCGCGACCAGCAGCGGATAGTGAGTGCATCCCAGCAGCAGCGCATCGATTCCGCTTTGTTTCAGGCTTTCCAGGTAATACGAAACCGTGCGTTCCGCCACATCGTTGTCGGTCCATCCCTCCTCGACCAACGGCACCAGCAGCGGGCAGGCCCGCGTGTAGATCTCGGCGCGGGGCCTCAGGCTCTGGATGGTTCGCGTGTAAGCGCCCGATGCGACGGTCGCCTCGGTTGCGATCACCCCGATTTTGCCGGTGCGCGATGCCTTCACTACCGCCCGCGCCCCCGGCTCGATCACTCCGATGACCGGAATCGTCGTGTCACGCGCGATCGCTTCCAACGCCACCGCGCTAGAGGTGTTGCAGGCCACCACCAGCATCTTGATTCCCTTGGCGAGCAGGAATTCGGTGTTCTCCCGCGAATAGCGGATAATAACCTCGTCGGTCTTGGTCCCGTAGGGCAGTCGCGCCGTGTCGCCAAGGTAAATAAAGTCCTCGTTGGGGAGCTCCTCGACCAGCGCGCGCAGGACCGTCAGCCCCCCGATTCCGGAGTCGAATACTCCGATTGCCCGATCCGCGGGACGCAGGGAGACCTTTCCGTTGCCCGCCGAGAGCGTCGCATGACGGAAGGTCCTGGGCTTCGCGCCGGTGGGTTTGCGTGAGGGCATTTCCCGTTATCCAAGCGCAAGGCGCTCGCCGATGGTAGCCGGGTTCGCAGGTGCAGTACCAAAAACCTGTTCGTGTACCGCCCTGCTCTCCATACAGAGGTACGCTGGAATCCGCGCACCCGCGCGTTCAAAGCGTTCCTGGAGTGCGCGGTAGAGGCGAACCCTGAGCGCGCCGAAGGCGCGCAGGCGGCCGTCGGGGCCGAGCACCTCCTCGCCGAGCAACATCGGATCGTTGGGAAAACGCCGGCGCGCGGCGCTGCGGAGCTCCGGCGTCATCCGTAGGGCTCCCATGCTTAGCAAGGAAATGTTCCGGGCCGGAATCGCGCTCAGCAGTTGGTCGACCAGCAGGAGGTAGTCACGTTCGGCGCCCGAATAAGCGATCATCGGATCGAAATGGAATCCAACTCGATAGCCGCGATCGAGCACGGCGCGCGCGGCCCCGATGCGTGCGGAAGGAGACGCGGTACGATGCTCCGAACTTTTCCAGACCGCGTCGGGCGAGAGCGTCCACGACACGATCGCACGGCCGCGCGGATCCAGCTTAAGGAGATTTTCGATCTCATCGGTTTTGGTCTTGAATTCCAGGGTCAGGTGCTCCCGCTCGCGGACGAATTCGATCAAATCGACCGAAAGTTTGGTGACCGAATCGAGCGCTAGCGAATCCGCCAGCTCCCCGGTCCCCACCCGGAAATGCCGGCCGGGAGCCGAGTGAGCCAGGCGATCCAATTCCTCGAAGGAGTCGCAGAAGTTGGAATAAATCTGAAAGGCGGGGTTGTTGGCGACGTGTTCCTGCAGAAAGCAGTAGCTGCAATCCATCGGGCAGTTTGAGGCCATTATCAGCACCAGGTATCCGCAGCAGGCGAATTGCGCCGAGCCTGCCGGGCACGCCATCAGAAAGGGCGCGCGTCGTTTCTTCACGACCAGGCGTCGCTTGCCCGCACCCAAGGGATCGGCGCCGGGCATTGGTCGCGTCGCCTCGCGCGCATCAGACACGTAGCTCACCGGAACCGACGCACCCAGCGCGCCCACCAGGCGCTCCGCGAGTGCGGAACCGCGCGACGCCTCTTCGACTACCAGCGCATCGACATCAAACGTCATCATCGCCGCCCAGCATCGCGAGTATTCGCGCGAAGTCACCTCGTTTTTCCAGCAGTGCGTCGAGCAGGTGGTCCAGTTCCCCTGGAGCGGACGCCGCAAGCTGGATAGTCAACTCATCAGACGCCAACTCACGCGGCAAGAGTACCCTAATTCCACGAGGCAAGCGCAGCGCCGCAATCGCGGCCTCCAGCCGCTCGGTAGTTTGGCGCAGACGCGGAAAGCGGATCGCCCGGAGCTCGTCAAGAACGGCGTGCGCGCGTGCCGGCGCCGAGCCGCTCCCGGTTACCAGGCGGCGAAGGGAAGGGCGCGCGAGGATTTTCGCGGCGCTGGTTTGTTCTCGAACCGAGATTTCGGCGAGCAGGTCAAGCACGGCAACCAATTGTCCGGTACGGAACTTGAGCGCGCGCGCGAGCTCGAGCAGCGCCGACCGGCCGGACCGATCGAGTTGCAGCCATCGCGCCAGATAGGCCTGGGGAAGGCGACGGCGTGTCGCAAGGTCGCGAATTTCCGCATCAACGTCGATCATTGGAGGCTCTTGGGCGAAGCTTCTTGCCGGTTGTGCCGATGTATCTCGGCGAGGGTTACCGGGGCGAGCGTAGGATCGGAATCGCGCGCCCAGCTCTGCAAGGCGCGCAGCGCGATTTCGTCATACAGGCTGGTGTCGCGCTTGCGCCGCTGGAGCCCTTTTGCATAGAGGCGAGATTTCTCGGCCAGAACTTCCGCAGTGGCTGTACGTTTCGCGCCGGTCAGTTCAGGCGCAGCGAGTAGCTTGGCGAGCGCGAGAATCCGGAAGCGATCGATTGCGGGCACGGTTGCGGAGAGCTGATCGCCATGGCCCGCGCGCCGCGTCACCAACGTTTCCTCGAGCAGGCCCGCCGGGTGGCGCAGCAGAATCCGCAACCACAGGTCGTAGTCTTCCGCAGCCGTCATGGTCTCGTCAAAACCGCCGAAGTCCCGAAACAAATCGGTCTGCATGATCACGGCCGAGGGGCTGATGAGACAGGTGCGCAGCGACTCGACGAAGATATCGCCGGCGTGCTTGAGGTGGCGAAGGCCCGGGTTTACCCGCCGTCCGTTTCGTATCCACAATTCATTACACTGGGAGATCTGGTACTCGCGATGGTGGCGCAGGTGGGCGAGCTGCCGCGCCAGCTTTTCGGGCTTCCACAGATCGTCGGAGTCGAGAAACCCGATCAACGGTGCCCCCGCCGCTTCCACACCGAGGTTGCGCGCGGCCGCCACACCCCGCCGCTCGGTCCGGATAAAACGGACCGGTGCCGTGGCATTCTCCAGGGCCTCCTCCGCCGCAGCGGGGGTGCCGTCGGTCGAGCCATCGTCGACTACGATCAGCTCGAAGCGCACCTCGCGTTGCGCGAGCACCGATTGGATCGCTTCGACGAGCATCGGGCGGCGGTTGAAAGTCGGTATGATGACACTAACGTCGACAGTCATCGTATGCGCGAAGGGCGGTTGTCGGTTCCGATCAAATTGGTCGCACCTTCCTCGTTGGCTAGCAAATCGCCTTTTGCTAGCGCCCCTTCGAAAGAACCCGGCGGCGCAGAAGGTCGATGCCTTCGCCGGTGCGGGCAGAGCACAGAATCGGCTCGGTCTCGAGCGCGCGCATTCTGGCGAGCGCGGCGGATCGCTCGGAGCGCTTGAGCTTGTCGCACTTGGTGGCGACCGCGAACAGCGTCAATCGTCGCTCGCGCGCCGAAGCGGCCAGATCCAGGTCCTCCTGCTGCGGGCCGCGCCGCGCGTCGATCAGAAGAATCAGACCCTGCAGGTTGCTCCTGCCGGCCAGAAATTCACGCATTGCGCCGGCGATTCGCGTGGCTACCGGCTGCGGCATCTTGGCATAGCCGTAGCCGGGGAGATCGACCAGCGCGATCGATTCGCCCAGGGTGAAGAAATTGATCGCCTGCGTGCGACCCGGCGTGCGGCTGGTACGCGCCAGTCCGTGCTGGCCGGCGAGCGCGTTCAGCAGGGAGCTTTTACCCACGTTCGATCGGCCAACCATGGCGATCTCGATGCGGTCCCAGCGGGGACAGTTGGCGAGCGCCCCAGCCGATGCGACAAACTCAGTGGCAATGCGATCCACGGGCGCGACGACTCAAGCGGCGGTTTCGATGCGCGGCGGTGAGATAAGCGCTCGCGAGCCCGCCGGGAGCGCTTCGATACGCGCTAGCTCGGCGCTCAGCGCACCGCGAAACTCTCGGAGCCTGAGTCCTCGGTGCCGGTCCGCATAGGGTGCGAGAAACTTGAGCGCGGCGCGCAGATGGACGCTCGCGCTCGAGAGCAGTCCCTGCGAAAGCTTGTGATTCGCCACTGCCGCGCGCAACAGGCCGAGATAAAAGTCCCAGTCGCTGGTGTCGTCTTCCAGCGAATTCATCGCTTCTTCCATTTCCTCGTGGGCCTCGAAGAATTCGCCGCGGTTGAACAATTCGATGCCGGCGCGAAAATGCTCCTCAACCTCGCTCATGGTCTTTCCTGGACTATACGGTCGTAGCGCGCAAGTCACTCTCTGTGACGGCTGGTTTCTGCCTCCGGCAGCTTAGCCTTCCCAACGGCTACCTCGCAGAAATCACTCAGGGCTCTTCGTTTGAGTCTTCCGGTTCATCGGTCGAGGCGAGGTTGAGGGTGCGCTTGAGTCCTTCGAGCTGTGCGACGAACACGCTTCTGATCACGTCCTTGATAACGCTTTCCGGCACCGGAAGCTGCTGCGCCAGAGTGGTCGTCTGATGGTAGGTAATCAGCGTGGAGCCGCCCTGGTCTTCGAACTTGTAGTCGGCGTGCATGACCAAGTCGGGATTGTCGAGCGTGCGATAGGAGATACGATGGCCGGCCGGGTCGTACTCAAACGCCATCTGGGTCTTGATGGTCTGATCGCTAGGACCCTTCATCTCTAATTCTACCGTCTTGCTCTTGTCGGTCTGGGAGATCACTTTCACGTTCTGGATTTGATCGGATTGCGCCTTCTCAACGTCGCGCACCGCATTGAAGACCACGCTTTCCGGAGCGGGAATGATCGCGGTGAAGTCGGCGGTCCACTGGTCTCCAGTGTGGGTAATCTTTTCGCTCAGCAACCCAGCCTTGGCTGCACGTCGTGACTGATACAGTCGCCATCCGCCGTAGCCCACGATGAAAATGACCAGAAGCGCGGCGACGATCTTGTAGGTCTTGCTCATGGTGAGACCGGTTCCCGGTAAAATCAGCGTTCGAACGTGCCGACCAGCTCCGCACTGGCCTTCACATGGTTTTGCATCGCTGCGCGAAGTGAAGCGGCGTCGGCATCCGACGGCAGCTGCAGCCTGTTATCAAGTGCGAAGAGTTCGAAATGATAGTGGTGCGTCTTTCCCGGCGGGGGGCAGGGTCCTTTGTACCCTATGGCCCCCATTCCGTTGCTGCCCTGCGTGGCACCATCGGCAAGGTGCGGAGTCTTGGGTGCATCCGCGGCCATTCCGGTCGCGCCGGCGGGCAGGTTGAACACCACCCAGTGGATAAAAGTGCCCATCGGAGCGTCGGGGTCTTCGACGATCAGGGCGAAGGATTTAGTCCCGGCCGGAGCTCCGGTCCACGCGAGCGCGGGCGAATGATCGCCGGCGGCGCAGGAGAAATCCGTGGGAATTGGCTCGCCCGGATTAAATGCGGGACTGGTCAGTCTAAAGTTCGAGTCGGCGCGTGCCAACACACCGGTTAGGAGCACTTGTGCGGCAACTAGAAGCATCACCGTCGAAATCGCTCGAACCCGAAGCGTTCGAGCAAAGTCAGGGACAGTGATGAGCTTCATGGGTGGGAGCTTAGCAATTAGGAATTCGCGCGGGTAGCATTCTGGTTCAAGTGGTCGATCGATGCGTAGGGCGCGCAGGGGTGCCAATAATTCCGCGTAGAATCAGCACTTTTCGCTTTCGCGCTCCGCAAGATTTCTCTTGACCCACAACTTCGATTTTGCGAATTTCAAATGTAGTCAAGGTGAGCGAAGAAGAGCGGATGGTTCGACTTGGCAGCCGGGGACTACATCGCAAAGCCTTGACGACTCCTGTTTCGGACCAGCCGCCGTTGGAGATGTGATGGCTAGTGACGGTAAATATGGCCTGCCGCGAGTAATGACGGTAAAGGAGCTTTCTGAGTATCTACGCGTCCACCCCTCGACGATTTATAAGCTTCTGCGCCGCGGCGAGTTGCCAGGCTTCAGGATCGGTACCGACTGGCGCTTCAACGCCGAAGTAATCGATCGCTGGTGTCTGGAGCGCAATATGCGCGGTCTGGATTCAACCGGCAACTAAGGCCGCGAGCTCTCGGATAGGTTCGCACCGCTCCGAGGCGATGCCTCCGGCGAACCCGCTCTCGGGTTAGGCGGGTGTGCCCGGTTGGAAAAGCAGGGAAATGTTCCGATCGCACTTCGCGGCGCTCACCGGCGAGCTTGGCTTTGAGCGGTCGACGAAACCAAGCAAAACTGCCCCTCCGCAGCGCCTTTAAGCCGCGCCCTTGACGCCATACCGTGATCTGACTCAGCATACCGCTCGTTCATGATCACTTCGGCCAGACGGCAGACGGAGAACGTCGCGGCGGCCCCACGCCGTCGGGGAGCGCTCGATCAGGTCCTGATCAACGCTGCGATGGATTTGTTCGCATCGTATGGCTATCGCGGTACCTCGCTTGCGCGGATCGCGCGTGCGGCCGGCGTGACCAAGGGTGCGCTCTATTGGCACTTCAACGACAAGGAAGACTTCTTCCTGGCGGTTGCGGAGCGCGTCCTGCAGGAGTGGAACAAGGCATTCGCGCAGGAACGTCCGGTCGCGACCCGCGCCGACTTTCGCGAGTATTTTCTCAGGATTTTTGATACCTCGGCTAAACTCAATACCACCAACCCATGGGTTTCGCGCCTGCTGATGATCATCACGCTCGAATCCCACAAGATTGGCCCTCGGGTGCTGCGCGCGATGCGCAAGGCGAACGCGCGTCAGCTCGAATACCTTCGCGATCTGGTCGAACGCGGCAAGTCACTCGGAGTGTTGGCCAGCGATCTCGATGTCGATTGGGCGGCCACCCAACTGTGGAGCGCGCCCGCCGGCCTCCAATTACTCTGGTACCTGCATGGATCGCAGTTCGAGCTGCGCAAGTCCTTTCGCCGCCTGGCGCGCGAATATCTCCAGCAGTGGAGCGCGCCCAAATGAAGGCCGGGCTCATCTACGAAATTGAGGCGATAAAACCCCATCGCGCCGACTACGAGTATCGCGTCTTCTGGGAGACGATGGAGCAGATCGAGCTGGCTGACCGGCTTGGCTTCGACTCGGTCTGGACCGTCGAGCATCATTTTCTCAACGAATTTTCGTATTGCTCCGCGCCCGAGGTGTTTCTCGCATGCGTGAGCCAGCGCACCAAGAACATCCGGATCGGGCACGGTGTGGTAGTGCTGCCGTTCAACCATCCGGTGCGCGTGGCGGAGCGAATCGGCGTTCTGGACATCATGTCCAACGGACGGGTCGAGTTCGGTACCGGACGCGCCACCACAATGGAGGAACTGACCGGGTTCGGCGTACGGCCCGAGGAGACGCGGCCGCGCTGGGCGGAATCGGTCGCGGCGATTCCACGCATGTGGCGAGAGGATCCGTTCACGATGCACGGGAAGTACTGGACCGTGGATCCGCCGGTTTCCGTGATCCCGAAGCCGATCCAGAAACCACATCCGCCGATCTGGGTCGCATCAACCAACCCTGACACCTTCCTGCTCGCTGCGGAGCGAGGCCTCGGCGTGCTGTGCTTCACGCTCGGGATCGAACTGGAAGAAGTACGGCGACGGATCCAGCTCTATCGCGATCGCATCGCGACGGCCCAACCGGTCGGACTGACGATTAACAACCAGGTATCGATGAATATCATGGGGTTATTCGGCGACGATCGCGCGGAGACCGAAGAAATCGCGCGCGAGGCGGTGCTGTGGTACGTGCGCCGGGGCTTCGAGTTGGTCTCGACGGTCGCGTCCAGCGACGATTCTTACAAGTACCTGACGACCGCGTCGCGGTTCGATCCTTCGCAAATCACCCGCGACTACTATCATTTTCTGAGGGAGAACGATCTGGTCGCGGTGGGAGCGCCCAGCGAGGCGTTGCGAGTAGCGGCACGCTACCGCGAGACGGGCGCGGACCAGATCCTGTTCTTTCTGCAGTACGGCGCGATCGCCCACGAGCGCGTGATGCGGTCGATCGAGCTGCTCGGCCGCGACGTACTGCCCGAGATCCATACCTGGAAAACTGGCGGCTGCGTCACCCCGCTGGAGGGGCAGGCTTCGGCGTAACCTGGAATCGAGAACCGATCTGCGATCTTTCCGAGACCTGGGCCGGAAAGCAGTCGGGCGCGCTCGCTGAAACAGACATTCCCGAGCTCGCGCCTGCTGGTCCGGCGCAAGAACCTCCTATTCCTTCGATCGGCGAGAAGCCTTCTCCATCCCAGTTGCAACCGGGCCTCGATTCCTGGGAAGGCCGCGATTTGCGCCACTATAACCGGCTTGAAAAAAGAACCGGAACCTGGGGAGCGCGCGCGGTCTGGCCGTTCCTCAGTGCTGCGCGTGCATGGTGATGTTCATCACGCCGCCGGAGTAGGTAAATTTGCAGGCGCTGAACGGGGGTGGAGTAAGTGCCGATGGCCGCGCGTCGTTGGAGAATCCGTACACTTCCTGTGGCATCCCGAGGAAGTTGGTCTCCATCTTTCCGGTCTCGAGCTCGTCGTGAAATGACGCGATGGCATAGGTGCCGGGCGGCAGATCCTTGAAATCGCAGGTGCCGGCCTGATTTGCGATCGGTGCCCGCGCAAGCGCTGTCGCCTTGGCGTGATCGCGCGGGAACCCATCGGCGGAATTGAAGATCACGCATCCGACGCGGCCAGCGTTGTTGGGCAAGTCGACCAGGGTGGCGTGAATCAGGTTTTGCTCGCTCTGGGCACGCGCGTTCGACGCGAAACTGCATACGATGGCGCTGATCAAGAACAGAACGGCGGGGAGGTATAGTTTCATCGGCTCACCGTTTGGTTCCGGGCGCGGGGCGAGGATCGATGACGTGGCGTCCGGTGGGGCGCACTTCGAGAGCACATCCGAACAGAGAATCGTCGCGAATGAGCATAACGACGGCGTCGGCGATTTCCTCGGGCTGGATAATCTTCGCCGGCATCCAGCTTTGGAGGCCGTGTTGGGCGGCGAGCTCGAGTCCGCGGCGCACCAGGGGCGTGTCGACGATGCCCGGACATACGCAGTTGACGCGAATGTTCTTTTCCGCCGACCAGACCGCCAGCGAGTGCGTGAAATTGACCACCCCGGCTTTCGCCGCGCCATAGACCGCATCTTGGCGATGGGGATATAGACCAGCCATCGAGGCGGTATTGATAATTACGCCACCACCCCGCTTCTCCATGATCGGAGCGGCCAGGCCGGTCCCCAGAATTACCGCTTGCAGATCAATCTCGATCACGAGGTGCCAACGCTCGGGCTCCACCAGCGGGTATCCCGGAGCCCCGGTGCCGATGCCGGCGTTGTTGTGGAGAATATCCAGCTGGCCGAATTGCTGAAGCGCGGTCTCCAGCATCCGGCGCGTGTCCGGTTCGCTGGTCACGTCGGCGCGCACGAAGAATGCGCGCCCGCCGGTACTTTCGACGCGCTTTACCGTCTCCGCGCCTCCGGCCGAGTCCACGTCCGCAACCACTACCGATGCGCCATCGCGTGCGAGGCGTTCCGATACGGCACGTCCGATTCCCGAACCACCGCCGGTTATGACGGCTGTTTTTCCTCTGATTTCCATCGGCCAATCCTCCGAGGAGCGAGCGCGGTAACGAAGCTATGTACATAGTACGCGTGAGCGTCCCTTACCAAGAGCCAAACGAATGTCGTATGACAGACTGGCGGGGACCGGATTGGTCGGGAGAAAGCAAATGAGCAAATGGCCATTCACCAAAGGATTGCACGATCTCGGACGGGGCGCGTATGCGTATCTGCAGCCCTCGGGCACCTGGGGCTATAGCAACGCGGGATTGGTCACCGACGGCGATCAATCGCTTCTGGTCGATACGCTTTTCGATGAACGGCTGACGGCCGAGATGCTCGGCGTCATCAAAGCGGCGACTGGCGTTGCCGCCGACCAAATTGGTGTGGTGGTCAATACCCATTCCAATGGCGATCACACCTTCGGCAACCGGCTGGCGGCCAACGCTGTGGTCATCGCATCGGAAGCGGCCGCGCGCGAGATGCGCGAGGAAGGCAACCCCCAATTGCTGGCACAATTGTTGACGAATGCCGACACGATGGGCGAAGTTGGCGCCTTCTTCAAGCGGATCTTCAGCGCGTTCGATTTCGCAGGCGTGACCCTGAAACTCCCGGATCGCACCTTTACCGGCGAGTTGTCGCTGAAAGTGGGGGACAAGTCGGTGCAGTTGATCCAGGTCGGGCCGGCCCACACTGCCGGCGATGTGATCGCCTACGTCCCAGCCAATCGCGTCGTCTACGCCGGTGACATTCTGTTCATTGACGGCACCCCGATCGCGTGGGCGGGTCCGGTGCGCAACTGGATCAAGGCCTGCGAACGCATTCTCGGGTTGGAGGTCGATACGGTAGTCCCGGGGCACGGGCCGATCACGGACAAGGCCGGCGTCAGGCGAATGCAGGATTACTTGGTGTATGTGGATGCCGAGGCGCGCAAGCGGCATGCAGCCGGAATGAATTCGTGGGAGGCTGCGCAGGACATCGCGCTGGGTTCGTTCGGTGACTGGCTCGACGCGGAACGGTTGGCGGTCACCGTCAACACGGTTTATCGGGAGATTGGCGCGCCCAGCGCCTCGCGCAGCACGGTGGAGCTGTTCGGCAGAATGGCGCAGTTGGAACGCCGCTACGCGGACCAGCGACAACGCGGCAATTAACCGGAGTGGTTTGTTGGCGAGCGTTCTTTACGACCAAGTGGCCTGAACGGGCAAGTTCGCTTTCTAGCCCATGCGCCCCAAGAGCATTCCCACGATTAGACCCATCAGCACGTACGCGGTGAAGCCGACATATGCGTAGTCGCGCTCCTTGATGAAGAGCAGAAAGCTGAATGCGACCCGGGCCAGCGGCACCAGCGTCAGCGCGTACAAGCCCAGCGTCATTACCGAATGCGGATCACCATGCACTGCGAGCACCACCAGCTCCGGAAAACTCTCTTTCTCCGCGAACTGATGCGCCTGCGCAGCCTGAAACCGGCCGACGTAGAAGTCCGGCTTGGAAGTCATCAGGACCAGGCCGAAAATGAGAATCACCGCAGCGATGGCCAGAATCGTGCGCAACAGGATCGGCGTCCAGAATCGAAGGATTCGATCTTCGTTTTCGGCGGCTTGCGCCTGGAGGTCAGTTGATGCTGCCACGTCAAATTCCCTGGATCGCGCGCCAGCCCATCTCGATCGCAATCAGAACCAGAATCACGACGAAAACCAGGCGCAAGATGCGGACGTTGGCATGAGGCAGTATTCGGCTGCCGAGCAGCGCGCCCGCAGTGACTCCCAACGCAACCGGCGCCGCGATCGCGGTTGATACGTCCCCGCGTGCAAGAAACACGAGTGCACCCGCGCCCGCAGTCACACCGATCATGAAATTGCTGGTCGCACTCGAGACCTTGAGCGGGATGTGCATGTAGTAGTCCATCGCGATCACTTTGAGCGCGCCGGAGCCGATTCCGAGCAGTCCGGACATCAGGCCCGCGACGACCATGAGAGCGCCCCCGGCCGGAAGATTGACGGTCTCGTAGTGCGTCAGGTTGCCAGCATCATCGGGTACCTCGCCGACCAACTGCAGTCTGCGCGCGAGCGGGTCGCCGTGCGCGACGAGAACATCATCCTGCTTGCTTAGCGTGAAGTATGCCGATTGCAGCATCATCAGCGCAAACAACACTTCCAGTATCAAGGCCGGAATAACCCCCGCGAGCAATGCTCCCACGACCGCACCCGTGACGGTTGCACACTCAAGCACCATCGCTACTCTCAGATTGGTCCAGCCATCGCGCACGAAGGCGACGCTCGCGCCTGCGCTGGTGGCGACCACCGAAATCAAGCTGGCGCCAACCGCTACCGCCATCGGCATATGCGCTGCGATAACCAGGGCAGGCACGATGAAGACGCCGCCGCCGAGACCGGAGAGCGCTCCGACGAGCCCTGCTCCAAACGACAAGGCGATCAGCCCGACCAGAATTTCAAGCACGGACCGTTCCCCGTGCGATGACGCTGGTGCGCCATTGGGCGCCGAGAGGCATGCTCCAGGTTTTCCATGGGAAGAACATTATTGCTCTGACAAAACTGTGTCCGGCTCGGTGAACATGCGTGGCGGCTATTCTAACCACGTTTTCGTTGCGATCTATCTTTTTGGCTGACCGATGTGACGGGCAGGTGATCCGAGCAGCGTCCTCGGCCTGAAGCTTCGAGGTTAAAGTGGGAAGACCTGCTCTCGGCCTCACTTGGAAGTGGTGAACGAAGTGGGAATACAAATGGGGCGCTCCCTCTTTCTCCGGGCGATTCCTCGACAAGGGCAACAACGCAAGATGGGCTTACCGATTTCGCTTCGAAAGATGCGGGCCCCCCACTGCAATCTCGACAGTGCAGTGATTGGGCTGCATGCCAGCGCAGTTTCAGAATAAAAAGCTTGCGAAATCAACCCATTTTTGGGCTAAAAAGCTCGGCATCGCGCTTGCTCTCTGGACTGTTACCATGTTCGGCAATATCAATTGCGAGCGCCACATCGATTATTGCGAGCGCTACATCGATTGGAGTAGGTCAGGAAGGACCCCAACCGCGCAGAGGCTCAGCCAATGTTTGGCCTTTTAATTTTGGTGATTGTCATATTCGCCATCCGACAGCATCGTCGCAGCCGGGCGCTCAAGTGGCGCGACTATTATTGGAAGAACGACGATTTTCGCCGGCATATTGATCAAGCAGAACGATTCGCCGCCGAGTTTCCGCATCGGCTGGCGGCCAAGATCCAGCGCCAGGCCGAGCGTTCCGGCTCGGATTTCGAGCGCAGAATGGCCGACAAGTTCGAGCGGCACGCGGCGCAGTTCGAAAGAAAGCTGCAGCGCAAATTCGAACGGCAGAAATCGCGGACGGACAGATTCTGGTGGAGAGACTTCGTGCACAAGGAAGGCCGTTGGAGAGGACCGGATGAGACGCGGGGCGACAGCGCACGCGAATGGGACTTGCGTTGGAAGCAGTATGTAGAAAACCTCGCCGCGGAACCCACCCAGCCCGGTGCCGCCCAGGGGGCGTCCAAGACCGACGCACCGAAGACCGACGACAGTGGCCTCGGCGTGCGCGAGGGCGTCCAGGCTTCTACCGAAGCGTATAAAGCGTATCAGCGAGCGCGAAAGCGCGCGGCGGCGGAGGCCGGCTTCTATGTGCACCTGATGTGGTACGGCGTCGTCATCGGGTTCCTGTTCTTCATCAACCTCATGACAAGCCCCTCGGTTCAGTGGTGGGTGTTCCCCGCGATTGGTTGGGGCTTCGGGGTCGGCAGTCACTTTATCGCAGTGTTCGGATGGCGCTGGATCCACGAACGCGTCTTCGAACCCGCCATCCAGCGCGAAATCGACCGCGAGGTTACCAAGGAAAAGGAAGTGTTGCGCACCGAGAAGCAGGCATCGCTCGATGAGCTTACCGCGACCTTTGCGCACGAAATACGCAATCCCATCGCGGCGGCCAAGAGCCTGGTGCAGCAGATGGGCGAGGATCCGACTTCGGTGGAAAACGTCGAGTACGCCAAGGTCGCACTCGATGAGCTGGCGCGGGTGGAGCGCAGCGTGTCGCATCTTCTGAAGTACGCCAAGGAAGAGGACTACAATTTCGACAACGTGAACCTGTCGGGCGTCCTTGACGGAGCGCTGACCCAGATGCGGAGCAAACTCGAGGCTAATTCGGTCAAGGTTTCGCGCAACTACCTGACCGGACCGACGGTGCGCGCCGATGCCGACAAGCTGAGGCAGGTATTTTCCAACATGATCGACAACGCGATCGACGCAATGAGCTCGACCACCGGCGAACGGCGGCTCGAAGTCGCCATTCATCGAGGACGCGGCGGAGTTGCGACCGTGATCGTGCGCGACAACGGATGCGGAATCCCTGAGGACAAGCAGGCCAAGATCTTCAATCCCTTCTACAGCTCAAAACAGAACGGCACGGGGTTGGGGCTCGGCGTCGCCAAGAAGGTTATCGACGCGCATCGCGGTACCATCGAGGTGTCAAGCGAGCTCGGGGTCGGCACGGAGTTCCTGGTGTCGATTCCGCTCGCCGATGCGGTCCGCGAGACCCCGGTCGATGCGACTGAACCGCTGGCAGACTCACCCGCGACCACGTCGATCTCGATGAACGGAAGTGCATCGACCGAAACCCCAATGCCGATGACGGCGCAGGGTGCAAATCCCCGAGGTCCGCAATGAAGGGCCGGCTACTCATCGTCGACGACGAGCGCGGAATCGTCATCGCGCTCAAAGGCCTCTTCACCAAAGAAGGCTACGAGGTCGAAACGTCCGAGTCCGGAGAACAGGCGCTGGAAAAGGTCAAGGCCGGTCTATTTCACGTGATCATCACCGATCTTTCGATGAAGGGGATGAGTGGCCTGGACCTGTTGCGCCAGGTCCACGAATTGGACCCGCAGTGCGCGGTCCTGATGATCACCGCATACGGCAATCAGCGGATCGCGGTCGAGGCGATGAAGGCGGGGGCCGAGGACTACCTGCCCAAGCCGTTCGACAACGACGAGTTACGCCTCAAGGTCCGCAAGGTAATGGAGACGCAGCTTCTTCGGCGCGCCCACGACCAGTTGCTGGAGCGCGTGCGCCTGGAGACCGGCACCTTCGAGAACATGATCGGCCGCTCCGCGGCGATGGTGCGGGTTTATGAGACTATCGAAAAGGTCGCGCCCACCGACGTCACCGTGCTGGTGCGCGGTGAGTCGGGCACTGGCAAGGAACTGGTCGCGCGCGCGATTCATTTTCGCAGCCCGCGTGCGCGCGCCGCGTTTATCGCGGTCAACTGCGCCGCGTTCTCCCGCGAGTTGGTCGAAAGCGAGCTGTTCGGCCATGAGAAGGGCGCGTTCACGGGCGCCGTCGCCCGGCGCGAGGGCAAGTTCGAAGCGGCGGACGGCGGCACGCTGTTTCTCGATGAAATCGGTGACATGGGCCTCGAGACGCAGGCCAAGCTGCTGCGCGTACTGCAGGAAAAGCAGTTCGAGCGCATCGGAGGAAACCAGCCGCTGGCGGTCGACGTGCGCATAATCGCCGCGACCAACCAGGACCTCGAGGCGATGGTCAAGCAGGGGCGGTTCCGCGAAGACCTCTACTATCGCATCAAGGTAGTCGAGGTCCGACTGCCCGCCTTGCGCGAACGGCGGGAAGACATTCCGCTGATGGTCCAGCACTTCATCCGCGAGGCCTGCCAGCGTTACGAGAAACCCGAGAAGCAACTGACCGCGGAGGCGATGCGCGCCTGCATCGCGCAGCCGTGGAAGGGCAACGCGCGCTCCCTCAAGGCCGCGGTCGACCAGGCGGTGATCCTGTCTTCGGGCAACGAGATCACACCGGCGGACCTGCTTTCCGGGTCGGAAGTGGACGTGGCGAGCAGTCAGGCCGGCACCGCGCCGGCGGTGCTCGACCATGAAGTTGATGAAAGGTGGGTGGCAGCGCCGAACGGGATGACCTTTCGCGAGGCGAAGGAGAAATTTGTCGGCGACTGGGAGCGCGCATTTTTTGTCCGTGCGCTCCGTGCCACCGGCGGCAATATTTCGCGGGCGGCGGAACGGACCGGGATGTACCGGCAGAGCTTTCAGCAAAAGATGAAGGAGCTCGGAATCACGGTGGCGGAGCTGGGGCTCAAATCCGACGAAGACTGAACGGAGCGAAATGCGATGAATGACACTTCGGATCTGACGACTCAATCGCGCGGCGGCTTGAAAATTCACCCGCCCCTCTTTGCGGCGGTGCTGCTGGCCGGGACGCTGGTCCTGCACGCGCTGTTTGAACACGGGGCCGTCGCCGCGCATCAGCTGCTGGGCCTCCTGCTGGTCGCCGGTGGAATTGGCGTATCCTTCTTCGCCGCGGCACTGTTCCAGGCTCGCGACACCACCAAGAACCCCTACGGCGAACCATCGCGATTTGTGGTGGAGCGGCCCTACACGCTTACGCGCAATCCGATGTATCTGGGAATAACCCTTGCGCTGCTCGGGTTCGCGATCTTCTTCAGCTCGGCCGTGATGATGCTGGCGCCGATCGGATTTTTCGTCGCTCTGGATCAACTGGTGATTCCGAACGAGGAAGCGGCGATGGAGCGCCTGTTCGGGTCGCAATACCTCGACTACAAGGCCCGGGTGAGGCGCTGGCTGTGAATCCGATTGAGAATTGTCGATGCGGCCCAGCGATGGCGCATCGCCGAGGAGAAGTAAGATGCTTATTTCACGCATGATTAGCCTGATCGGGGGCAAACTGCGTCGCTGGCTCAAGTCGCACGAGGCGCGCGATCCCGAGGCGGTATATGAAGCCGCGATATCCGATCGCGTGCGCCGCTATCATCAACTGAAGAACGCCGCGGCCGGTGTCATCTATATGCGCAACAAGCTCGAGCGCGAGCTGCGCGGCAAGTCCGTCGAGCTGAAGGAGGTGGATGAACAGGCGGGCCAGGCGGCGGACATGAACGAGGATCAGTGCGCGCTGATCCTGCTCCAGCGCAAGCATGAGCTGGAAGCGGACTGCGCGCGGCTACGCGAAGAGCTCGCAGATCTGACCCGCGAGGCAGAAGACGCCAAGAAAAACCTGATCGCGTTCAAGGGCGAGATCGAGAAGCTCAAGATCGAAAAAGTGCGGATGATGGTGCGGCTCAAGAACGCCCAGGCACGGGTCAGGATCCAGGAAGCGCTCGAAAGCCTCTCATACGACGAGGACGTGCGCGCGCTCGAGGAAGTGCGCGAATCGATCCAGCGCACGCTCGCGCAGGCGGGCGTCAATCGCGAGTTGGGCGATTCCGAACTCGGCGTCAAGCTCGACGAAATTCGCCGCCGCAACGCAGAGGCCAAGGCGGCCGCTGAACTCGCCGACTTGAAGCGGCGTCGCCGTCCTCCGCTGGCGCCGTTGGATATTTTCACCCAGGCCGCGGACGCCGCGAACGGCCGTCCCCAGCCGGGTAATGGCGAAGCAGCCTGATCCGCAAACGGCGTAGCGCGAGGGGGCCACAACCATGCATCGACGGGACGCAATTGACTCATTGCTGACGGCGTGCGGAGTGCTGGCCCTGGGCGCTTTGCTGTCGCTCGCGCTTCCGAGGCTGGCGCACTTCAAACACGGCGTGGGCGACTTCAGACATCGCTGGTTTGGGCACGTCCAGGGCATCGGCGGACCGCTCGACGTCAACGGTCCGCTGCGGGTGCGGGGCAATCTCATCGTTGCCGGACCTGCAACGGTGCACGGCCAGGTACAAGCGCGCCGGATCAACGTCGGCGGTCCCAGAAACGCCTCATTGCCGAGCGGCGAGCAGGCGGGCCCTAAAGGACAGTTCTACGACCATTCGCTAGCGGTTGGTGGACCGTTGACGGTTCAAGGTTCGCTGAAGGTTGACGGCCGACTGGTAGTCGGTGGCCCTCTGAACTTTGAGCCGGCCCAATAGGCCGGGCGAGTCGATCTCGCTCCAAACCAGGGAGCCGGAACAATGCACCGGCAGGACCCGCTGATAGCCGTGTCAGTGCTGGGGGATCGTGGTGCTGTGCACGGACACAACAGCCTAAGTCCAATCCGGTGCGCTCCCGCGCCCGGAACCCTCACGATCTCGGGTAGCGACGGCAATGTCATCAGTTACCCGCGAGTGCGCTGAAACGGGAAACGTGCGATCGTGAAGCGAGCGGCGATAGTGGTAGGGTGCTGCCTGGCCTTGTCGGCGTGTATCAGTGTAAACGTCGCGGCGCCGGGGAACGGCGCGACCATCGGTGGCCCTCTGGCCGTGGACGGTCCGCTGCGCGTGCAAGGCGACTTGCACGTCGGCGGTCCGGCAACCATTCATGGACCCGTGCAGGCGCGTGGGCTAAGAGTCGGGGGTCCCGTCAGGACTATACTCCCCAAGGGCGAGCCGCCTGGTCCGGCGGGCCAGGCTTTTGCGACCTCGCTGGCCGTCGGCGGACCGCTCACGGTGAAGGGCCCGCTGATCGTGGAGGGGGCCCTGGTGGTAGGGGGTCCGCTCACTTCCGAGCCGGGTCAGGAGTCGTCGGAAGCGGTCCCGCAACAAAGTAAAGTCTTCGCGCCGCGTGATGACTTGCCGGCGCAAAATCCACGCCCCCAAACAGAGTGGACTGAGTAGGGGCCGGTTACGAGCCGCCCCCGCGTCGCGCCCTGCGCGACGATCCTACATGGCAAAACCTCCGAGCCTTTGGCAGCGGCTCACTTGTCTACGGTGTCCTGCGTGAATCGAGCAAGCGCTGGACGAAGACCAGGTCGAGCCAACGGCCGAATTTGCATCCTACCTCGGGCATTCTGGCTACCTCTTTGAAACCCAGACCCATGTGCAAAGCGAGCGAGGCGTGGTTTAGGGCTTCGATCGCACCCACCATCGCGTGTGCCCGTGATGCTGTGGCTCGTTCGATCAGTGCGCAGAGCAGAATCCGGCCAATCCCGGTACGACGGCGATCGGCTCTCACGTAGACGGAATGCTCGACGGTGTGACGATATCCGTGCCAGGCGCGGAAGTCGCCGAAAGTGGAATAGCCGAGCACGCTGCCATCCTCGACCGCGACCAAGATTGGAAATCCGCGCACCTGGCGCGCTTCAAACCAGCGACGGCGTCCCTGGAGGTCGTCGAGGGAGTCAAACCACACCGCGGTCGAGGTTGCGATTACCTCATTGAAGATGTCGAGGATTCCCGGCAGGTCATCGACGCCGGCATCGCGTACTTCCATTTTTTGCCTCGTTTATTATAATGGATGAAATCGATACTATAATGGACGAAGCCACCAGAAGTCTAGCGCGACGATTGCATCGTGAACGGGAACTGCGGGGGTGGCCGCTGTCCGAGTTGGCACGACGCGCCGCGGTTTCCAGGAGCATGATCAGCAAGGTCGAACGCGGCGAGGCCAGTCCAACCGCAAGTCTGTTGGGGCGGTTGGCCGGCGCGTTCGGGACTACGATGTCGAGTCTGCTCGCGGACCCAGCTAGCCCCCAGCGCTTGACCCGCCGTGGCGATCAGTCGCTATGGAGGGATCCTGCAACCGGCTATTTGCGCCGGGCGATCTGCCCGCCGGGCGCGGGGCGAACCGAAGTGACGGAGGTCACCCTGCCGTCTGGTGCGCGGGTCGCATTTCCGAAGGAAGCGTTTGCGTTCCTCGAGCAGCAAATCTGGATGTTGCGGGGCACTCTGCACTTCACGGAAGGCGCGGTCGAGCACCTGTTGCGGCGTGGGGACCACCTGACGCTCGGGCCGCCCAGCGACTGCACCTTCGAAAACCGTGACAAGAGGGCGTGCGTGTACGTGGTTATGTTGGTGCGGTCTTCAAGTTGAGAAATCCGCTGATTACCCCCGCTCTCCCTAAGCCCGCCCGCCTCAATTTTTGCTCGATGCGCTCCCGTGCCCGGGCCTAAGGCGGGCGACTAGATCATCTTCGGAACAGTGCGGATTCCGCGATTTGCAGATCCAGGGCGTAGCGGCGGATCCAGTCCAGAGCGACCTGCGAGGTCAGCAGCTTTATCCAGTCGCGGGTGCCCCGGAACTGGTAGCGGCGGGAGATCTGTCCGCGCTCGGAGTCGAGCCCGAGACAGACCGTACCAACCGGCTTGTCCGGTGTGCCGCCATCAGGGCCTGCCACTCCAGAGGTCGCGATTGCGACCTCGGCGCCGGTGCGCCTGCGCGCACCGGCCGCCATCTCGCGCACGCACTCCTCGCTCACCGCGCCCACCGTCCGCAGGGTGTTCTCCGACACCCCGAGCAGGTCAGTCTTCATCTCGTTGGAGTAGGTCACCAGATCGCCGATTAGATAGTTCGAGCTACCCGGAACGTTGGTGAGTCGATGACCGATCAGACCGCCGGTGCACGACTCCGCAACCGCGAGCTTGATTTTCCGTTCCATCAGCAGCCGCCCGACTACTTCCTCCATAGTGATCTCGCCCTCGGCGAACACGAATTCCGAAATCTTGTCGCGTACCCGCTGCGCCAGCTCCTCGAGCTTGCGCTCGGCCTCTCCGGGCTTGCCCTCCACGGTCAGGCGCAGCGAGATTTGCGGAAAGCTCGCGCGCAGGCCGACCCGCGCCTCGTCGGTCTTGATCAGGCCCGCGACCGCTTGATCGAGTGCCGACTCGCTCATCCCGAAGGTCTGGAAAATTCGCATGGCGATGACCTTGTCGGTGCCGCGATTTTTCTGAATCCACGGTATGACCCAGTTCTCCATCATCGGCTTCATCTCGCGCGGCACACCCGGCAGCACGATGAGCTGGGAGGTGTGGCGGGCGAGGGTAATGGGCAGCCGAAACCCGGGCGCAGTGCCGAGGGGGTTCGGGATTATCTCGGCACCGTCGGGAAAATCGGCCTGCTTGAGATTGTTCTCGGGCATCACACGGTTGATGGTAGCGAACAGCCGCTTCATGTGATCGACCGAAGCCTGGTCGCGCACCAGTTTGACGCCCGCGATGCGGGCGACGGTCTCGGTGGTGAGGTCGTCCACGGTTGGACCGATTCCGCCGGTGGAAATAACCAGGTCGCTCATCGCGATTGCGGTCCGCCAGGCCCATTCCAGGCGATCGGGGACATCGCCCGTCGTGAGCACCGCCACCAGGTCAACGCCATTTTCTACCAGCTTGTCGGCCAAATAGTTGGAATTGGTGTCGACGACCTTGCCGGTCATGATTTCGTCGCCGGTCGAGAGAATTGCGGCCCGTTCGATCATCGATAACTCCTCACCACAGCGGGTTTCTGGGTTCGTTGAGTAGCGTAGGGCGTATGTTCATGCAAAGGCCCCTGGTCATTCCGCGCCACCGCGGCGTCTTACGGGCAACGCTGGCTGTCAGTCGGATTGCCTGGTGGCGCCAGAAGGGTCCCCTTTTTTCCCGAGGGCGGACCGGAATGTAGACGCGACGCCCCTAGCGCGCCAGCACGCGACCCGCGACCTGCAGCAGTATGTTTGCATAGATCGCGGATACCAGGTCATCCAGCATCACGCCGGTGCCGCCTTCCATCCGGCGGTCGATCCAGCCGGCCGGGAACGGTTTCATCACGTCAAAGACGCGAAACAACACGAAGCCCGCCAGCATCCACGGCATCGTGAGCGGATTACCATACATGGTTGCAGCCATTCCGAGGACTTCGTCGATCACGATTTTGGAACTGTCTTGTTCCTTGAAAATCACTTCGGCGCGTCCGGCGATCCAGCACGAGATCGCAAAAGCGGCCACGAAGATTACCAGCCCGAGCGGCTGCGAATGGCTCCACAGCGGTCCGAAGGCCAGCCACACGACGAGCACGCCTACCAGCGAACCCGCCGTACCGGGTGCGATTGGCGAAAACCCGCTATAGGCGCCGGTGGCGATAAAGGTAATCAGCGAGCGCATCGGGGTTCGAAGCGCGAGTGGTGGCGAGTCGCAGCCCCGGTTTGGAGGTTGGGGTCCGTGCAGAAGCTCGGCGCCGCTCACGCGGTGGGGTATGGCATGGGAGGTTGTTCGGCACCTACTTCTACCGCGGTTACCCCATCGATCGTACGGGCCACGCCGCAGACGAGTTCGTCCCAGGGCGCAACCAGCCCGGGGCCGCTGAGCGATACGGTTCCGGCGCGGCACGCCACCGAGATCTGTGCGTCGCGAATCTTCGGATGTGCCAACAGCGCGGCCTGAACCTCGGCGGCGATGGCCGCATCGCGCAGGGCCGAGCGCGCCGCAGCGTCGGCCGTCGCGTTGATCTCGCCCGCGGCATTGGCCAGCAGTCGCGCGATCGCGTCGAGCGGCTGCGCGGAAGAATTCACGATCAAGTCATAGAGCGTAGGGTCGTCGATATCGATGCCTGACAAGCTCTGGCTGCGGGCTTTGGTTTCGCGATCGATCTCCCGCACGTGCTTTTCCGCGCTGGCCGCTGAGAGCCGTTCTTCCTGCTCGGTACACTTGATTCGCTCCGCAATCGGGCTGACCACGCGGACCCGCAGCGCACAGCGAACCGGCGGAGTCTGATGAGCGAGCGTGCGCCCGGCGACCACGATCGAATCGTGCGCGAGTTCCTTGAGCAGGACGGCGCGGATGTAGGCGAGGTAGCGATGGCTCTCGCTGCGCAGCCGCTCCCAGAAGTGGGGCGTGCGCAGATCGAACACCAGCAGCTGGTCTTCGCTCACGCCGAAGCGGCGCGCCGCCTCCGCAATCAGCTCCTGTCCGGTTTTGAAGCGCCATCCGAGCTGATCCGCTGTCAGGCGTCCCAACTCGATGCCGCGGCTTCCAACTTGTTGGCTTATCGCGATGACCGCCATGGGAATCTCTCCGGGTTCCCGATGATCCGCACCCGCGCCGCATATTAGGGACAATACACGCCGTACCGCAAACGTCGGAGATGGAATCCCTGCGGCGGCGTGGCTAGGATGGCGGCTACTCTGAATAATCGTTGGCGTGAAATTCTGCGCGTGACCTGAGCAAAGCGAGGCAAGGAAGCAAATTCCGATGGCAGCAAGAATGGCACGGCCGCGCCTTGCCGGCGCGGAGATAAATCCACGCGGGGTGCGCGGCGACATGACCGCGGCGGAGCTGGTCGATACCGCGTTTCTCGCCTACAACGGCCGCAAGCTGCGCGACGCGTGCCGGCTGTTCACGGAGCGGATGCTCGAACCTGACGTGGTGGTGGGGATGAGCGTGACCGGCGCGCTGACTCCAGCGGGACTGGGGATGTCGTGCCTGATTCCGCTGATTGAAAACGGCTTCGTCGACTGGATGGTCTCGACCGGCGCCAACCTCTACCACGATACCCACTTCGGAATCGGGCTCAAGATGTACCAGGGCTCGGCCGAGGCCGACGATGTGGTGCTGCGCAATGCGGGCGTGGTGCGAATCTACGACATCTTTTTCGATTACCGCGTGCTGCTCTCGACCGACACCTTTTTTCGGGAAATCGCACGGCTCGAGGAATTTCAGCGTCCGATGAGCACGGCCGAATTCCACTACCGGGCCGGACGCTACGTTGCCGAGCGCGAGCGGATACTCAAGCTCAAGCGCCGTTCGCTTTTGGCGGCGGCGTATGAATTTGGACTGCCGATCTACACCTCCTCGCCGGGAGATTCTTCGATCGGCATGAACCTGGCGCTGCTGGAGATGGAAGGTCATGGGCTGCGCATCGACCCGCTCGCCGATGTGAACGAAACCGCGTCGATCGTCTATGCGGTCAAGCAAAGCGGCGGCCGGAGCGCGGTGTTTATTCTGGGCGGCGGCTCGCCGAAGAATTTCGTGCTCCAGACTGAACCCCAGATTCAGGAAGTCATGGGCGTAGCCGAAAACGGTCACGATTATTTTCTGCAGGTGACCGATGCTCGCCCGGACACGGGCGGACTCTCCGGTGCGACCCCGTCGGAGGCGGTCAGCTGGGGCAAGATCGATCCCAATCGTCTGCCCGACACGGTGGTCTGTTACGTGGATTCCACCGTGGCGCTCCCGCTCATTACCGCCTACGCCCTCGCACGCCGAAAGAAGCGCAAGCCACGGCGGCTGTATGATCGGCGCGCAGAGATGATGAACACACTGGCTTCCGCCTACGAGAAGGTGCGCAAGCGGCGCCTGAAACGGGGCGAGAGTTGAAGGAGGCAGGAGTCCGCATCGAGTGCACGGGAAAGCCCTCAGCCCTTCAGAACCCCGCGCCCGCAAAGCGCGCGCGCTGATCTCTCCGGATGGAAACCTGCGGCACGAACTCGCGCTGGCACGAAAGGCGGCGCGGGCGGCCGGCGATATCCTGCGCGGCCATTGGCGGCGCGGTGACTACCGAATCGGCTCCAAGGGAAAGGACAATCCGGTAACCCAGGCCGACCTGGAAGCAGATCGCGCGCTCAAGCGCTTGCTGCATGATCCATTTCCCGGATACGGCTGGCTTTCGGAAGAGACCGCCGACAACGAAGCGCGCCTGCAGTGCCGGCGGGTGTGGATCGTCGATCCGCTCGACGGCACCAAGGAATTCATCCAGGGCATTCCGGAATTCTGCGTGGCGGTGGCGCTGGTCGAGGAAGGCCACCCGGTATTGGGAGTTACTTACAATCCCATAACCCGCGAGATGTTCTGGTCGGCGCGCGGGATGGGTTGTCATTTGAATGCCGAACCGGTGCGAGTGACGCGGACCCGCGTGCTCCATCGCGCGAAGGTGCTGGCGAGCCGAAGCGAGACTGCACGCGGCGAATGGGAAGTATTCCAGGGACGGCTCAAGGTGAGCCCGACCGGGAGCGTCGCCTACAAATTGGCGCTGGTGGCGGCCGGGAAAGGCGACGCGACCTTCACGCGTTCACCGAAGAGCGAGTGGGACATCGCATCGGGGGCCGCGCTGCTCGCGGAAGCCGGCGGTACCATGACTGATATTCACGGCACCATGATCCGGTTCAATCAGCGTAGTGTGAAGGTGGCGGGAATGATCGCAGACAACACGGTGCTACACAAGCAACTGGTGAAGATTGCGCCGCATCCGGAACGGGCACCCGAGTAGAAAACTCGCTCCCTTGACCACAGGAAGCGCTCCTGGGCTTACGATCCGGATATCCTGAGTCACGCGGATTTGGCCGGTTCGACGGCCGGTTGCGCCGTGCGTTCGGCGGCCTTTTCAACGCCCACCCTGCCCGGACCAGTTTCGGGCAAGAGGTACAGCGCGACCGTGGGCAGGAGTTGGAAGACCAGGAAACCGAGCATGACTTGGGGCAGACCGATCGAGGCGGCCAGCTTGCCGCCGAGCACCGGCGACAGGAACGCCCCGAAGTATCCGACCGCCCATACGAAGCCCAACGCGGCGCCGAGTCGGGTGGGATTCATGTTCGGCAGCTCCATCATCAGGGTGGCTATCGCCACGAGCGATGCGGCCGAGCCGATTCCGACCAGGACCAGCGAAAGGCCAATCCACGTCGGGTTGCTCAGCTCGATCGCGCCGATGCAGCCGACCAAGGTAAAAATCGCGATCGGCCAGGTGAAGGGTTTGCGCAGTCCAGTAAGAGCGGTTCCAAACCCGCCTGCGAGCACCGCGAAAAATCCGGTGAGCGGCAAGACCTGCGTCAGCAAGGAAGCTTGTGCCAAGCTCATCCCGCGAAAGACGCGGAAGAATTGCGGCAGGAACGCGGTATAAAGCTGAAAGACCCACATGCCGCCGAATAGGCCGATCGCGATCAGCAGGACGTTACGCATCTTCATCACTTCGACCAGCGCGGACTCGCTGGCGACAGTAGTCGCCACCTCGGTGGCGACCGGGGCAGTAGTCCTCTGGCGTCCCAGGACGGTCCACAACAACGCCACCCCTGCGGTCGCGATTCCGTAGTAAAAGAGCACCGACTGCCACGACGAATTTACCGCCGCGAACAACGTCGGTGTGATGCGAAAGGCCGCGGTCAGCCCGACGTATGCGAACGCGAAGTTGATCATGTTGATGTAAGGCCATTCGGATTCGCCGAACCATTCCATCGTGAGCGCGCCCGGCGGAGCTATCACCATCCCGAATCCCACCCCCTCCAGCACGCGGCAGACGAGCAGCGCGGAGAAACTCCCGACAAAACCGCTCGCGATCTCGCTAAGCGCCATCAGCCACACGCCGATCTGAAGGCAGCGCAGTGCGCCGAGCTTCTCAATCACGACCGCACCCAGGATCGAGAAGATGCCGATGCACAGCGCGATGATCGAGATGATCAGCCCGGCCGCGCCCAGCGTGATACCGAGTCCCTTCTTGATTTCGTCGAGAATCGGGGCGGGCGCGAGCCAGGTAAGCGACTGGACAGTTAGAAGCAGAAGTAGAAGAAGCTCGATTATCCAACGATACGGCGATAGGTGTGCGCGTTCATTCATGGTGTTAAGCCGCTCCGGTGATGCTCTCGATATAGCCCGTCCGGCGGTGCGATTACCACCGCATTTCTGGAGTAACGACAAGCGGGACGAACTTTAAGAGACCGGGCCGAAGAGGGTTCTCAGGGTTCGCGATTCGCGGGAGTAAGAACGACAAAAAAGCGATCGTCGCACTTCAGAGGCGGCGGTCACCGCTGGCCCATCTTAAGTACCCGGCCAGGCCGATCGCGTAGACTGCGGCGATCAGAATGAACACCGCGCTGAATGAACTGGTTGCTTGAACGATGAACCCTGCGATTGCGACTCCCACAATCCCGGGGATGGTAGCGATGGAGTTGGAAATGCCCATCAGCACTCCCGCATATTCCGGGCCCACGTCGAGATGGTTCACACCATAGGCGGACAGGCCCAGCCCGCTTGCTGCTGCGGATAGCGTCAGCAGTGCGATCGCAGCGGCGGGACTGCTGGCCCACGGGACCACCAGGAGGGGCAGAGCGCCCACGCCGAAGGCGATAGATTGCATCAGTTTTCGAGTGAGGCCAACGCTCACTCCGCGAATCAGCATCGCGTCGGCGACCCATCCTCCCATGTTGACTACCGCGAACGAGGCCACCCACGGGACCAGCGAATAAATTCCCACGCGGCTTACGGTAACGCCGAAGGCATGATGCAGGTAGGTCGGTAGCCAGAGCAGAAGGATGTTGAAGCCGAAATTACTGCAGAAGTGGGCAAGTGCGATTGCCCACACCGCCGGTTCGTGTGCGATCGCACGCCAGGGAATGCGCGCCGCGTACCTCTCCCCGGTTTGGCCCTCGGCCCAGGGAGGAGGATGGGGAGGTCCGTCGGCGGCTTTGATTGACCAGATTGCAATCCAGACCACACCGGCCGCGCCCGAGAGGTAGAACAACGCCGGCCAACCGAACGTCGCGATTATCATCGGGCTGAGGATCAGGGCGACGACCGTCCCCAAATACATCCCGCTAAAATTCAGCGCGAGAGTTCGGGCGCGTTCGCGTTGTGGCATCCAGCGCGCGGTCAGGCTGTGAATCGCGGGAAAGTTAACTCCTTCACCCAGACCGAGCAGGATTCGGACGGCGAACAGCACCGTAAACGACATGCGCGCGGCGCCCGGTGTGATGAAGGTCGCAACCGACCAAACCGCAACCCCCAACGCGAGCACCCGCTTGCCACCGAATCGGTCGGCGAGCCATCCGCCCGCGAGTTGCGGCCATAGATAGCCCCAGAAGAACGCCGAGAGAATGAGGCCCTGTGCGGCCGAATCGTAGCCTTCTTCTGCGGCCAGCGGAATTATCGCAACCGAGATGCTAACGCGGTCGAGGTAGCAGAGAACCGTGCCGAAAAAGAACAGCGCCACGATTGTGTAGCGTCGCCGCCAGTGCGTCGCGGCTGCCACCCGCGAATCACCAATCTCCAGCAGCTCGGACATCGCGCGCGAGCTTAGCCGCGCAAAGACGGCTCGCGCCAGTCGCGAGATAAACTTCCGCTATCGCTGTCTGTCATCGTGATCCTCGACCGGGCGGGCGAAGAGAGCGGAATTCGGCTTGCAAAAAACTCCAATCGCGCGCAAGAAGAATGTACGGTAAGGAGAGCCTTCGCGCGCCAAAGACGCGTGAACAGTCCCTCGCAGGGAACGGTTTTTACTAGCGGTTTGCTCTCGCCGCTTATCCCAATTTTCGGGGCGGGCCGGGGTGACTGTTCGCGGATCGATTAACGGCCGACGGTGTGGCGAACTGTGTTCAGGATGTAGATGAAGTCGCGCGGCTCGCGGACCTCGCCCAGCAAGGCGACGCGTGACAGCATCTCCATCTCTTCGTTGCTGATATTGTGAACGCGGCGCAGCTGCTCGTTGCTCTTGAACAGCTCCCACGCAGACGACGAGTTGGCCTCGGATGCAGGATTGAGAAGCGCCTGGGCCCGCGGATTGGCCAGGAAGAACAACTCGCGGCAATCGAGGCCGAGCACTTCGCTGATCCGATTTACGATCTTGTCGGACGGATGGCGCTTGCCGGATTCGAGATGACCCACATAGGGAGTGGAGGTTCTGATGCGGCGTGCGACTTCTTCTTGCGTGAGGTCGAGCTGGCGTCGGCGTTCGCGAATTATATGGCCGAAACTACGTTCCCTGAACCGTGGCATGTGCTGTGGCCTCGCATGATGAACGGCCGGCTCCCTTAGCCCGAATGCACGGCTCATCAAACAACTGGTTATGATATCGACTACTTATAGTAACATTGTGGGTGAGACCTGAGCAAATGAGGCTCAGATCGATGCGAAGCGACATATTTGAGGGTTTTTGCCTCATCCACGAGCAATATTGGGCCGAAATGCTCATCTGAGACTGCGTCCAGAAAAGACCATGCTTAAGTTGAATCTATAGATAGCATAAGAATTTTTCATGCTGTCTAATTGCCGTAAGGATTGCGCCCCTGGTTGAGGTAGATGGAAAAGCTGGCCGCCCGGTCGATCGCGCGCGCCGGAGTTCGAAAGCTCGCGACTAGACCCTGCGGCAGCCTGTCGACCACGATCTTGTCCTGGCCGACCGGATGCCCGCTGCGGTCGTAGTAGCGAACCTCGATGGCGACCGGGCCTGTGTCGAGTCCGTCATTTTGAATCTTGCCCTGCACGAACACTCCACCATCCGCGTGGTGGAGGCTGGTCTCCAAAACCCGTACCGGCTCCGCGGTGTGCAGTGCGTAGAACACCCATCCCGCAAATGCCAGGCACAGCACCAGGATGGCGATCTTCGAAATTCGCATTGCGCGGGCAGTGATCAGTAGGAGCGCGGGAGTCCGAGCACGTGCTCGCTGATCGAGTTCAAGACCATCTCCTGCGACACCGGCGCGATCTTAAGCAGGCGGCATTCGCGGAAGTACCGTTCCACGTCGTATTCGCGAATATAGCCGTAGCCGCCGAGCGTTTGCACCGCACGATCGCAGGCCTCGAAGGCAGCATCGGCGGCGCGCAGCTTGGCCATGTTCGCCTCCGGTCCGCAGGGCTTGCGATGATCGAATAGCCACGCTGCTTTGAGCATCAACATCTCCGCGGCTTCCAGCTTCGCGTAGACATCTGCCAACGGATGCGCGATCGCCTGGTTTTGACCGATGGGACGTCCGAACACGACTCGTTCCTTCGCGTAACGCACGGCTCTGGCGAGCGCGGCGCGACCGATCCCGATCGCTTCGGCGGCGACCAGGATACGTTCGGGATTGAGGCCATCGAGCAGGCAATGAAACCCGCGCCCTTCGCCGCCGACCAGATCCGAAACCGCCACGCGCAGATTGTCGATGAAGAGCATGTTGGTATCGACCGCGGCGCGGCCGAGCTTGTGCAACTCGCGGACCTCGACCGCGGCGGGTTCGAGCTCGGCAAAGAATAAACTCATTCCGTCGGTCTTCTTTTGAACGTGCTCGAAGGGCGTGGTTCGGGTCAACAGCAGCATGCGCTGCGCCTCGCGCGCCTTGGTGGTGAACACCTTACGCCCGTTGATCACATAGTTGTCGCCGTCGCGGCGCGCGGCGGTCTTGATATGCGTGATGTCGTTGCCGGCGTCAGGTTCGGTCACCGCGAACGCGACATGCAGCTTTCCGCTCACAACGTCGGGCAGGAAGCGGCGCTTCTGTTCCTCGCTGCCATGAAACACGAGCGGGCTCACGCCGAAGATCGAGAGATGAATCGCGCTCGCCGCCGCCATCGCGCCCCCTGAGCCGGCGACCTCGCGCATCACCAGGGCCGCCTCGGTGATCCCGAGCCCGCTGCCGCCGTATTGCTCGGGAATCGCGACCCCGAGCCACCCGCCGCGCGCGACTTCGGCATAGAACTCGTGCGGGAACTCGGCGCGCGCATCGCGATCGCGCCAATATTCATCGGGAAACTTCTGTCCCATCGCGCGGATCTGCTGAACGATCTCCTGCTGCGCTTCGGTCAATTCAAAATCCATCTTTGGCGCCTCTGCCAGGGTTTATCTGCATCCCTGAATGAGTAGTCAAGCGGCACATGCCAGTTCGATGGGCGCCAGCTAAGGGGGCCCATCGCAGACTCTGATACTGAATAGACGACTAAACGGAACATTACGCCGGTATGAATCTTGAACCCAAGCGTGCCGGCTTGGTCCCGGCGCCGCCATGGTGCGCGGGTGAGATCGGCTTACCAGCCGTCAGGGAGGAAAGAGTGAAACGGAGGACAAGAGGAAAAGCTGTAGCGTGGCTTGGTCCGGCGACGCTGTCGTTGCTTTTTGCAATGTCGCAAGCGCTCGCTGCTGGGCCGACGGGGGGAACCTCAGTCAGTGAACAACAACGGCTCGATGCACTGAGCGGGAACGTAACCAATCTCGCAGGGGAGGTGACGCAGACCCAGGGAGAAGTGAAACAGATCGAAAAGGCAATCACCGTGACCCCGCCCGCCGAAGGCGCGCGGCCGCAAACCGTCGGCGAACACGTGGCCAAGATTGAGAGCGACCTTAAAACCAATCTGGGCGTTTCCATCCACGGCCTGGTCGATGCGGGCTACGAGCACAACTTCAACCAGCCCAACGGAAACACCAACCTGTTTCGTGCTTGGGACGCAGATGGTTTTCAGCTCACGCAGGCCAACCTGCATATCGAACGAGACGGGACCGTCGGGTTCGTGACCGACATCAACTTCGGCAACGTCGCCAACGCCATCTCGGCCGCGACCAACTTTGGGCCGGTGCATCAGACCAGCGCCCAGTGGATCGATCCCACCCAGTACTACCTGACCTATACCATTCCGCTGGGGGCCGGGATCGCGGCGCAGGCGGGCCGGTTTGTGACTCTGCTCGGCGCGGAAGTCATTCCGACCTATCAGAACCAGAACTACAACGAAACCCGCAGCTTCCTGTTCACCCTGGGCGAGCCGCTGACCCACACCGGCGTCCAGGGCGCGTACACCCTCAACGACTACGTGTCGTTTACCGGATCGCTGAACAACGGATGGGATGATCCGCAGCTCAATACCAACAATGGTCCCAACTACGAGGGCGAGCTGGTGCTCAACACCAAGGACAAGAGCTTGGCGCTGGTGGTGAACGGAATCTGGGGACCCAATCTGCCCGGTCACTCGAATTCCAACCTCGGCGCGATCGACCCGATCGTCACCTACAAACCGGCGTTCCTTCCCGGCGTGACGCTGGAATCGGAGTACCTGTATGCAAGTGAAAGCGGACCGGTGGTAAACGGGCATTCGGCCACCTGGCAGGGACTGGCCGGGTACTTCGTTTATGACTGGAACGCATGGCAACTGGCGACTCGTGGTGAATTCTTCGACGATGAGGATGGCGCCCGTACCGGGACCGCCCAGACCCTGTGGGAGCTCACCCAGACCGTCACCTGGAAGGTTCCGGAAGTCACCGGATTGCTGGCCCGGCTGGAATACCGGCACGACAATTCGAACGTGCAGATCTTCCCGAACAACAACTTCGTCAACCCCGTCACCCACACTCAGCAACTGTGGGCCGGACAGGACACCCTCAGTGCCAACGTGATTTACGTTTTCTAGGCAAGCTCCGTCCCTCGCTGGGGAGGATTTCCGTCAAAGCAGCACGAGCGGCGGCGGACCGGGACAACTGGCTCCGCCGCTCCGCTTATCGCGCTACCGCGCCGGTTCTGGTATCGATCCGGATTCGCGTCGGCCTCCGTCCGAAAATTCAGCTCCCGATGAACGTTCCCGCTGCGATAGTTATTCTGCTTCTGCTCCTGATCGGGCCCATCGCGATTCGCTTCATCGAACAGAACATCGAGGTCTATGTCTTCATCATCGGGATCGTCGCGACCCTTATGGGGTCCGGATTCGACTGGCGCCTGGTACTGAGGGCGGGCAAAGAACCCATTCTCATAACCCTGGCGGTGGTCATCGCCGGGATTCTGTTCAGTTTTGCCCGCCGTCGTCTCGACCGGGCCTTCGCGCGCCTTCGCCGCCGCATCCGCCGTCCGCTGCTGGCCGCGCTCTCGACGTTTGTGCTGGCGGTGCTCTCGGGCATCATCACCGCGATAGTCGCAGCCTTGGTGCTGGTCGAGATGGTCAGACTGCTGAATCTCCAGGGCGAGGCGCGCACCCGGGTGACGGTTGCAGCGTGTTTTGCGATCGGTCTGGGCGCCGCCTTGACCCGTGTCGGTGAGCCGCTTTCGGCGCTTGCAGCCTCCGCTTTGAACCTGCCCTTCACGGGATTGTTCCTCTTGCTGGGGCCGTGGATCTTATCCGGGGTGGCAGTTGCGTCGGCGCTCGCGGGGTGGTTTGCGCGCGGCATCTATCACGATTCCCCGGCCGGCGTGCTCATGGAGGAAACCCCGCTGGCCGCGATCGTTCAGGGCGTCAAGGTTTACGTGTTTGTCGCGGGACTGGTTCTGGTGAGCGATGCATATGCCCAGATTGCGACGCGACTAGTAAGCGCGCTATCGAACGACGCGTTGTTCTGGATCAACACCGTGTCGGCGGTGCTCGACAACGCCACGCTGGTGGCTCTCGAAGTTCACAACATGAGCTTGCCGCGCGCCCGCGTGGCAATCATCGCGCTGCTGGTCTCGGGTGGGATGCTCATCCCTGGCAACATTCCCAACATCATCAGCGCGGGCGCCCTGAAGATCGGCAGTGGAGCCTGGGCGCGCATTGGCGTACCCGTCGGGTTCGCAGGACTGGGCATCTATTTTGCTCTGCTGAAGTTCATGGCGTGACAAGGCGCCGATGCGAAAACAAAGTCGAAAACCAGTGGGAGTTTATCGCGATCCGAGATCGAGATCGCAGGGCGCGCTGCTGTCCAAATAGGCGGCAGTTCCCGGCGGATGCCCCCACACCTGCCGCGAGAAGCGACCGTTGCCTTCGGCCGGTATTCGTGAGAAAAAGCGGTGATCGAATTGGGCGAGACAGCGCACCCATGGCCAAATCAAGCGCGCCGCAGCGCCGCGATTCGGATCATCAAATGCACAAACTCAGGGTTCGCCGTCCCCGTATGTAAACGGCGAGGAGGGTTACGGCTTCGATGACGCCCAAAGAAGTCTTGCAAACGATCAAGGACAAGGGAGTGGTGATGGTCGATTTGAAGTTCACCGACCTGCTCGGTACCTGGCAACACTTCACCGCACCGATTTCCGAGTTCAAGGATGAGGGGCCATTCGAGGAAGGGCTGGGCTTCGACGGCTCCTCGATACGCGGCTGGCAGGCAATCGACGCGAGCGACATGCTCGTGGTCCCCGATCCCAGCACCGCAGTAATGGATCCGTTCACCAAGGATCCGACGCTCACCATGATCTGCGATATCTCGGACCCGATCACTCGTGCTGACTACACGCGCGACCCGCGCAACGTCGCCCGAAAGGCCGAGAAACATCTCAAGTCAACCGGCATCGCGGATACCGCGTACTTCGGTCCGGAGCCGGAGTTTTTTATTTTTGACGGAGTCCGCTACGAGACCAGCCAGCATCAATCGTTCCACTACATCGAATCGAACGAGGGCAACTGGAACACCGGTCGCGAGTTCAATGTGAGCGATTCGGGACGCAACCTCGGCTACAAGCCGCGCAACAAGGAAGGGTACTTCCCGGTACCGCCGTCCGACACGCTGCAGGACCTCCGCACCGAGATGGTGCTCGAGATGGAGCGGGTCGGAATTCGAGTCGAAAAGCAGCATCACGAAGTCGCCACCGCCGGGCAGGCCGAAATCGACATGCGCTTTCAGTCGCTGGTGAAGATGGCGGACTGGCTGACCTGGTACAAGTACATCTGCAAGAACGTGGCGGTGCGCCACGGCAAAACCGTGACCTTCATGCCCAAGCCGATCTTCGGCGACAACGGCACCGGCATGCATACCCATCAGAGCCTGTGGAAGGGCGAGACGCCGCTCTTTGCGGGCAACGGGTACGCGGGGATGTCGGAGCTCGGGATGCACTACATCGCAGGCATCCTGCATCATGCGCCCTCGATCGCGGCGTTCACCAACCCGACCACCAATTCGTACCGGCGACTGGTCCCCGGCTTCGAGGCGCCCATCAATCTGGCCTACTCGAGCCGCAACAGGTCGGCCGGGGTGCGCATCCCGATGTATTCGCCGTCGCCGAAGGCCAAGCGCATCGAGGTACGGTTCCCCGATCCGCTGGCGAACCCGTATCTCGCGTTCACCGCGATGATGATGGCGGGTCTGGACGGCATTCAGCGCCGGCTCGATCCGGGTCAGCCGCTGGACAAGGATATCTACGCCTTGACGCCGGCAGAGTTGGCGGAGGTGCCGAGCATGCCGGCCTCGCTCGACGAAGCGCTGAACAACCTGAAGAACGATCACGAGTACCTGCTCAAGGGTGACGTATTTACCGAGGACCTCATCGAGACCTGGATTGATTACAAGATGACCAAAGAAGTGAGCGCGATGCGCCTGCGTCCGCATCCGTACGAATTCGCGCTCTATTTCGACGCCTGAGCGGCACGGCCCCACAACCGAGAACGGAAGCGGCGGGCGATGGCCCGCCGCTTTTGTTTGAGGTGCGAGCGACGCGGGACGAATGACTCACGCGGTCTGGTGCTGGTTCTCGACGACTCTCGTCCATCGGTAAAGCCTGGTTCCAGACCACCAAAACATGAGAACCCGCGCGACGCACACTTAACGCCCTCGCGCCAGCGGTTGCCATCCTAACCCTGACTCGCGAGAGGAGGTCTAAACGCTTATCGGGTGAGCCTGCTTCCAGGCGCTGGCGACCGCCGACATCGTGCTGAACTCGACCCGGCGATGAGAGTGGATGTGATCGATTAGTCGTTCCAGCATCAGCAAGCGATGGCCGCGGCCGATGACCTGCGGATGCATGGTGAGCGTGTAGATGCCCTCGCCGAGGCGATCGTAGAGATAATCGAAGTCGCCCGCCCAGATGTCGAAAACCGCGTTGGGCGAGGCCAGTCCCGGCTGGATGGAACCGCGGATGACGGTGTACTCGAAGGCGGGAAAATCATCCAGGCCCCAGGTAAATGGAATCTCGAGTACCTTGACCGGTTTGCCGAACACGTAAGGGCCATCGTCCGGCGCCCGGTCGCCAATTCGCATGTAGTAGGGCGTGAAATCGTCACCCATCAGGCTGGAGTCGTACTCGAAGCCGTGCTTGAGGAGCAGGCCAACCATGTTTTCGCTAAGCCCGGCGCCGGGCGAGCGAAATCCGACCGGTTTGCGGCCGGTCATCCGCGACAACACTTCGTTGCCGTGAAGGAGAATCTGCTCTTCGTCTTCCGGGTTCTTGGGATGAGTATGTAGATAACCGTGATTGCCGATCTCGTGGCCCTCCGCCACGAGTCGTTCGACGATTTCAGGAAAAGTCTCGGCGCTATGTCCGGGAACAAACCAGGTCGACGGGATTTTCCAGTGCCTGAGTATTTCGATGAGGCGCAGCGCGCCGACCCGGCCGAATTCGCCGCGCGAGATGGCGCTCAGCGATCGCGCGCGAAAACCGCCAATCCACAGCGAGAGTGCATCGAAATCGAACGTGAGGCAGACCGTGACTTTGGCTTCCATATGGACTCACCGAAGAGGATGACTCAACCACAAATGCTTGCAGACCCCAAAGGTAAATAGCAGGGTTACCCTCCCAGTCCCGCGGCGGCGCCAATAGGACTCTCGGCAATTGCCGCTCACCCGGAACTCGCCGCCTGCGCGCGAGCGCGGACAGACAAACGTCTCCCTGCCATAGCTCTTTCTCAAGCTTTGTTCTTAGCCAATGCTTCCAGTTTTTCCAGGCGCTGCTGTAGCTTCTTGTTCTCCTCGCGCAGCTTGTCCAGGTCCTCGCGCACGCGCGTGTCGTGCTCGGTACGGTTGCGGCCCTCGCTGATCGCAGCGACCGCGGCGCGTGCGCGCCGCTGGATTCGGCCATCGAGGTCGCGGTCGGCCAGCCGCCGCAAGGGGGCGATCGCACGTGAATCGCCGATTTCCTCGAGCGCCCCGGGCAATCGCATGCGAACCATGAATTCACGGTCATCACTCAGCGGCATCAAACAGTCAAAGATCTCCTCGCGCCAAGCTTCGCGCTGGCGCGCTATCTTGGCCAGCGTCCCGAGAGCTGCGACCCGAGTGCGCGGGGGCTTTCCGTATGCGCACCATTCCCGGCCGATCCCGAGCGCGCGCTCGTCGCGGCTCTCGGCGATGCCGCCCAGGGCGTGAGTGCGGATCACATCCAGATACGAGGGGCGCTGAAGGGCGCGCTCCAGAATTTCGACCGCGCGACGGTCGCGGGTCTTGCCGAGCGCCAGCGCGGCTTCCGCCTCGACGAAATAACTCTCGTCTCCCCGTTCGAGCTTGACGGCGAGCGCGGACGCGGCCCGCTCATTGTCGCGGAATTGGCCGAGGGCCCGAGCGGCGGCGCGGCGCGCCTTGGGATGCTGGCCGCCGAGGCCCTCAATCAGCGCATCAAGCGCGGCGTCCGTACGAATCTCCCCGAGCGCCGCGGCGGCGTCGGCCTGCACGCCCCAGAACTTGTCGTTCAGCAGCGCGTCCTTGAGCGCCGCGGTGGCCTGCGGGCTGCCTTCTTTACCCAGCTCGCGCGCGGCGGCCGCACGTCCGATCGCCTCGGGCAAGTGCCGCAGCTCTAGTTCCAGGGCCTCGCGTCCGCGCTTGTGCTTGAGGGTCTTTGCGATGTCGAAGTCCGGATCAAAGCGAACCGACCTGGGCGCCTTGTCGAATGGAAAATTGAACACTTGCTCGGTTTCGCGAAACTCGACGCGATGACGCGTCTCTCGGCCGTCCGCGTCCAGCAGCGAGAGCGCGGTGGTGAATCGAAAGAGCGGAGTCGTCGCCGAAGTCTTCTGGGTTTGTTTGACCGTGACGCTGGCCAGCTTGCGCTGGTCGTCGTACGCGCTGGAAACCTCGATCTCCGGATGGCCTTCCTTGTAAACCCATTGGTCGAAGAACCATTCGAGATTCCGCCCGGTTGCATCTTCACAGGCGCGTTCCAGATCGCGGGTGACGACGTTGCCGCCGCGATGGCGGGTGCAATACAGACTCAACGATTTGTAGAAGAGCGCGTCGCCCAGTTCCCGCCGCAACATGTGCAACACTAGCGATCCTTTTTCGTACAGATGGCGATCAAACAGCTCGATTGGCGCACGGTAGCGGTTGCACACGATGGGGCGGCGATATTCGCGCGAGTCTTCCGCGAGGTAGGCCTCGCGATCCTGCCGCAGGTTCCACGCGAACTCGTCGGCACCCAGGTTTTCTTCGCACCATAACGCTTCGAAATAGGTGGCGAAGCCCTCGTTTAGCCAGGCGTGCGACCAGTCACGGCAGGTGAGCAGGTCGCCCCACCATTGATGGGCCAGCTCGTGCGCGACCAGCGGATCGCTTTTGAAGTCGAGATGTGCGCGCGCGTCGTGCAGGGTGTCGGCGGTCTGGGTCGTCGCGGAGGTATTCTCCATCCCCCCGAAGATGAAATCGCTGACCGCGACCTGCGCGTACTTGCTGTAGGGGTAGGGGACGCCGATGATGCGCTCGAAGAATTGAATCATCCGCGGCGTATTGCCGAACGCGCGGCGTGCGTCATCCTCGCGTCCGGGATGCACGTAGTACAGGACGGGAGTGTCACCCGCGCGATCCTCGATGGTGACGAATTCGCCGGCGGCCAGGGTGATCAGGTAAGTGGAATGCGGCACGTCGTGACGCCAGTGGAACGTGCGGGTGCGCGCTGCCGGATGGTGAGTATTCGACAGTAGCGCGCCATTGGAAATCGCCGTGAAGTGGTCGGGAACCGTGGCAATGACTTCGCTGGTCGCCCGATCGTTGGGGTAGTCGTAGCACGGGAACCAATAGCGCGAATCTTCGTCTTCGCCTTGGGTCCAGGCCTCGACCGGCTTGTCCGGGTAGGCGCTATCGGGACCGACGAAATAGAGACCCCGGCGCGGCGCTCCCGAGTACTCGATGGCTATCTCAACCTCGGCGCCCGCTATGAGCTCGCGTGGGAGCGTCACCTGCACTTTCCCGTCCCGCGATGCGAAGGCTGCCGGCTCGTTGCCGACGCGCACCGAGCCGATCTCGAGCTCGGTCGCGTCGAACTCGAGAGTCTTTAGTTCGTCCAATATCGCGGTCAGGCGGTGAGTTGCGGTGCCGGTGATGCGCTTGTGCTCGAAGTCGAGTGCGACGTCCAATTTGATGTGCAGAATGTCGACCGCGCGATCGCGTGGCCACTGCGGCTCAACATCGGATGGCTGAAACGGACGGCGGCCGGCAGCGAGATGCCCGGCGAACGCGTCGCGGTCTCCCAGCTGCTCGGCAACTGCGTCCAGGAATCGCGGCTTGTGCATGACGGCGATCCTAACAAAGAAGCCAGGCGTGTGAGGACAGGCGCGAGCCTGTCCCGCAAAGCGTCCTCAGCATTCGACCACGATCGCTTCGTTTGGCGTGAGTCGAAACCTGCCCAGGGTCGTCTTGCCCGGGTCGCGGCCGGGGTCGCTGCTGAGCAGGATTTTTCCCGATGGGACTTCGATTTCGTGCGGCCCGTCGGTGAAGTTCAACGCTACCATCGCCCGGCTGGCCGGGGCTTCGCGAACAAACGCCAGACAGTCTTCGGGTGCCTGCTCGATTACGCGAATCATTCCCGCCCTCAGCGCCGGCGATGCGCGCCGAACCCGGATTGCGCGCCGGTAGAGGGACAGGATCGAACCGGGGTCGTCAATCTGCCTGGCTACGTTCACCGCCGCGTAGTCCCCCAGCGGCAGCCACGGCGTTTTGCTGCTGGTAAAGCCACCGCCGGACGCGTCCGACCATTGCATGGGAGTACGACACCCGTCGCGTCCCACCGGATCGCGCCATCGCTCCCGCGCGATCGAGACATTCTGCATCCCGATTTCCTCGCCGTAGTAGAGGAACGGCGTGCCGCGCAGCGTCAGCAACATTACCGCGGCCAGGCGTGCGCGCGCCGCGGTGCTGGCGCCATGCTCATGGCGGGTAATGTGCCGCGCAAAATCGTGGTTCGAAAGCGTCCAGGTTGGCCACGAGCCTGCGGGGAGAATGCGTTCGATTTCCTCGACTTGCGCGCGAAAGCGCGCGGCCTGCCAGGGACAGAAGAGGAACCGGAAATTGAATGCCTGCTGGAGCTCGTCGGGGCGCAGGTAAAGCGCCAGCGATTGATTGCTGTGCGGCCACACTTCGCCGACCATGATTCGATCGTTGTATTCATCGATCACCCGCCGCAATCCCCGGATGATCTCGTGCACCTCGGGCTGGTCGAAGTCATGGAGATGCTTCTGCTTTAAGCCGACGTCGTTTTGGGAGCCCCGCTCAACCTTATCGAGCGGTGGGTTGTCGCGAAACATCGCATCCTTGATGAGCCCGTGCATCACATCGATCCGGTAGCCTGCGGCGCCCCGGTCGAGCCAGAAACGGATCACGTCGTGCATCGCGGCCACGACCTCCGGATTGCGGAAATTGAGGTCGGGCTGTTCTGCGAGGAACAGGTGCAGGTACCATTCCCGGGTCGCCTCGTCCCATTCCCATGCCGGGCCGCCAAAGATGCTGATCCAGTTGTTCGGCGTATGCTCGGGAGTTCCCGGCTTCCAGATGTACCAGTTGCGCTTCGGATGGTTGCGCGCGGAGCTCGATTCGCGAAACCAGCGATGCTGATCGGAGGTGTGGTTGGGGACCAGGTCCAGGATTATCCGGATGCCGTGACGGTCAGCCTCGCGAATCAATCGCTCGAATGCGCCCAGATCGCCCAGCTCGGGATGGACTTCGCAGTAGTCGCTCACATCGTAGCCCCAATCTTTGAGCGGCGAGGGATTGATGGGAGTGAGCCAAATTGCATCGATACCCAGCGATCGCTCGGTGCCATCATTCAGGTAGTCCAGGTGCGCGGCGATACCGTCGAGGTCGCCGATGCCGTCACCGTTCGAATCGGCAAAGCTGCGCGCGTAGATTTGATAGAAAACCGCGCTGCGCGACCATTCAGAGGACACTTGTCTTGTCCGTCTTCCTTTTTCGAAGATTCGCCCAGGAACAATGGAAGAGAGCCGCTGCGCGTGGCTAGATCCCGGAAGCTCTCTCTCCTGAACAGGGATTTTCTAGAAGCCGAGCTCCTTCAGGGCCTCGCGCGCCTCGACTGCGTCCTCGGCGCGGACCATCAGTCGCACCGTGATTGCCGCCGTTGAGCCAAGCATTTGCGATGCGCTGGCATCGAAGACGAAACATTCCATGCCGGAGCTTTCCAGCAGATCGCGCGCCATCCCGACTTCGACCGCGTCGATGCTGTTGAATACCTCTTCGAGCTGGTCCGGCGTAGGGGTGGAATCGTTGGGAGTCATTTTAAAGCTCCTGGGAAGTGTCTTCGATCATCACGAACGCAGCGCCGGACCACAGCTTGGCGCCATCCCAGAAGCTCAAGTTCTGCCCGACCCGACCCCGACCCTTCCGCGCGCGGGTCCGTGACAGGCACCGCGACCGGGCAAGGAAAATCGCTCACCGCCTGGTAAGCGCCTTACCTGGTCAGCTACTCGCTTGCCGCGTCGCGTGCAGGCGCACTCATGATATTCCTTACCCGATTGTAGACCACGAGAGCGGCCCCCGCGACGATCACTATCCCGATGACCGCGTCGAACCGGTGGAAGTACGGCGCCAGTGCCTCCCAATGCTGGCCGAGTTTCATCCCCGCATATGCAAGCGCAAGGCACCACACGTACGAGCCCGCGAGTGTGTACACGGTGAACGGAAGGAGGTGCATGCGTGACACGCCGGCCGGAAACGCGATGAAGGTTCGTACGACCGGCAGTAGGCGGCTGATGAACACCGCCGGTTTACCCCAGCGAGCGAAGAACCAATCGGCTAATTCGATTTCGTGAGGCGCAATCAGGACCCATCGTCCGTAGCGCAGGAGGAACCAGCGCCCACCCCTAGCACCCAGGTAGTAGGCGACATACGAACCGAGCAGGCATCCAACTGCGCCGGCGATCGCGACCATTTGCAGGTCGAACCGTCCGGTATGAACCAGGTAGCCGGAGAACGGCATGATGATCTCAGAGGGCAGCGGAATGCAGGCACTCTCGATCGCCATCATGAAGATGACCCCGCCGTAACCAAGCGACGAAATGGTAGAGATGATGAAAGCTGATACTGGCGCAAAAATCTTGTCGCTCATGTTGCGTCAAGCCACGGCGCACCGCAGCATCGTCACTCGCACCTTCGCGTCACACCTCATTTGGCGAGATCGCGAGCGTCGCGCCCCTTTTTTGCAAACAGGATTGGACCAAGCGGCAAGACGCGCTCCGAGCCTGCCATGGGACGAGCGGCAAAGCGAGACGTTCGCGATTGCTCCAACGCGCGCGATTGACGTAGACTGCTCACCAGCACTACTGCATATATGTTGACGGCCGCGGACCGACGCCACGGCCGCAGAACTTTCGGTGGAAGGACGATGGCAAAGAACAGTCTCAGCATAGTCGACAACCGGACCGGCAAGAGCTACGAAATTCCAGTCGAAGAAGGCGGCGTGATTCGGGCCGCGGCGCTGCGCGCGATCAAAACATCGCCCGACGATTTCGGGCTGATGTCCTACGACCCGGCCTTCGTAAACACCGCATCCTGCCGCAGCCGCATCACCTTCATCGATGGCGACAAAGGTATCCTGCGCTACCGTGGCTATCCGATCGAAGAGCTGGCCGAAAAGAGTAACTACCTCGAGACCGCATATCTGATCGTCAAGGGCGAGCTGCCGGACACCGAACACTACGCGCGATGGGAAAACAACATCAAGATTCACACGATGGTCCATGAGAGCATCAAGCAGTTCATGGGGGGCTATCGCTACGACGCGCACCCGATGGGCATGCTGCTCGGAACGGTGGGCGCACTCTCGACCTTCTATCCGGATGCGGCGAACATTCATGACCTCGAGTCACGCCGCCTGCAGACTCGCCGGCTAATCGGTAAGATTCCAACGCTGGCGGCGTTCGCCTATCGGCATACGCGGGGTCTCCCCTATGTGTATCCGGACAACGACCTCAGCTACACGGGCAACTTTCTGTCGATGCTGTTCAGGATGACCGAACTCAAGTACAAGCCCGATCCGGTCCTGGAGCACGCACTCGATGTGCTGTTCATCCTGCACGCCGACCATGAGCAGAACTGTTCGGCGAACGCGATGCGCGCGGTGGGGAGCTCACAGCCCGATCCCTACGCGGCGGCCGCCGCCGCAGTCGCGGCTCTGTATGGACCGCTGCACGGCGGAGCCAATGAACAGGCTATCCGGGGCCTGATGGAAATCGGCTCTGTGAAGAGCATTCCGGACATGATCAAGCGCGTGAAAAACCGCGAGCGGCGCCTGATGGGCTTTGGACATCGCGTGTACAAGAACTACGATCCGCGGGCCAAAATCCTCAAACAGCTGGCCTACGAGGTGTTCGAAGTCACCGGCAAGAATCCGTTGATCGACATCGCGGTCGAGTTGGAGCATATCGCGCTGGAAGATGACTACTTTGTCAACCACAAGCTCTATCCGAACGTGGATTTCTACTCTGGGATCATCTACCAGGCGATGGGATTCCCGATGGCGATGTTCCCGGTACTGTTCGCAATCCCGCGGACTGCCGGCTGGATGGCACAGTGGGCGGAGATGGTGCGAGACCCCGAGCAGGCCATCGCCCGGCCCCGGCAGGTTTATGGCGGCGAGCAGCTGCGCCATTACGCCCCAATCGAGAAAAGACCCAAGCCAACGCAACGCGAAGATGCGGTTAGTGAGGCAATCTGAGCTAAAGATTGCTCGCCAGCATTGTTTTTGCTTATTTCAGCGGTCTAAATTTCTTCATATTCCTTGCCTGTCCAAAGTTGGCGAAGGTTGCGAGAGTTTGCTAAGCTGTGCGTGAGAAGTTAGGCCTGGGCGCTAGTTGAGTTGAAATTCGGCTAAGCGGACCTTTCAGGGTTTGGGTGGGTCATGCTTTCTCTCGACCATCTAGGTGGCTGAGGCGTTCTTCGGCGCGTGAGTCGCCGAAATTCGCTGCCACGGGGTGCGCACATGAGTGCTAGAGCCGAACGCGAAATTCCCGTCCGATATCTCTCAGTTAACGAGATGATGCTCAAGATAGCGGAGATGCGTGCCGCGCGGGTTGTACCCAAGATGCCGCCGCTTGCCGCTCAGGATGCGCCACGGGAGTCGGTCGAGCCGCGCCCCGAACTTGAGTTTCCCGATTATATTAGCCACTGCGAGGCGTGGTCCGCTGCCGCGACACCCGTCGAAGCCGATGAGATCGCGGCCGGGGGACTTCGGCCCTCGCGGGTGGTCGCTTCGGTGCCAGCCGTTACGACGAGCCACCTGCGACCCTCGCCCTCAACCAAATTGGTCTCGCGGCGGTATGTTTTTGCCGCGGTGACCGCGGGGGTCGCAGCGCTGCTGCTGGCGGCGGGGGTACATAAGCCCCAAATCGACACACCCGCGATGCAGATGACGGCGTCCGCCGATCCGAGTCTGGTGGCCGGCGGCGAACCGTGGAAAGAACTTGCCACCAACGTCGTTGTTTCTCAGGCGGCGGTGCCCCAAGAGGCGCCGCGCCACCTGCGGCATAAGATCTCGCCCGACCAGTTGGAAAGCAACGTCCGCGCGAGGTTAGCCCGCAACGGCTTTCCGGATATTGGAATCTCGGCGAGCCACCACGGCGAAGTCTATCTTGCCGGGGCCGTGTTCAGCATGCAGGAAGCCAGCAACATCGTGAAGGTGGCGCGACTCGCGGCCCGCGGCGGCAGGGTCTATTTTCTTCACCCCGAGGTCCGCGACGTGCAGGGCCCGACGTTCTTTGGCGCCATGGCGGAATACGACCCGGCCGTATGGGGGGCGCGAGTCCGTAATGTGACGATCGGCTCGCCAGCCGACAAGGCCGGTATTCGCGCGGGCGACGTCATCCGTGAGTTTGGACACGCAACGATCGCCGACGCCCAAGAACTGGAGAAGGCAGTTGCGGATAACAGCCCAGGCGAACGCGTCGCCATTCGGAGTTGGCGCGAAGGCGAGAACAAATACAGCATCGCGCGCTTGACCGCCCTTACGCAGTTCGCGTCGCGCTAGAGCGTCCCGACTGCAGTAAGACTATTACCGTTTTTAGTCCGCAACCGGCGAGGAATTCCGTCGCGGCGGCTTTTTACCCGCGGTTTTCCCGGAGCTGGTTGCTGCCGATCAGGCGCGGTCCGGATAGTGAGGCCTGCGCTTCTCGAGAAACGCGCGCGCGCCTTCCTCTATATAACCCGCACGCACGCATAGAACCTGATTGCGATCTTCCATCGCTAGCGCCTGCTCGAGACTGCCGGCATCCACGCTGGCCCATAAGCATTCCTTGGTAAGCCGGAGGCCCAGCGGAGAGGTCTCGGTCATTTCCTGTGCCAGCTTCCCCGCCGCCGCATCAACCTCGGCATCGGGATACAGCTCCGAGATTAATCCGGTTGCGAGTGCCCGCTCCGCGTTGATGAAGCGTCCGGTCAGCATCAACTCCGAAGCGACCGACATTCCCACGGCGCGCGGCAGATGGTAGCTCACGCCCATGTCGCACGCGCTCAACCCGATCCGGATGAAGGCGGCGTTGAAGCGCGCCGAGGTCCCGGCGATGCGGGCATCACAGGCCAGCGCAAGTGCGAATCCTCCGCCGGCAGCGGGACCGCGTACCGCCGCGATAAACGGCTGGGGCGCACGGCGCATCGCGACCACCAGGTCGCTCATCCGGCGTTGCGTCTCGATGGTCCCGGTGGTTGATGTACCGAGTCCCGATCCGCCGCGGTTCTGCTCCTTGAGATCCAGCCCCGCGCAGAAGGCGCGGCCGGCCCCGCGCATGATCACGACCCGAGTAGCGTGGTCGGTCGGGAGTTTGTGCAGATAGTCTTCCAGTTCCTCCACCATTAGAGCGCTGAGGGCATTGAGATTATGCGGGCGATTGAGGGTAAGCCAGGCGACCGACCCGTCATTTCTAACTTCAATTGCCTGATATGCCATGAACTAATCTCCCGGATGCATCTGGGTGTAGATAGCGCGTTCTGGCGGTGATGAGTAGCGCCGGCGGTAAGTCAATTACCTGCGCGCAGGATCCTGGGGGGCGCTTCGATAGAGACCGGTGTTTTTCCCCCAGTTCCACGTGCATTTGACAAGCGCGCTGCGAACCTAATAGCTAACCGAAAAAAGCTGCACGGAGAATCACGCGGCGATGCCGACCAAGTACACTGACGTAAAGGGTCACGCGATCTACTACCAGTACCCGGGTGCCACTACGCTGCCCGACGTGATCCCTGATTTCTCGCGCGGACGTAAAATCGTTTTCGTGCACGGCGAGGGCGGCAATAGCGCCCCCTGGCACCATCAAATCGACGCGCTGGCGGGGAAACACAGCCCAGTCGCTTTCGACTTTCCGGGCCATGGCCGATCGGACGGCGTCGAAGGCCTGATGTCGATTGGCGAATGCGCCGATTTCCTCGCCCATTTCATGGATTCGTTGCGATTCCAATCCGCCGTCATCGCCGGCTGGTCGATGGGCGGTGCAGTTGCGATGGAATTTGCACTTCGTTACCCGCCGCGCGTCGAGGCGCTGATCCTGCTCGCGACCGCCGCCAAGTTCGCGATTCCCGAGGAGCGAGTTCAGCAGTTGTGGGCGGTCATGATGGGCCGCGCGCCACAGGCCTTCGTGACCGACGGAGTTTCTCCAAAGACCATCAAGGAAAATTTCAACGTCGTGCGCGAAATGTGGATGGAGCAAATCAAGACCGATCCGCGGGTCCGCTACACGGACACCCGAGCCTGCCAGGAAGTCGATCTGTCCGGCGCCATTTCCGCGATAAAAAAACCGACCTTGATTTTATGTGCCGAGGACGGGATCGCCCCGGCCAAAGATATCAGAGACCGGATCCAGGGCGCACATCTGGAAGTCGTGCCCGATGCCGGTACCATGCTCCCGGTCGAGCAACCGGTGGTAGTCAATGACGCCATCGAAGAATTCCTCGGGGAGCTCAAGTAGGAAGAACGCATCATGAGTCTAAGTCGTAAAGCCTGCGTGGCGGGCGTGTATGAGCATCCGACGCGCTTTGCGCCGGACAAGAGCATGTTCCAGATTGCGGCCGAGAGTATCCGCGGTGCGCTCGACGATTGCGGCCTGACCATCAAGGATGTGGACGGACTGGCGATGACCGGCATCGGAATGAGCGGGATGGGGATCATGGGTTTCTGCGACTACATGAACCTGAACCCCAACTACGTGGATTCTACCTCGATCGGCGGGTCGTCGTTCGTCGCGCATACGGCGCATGCCGCTGCCGCGATCGCGGCCGGACTGTGCGAGGTCTGCGTGGTCGCGTTCGGCTCGACGATCGCTTCGTACCGCGGGCCGATGGGTGCAGGGGGCGGAGGGGGAGACAGCTGCGATCAGTTCGAGATTCCCTTTGGGCCGACCACGGTCGGCGCCTATGCGATGGTCGCGCAGCGGCATATGCACGAGTACGGGACCACCCCGGAGCAGCTTGCGGAGGTGGCGGTTACGATGCGCCTGCATGCGTCGATGAATCCGGTCGCGAAATATCGCAATCCGATCACGGTGGCAGACGTGCTCGCCTCGCGCGTGATTTCGTCGCCGCTCCATCTGCTCGATTGCTGCATCATCTCCGATGGTGGCGGAGCGCTGGTGATCACTTCGGCGGAGCGCGCGCGCAATCTGATAAAGAAACCAGTCTACATTCTGGGGACCGGCGAGGCGGTACGCCATGCGGCGCGCGGCCAGCGCGATTTTCTGGATATCGCAGCCGCCCAATCGGGCAAGCTGGCCTTGGAGCGCGCGAGTGTAAAACACGCCGATATCGACATGGCAATGATCTACGATTCGTTCACCATCACGGTGGTGTCGACGCTCGAGAACCTGGGCTTTTGCAAGCCCGGCGAAGGGGGCGCGTTCGTAAGCGGGGGACGGTTGCGCTTCGATGGCGAATTTCCCATCAATACGGACGGGGGCGGCCTCTCATCGAATCATCCCATGATGCGCGGGATGTTCCTGGTGATCGAGGCAACCAAGCAGCTGCGCGGCGAATGCGGCCCGCGCCAGGTCAAGGACTGCAAGATCGCGCTGGTCCACGGCACCGGCGGCAGCCTCGGCCTGCGTCATTCCGGCGCGACCCTCGTCCTGAGCGATCAGTAGGAACTCCAGCCATGGCAGATCAAAAGGAAAAGAAATACCTGAAGCCCCTTCCGGTTATCGATGAGGAAACGCGCCCGTGGTGGGAGGCACTGCAACGCCACGAGCTGTACGTGCAGAAGTGCCGCGACTGCGGCGACCTCCGCTATCATCCACGCGCGCAATGCACGAACTGTCTGTCGCCGCGCACCGAGTGGGTTCGCTGCAGCGGGCGCGGCAAGGTTTACACTTTCACCGCGACGTATCAGAACCAGGGCGCCGGTTTTCGCGAATCGCTGCCCTATATCATGGCGTGGGTCGAGCTCGATGAAGGCGTGAAAATGCTAACCAATCTGGTGGAATGCCGTCCCGAAGAAGCTAAAATAGGGATGCCCGTCGAGGTCGTATACGAGGATGTCACCCCGCAGGTGACGCTCGCGAAGTTTCGCCCGGCGAGGTAAGGAACTAATCCTGGTGGCCACAACCCTTGATCTGCATACCCATAGCGAAGCATCCGAAGACAGTCGCGCACCGGTAGAGGCTTACCTCAACTGGATCAGGCTCAGGCGCGCCGAGCGCCCACTCGACGGCATCGTTCTTACGGAGCATCGCCAGTTCAACCGCGACGCCGACTACCGGCATCTCGAAGACAAGTTCGGGGTCATGGTGCTGCGCGCTTCCGAGGTCGAAACCAATTACGGTCACGTCCTCGTGTACGGTGTAAACGACGACATGCTGCGGCGCTTTGACTTTGCAAATATTCGGCTCGATGCACAGGAGCTGATCGACGAAGTCGCCAGGATGGGTGGTCTTGCAGTCCCGTGTCACCCGGGGCGTCCCAACATCGGGCTGTGTGAGCACTATGAAAAACAGCCCCCGCTTGAGAACGTAGTAGCGGTGGAAGTCCTGAACGGCGGCTCGCGCAAGGGCGAGGACGAACGCAGCGCGGAGCTGGTGCGACGATACGGCTATAGTGCGGTTGGCGGCTCGGACAGTCACCTGGTGAGCCTGATCGGTCTGTGTGCGACACGCTTTGCGGGCGCGATCGGTTCGATCGACGACCTGGTGCGCGAATTGAAAAGCGGCGACTATGAGCCGGTTGATTTTCGTCCGCGCCGCAAGCCGGTACCTCACGCGGAGGCGGTCCAGACGAGATAGCAATGGCGGTAAATTACGATCCTAACTTGATCGGCAAGGTGTTCGAAACCACTGACGCGGTCGAAGTGAAGGCGGAGCGCATTCAGAGTTTCTGCGAAACCCTCGGCGAGACCAATCCGCTCTATGCGGAAGGGACAGTCGCGCCACCGGCCTATGCGGTGACGTTTCGTAACGGGCGGCATTTCTTTCAGCATGTCCCCCGCTTCGGGCGCGCGGGCTTTGATGCGGGCAAGGATGTGGAGTTTGTCCGGCCCATCCGCGCCGGCGACAAGATCACGCTGAGTTCCCACGTCAAAGAAATCTATGAAAAAACCGGCAGAACCGGAACGATGGTATTCGTCGTGGTGCGCTCAACCCTGAGCAATCAGGACGGGCAGGAAGTCGCACATATCGACCATCGCTTCATGAGCCGTACCTGAAAATCCAGAGAGAGCAGCGTGAGAACTTTCGCAGACGTTCATATTGGTGACACCCTCGGTCCCGTCCATCAATTCGTCAGCAAAGACCAGTGCCGCAAGTATGCGAATTCGGCCGGACTGCCGGCCGCACGCTTTACCGACGATGAAGGTGCGCGCAAGGAAGGCCTTCCGGGAATGATTCTGCCGGGCAACATGAGTCTGGGCCTGCTGAGCAAGCTGGTGACCGACTGGATCGGAGCCGATGGCGGCGCCCGGATGATTCGCCTGAGCACCACCTATCGAGTGCCCGTGCAACCCGACCATACGCTGACCCTCCAGGGTTTTATCACGCACGCCACGGAAGCTGAGCGCACGGCGGAAATCGACGTGTGGATAGAAAACGAAGAAGCAGAGCGCGTGGTAACCGGCACCGCAACCGTGCAGTTCGACAAGTAGCCCAGAACTAAAGCGCGCAACCCACCCACCACCCGGTGGCCTCGGAAGGAGCACGGCCTAACCGCCGCCCTTCGATCCGGCTCCCCGACCACGATGACCCGCCCGATTCTGTTTCGCCGTGACGCTAACGACTTGCGACGCCCAGTGCCCGGGCCTCACACGATCGCGCGCAGTTCCGCTGACACGTCACGCTGTGCCGCAATCAGGGCCGGCACCAGGCTGCTAAGGGTTCCAATCGCAATTGCGATCAGCAGCCCCTCAATTGCCACCCGCGGCAGGAAACCAATCCGGAACGCCAGGGGTCCCAACGAACGTGCGAGATGCGGCATGAGCCGTAGAATTCCGTACGCGAGTACGCTCCCGGCCAGCCCGCTGATCGTCCCGATCAGCGTGCCTTCCGCCATCAGGCACGAGATTACCGAGCTGCGTGTGAAGCCGATCGAACGCATGACCGCGAGCTCATGTCGGCGCTCCCGCACCGCCATCGAGGCCGTATTCACCGCCACCAGCGCGATCGTGAATACGACAACCACCGCGACGAGTTTCATGCCCTGGAACACCAGCCGGTAGTTCCGGAGCGCGAGGCGGGCAAACCCGACTTCTGATTCCGACTTGGTCTCCGCCGACGAGTTGGCAAACAGGGCGTCGATCGTTGCGGACACCTGAGAAACCGCATCGGAATGATCGACCTTGGAAAATAGCAACATCACCGTGCCCGGCCGACCCAACGCCTCATCGAGAAAGTCCTGGCGGATTACCACGGCGGAAGGAGGGACACTGCCGCCGATCTTGCCGACGATTTTGAGTTGCAGGTCGATTGGATAGGCGACTCCGTGCAGGATCAGGTTGTCGCCGACGCGCCAGTGATAGAGCTTCATCAACTGCGCGCCGACCAAAACCCCCGAACGCGTGCGCTGCAACTCGGCCGCTTCGGCGGGTTTGATATTCCAATCCGGGAACAGCGCCTCGAGCTGAGTCGGATCCATCGCCGCGGCCGGTACGAAGTCCTTGGGATCACGGTAGGTACTGGGGAACACCGACTCGCCGGTGACGGCTTCGACGTGCGGTAACTGGGCGATTTTTGCCGCATATGCGGCAGGGAGCGGATAGGAGAGCCCAGTCTTCGCATAGGTGATGATGCGAACCGAGTTGGCGCGGTCCTTCAGGATCTCCTCCACCAGCGTAGGCAAACTCATGAGCGCCCCGAACATGAAAACCGAAACCGCGATCGAGAGGACGGTCAGCAATGTTCTGCATCGATTGCGTGACAGATTGCGGAGCACGAGCGGCAACAATTTCATCACCTCCAAAAGCCTACTCCTGCGCGACATGCGTACACAGGGCGTCCGGTTTTCGTATTTGCTACACTGACGCAACCTGATGGCCTCCCCTCGCATCAAACCTCCCGCTCTCAAGCCGGGAGATACCGTGGCGGTTGTGGCTCCGGCCGCGGCGATCGAACGCTCATACCTGGAACGCGGCGTAAACGCGCTCGGCGCGATGGGATTTCGCGTCAAGCTTTCCGAGCGCGTGCTTGCTCGAGCTGGCATTCTGGCGGGTTCTGATCAGGACCGCGCGCGTGAGCTTCAGGAAGCCTTTGCTGATGACTCGGTGCGCGCCATCTTTGCCGCGCGGGGCGGCTACGGATGCGGACGGATTCTGCCGCTGCTCGACTTCGCGGCAATCGCTCGCTCGCCCAAGGCGTTCGTTGGCTATTCGGACGAGACCTTTCTGCTTAACACCTTCGTGCAGCGCGCCGGGATGGTTGCGTTTCACGGACCGATGGTGGCGATGGACTTTGCGCAAGGCCTCAGCGCGCGTTCCGTCGAACATTTGCGACGGCTGCTGTGCGGTGAGCTGCCATCGTTCGAACTGGAAGCTCGAGAGTTGGTTAAACCGGGTAAAGCCGAGGGTGAGATCATCGGAGGATGCCTGTCGGTCGTGGTCGCGATGCTCGCCACAAGCTACGCCCCCGACTTCAAGGGCAAGGTCCTGTTCCTCGAAGACACCGGAGAGCGCGCCTATCGAGTTGACCGGATGTTCGTACAGTTGCGACAGTCCGGCGCACTTCGCAGTGTGGTCGCCGTAGTGGTGGGCGCAATCCAGCCGGTGGAAGGAAGCGAACCAGAGGGCCGCGCGATCGCAGAATTCATAGCCGAACAAACTGCCGACCTCGGAATCCCGGTTCTCACCGGGGTCGAAGCCGGTCACGGCACCGAGAATTTTACGATTCCTTTCGGGGTGCGGGTGAAGGTGGATGCGGGTGCTCGCAAAATCCACTTCGCCGACACGCCGGTCTCTTAGAAATGGCAATGCGAACAGAGCGATCCGTCTCGGGGTGCCACGCTAAGAAAACTGGCGCCTGGTCGCTCGAAGCTCGCGCGAGTCTCACCGGACGCCGACGGCCGACCAGGAGTGTCGTTCCTGGATGCTCGGCACAGTCAAGCGTGGCAGAGCGCATAAATTAACGGGCGCTCGTGCGATAATGAGGCCGGTCAAAGTGGATCAGCCGTGGGATGGCGTGAAGTAGAGCAGGCCCTCAACGAGGCGGTCGAGGGTGGAGTCATGCCCGGCGCCACGGTCGTGGTTCGGGTTGGTCAGGATGTCGCGTTCGAAGGCGCTTTCGGCTTTCGCTCGATAGTCCCGACCCGCGCGCCGATGAAAATCGACACCGTGTTCGACCTGTCCTCCCTCACCAAGGCGCTCGCCACCTCGGTCGCGGCCATGGTGCTGACGCGTGATGGCAAGTTACGCCTGGGCGACCGCGTGACGCGCTTTTTTCACAACTTCGGCGTGCATGGAAAGTCCGGCGTGACCTTCCGCCATCTGCTCGCACACTGCTCGGGACTTGCCGCCTGGCGGCCATTCCACGAGAGGATCGCGGCCATCGAAAAGGGCGGTAAGGTAAATTTCATGGCCAGCCACGGTGCCAAGGAGTTCACTTACGAGGAAATTCACCGCGAGCGTCCCGAGGCACCGCCCGCCACCAAGGCGATCTATTCAGACCTCAACTTCATGCTCCTGGGAGAGACGATCGAAAAAGTCACCACGCTGCCGTTGAATCGTTTCTGTCGCGACAAGATTTTTCGCCCGCTCGAACTCCGCTCCACCGATTTCATCGATATGGCGCTGGTGCGCTCGCACCGGCTGGAGCGGGTGACCGACATGTTCGCGCCGACCGAAATCTGCCCATCGCGCGGACGTCTGCTGGTGGGTGAAGTGGACGACGAGAATGCCTACGCGATGGGCGGGGTCGCGGGACACGCGGGTCTGTTCGCTCCAGTGCACGAAGTCGATCGCATAGCCGCTCACCTGATCGCGTGCTGGGCGGGACGCTCGGATTTTATCCCGCAGGCAATCGCGCGCGAGTTCTGGACCCGCGATGCCACCGTTGCGGATTCGACTTGGGCCCTGGGATGGGACACGCCCTCGCCGCAGGCCTCCAGCTCGGGGCGCCATTTCTCACCCGCTGCGGTTGGCCACCTCGGCTTCACCGGCACTTCAATCTGGATAGAGCCGGCGCGCGAGATCGCCGTCTCGCTGATGACCAACCGCGTACACCCGCGGCGCGACAACCAGGCGATCAGGCAGTTTCGCCCAAGAATTCACGACTTGATTATGGAAGCGATCGACGGTGCCTGACACGGAGAGCGAGGCGCGTCTCGCGCGCATTCCTGCGACCCTCCGCCACGTGCATCTGATCGGCGTGGCCGGAACGGCGATGGCGGCGCTGGCGGGGATGCTGGTGGAGCGCGGATTCCACGTCAGCGGATCCGACAATCAATTCTACGAACCGACCGCATCCCTGCTGCGCGTCTCGCGCGTCGAGTTGAAGGCCGGATTCGGGGGCGGCAATCTTGCGCCCGCACCGGACCTGGTGGTGGTCGGCAACGTCATTCAGCGGGTGAATCCGGAGGCGCAGGCGTTGCTGGCATCGACCATCCCGTACCTCTCCATGCCAGAGGCGCTCTGGCATTTCTTCCTGAAAGACAAGAAAGTCCTGATGGTTGCCGGTACCCACGGCAAGACCACCTCGACCGCGATGATGGCGCACGTGCTCGCCAGTGGCGGCCGCGACCCGTCCATGCTGGTCGGCGGGGTGGCGCTGGATTTCGATTCCAACTACCGCCTGGGTGGCGGGCCGTATTTCGTAATCGAAGGTGACGAGTACGACACGGCATTTTTCGATAAAGGCCCCAAGTTTCTCCATTATCGCGCCGTCGGCACCATAGTCACGGCGGTCGAGTTCGACCATGCGGACATCTATCGCGACCTGGACCATGTGAAAGCGAGCTTTCGGGCGCTCGCGAATCAAGCCGACCAGGATCGTAGCTTCGCGGTATGCGCGGATTCTCCGCACGCACTCGACGCAGTCAAAGGAACGCGTGCTCACTTCATAACCTTCGGCCTCAACTCCGGGCAATTTCGGGCCACAGATATTCGGGTTGGCGCGAACGGGGCGTATTTTGACGTGGTGACCGGGGGAAAGACGGTCGCGCGCGCAATGCACCTGGCGATCGGCGGCAGGATGAACGTTGCCAATGCGCTGGGCGTCTTCGTGTTGCTGCGTGAATTCGGCGTCTCGCTGGACGAAATCGCGCGCGGACTCAAGTCATTCAAGAGCGTCGCGCGCCGCCAGCAGGTGCTTGGCGAGGCGGCCGGCGTGACCGTAGTGGACGATTTCGCCCATCATCCGACCGCGATTCGGGTGACGCTGCAGGCGATCCGCGAACGGTTTCCGGGGCGGAGGTTGCTCGCAGCGTTCGAGCCACGCTCAAACACCGCGCGGCGCAATGTGTTTCAAAAGGAATTCGGCGACGCCTTCGCGGGTGCAGCGCGCGTCTATCTCGGTCCAGTCTATTTCAAGGACAGCGACCCGATTCCACCGCATGAGCGGCTCGACACCGCGGCGCTGGTAGCCGCGATCGCGGCGCACGGAGCCACGACCTTCGCGTGCGCATCGAACGACGAGATTCTGCAGCGGATGCTGGACGATTGCTCTCCCGGCGACGTCGCGATCTTCATGTCCAACGGTCCGTTCGACGGCTTGAAAAACCACTTTCTGGAAGCGTTGCGTGGGCGCAGCGCTTCCTAGCCGAGTTAGTCCCAGCTCACAACATTCCCGGAGCAGCTGAAATCTTTACTCTCTGATTCGGCGCATGGCCTGCTGCTCCCGCGGGGAGAAGCACCGTGTCCCGGGGCGAAGATGGATCAGTATCGCGAGAGCGGAAGGCTCTGCTGGATAGAAGTTGGCGGCAATTCCAGAATCTTTAGCAGTGAGCCGCCGGATGGTGATGGAGGTTCGCCCTCCGGCATTCGTCCTTTAGCGACCAGTTCGTCCCAGAGGTGCGCTGGCGAGGTGCTGAAGACCGCGTCTGCGTTTACCGGCACCTCATACCAGGAGCCCTGCGCCTTTTCGTTGCGCAGTTGATCGATGGCCCATTGCGAGTAGCCCTGGAAGACTCGGACGTTTGCTTTATCCAGATGCGGGCCCTTTAAGATCGCGGCGATGTCGTTGGGATCGACGCTTAGGTAGAGGTCGCCGAACACATGGTGGTCGTCCTGGGTCGGGCGTGAAGTGCGCCGAACCATGAGCGTAGCATCCAGCTCCACGGGACCACCGAAATAAATCACATCTGCGGTGTTGGGTAGGTCGACCGAGTGGGGGAACGCTTTCTTGACGCCTATCGTGGTTGGTTTGTTGATAATTATCCCTTCGACCATCTGAGGTATTATCTGAGGCGGGAGCATCAGAATGACCGATTGCTCGAAAAGGGGATCGCCCAACTGGGGTCTCGCCACCAGGAAGTTGGGTTCATCGGCGGATGCGCTCCCTGCCGACAGGGCAACCACCATCACCGCGATCGCCAGGCGGATTCTCGGCCGTTTCACGGACGCCAGGATTTTTTGTACTGGAGCCATCGGCACAATCGAGGCGGCGACACAGCTAGTAGCCGTGGAGCGGATCGACCACATTTAGCAATGGGCTTCCCGCGGTAAAGCGCCGCAGGTTGTCGGCGAACAATTCGCACGCCTTTTCCATATAGCCGCGGTTGGCGCCCGACATGTGAGGGGTGAGGATGACGTTTTCCAAATCCCACAGGGGACTGGAGGCTTCCAGCGGCTCATGCTCGAAGACGTCGAGGCCGGCGCCGCCGATTTTTCCGCCGCGCAGGGCTTCGATCATGGCCTGCTCGTCGATCACTTCGCCGCGTCCGATATTCACGATGTATGCGCCGGGCCTCATCGCGGCGATTTCCTTTGCGCCGACAAACTTGCGCGTCGCGGGGGTGAGCGGCAGCGTCACCGTCAGGTAGTCGCTCTCGGCCATGATCGCCTGGCATTGGTCGGGCCCGAAGAACTTGCGTGGAATCTTTCCTTCCGGGTCGCCCAGGCCTGCGGGAGACCATCCCGGGTCGCGCCGGTCTCCCGGGTTCCGCTTCAGCGCCAGCACCTGCATTCCCAGCGCGTCAGCGAGCCGCGCGGTCTCGCGGCCGATCGAACCATAGCCGATAACGCCGAGGGTCTTTCCGCGCAGCTCCTCGATGGTGTCCATGAAACCGGCGCGGCGATGCCATTCGTGCCGAAGCTGCGCCCTGATCATCACGTGAAGCCGATGCGCGTAAGCGAGCATCGAGGCGATCGTGTATTCCGCGATGGGAGCGGCGTGAATTCCACTTGAGGTGGTCACGGGAACCTTTCCGTTCTTGCCGATCCACGATGAAACGTGGTCGGCGCCCGCGCTCAGCAGCTGAATCCATTTGAGTTCGGGCGCGCGCTCCAGCAAGTCCTCTGGCACGCGAAAACCGAGCATCACGTCGCATCCGCCAGCCACCAGTGCGCGAACGTCATCGTTGGTCCGGCAGACGCGGTCGGAGATTGCGGCTCCGGGGGCGGCTTGCTGAACGACTTGTCGCAGTTCAGGCGTGAGCGGGACGGTGGCGACAATTTTGATATCGGGCACACAGGCAATCTCGCACGCTCGTGGCGCCGGCTTCAAGCAGCCAACCTGCGGCCATTGAGCACGAGCGCGCGCAGGCTTATGATCGTGGCGCTCCTGGGCGGTAAAGGCGCAGAGATGAATCGGCTCAATATTTTTGCGGGGATCATGTTTTCCGCAGCCTTGTTGACCGCATCCTCCTCCAGTGCACAAAGCCTCCATTCAAACTCCCCGATTCAATCCCCCGACCAGGGTCCAGAGCTGAATCAGCCGGCGCCGCAAGGGGAAGAGAACGACTCGACGCTGGAACTGGCTCCCCAACCGGGAGCGCAGAAGCCCAGGGTCGAGGAAATTCCCGGTTCCCGGAGCTTTCATCCGGACAGCGATACTTCGTCGCTAAACCGGAATTTCAGTCCCGACACTGAGAACGGCGCTTCTTCACGCCTTTCGCGTCACGGACGCCCCTACCTTGGCGTCGAAGTCCAGTGGGCGAGCGAGTGCTTCAAGGGCGCCGAAGAGTATGGGCTGAAAGTTACCAAGGTAGATCCGCAAAGCCCTGCATCAGTCGCCGGGCTTCAGGCGGAGCATGAAATCAGTGCGGCGGGCGCGGCCGCAGTAACCCTCACTGGATTGATTCCGTTGGCAACTCCTCTCTTGGGCCATTTCCTCAACCAGCCGGGGGCTCCAGGGAACGACGGCGACCTAATCATTGCGGTTGACGATCAACGGATTCGCAATCAGCAAGACCTTGACGACAAGATGGCTCAGCTCAAGCCTGGCGATACGCTCTATCTGACCGTGATCCGGCCCAACGGAGATGGCAGCCATAAGACCCTTAAGATCGCCGTGCGTGTCGGCGAATGGGGCCAGCCGGTCGCGAACGCGGATCCCGCATCGAACGGCGCCGCGCCGCAGTAGGGAATCCGCGCAGCATAAATGGGGCAGTCAACTCTCGCAACGGCAGCGAGAGTGTCTTTTTTCGCTCAGTCAGCAGGATCGGTTCGAAGATCGTGCGGGCTCCCCTGCCCAACCTTGCGCAGCTCCTGTGTCGTTAACAAAAAGGGGGAAATCAGACCAACCGGACTCTTTTGGTAATGACGGTGGCGCCTGGCTTCGTCCCAAACTCGCTGCGCGGCTTTAATCTGTTCAAGTGGCCGCACCGTGAATGCTATTGAGAGCCATGAGGTAGCCCCGATGCTGACGACCATCAAAGAGTTCCTGCAGCAGGTGCTCAGCGATTTCTCGCAAGACGAATGCGCCTCGATGGCGGCGGCTCTTGCATACGCCACCCTGTTTGCGCTGCCCTCACTATTGCTGATTGTGATTTTCATAGCTGGACTTGTTCTTGGTCCAAAGGCTGCGAACGGCGAGATCGAGACAAGGTTGAGCGGTGCGATGGGTCCTCAGGCGGCGGCGCAAATCCAGACGATGGTCAGCAGCCTGGCTCATAACCGAACCGGTGGCATCGTCGCGACGATCCTCGGATTGGTTGGTCTGATAGTTTCGGCAACGGGAGTGCTGATGCAGCTCCAGCACTGCCTCAACAAAGCCTGGAAGGTAAAGGTGGTCGATTCCGGTCTGCGGCATTTCGCGATCCGACGCGTCCGCTCCGGACTTCTGCTCGTGGGCGCCGGAGCACTGGCGATCGTTTCGGTCGCGGCGAGTTCCGCGATCTCGGTGCTGACCAGGTTGCTACCGTTTCCAGGCGCGGCTCACGCCGGCGAGATGCTGACGTCGCTGGCGATGTTTGCGATCTTGTTCGCCGCCATTCTCAAGGTCATGCCAGACGTGCAGCTGCGCTGGAGCGATGTGTGGGCGGGCGGACTGTTCATCGCATTGCTATTCGTGATCGGGAAATTCTTGATCGCCGTCTATATGGCGCATGCTGGAACGGCCAGCGCGTATGGTGCCGCGGGATCGCTCGTGCTGATTCTGATGTGGACCTATTATTCCGCGCTCATCTTTCTGCTCGGGGTCGAGTTGACTCAGGTATGGGTACGCCGCGGCCGCGAGGTCCCGCCAAAACTCGGCGCGGTGCGCACGGCTTCCGCCTGAGCAACGTTTGCTTCTGAAAGAAGCCGGCAGGTTTCTGAAGTCCGGTCGTCACCGATTGTCCGCAGCGGAAATGCGCGCCGAGCTTTCCTGTGCTTGGGCGCAAACACGAACGTCATCCGTTGAGCTGCGCGCCTAACGCGCCAATGGCCTGCAGTCTAACCCGCTCCGGCGGCCAACAACCCGAACTGGATCTTCACCGCGCATAGAGAGTCACTTTCCTCTACGGCCCGCAGCGCGCAGGCTTCTTACGAACGATTACGCGAGTGAGCCTTCCCTTCCGGACTTGCGCTTGATTCTTTGCTAATGTTCCAAGGTCGACCGCCCATCACGTGCTTCTTCGCGCGTGATGGGAAGGCCGTGGTGCGTTTAACAGGTCGGAAATCGTGCACAGGAGCATTAAAGAAGCAGCCAGCGAGCTCGAAGCGCGGATCAGTTCGGGGCGGGACCGTCGTTTCCCGGTGATGGGCCTCAGGGGTGCGGCCGGAGCTCTGATGTTGCGCGAGACCGTGCTGAGACTCGAACGGCCGCTGGTTGCGATCGCGCCGCGTGCGAATGAGGCCGAAGCGCTGGCTCACGAACTCAAGTTTTTTTTGGGCCAGTCCGAGGATTCGGATGCGGCGTCGAGCCGCGTCCATCATCTGCCGGCCTGGGAGATCAGACCGTTTGCACACGTCTCGCCTCCGTCCGATATCCAGGGCGCGCAGGTCGCGGCACTTTATTCGATGCTCCGACAGTCGGCGCCGGTCGTGATCACATCGGTCGAGGCGCTGATGATGCGCACGGCCCCGCGTGCGATTCTGAACGATTCGATAGTTCGCGTGACGGTCGGCGATCGGCTTGATCTCGAGAGTCTGGTCGATGCGCTCACTACCGCCGGCTATCAACGGATTCCGCAGGTCGAAGAACCCGGCGACTTCAGCGTGCGCGGCGGAATCGTGGACGTGTTCTCTCCCCTGCTCAGCGCACCGGCGCGGATCGAAATGGAGGACGACCGCGTGACGTCGATCCGCCGCTTCGAATCCTCGTCCCAGCGTTCCGCCGGCGCGATCCAGGAGGCAGCAATAGTTCGTACCCGGTTCGTCGCCTCGGCGCCGTTGAAAGTTACTCGGGTTGGCGCGGCCGTCGCGGTACGCGCGGCCGACCTGGGAATGGTGCGCAAGGAGGTCGCGGAGCTGGAGGAGACGTTGGCGAACGGTTTGCTCTTCCCGGGCGCGGAACTGCTGATGCCGTACTTGTTCGATACACCGCTCGAACCAATCTTCAACTATGTTCCGGACAATGCGATATGGTGGCTGCTCGATCCGGGACGGATCGTCGCGGAAGCGCAGAGGTATGGCGAGAAAATTGTGGCCGAAGCGGCCGCCGCCACAGAAAAGCATTCATTCCATCCGGATCCGGCATCCTTGTATCTGACCTCTGACGAATTCGAGAACGCGCTGGCCAATCAGGTGGCCGTGGAAGTCGGCTCGCTCATCACCGTGAGCGCGCCCCGCGAGGGGTGGGCCGAACCAGTCGAGGTACGGTCGCAGGCGAGCCTGCGGCTCTCGTCGTCGGAACTGTCCGGCGCACGTGCGGTGCCGAGTTTCGAACCGCTCGCCAACCAGCTTATGGAAGTGCAGCGTCAGCAGGGCAGGGCCTTGATGATCGTTGAGGGGCCCCATCAGGTGGCGCGCCTCAAGCGGCATCTGGAGGCGTATGACCTCGAAATCAACACCGAGTGCAAAAGTTTTGCCGAGTTACTCGCGTGGCCGGATTTCAGGCCGGCAATCATGGAGGGGGAGATTTCGGCCGGCGTGGCGCTGGAGGCCGACGGAATCTACCTGTACAGCGAAGAGGAATTGTTCGGAGAGCCCCGGGTCCGCCGCCGCGCGCGTCCGACCGCGAAGGGCGCGATCCTGGATCTGGAGGAACTCAAGCCCGAAGACCTGGTGGTGCACATCGACCACGGCATCGGACGATTTCGTGGCCTCAAGCACCTGCGAGTTGCAGACATCGAGGGCGACTTTCTCAATCTGGAGTACGCCGCGAACGACACGATGTACGTGCCGGTCGAGCGCATCAACCTCGTGCAGCGCTACATCGGGGGCGATGGCGATGCACCCAAGCTCGATCGGCTGGGGAGCGGTTCGTGGGACAAGGTAAAGCAGCGGACCCGCAAGGCGGTGCTGGCCATGGCTTCGGAACTGTTGGAGGTCTACGCGGCGCGTGAGGTGCTGGAGGCACCTGCCTTCACCGTTCCCGGCGAATACCAGGAGTTCGTCGACCGCTTCGAATTCGAGGAGACCGCCGATCAGCAATCCGCGATTGACGATGTGGTCCACGACCTGACGCGGGCCAAGCCGATGGACCGGCTCATTTGCGGCGATGCGGGTTTCGGCAAGACCGAGGTCGCGCTGCGGGCCGCGTTTATCGCCGCGATGGATGCTCGGCAGATCGCGATGCTGGTGCCGACCACGGTGCTCGCCGAGCAGCACTTCAACACCTTTCGCAAGCGCTTTGCCGAGTATCCGGTGCGGATCGAGATGGTGTCGCGGTTCCGCAGCCCCAAAGAAAATCGGCAGGTGGTCGAAGACCTGGCCGTGGGCAAAGTGGACATTGTTATTGGGACGCATCGCCTGCTGCAGGAGGGTGTGAATTTTCCGCGGCTGGGGCTGCTCATCATCGACGAAGAGCATCGGTTCGGAGTTGTAGACAAGGAACGAATCAAGAAGCTGCGCAAACTGGTTGCAGTGCTGACGCTGACGGCGACGCCGATACCGCGGACACTGCACATGGCGATGCTCGGGATCCGAGATCTTTCGGTCATCCAGACTGCGCCGCCCGATCGTCAGCAGATACGAACCTTCGTCGCGCACTTTGATGACGCCCTCATCCGCGAAGTGGTGTTGCGCGAATTGAACCGGGGCGGGCAGGTCTTCTTCGTACACAATCTGGTGGAAAACATCGACTACATTGCGCGCCATCTCCGCATCCTGATTCCGGAGGCGAAAATCGCGGTGGCACATGGACAGATGCGTGAGCGCCAGCTCGAAGACGTGATGCGCGAATTCGTCGATAACCGGGTGAACCTGCTGGTGTGCTCGGCGATAATCGAGTCCGGGCTGGACATTCCCAACGCCAACACGATGATCATCAATCGCGCCGATCATTTCGGGCTGGCGCAGCTTTACCAGTTACGCGGACGCGTCGGCCGCTCGCGCCAGAGGGCCTACGCCTACCTGCTGATTCCGGGCGAACACATCATCACCCGCGATGCGAAGCGGCGCATCGATGCACTGCGCGAGCTGGTCGAGGCGGAGGCAGGCAGCGGCTTCAAGCTGGCAATGGCCGATCTCGAGCATCGTGGCGCGGGCAATCTGCTGGGACGCGAACAATCGGGCGAGATCGCGGCGGTGGGATTCGAGCTGTACACCGAGATGATGGAGCAAGCCATTGCCGAGTTGCGCGGGGAAGAGCGGCGCCCCGATTTCGAACCGGAACTGAAACTGGGCATTCCCGCCTACATCCCCGATGCCTATGTCCCGGACGAGAACGAACGGCTGGTGCTCTATCGACGATTTGGCCGTGCCAATACGGAGCAAGATTTGTTCGACCTCCGCGACGAGATCCGCGATCGTTTCGGCCCGGTGCCGACGCTGGTTGAAAATCTGGTGGCAGCCATGAATCTGCGCCGCCGCATGAAGGAACAGATGATCCTGACGGCGATCGTCAAGGCTATGCAGCTCGAGGTCAGGTTTCATCCCGATGCGCCCGTCGAACCCGCGAAACTGGCCACCCTGGCCAAGGAGAACCGGCGCACCATGAAACTGACGCCCTCCTACCAGGTTGTCGCGAAGATTGAACCCGGCGAGTACCAGCAGGTATTTGCCCAGGTCGACGGTATCTTGCAGGCCTTGGCCACCTGTGAAAAGTTGGAGCATTCGATGAGTAGTGCGGCGGGTCCGATAGTGAACTAGCGCCGTTCCGGTCTGGGACGAGTGCGTTTGAACCATGCAGCAGTTGCACGTTTTTTGGCTTGGGGAAATCCTCCTGCCGTTGATTGAGCAGGGTTCGACGGAATGGCGCAGCCCGCAAGCAGGAGCCCGAGATCGATGCGGGTGATTCCCCTCATCGGAGCCGCATCCCTCGCCGCAAGCCTCCTGTCACATGTTACCGGATGCTCTGCACTATCCTCGCCCAAGGGCAACGGCAAGCCTGCGGCTCAGGCGAGCGTGGCAGCCCAGGCCAGCGTGGCAGCCCAGACCAGCCCGGCCAGCGCGGCGAGTCCCCCGACGCAAGCAACCCCGCTGGCCGTGGCAACTGAGGCGGCGATTCCGCCAGATGCACTCATCGCCAAGCCGGCCCACCCTCAGGGTCCTCACCAGACCGTTGCGCACATCGTGGCGAGCGTCGACGGGGAACCGATCACGGCCCGCGACGTCGAACAATTCGGCGCAGCCGTCGGACATCCCGTCAACGTGGAGGACCTTGCCGACGATCCACAAGCGAAGGCCGCACTCAAGGGGCTGATATCGCAGAAACTGTTGGAAAAAGAGATCGACCAATACTCCGGCAAGGTCGACGAGGAGCAGATCGACAACTACATCGAGGTGGTGCGGCGCGACAAGCATCTGACTCCCGAACAGTTCAAGGCCGCTGTGGCGCAGAGCGGCATGAGCATGGAAGATTTCCGCAAGCACGCGCGCGTAGAGCTTGAGAAAGAGATGATGATTCGCCAGCAGGTGCGCCAGCGAGTCGAGATCTCGAACGCAGACATCCAGGCCTACTACGACACGCACAAGGCGGATTTTACGGTCACCAGCGAGAAGCTGAAGGTGGCGCAAATTCTGATCGGGGTGCCACAAAATGCCACCCCGCAACAGGTCGCCGCGCTGCAGGCAAAGGCCGACAAGATTCGCGCTGCGGCGGCGGGGGGAGCGGACTTTGCCGCGTTGGCGCGCAAATATTCCGACGACGAGTCCCGCAACAACGGCGGCGAACTCGGATGGTTCGGACCACAGGACATTCTCGACCAGATCTACGCGGCAGTGAAAAACCTCAAACCCGGAGACGTCTCGCAGGTGGTCCGCACCAGCCACGGGTTTCATATTCTGAAGCTCGAGGAACATCAGGTGGCCGGTCTGCGGCCGCTCGCCGAGGTCAAGGACCAAATTCGCAATCAGCTCATCAATGAGCGAGCGAACGCGCAGCTGGAGGACTGGGTCGAGACCGACCTCACCAAGCAGCACGACGTCGAGACGTTCTACTAGACGCATGGCAATCCGCCGAAAGGCGCGGCCGCTGATCGCGATAAGCATGGGCGATCCGGCGGGCATTGGCGCCGAGGTCATCCTCAAGTCGGCGGCCGTGCTCGCGCGGCGCCGCCGTGCGCCCGCGCTGGTCGTAATAGGCGACCTGAAGGTCATGCTCGAGACCGCGCGGCGCCTCAAGCGAGTGCCGACACCCCGGCCGTGGACGCGCTCGGCTCGGCCCGTCTCGCTCGAGCGCGGCCTCAGCGTGCTGGCGGCCAGCGACCTTCCGCGGCTCGCGCGGCGCCCGGGGCATCCAACTGCGGCGGGCGGGGAGGCATCGTTTCAATACGTGATGCGCGGGGCGCGAATGGCGATGAGTGGAGAGGTCGACGCTCTGGTCACCGCACCCATCAGCAAGCGGGGCTGGCACCGCGCCGGGCACGAATATCCCGGGCATTCGGAGCTGGTCGCGGAAGTTGGACGCGCGCGGGCGTGGCGCATGATGTTCGCCGGCACACGGCTCAAGCTGGTGCTGGTAACCGTGCACATCGGTCTTCGCGAGGTCAGTTCAAAACTGACCCGCGGCATGGTGCTCGAGACAATTCGCCTCCTCCACCGCCACCTGCGGGAAGGCGGGGGCAGGTCCCGGCCGCGAATCGCGGTGCTTGGGTTTAATCCACACGCGGGCGAGCAGGGACTCTTCGGTGATGAGGAAATCCGTGCGATCAACCCTGCGATAAAGGCGGCCCGGCATTCCGGGATCAATGCCTTCGGGCCCCTGGCGCCCGACACCGCATTCGTCCGCACCAACGGGCGCTTCAACTTCGACGCGGTGGTGGCCATGTATCACGACCAGGGCTTGATTCCGCTGAAGACTCTGGAGTTTGATCGCGCGGTGAACGTCACCTTGGGTCTGCCTTTCATCCGGACCTGCCCGGATCACGGAACCGCATTCGATATTGCGGGTCACGGGCGCGCAAATCCGGCCAGTATGATCGCGGCCATCGAGTATGCGTCGCGGGCAGTGGACTCGCGCGCCGCGCGGCGCGCAGCATAGTGGGTCATGGCGGACAAGATCGTCATCAAGGGGGCCCGCGAGCACAATCTCAAAAATATCGACCTGGAAATTCCGCGCGACCGTCTGGTGGTGATCACGGGCCTCAGTGGTTCGGGCAAGTCCTCGCTGGCGTTCGACACGATTTACGCCGAAGGGCAGCGGCGCTATGTCGAGTCGCTGTCCGCATACGCCCGCCAATTCCTCGAGCAGATGGAGAAGCCCGACGTCGACTCGATCGAGGGGCTCTCGCCGGCCATTTCGATCGAGCAGAAGACCACCTCGCACAACCCGCGTTCGACCGTCGGCACCATCACCGAGATCTACGACTACCTGCGGCTGCTGTTCGCCCGGGTGGGACATGCATTCTGCTACAACTGCGGACGGGAAATCACCCAGCAGAGCGTGCAGCAAATCGGCGATCGCATCATGTCGTGGCCCGAGGGTTCGCGCCTCCACGTGCTGGCGCCCATCGTGCGCGACCGCAAGGGCGAGTATCGCAAGGAACTGGCGGATCTGCGCCGCGCCGGCTTCGTGCGTGCGAAAATCGACGGGAAGCTCTACGAGCTGGGTGAGGAGCCGGTACTCAACAAGAACCAGCGCCATACCATTGAAGTGCTGGTCGATCGGCTGGCGATTCGCCCGGGCATCGAAAAACGGCTCACAGACTCGCTCGAGGTCGCCTTCAAATACGGCCAGGACCTGCTCAAGATCGAGCGGCTCGATGAGAAGAAGGGCGATGAGACGATTTACTTCAGCCAGCGCTTTGCCTGCGTCGAGTGCGGTATTTCCTACCCCGAAATCACGCCGCGAATGTTCTCGTTCAACAGCCCGCATGGCGCTTGCACCGAGTGCTCGGGCATCGGCTCGATCATGTATTTCGATCCGGAGCTGGTCGTGCAGGACGAAGACCTGAGCATCTCGGACGGCGCGATCGCGCCCTGGGCGACCATCAACTACATGCAGCCGGTCCTCGATGGCATCGCGGCGCACTACAAGTTCAGTCTCGACCAGCCCTGGAAGACGATTCCCGCCAAGGTGCGCAAGGCGATTCTCAGCGGCTCGGGCGAAGAGGAAATCGAGTTCGCCTACCAGCGCGGGCACCATCGCGCAGAGTACGCGAAAACATTCGAAGGCGTGCTGCAATGGCTCGATCGGCGCTACAAGGAGACCGAGTCCGAAGGGGTGCGCGAGTGGCTCGAAGCGTACATGAACATGCGCCCGTGCCCCTCGTGTGCAGGCGCAAGGCTCAAGAAGGAGAGTCTCTTCGTCCGTTTCAACGCGAAATCGATCTCTGAAGTGACCGCGATGTCGATAAAGCAGGCGCTGCAGTTCTTTGCTGCGCCGAAGCTGAGCGCGCAGGAAACCGAAATTGGAAGACTGATCTTGAAGGAAATCCGCGAGCGGCTTAATTTTCTTGCCGATGTCGGGTTGGACTACCTGACCCTGGAGCGGACCGCCGGCACGCTGTCAGGCGGCGAGGGGCAGCGTATTCGCCTGGCCACGCAGATTGGGTCGAGCCTGGTCGGAGTTCTCTACATCCTCGACGAGCCGTCCATCGGGCTCCATCAACGAGATAACCAGCGGCTGCTCGCGACCCTGAAACGCCTGAGGGATCTGGGCAATACGGTCCTGGTGGTGGAGCACGATCGCGAGACCATGCTCGAAGCGGATCATATCGTCGACATGGGACCGGGTGCCGGGGCGCAGGGCGGCTACCTGGTGGCGCAGGGCGAGCCCGGGCAGATCATGAAGAATCCGGCCTCGCTGACCGGCAAATATCTTTCCGGCGAAATGGAGCTCGAGATTCCGGCGCGCCGACGCCAGCTACCGGGGCGCTGGCTGACCGTCAAGGGTGCGCGGGCAAATAACCTGCGCGAGTTGACCGTGCAGTTTCCGCTCGGGGTCTTCACCTGCATTACCGGAGTGTCGGGGTCCGGCAAATCAACCCTGGTTCTCGACACCGTGTATCGCGCGCTGGCGCAGAAGCTGAATCGATCACGCGAGCACGCGGGGGCTTACAAAAGCGTGGATGGGGTTGAGCACCTCGACAAGGTGATCCACGTCGACCAGAGCCCGATCGGGCGGACCCCCCGATCGAATCCCGCGACCTATACCGGCCTGTTCACGCACATCCGCGAGCTGTTCGCGCAGCTGCCCGACGCGCGCATGCGCGGCTACGGTCCCGGACGCTTTTCCTTCAACGTGAAGGGCGGGAGATGCGAGGCGTGCGAGGGCGACGGCATCATCCGCATCGAGATGCATTTTCTGCCCGATGTTTATGTTACCTGCGAGGTCTGCGGGGGTCGGCGCTACAATCGCGACACGCTCGAGATTCAGTACAAGGGACGCAACATCGCCGACGTTCTCAATATGACGGTGGCGGAGGCGGTGGAGTTCATGGGTTCGGTTCCGCCGATTCGGCAGAAGCTGGAGACGCTGCGCGACGTGGGCCTCGATTACATCCATCTGGGGCAGTCGGCCACCACCCTCTCGGGCGGCGAAGCGCAGCGGATAAAATTGGCCAAAGAGCTGTCGCGGCGTGCCACCGGCAGGACGCTTTACATCCTGGACGAGCCGACCACCGGGCTGCACTTCGATGACATCAAGCGGCTGCTGGCGGTGCTCGGACGGCTGGCCGATACCGGTAACACGATCATCGTCATCGAGCACAATCTCGATGTGATCAAAACCGCGGACTACGTGATTGACCTGGGACCCGAAGGGGGCGACCGCGGCGGCACCGTGGTCGCCAAGGGCACGCCGGAGGAGGTTGCGGCGGCGACCGGCTCTTACACCGGCCAATTTCTGCGCGAGGTCCTGCGTCAGCGCGCGGCCGCTTAGCCGACCGACCGCGGGCGCGGGGGCTCGAATGAGGCAGGTCGGGACAGTGGCGCTGACTGCACTGCGGGGCCTGCTTGCGGGCGGGGTTCAGCTCAATTCCACGCCGATGGACCCAGCTCCCAAGACCGCGTGGATTCAGGACCTCTCGATGGCCATCGCGCGTTCGCCACGCGATCCGAAGTTCTATGTGGAACGGGCACAGGCCTATGAGGCCAACGGCCAGTACGATACGGCGCCGGCCGATCTCGATCAGGCCATGACGCTGCGCCCCGACAGTGCGAAGTATCGATATCTGCGCGGCATCGCCTATGCCTATGCAGGCGACGACCAGGCAGCCAAGCAGGACTTTGCGCGGGCCGAGGCGATGGACCCCGGCTCGGCGGAAAGCTACAACGCGCGCGTGTGGCTGCTGGCGCCTGCGCCGGATTCCCGGATGCGTGACGGAAAAAAGGGCCGTCGAGTCCGCCACCCGGGCCTGCGAAATGACCGGTTGGAACGATCCTGACATGCTCGGAACGCTGGCCGCTGCCTACGCCGGGACCGGTGATTTCGATGACGCGATAAAATGGCAACAGAAGGCGGTGGATCTCATCTCACCGACCCTGCTGGTGACTCTCAACGAACGGCAGGCAACGCCTGGGCCTCTACCAGAACCATCGCGCATGGCGTCCCGCTCCACCGAATCATCCGCTGACTCCGTCATAAACGATGTGGCCATCGGCAATTCGCGCGAACGGCGTCATCTCGTGTTGGCGCAATTTGCCGTCGGGCATGATGTGATCGACCTGCCAACCGCGTAGCACCAGGTAGTCGGAGATGATTCTCCGATGGCATCGCCACCACAATCCTTCCGAACACATGTAGGCTACGCGCTCGGCCTGGGCGGGGGCGAGAAGTTCGTCGAGACCGGCCGCGAAATCTGCAGATTCGGTATAGTCTGCGTACGAACGAAAGGCCGGATGAGTCCACGCCGTGTGCGGCGAATGCTCCCGCTTGCTGTGCCGCCGTCCGCCGAGTCTTTTCAGCCATTGATATTGGATTCCCGCGCGTAGGAGTGATTGAGAAAGCTCCGGCTGGTTGAACTGAGGCCATTTGCGGGAAGAGGGGAAGGATCGCACGTCTGCGACCCGCACGATCTGCTGTTTGCCGAGCAGTCCGAGGAAACGCTCGATAGGATGCGTCGAGTGACCGACGGTAAGGATGCGCAGCGGCGATGGATTCACGCGGCAGCTTATCTCATGAATCGTCGTTCCGGTTCCCCAAACGGGCGAGCCACCCGCCGCACCAATTCCGCGCCGGAAAAAGAGGCTACCGTGCAGGCCGTGATGCCACTCGAACCTGACGCTTCTGAGCGCGGTCTGGGCGCTCCGCGCCTACTTTCCGGCGCCGCCCCCGGCGGCGGTCTGGTTCAGCATTGCGGTGTTGATCGCGGCGTCATGCTGGTTGGCTACCACCACCAGCAGTGCATCGTCGGGATGCAGATACTTGCGTGCGACCTCGAGCACATCCTGCTTGGTAACCGACTCAATCAGTCTGGGGTAGCGCTCGGCATAGTCGAGTCCCAGGCCGGACAGTTCCACCTCCAGCATGAATCCCGCGATCTGTTCCTGGCGGTCGATCGTCAGCGGAAAGCTCCCGACCAGGAACTTGCGCGCATTGTCCAGCTCTGCGTCGGAAACCGGGCTCTCCTGCATCTGCCGCATCTGCTGCAAGACCATCTTGATCGCCTCGTTGGCACTCTGGTTTTTGGTCTGCAGCACCACGGCGAAAGGCCCCGGAAACTTTCGTGCATGAAAGATGCTGGAGACGTGGTAGGCGAGGCCCGCCTTGCTCCTGACGGTTCTCATCAGGCGCGAGGCGAACACCCCACCACCGAGAATGTAATTCATTACTTGAATTTTATAATAGTCGGGGTTGGAACGGGCGATCCCGACGAACCCGAGCATCACGTTGGCCTGCTGGACGTTGCGATCGATGAGCTTGATGTCGAGCCCCGCGGCTAGCGCGGGGACTGTCGGTTGTGCCTGCACTCCGACCACGCCGCCTGGACCCGGCAGGCTCTTCTCAAGCAAAGCTTTAACTTCTCCAGCGTTGACGTCTCCCGCGACTGCGATAACCGCGCTCCCGAGCCGGTAATAGTCGCGGTAAAAATTGCGAACGTCGTCGCTACTCAGCTTGGCAACCGAGTCGGAGGTCCCGGTCGTCGGATGGCCATAGGGCGTATCTCCGTACAGACTCTTTGCGAATGCCACCGCCGCGATGTAGCCGGGCTCTTCTTCGGCGGCTTTGATTCCCGCGACCTGCTCGGCGCGTTTGCGATCTATATCTGCATCGCGAAGGCCGGGGCTGGACAGGATTCCCGCCAGCAGTCCGAGGGTCTCCGTTTCGTACTTCTTCAGAGCCGTGAAGCCGGCGGTGGCATAGTCGTGGTCGGCGTTCAAGAACAGCGAGCTGCCCATGAAATCGACCTTCTCATCGAAGGCGGTAGCGCTGAGCTCCCGGGTCCCCTGGTTCACGCATCGCGCGGTAAGCATCGCGAGCCCGGCCTTGCCCGCGGGATCATGGCGGGAACCCGCATCGAGCGCGATTTCCACCGTGACCATCGGAAGCTGGTGGTCTTCCGATACCAGCAGGGTCGCGCCGTTGGTGAGCCTCATCCGCTTGATCTCGAGTGCGTGCGCGGGCCCGGCGGCCGCAGTTCCCGCCAGCATCAGGCAGCTTGTGAGGATTACCTTGAGAATCCAGTTCGTGCGTCGGATCATCGCGCCACCTCGTCCGCCGTCACATCGGTGTGGTGCACCTGCCCGCCGCTTGGACCCCCGCCCATGGCGCCCTTGGGAAGCATCCCGGTGGGAACCAGCACGCCGGTCGTGCGGTTTTCGCTGACCAGGTATTTGCGCGCGACGCGTTGCACGTCGGTTGCAGTGACCTTGTCGATACCGGGCAGATAGGCATCCACCTCCCTGTAGTCACCAAGTAGCTCGTAAATGCCCAGCAACATCGCTTGGCGAAAAACCGAGTCCTGCCCGAAAACGAATTGCGCCGCTTCCAGGTTCTTCGCCTTCTGCAGCTCATCGGCGCTCACCGGGTGGTCGCGGAGTTCGGCGATCTCCTTGTCGACTTCCGCCAGAGCGTCCTCGGTTTTGACGCCGGGGCGCATCTGGGCGGCGAACACGAAGAGATTAGGGTCGAACGAGGTGATGTCGAGACCGGCGTTGATTTCGACCACCATGCGCTTTTCCATTACCAGCTGCCGGTAAAGCCGCGAGCTTTTGCCATCGGCGAGCATTTCGCCCGCCACTTCCAGCGCGAACGCATCGCTGCCCGCCTTGAAGTTAGGCACATGAAAACCTTCTTGAAATGCGGGCAGGTCGGCAGCGTGAAGCAGTTCAATCCTCCGCTCACCCCTCTGTTCCGGCTCGACGATGGGCATCGGCGGCGGCTTGGGTCCATTCTTGATTCCGGAAAAGGCCTCCTCGATTTGCTTCATGACCTGGTCGGCCTTGAAATCACCCACCGTTACGATCACCGCGTTCTGCGGCGAGTAGTAGATGCTGTGATAAGCGTAAACGTCGTCGAGGGTCAGGCGCCGGATATCCTGCATCCACCCGATCACCGGCCAGTGGTAGGGATGCTCGACAAAGGCCGCCGCGCGGGTCTGTTCGTCGAGCGCGTCTTCGGGCTTGTCCTCGGTCGACATCCGCCGTTCTTCCATCACCACCGCGCGTTCGGAATCGAAACCCTGGGGCGCGAAATTCGCCATCCGATCCGCTTCCAGCGAGATGGGCACATCGAGGTGGTCCTTGTTGATGTTCACGAAGTAGTTGGTGTAGTCGGCGGTGGTGAAGGCGTTATCAATGCCACCGTTTTCCTGGATGATGTTGGAGAACTCCTCGGGGCCGTATTTCTTGGTACCCCGGAACATCAGATGTTCAAGCAGATGCGAGATGCCGGTCTTGCCGAACTGCTCGTTGCGAGAACCCACATGGTAAAAGACGCTGAAAGTCGCAACCGGAGCCTTGTGATTTTCCAGCACCAGCACTCGAAGCCCGTTGGATAGGGTCTTGGTCTTGACCGCGTCGGCGATGCCGCCCCGAGCGAGGCTCGCGGTCAACGTGGAAAACAATAAAGCAGCCGAGATCGCTGCGGCGGCCCGACAGCGGTTACGCGATAAAATGATATTCATGGCAACAAACCATCTAATGATGCGGGTTACTGGCAAGTCAAGGAAATAACTCGCGCGCCAAGCGCACAGGCTTCCCGCGCAAATTGCATCGCTGATTCGGTCTCTGTAACAATCAGGCACGGATTATCTGATGGGCGAGGCCGGCGAGAAAACTCAGGAACTCTACGCGATCAAAGGGGTCGTAACGAAATTCATGCGGATGCTGTTTCCGCTCGAGTTTCGCATCGACTCGATTGCGAATACCAGCCCGATGCTACCGTTTCAGTATCCGCTGGTCCCGGGCGAGATGATCTATCTGCCCGAGAAAGTGGAGCCCTTTGGCAAGCCCGGCGGCGCTTACAATTATTATTTCGTGACTACGGCCCACCTCGCGGCGCGGCACGACTTTGGCACCTTCAGGCTGAGACTTGCGGATTTACCGGGATTCGAGGAACGCGGAGAAACCGGCGTGGAGGCTATCGACAGCTTTGTCGCCTCGTTCGAGGATCCCGCGTTGGCGGGCGCCCTGATGCGGCTTGGAGAGGCGGCCCGAATCGATGCGGAACTGGCGCGCCGCTACCGTGGCCTGGCGCCGCGCATTGCCCAGGTCAACGAGGCATTGCTCCAGTCCATGCCCCCCGAGGCGCTCAGCACCATGCTTCTGCGCGGTGCGCTGGATCTGCTCAGTGGTGCCGACGACATGGTGCCGAGCTTCGCGCGGATGGCGGCGAGCTTTTTCGCGCCGTTACGCGAGCGGCACGCCGACGTCCTCACCACGGCTCAGCAGACCACCTCGCTCTACAAGTGGATTGAAGACCTGATCGCGCGCGCCCGCCAAGCCGGCGAGAGCGACCCGCTGTCGGGCGACGCGGACCGAATGCGCAACGATCTGATCAGCAGCCGCATGAAGGCCGCCGAGGGCCCCGACGGTTCGATGGGTGAGGATGGGGAAGAGGCGGATGGCGGGGGCGAGCCGGACCAGAAGCTCAGCCTGGAAACCTCCGGCCAGCAGAGCAAAGGCAGCAAGGGTCGCGCGTTGTCTCCCGAGGAGCTGCGCAAGCTGATCGAACAAGGTGCGGAGATTCGTCCGTCACAGGGCGATGGCAACGTCGACGGCGAGGGCATGTACCTGACCCAGCTCACCGGCAAGCAGATGAGCGAACTCGAGCAGATGCGCGAGCAACTCGCGGAAGTCGGTTCGATGCCGGGGCAGGGCCGCCTGATGCTCGCGCGCAATCGGCAGGACTCGTACTACGCCTACGACGAGTGGGACTATGTGCTCGGCGACTATCGGCGCAACTGGTGCCGGTTGCGCGAGATACCGCTCGCCGGTGACGAGGGTGACTTTTACGACAGCACCCTGAGTCGCTACTCGGAGCTGCTCCCGATAATTCGCCGTAACTTCCAGCGCATCCGTCCCGCTTCGTATCGGATGGTGCGCGGGCTCGAGGACGGGGAGGAGATCGACCTGGACCGCAGCATCGAGGCACGCGTCTCGCGGCGCATGGGCGAAATTCCCGATCCCCGCGTCTACAAGTCGCGTAAAAAAGAAGCCCGCGATGTCGCGACCTTGTTCCTGCTCGACATGTCGGCTTCGACCGACGAGCCCATTCATCGCGAGCCGCGCAAGTACAACGAGGATGACGATCCCGACGATTGGATGAAGGCCTGGCAGCGCCGGCCGCAGGCCGCCCAGCGTCCGCGCCGCATTATCGACGTCAACAAGGAAGCGCTGGTCATCATGGCGCAGTCGTTAGAGGAGTTGGGCGACCAGTACGCCATCATGGGCTTTTCGGGTCATGGCCGCGACAACGTGGAATTCTACGTGATCAAGGAATTTGACCAGGAACTGTCGGATGAGGTCCGCGCGCGGGTGGGTGCGGTGGAACCCAAGCGATCGACCCGGATGGGCGCTGCGATTCGTCACGTGCGCGAGAAGTTCAAAGACGTGAGCTCGCGCGCCAAGCACGTGATCCTGCTGAGTGACGGCTTTCCGCAGGACTTCGACTACGGCCACGACCGCAGGTCCAACGCGTACGGAATTCAGGATACCATGGTCGCGCTCAAGGAACTCGAGCTGGCCGGGGTACTGCCGTTCTGCATCACGGTCGACAAAACCGGTCACGACTATTTGCGCCAGATGTGCCAGTCCTCGCGGTACTTGGTGATCGAAGACATCACCTCGCTGCCGCGCCAACTCCCCAAGGTCTACGAACAAGTGGTCCGCTGGTAGACGCTTCGCGGGTCCGGCCGAAGTTTTCCGATGATCGGACCCGTGGTGGGCAGGATCGCCATCCGATATCCCCGGACGAGTGACCCCGCTCATTTAATCCCACGGCAGTCGTTGCAGTTTCGGCCACAACCTGGTCCAGCGTTCGGTCTTGGCTTCGTAAAGCTCCCTGGTGACTTGCAGCTTGTTGGGTCCGACGATCATGCCGAACAGGTCGTTCAAGCCAAACGGCGCATATACCCGCAAACCTCCAGCCCTTGCGGTTCTGACTCCCACGCAGGTCGCCGTGGTGGGCCAGCTTTTTATCGCGGCTTCCACTGAATCGTAGGGTGCGATTTCGTAGCCAAAATGCTCGGCGTGCCAGAGATGCACGCGCGCCTCGTTTTGAACTTCTACCGTGGCATGGAGGTGGGCGAAGAGTTCGGTTGCACGCGCCAGGTAGCGGGTTTGCGCTTCCAGCGAGAGGTCGGATGCGTCGTGATAAACCAGATCGTAATCCTTGATGCCGAAGGTAGCCTCGAAACCATGCAGGAAATTCCATACCGTCTGTGCGATGCATCCTGCGCCCAGGTACCAATTGGCCACCGCAAGAGACGGCGCCTTCTGCAAAATCTCGGCGATGACCGGGTTGCGACTCAGATAGTCGCGCAGGCGGTCCACCTGCCCGGTGAGGTTACCGTCGTGGCCGCTCGCCCGGTCGCTCATCGCGAGTCATAATCGCGCAGATCGCGGCCGGTCATCTCGGGCGGGATTGCCACGCCCAGCATCCGCAGCAGCGTCGGGCCCACGTCGGAAAGCGTTCCACCGGCGCGCAGACCTCCATGGTAGGAATCATCGAATAAGATCAACGGTACCGGATAGGTTGTGTGAGCGGTGTGGGGCTGACCGGTCTTGGGGTCGGCCATGAACTCGGCGTTGCCATGGTCGGCCGTGATCAGCGCGGCACCGCCGCGCCGAGCGAGTGCATCGACTACGATTCCCAACGCGACGTCAGTCGCTTCGACCGCTTTGACCGTCGCTTCGAGGTTCCCGGTATGTCCCACCATGTCCGGATTGGCGAAGTTCATTACCACCACACCGAACTTGCCCCCGGCTATCTCGCGGGCGGCGCGCTCGGCGATCGCCTGCGCACGCATCGTCGGCTCCAAGTCGTAGGTCGCGACTTTCGCCGACGGAATCAGCGCACGCTCCTCGTGAGGAAATGGCTGCTCCACGCCGCCGTTGAGAAAATAGGTGACATGCGCGTATTTTTCGGTCTCCGCTACCCGCAAATTTGCGATTCCGGCTTTGCCCAGCACCTCGGCGAGTGTGTTGCGCACATCTTCGGGCCCGAACGCCAGGGGCAAGCCAAAGCTCCGATCATATTCCGTCATGCATACGTAGCCGATCGTGGGTATCCGCGGCCGTGGGAATCCGCTGAAGTCCCGGCGAGCGAGCGCCGCGGTCAACTGGCGGGATCGGTCGGCGCGGAAGTTGAAACACGCGACCTGGTCGCCGTCGACGATCGGCGTGGGCGACCCGATGATCACCGGCTCGACGAACTCATCGCTCTTGTCGTTCGCATATGAGGCCTCGACCGCTGCGCGCGCCGACTTGACACTGGGTGCTTCCCCCAAAACCATGGCGCGCCAGGCGCGCTCGGTCCGCTCCCAGCGCCGATCCCGATCCATCGCGAAGTAACGGCCGCTGACGGTGGCGACGCGCCCGCGGCCAATCTGCTTCAGCTTCGCTTCGAGCTGATCGATGAAGGGCAGGGCGGAGCGGGGCGGTTTGTCGCGTCCATCGAGCACCGCATGAACCGCGACCTGTTCGGCGCCGTTTTGCACCGCGAGATCAAGGAGTGCGAGCAGATGATCAATATGACTGTGAACACTTCCGTCGGACAGCAATCCCCACAGGTGCAGCGAGTGCCCGCGCGACTTCTTGATTGTGTCGAGCAGGACGGGGTTCGATGCGAACGTGCTCTGCTCAATCGCCCTGGTGATGCGCATCACGTCCTGGTAGATAACGCGCCCCGAGCCGATGGTCAGATGCCCGACCTCGGAGTTGCCCATGACCCCGGGCGGAAGGCCAACCGACTCCCCCGAGGCATCGATTTCGCTATGCGCCTGGGTCCTGAGCAGGCGGTCCATGACCGGAGTGCGCGCCATCGCGATCGCATTTGCCTCGCGCTCCCCGCGTATGCCCCATCCGTCGAAGATGATCAGCGCGACGACCGGCGGCCGCGGACTCATCGCGCGGCTCCCCGCTCAAACGCTTTGGCGCCCGGATAGACCGCGCGTGGGCCCAGCTCTTCGGCGATTCGCAGGAGGCGATTGTATTTGGCGGTGCGCTCGCTCCGGCTCATGGAACCGGTCTTGATCTGCCCGACGCCGGTCGCGACGACCAAGTCCGCGATGGTGGTGTCCTCGGTCTCGCCCGAGCGATGCGAGATGACCGATGTGTATCCGGCGGCGCGGGCGATTTCGATGGTCTTCAGCGTCTCGCTGAGCGTGCCAATCTGGTTAAGCTTGATCAGAATCGAGTTCGCCGCCTTCTCGCGAATGCCACGCTCCAGAAACTTCCGGTTGGTGACGAACAGGTCATCACCGACCAGTTGCACGCGCCCGCCCAGCTCGCGGGTCAGCACCCTCCAGCCCTCCCAGTCTTCCTCGGCCAAGCCGTCCTCGATCGATACGATCGGATATTTGGCCAGCCACTGGGCATAAAAACTGACCATCGCGGAGGCATCGCGCTCACTTTTGTCCGATCGCGCGAACACGTACTTTCCGTTCTCGTAGAGCTCGCTGGATGCAGGGTCGAGTGCAATCGCGACATCCGCACCGGGCTGGTAGCCGGCTTGGCGGATGGCTTCCAGGATCATCTCGATCGGTTCTTCGTTGCTGCCAAGGCTGGGCGCGAACCCGCCTTCATCCCCGACGTTGGTCGAGTGACCACGCCCTTTCAAAACTCGCGCGAGCGCATGAAAGACTTCCGCACCGGCGCGGATAGCTTCGGCGAAGGTCGGCGCACCCTGCGGAACGATCATGAACTCCTGCATGTCAACGCTGGAGTCGGCATGCCGCCCGCCGTTAAGCACGTTCATCATCGGGACCGGGAAGACGTGCGCGTCCGGATTCAGATGGCGGTAGAGCGGTAGATTGTGGGCCGCTGCCGCCGCGTGAGCTGCCGCGAGCGAGACACCAAGCATCGCGTTGGCCCCGAGCCTGGATTTATTCTCGGTCCCGTCCAGCGCGATCAAACTATCGTCGATGGTCTGCAGGTCGTCGGCATCCGCTCCCTTGAGCTTCGCGGCGATTGCCTGGTTCACGTTGGTGACTGCCTTGAGCACGCCCTTGCCCGCGTAGCGCTTGGGATCCCCGTCGCGCAGCTCAAGCGCCTCATGCACCCCGGTTGATGCACCAGAGGGCACCGCGGCATGACCAAATGCACCCCCCGACAGCCGCACGTCGACTTCGATAGTGGGGTTGCCGCGCGAGTCGAGAATCTCGCGGGCCCGGATTTCGCTGATCGCCGTCGCTGTCGCCATCGGTCTGTAAACTCCTCTCCGGTCGCGGAAGGTCTGCGGTGTCGGCACGTCCGCGCGCCCTGTCACGATGTTACCGAGGCGGTTGCGGCCAGCAAAATCGAAAGTGATCTGCAAGCCCTCTCAAGCGCCCAGGTAGCGAACCTGAAGGGGTGTCTCAACTACTGAACCCCGTTTGAGCGTCACGCGGAATGCCCGCGCCTTGCGGCGCGAGGAAACGATCTCCTTAAGGCGAGTCCCGATGAAATGCGCCCCGGCACCATCGTCGAGTGCGAAGGTCGGTACAAATCCGCCACGGATGAGCCTATGAAGCGCGGGGCGCCGCGCCGCTTCGCCATCGTAGTGCGGGCAGAATCCGCCGCGCAGAAAACCCAGCCCGCCATCTAACCGCCGCAAACGGTGCCCAAACGAATCAGTAACGCCGTGCTCGAACCAGCAGATCGCGCCAGCACTGATACCTGCCAGCACTACCCCGCGGTTCCACGCTGCCCGCAGCGCCCGATCCAATCCATGCAACCTCCAGAGGGCGAGCAGATTCGCGGTACTGCCGCCACCGACATAGATAACATCCTGTTCGAAGACGAACTTCCGCAGGTCCTCCACCG
>JBKPEA010000012.1:0-41540 GCA_046728175.1 Thermodesulfobacteriota bacterium | reverse complement strand
GCCGAGCTCAGGCCGACCGCGCGTATCCTGCTGGGCCCCGGGCCCTCGAACGTTCATCCGCGGGTGATGAAGGCGATGATGTCGCCCGTGATCGGACACCTCGATCCCGATTTCGTGAAAGTGATGGAAGACCTCAAGCGTCTGCAGCGCGCCGTCTTCCGAACCCAGAACGAGATGACGTTTCCGGCTTCAGGCACCGGCTCCTCGGGAATGGAGATGATCGCCGCCAACCTGATTGAAGACGGCGACCAGGTCATCGTCGGTGTGAACGGCGCGTTTGGCGCGCGCTTCGCCGACTGCGCCGAGCGCCAGGGTGCCAGGGTTCACAGGGTGGAGGCGGAATGGGGCCGGATAATCGACCCCGACGCGGTCAAGCAGGCGCTCGCGCAGGCGTCCAGTCCGAAGCTTGTCGCGATCGTGCACGCGGAGACCTCGACCGGCGTCCATCAGCCGATCGAAGAGATCTCCGCCCTGACGCGTTCTCACGGCGCGTTGCTGGTCGTCGACGCGGTAACCTCGCTCGCGTGCGTCCCCCTGGAAACCGACCAGTGGGGCATCGATGCCTGCTTCAGTTGCACGCAAAAGGGACTGAGTGCGCCCCCGGGGCTCGCGCCGGTAACCTTCAGCGCCCGCGCGATGGAGGTCATACAGCGGCGCAAGTCCAAGTGCCGCTCCTGGTACCTCGATGTCGCCGCGATTGGCAGCTACTGGGGCTCGGAGCGCGTGTACCATCACACCGCTCCGATCACTATGATCTATGCGCTCTACGAAGCCCTGCGCGTGGTGATGGAGGAAGGCCTGGAGCAACGATGGCTGCGCCACTTAAGCAACGCCGCTGCGTTGCATGCCGGTCTCGACGCGCTCGGGCTTAAGCTCGCCGCCCAGGAGGGCCGCCGCCTCCCGCAGCTCACCACGGTCGCCGTGCCGCAGGGAGTGGATGAGGCAAGGGTGCGCACGGAATTGCTGCAGCAATTCAACATCGAGATTGCCGCAGGCCTGGGACCGCTGCGGGGCAAAGTCTGGCGGATCGGCCTCATGGGTGAGAGTTCGCGGCGCGAGAACGTGACGCTGGTTCTGGGCGCCCTCGAGCAAATTCTGGCGGGTGCAGGATTCGAGCTTTCCAGGGGCAAGGCGCTGGCTGCAGCGCAAGCTGCCTGGGCGACCGGATGACCTGAGAATTATTCCTCTTCGCTCTCGGCCCCGTTGCCGTTGGCTTCGTCGTCTTCCTTCTCGGCAAGACCCGCTAGTGCGCGCACGTGCTCGTTTTGATCAAGCCGCACCAGATGCACCCCTTGCGCGTTGCGCCCGGTAATCCGGACGTCTTTGACGTTGAGCCGGATAACCTTGCCGCCATCGGTTATCAGCATCACCTGTTCGTCGGTGCCGACCTGGCGTACCGCGACCACCTTGCCGGTTTTTTCGGTGACGTTCATGGTGATGACGCCCTTGCCGCCGCGATGCGTCAGCCGGTACTCCTCGGCGGGCGTGCGCTTGCCGAGCCCCAGTTCCGAAACGGTAAGCAGGGTTTCGTCGTCGCGGACGGTCGACAGCGAAACCACTTCGTCCTCGACCAGGGTAACGGTCTTGCCTTCTTTGATGGTGTGGGATTCCAGCTCCATGCCGGTGACGCCGCCGGTCGCGCGACCCATCGGACGCGCCTCCGCTTCTTTGAACCGGATCGCCTGTCCTTCGCGCGTCGAGAGCACGATTTGCTGATTGCCGTCGGTGATGCGCACGTCGACCAGTGAGTCGCCCTCTTCGAGATTGATCGCGATGATGCCGGTTGACCGGATGTTGGCGTACTCTTCGAGATCGGTTTTTTTCACGCGGCCCCGCTTGGTCGCAAAGAACACGAACTTGCCCGCGACCTCGCGCGGGACCGGCATGAATGCCTGCAGGGTCTCCTCGTCGCCCAGGTTCAGAAGATTGGCGATTGAGCGACCTTTCGCGGCGCGGCCACCCTCGGGCAGTTCGTAGGCCTTCAGCTGATAAACCTTGCCCGCGCTGGTGAAGAACATGAGCGGGTCGTGGGTCGAGACCCGCTCGAGCCGCTCGACGAAGTCTTCCTCGCTGGTGGTCGCGCCGATCTTGCCGCGTCCGCCACGCCGCTGCGTGCGATACAGCGACAGCGGCGTGCGTTTGATGTAGCCGCCGTGAGTCACGGTCACCAGCACGTCTTCTTCGACGATCAGGTCTTCGACCGAGAACTCGCCTTCCGCCTCGATTATCTGAGTGCGGCGCGCGTCACCGAATTCCTTTTTGATCTCTTCCGCTTCGCCCGCGATCAATTTCAGCAGCTCGCGTTCGTCGGCTAGGATCCGCTTGAGCCGCTTAATGGTCTCACTGGTTTCCTTGTGTTCGGTCTCGATCTTTTCGCGCTCCAGCCCGGTCAGACGGCGCAGCGTCAAGTCCAGGATCGCCTGGGCCTGGAGCTGGCTTAGGCTGAATTGCTTCATCAGGCCGGAGCGCGCCGCTTCCACATCCTTGGAAGCGCGGATCAGCTTGATCACCGCGTCGAGGTTTTTCAGCGCGATGAGTAAACCTTCCAGGATGTGCAGCCGCGCTTCAGCCTCGCGCAGTTCGAACTGGGTGCGGCGGGTCAGAACGACCTTACGATGGTCGATGAATGCGAGCAGGATGTCGCGCAAACCCATCTCGCGCGGCCGGCCTTCATGGATGCCGAGCATGATGAGCCCATAGCCCTGCTGCATCTGGGTGAGCTTGTACAGCTGGTTCAGCACCACGCGCGGATCGGTGTCGCGCTTGAGTTCGATCACGATGCGCATGCCGTCGCGGTCGGATTCGTCACGCAGATCGCTGATCCCGTCGAGACGCTTCTCGTTGACCAGCTCCGCAATCCGTTCGATCAGACGCGACTTGTTAACCTGGTAGGGAATTTCGCGCACGATGATCGACGCCCGGCCCGACCGTTTGTCGGTCTCGATGGCGGCCAACGCGCGCATCATCAGGGTGCCGCGTCCCGTCAGATATGCCTGCCGAATCGCCTGACGGCCGAGCAGCTGGCCACCGGTCGGGAAGTCGGGGCCTGGGATGATATCCAGAATTTTCTCCAGCGGCAGGTTCGGCTTGTCGATCAGCGCAAGCAACGCGTCCGCGACCTCGGTGAGATTATGCGGCGGAATGTTAGTCGCCATCCCGACCGCGATACCGTCCGACCCGTTGATGAGCAGGTTCGCAATCTGCGAGGGGAGGATCTCCGGCTCTTCCTGCGAGCCGTCAAAGTTGGGAATGGAATCGACGGTGTCCTTGTCGATGTCCGCGAGCAGCCGTTCGGCCAACCGGGTCAATTTGCATTCGGTGTAGCGATAGGCCGCCGGCGGGTCGCCATCGATCGAACCGAAGTTGCCTTGTCCGTCGATGAGCGGGTAGCGCATGCTGAAGGGCTGTGCCATCCGCGCCAGCGCGTCGTAAACCGCCATGTCGCCGTGCGGGTGGTACTTGGCCAGCACCTCCCCGACCACCCCGGCACACTTGGTATAGCGGCGGTTGGCGAGCAGGCCCATCCGGAACATCGCATAGAGGATCCGGCGATGGACCGGCTTCAGGCCGTCACGTACCACGGGCAGCGCGCGCCCGATATTCACCGACATGGCGTAGTCCAGGTAGGACTGCCGCATGTCGTCTTCGATGTTCAGCAGCGAGGGTTCGTTACGGATTGGTTCGTTGCCGTTAGTCTCAGCCATCTAACCTGGCACTCCCGCTTTCGCGGACGTTGGTTGGTGAAATCAGCCGCCTGCGCTGTGCTTGGTTGCTATCCATTCCTCGATTCGGCCAAGCAGCCTGTCGCGATGCCGTTCGCGGCGATGCCAGAGCAGGTCGGTATCGAAGGCATCTTCGGGATGAGCGATATCTCCGAGGTCCAGATCGACGCCGCGTTGCTGCTGTGCGTCACGCGCATCGCGATCGCATACCGCGCACTCGGTCACCATTGCGCGGATTTCCTGCTTGAGTCTCTCCCCGGGTTCCATTGAATCAAGGTCGAATTCACCGGACGTTCCTGGAACGGGAAGAAGCTCCACGCAGAACGTGGCGGTCAGATATCGAGGTTACGCACGTTGAGCGCGTTTTCCTCGATAAACTGGCGACGCGGTTCGACCTGATCGCCCATCAACTTGGTGAAAATTTCCTCCGCCTCCTCAACCGACGAGATCTGAACCTTGAGCATCGAACGCGTCTCGGGATTCATGGTGGTGTCCCAGAGCTGCACGGCGTTCATCTCGCCGAGGCCCTTGTAGCGCGAAATGTCGACGCCCCGCTTGCCCGCCTCGAGGACCGCGTCGGCGACCGCCTTGAGCGTCGGCACGGTGCTCTCGGCGTCGCCGGTTCGGATCTTGAGTGGCGAGTTGATCGCGTCGATTTCCGCTTCCAGCCGCCGGATTTCGCGCAGCTCGCCCGAATGAAACAGCACCAGATCGACCACCGTGGGCGGCTTGGAGCCATTGTGACTGTGCCCGACTACCACCGACCATCGTTCCCCCGCTTCCTGGCGAACGGTCGTGGTCAGGTTGGCGTCCTTCATCGCCTTGCGCAACGCATCGGCCATCTGCTTGGCGCCCTGCTCGGACTCGAAGTTGGCATCGGTGAGGGCTTTGTCGGCAGAAAGCCTGGCCACCGCCGCCACGATGGGCCGTTCCTTGGAGCGGCGTTCGAGGGCTTCGTACATGCGGTCGTAGTAGAGCGCCTTGCGCACCAGTGCCTTGAGCGCGGCTCCCTTGAACTCGCGTGCATCCTTGCCCTTGCCGGTCTCGAGCGTCAACGCCTCGGAGCCGAGATCGCTCAGGTAGTCCTCGAGCGCGTTTTCATCCTTGAGATAGCGCTCGTTCTTGCCTTTTTTCGCACGAAACAGGGGAGGTTGCGCCACGTAAAGGTAGCCGTTCTCGATGATTTCGATGAACTGGCGAAAGAAGAAGGTGAGCAGCAGGGTGCGGATGTGCGATCCATCGACGTCCGCGTCGGTCATGATGACGATGCGATGGTAGCGGAGCTTGGAGAGGTCCTTGTCCTTGCCGATACCCATTCCGAGCGCGGTAATCAGCACGCGCAGCTCGGTGGAGGAGAGCATCTTGTCAATTCGCGCCCGCTCCACGTTCAGGATTTTGCCGCGGAGCGGCAGAATCGCCATGCTCTTGCGATCGCGGCCCTCCTTCGCGGTCCCGCCTGCGGATTGACCTTCGACCAGGAACAACTCGCTGCGCGCGGGGTCGCGTTCGGAGCAATCGGCCAGTTTGCCGGGCAGCTGGCCCGAGTCGAGCGCGCCCTTGCGCCGCACCAGTTCCTTGGCTTTGCGGGCGGCTTCGCGGGCCGCGGCCGCTTCCAGAGCGCGACTGGTAATCTTCTTTGCGACCGAAGGATTTTCCTCGAGATATTCGCCCAGCTTGTCGTTGACCAGCGCGGCAACGATGCCCTCAACCTCCGAGTTGCCCAGCTTGGTCTTGGTCTGTCCTTCGAACTGCGGTTCGGGAATCTTGAGGCTAACTATGGCAACCAGGCCCTCGCGCGTGTCGTCGCCCTCCAGCCGGGTTTCCTTGGTTTTGAACAGACCGTTTTTCTGCGCGTGGAAATTAAGGGTGCGGGTCAACGCGGACTTGAGTCCGGACAGGTGGGTTCCGCCCTCGATGGTGTGGATGTTGTTGGCGTAGCTGAAGGTCACCTCGTGTAGCGAATCGGTCCACAAGAGCGCAACCTCGGTCTCGATCCCGTCCTTGGAACCGTTGAAATAGATCGTGTCATGAAGCGATTCGCTGCCCTCGGCCAGCGATTCGACGAACTGCGCGATGCCGCCCTCGTAATGAAATTCTTCCTGCTTGCCCGTCCGCTCGTCGCGCAGCTTGAGCTTGAGGCCGCCGTTTAAATAGGCGATTTCCCGCAGGTAGCGCGCGATTAGTTCATACTTGAACTTGACTTCGTTGAGGATCTTCTCGTCCGGCGAAAACGTGGTCTTGGTACCCGTGCTCCTGGTGCTGCCGCGCTGTTCGACTTTGGATTTCGGGATTCCACGCTCGTAGCGCTGAAAGTAAATCTTGCCATCGCGGTGGACTTCAACCTCAAAATCTTCGCTCAACGCATTCACGACCGATGCGCCGACGCCGTGCAGTCCACCGGAAACCTTGTACGCGCTGCGCTCGAATTTGCCGCCCGCGTGCAGCACGGTATGCACGACCTCGAGCGCCGAGCGCTTCTCGGTCGGATGCATATCGACCGGGATGCCGCGGCCGTTGTCCTCGATCGAGATGCGGTCGTCACCCAGAATCACAACGCTGATTTCGGTACAGAAACCAGCCAATGCCTCATCCACCGAATTGTCGACTATTTCGTTGACCAGGTGGTGCAGCCCACGATCGGCCGTATCGCCAATGTACATTCCGGGCCGCTTGCGAACCGCTTCAAGTCCTTCCAGGACCTTGATCGACTCGGCGCCGTAACCGTCGGAACCCTGCTTTTGTGCCATAAATCAAAGCGCGGCTGGAAACCGTCCCCTCCTGCCCATCAGCCTGCGCTATGATACGCGTTCCACCCCTGGAAGGCAAGGAACTCACGGTTAGGATCCGTCACAAATCAAACGGCGTTCATCTTTTGACTCCATTTGAATAATAATATAGGTTTCATGGGCATTAATTGCAAACGAAAAAATGGCGCAAATGAGCCTTCGAAAACAAGCCTTCCTCAACTGAAATAAAACCATATTCTGGTAGTTTTTAGGAACCGGCGAGCGCCAGGCGAATGCATCGGCCGACGCATTGTTCGAAGTCTAGTTCTCGCCAAAAATTAGCCGCAGGCGCGCTCGATGCCGTCGAAGAACTGCCACCATAAATCGAGCGAACGATTTACCGCGCTGCGAATCTTTTCGCGCTCGAAATCGCCGAGCGTCATGTGGCTTAGGATATTGTCACCGATGTCGCTGTGATCGCGATCGGCCAGTTCGTGCACGTCGAAGAACGCGACCTGATCGCGGCTGAGGCCGTAATGCTTTTCCAGCGCCCGGGCAAAAGGACCGAAATTGGTAACCACCTGCCCCTCCGCGGCGACGTTGATCGCGCCGACACCCTCGGCAAAGGAGCGGTCCTTGGTCGAAAGTTCGAACCAGTCGATGAGCGAAGCAGTCGAGGGCAGCGGAGTCGCTTCGGTTAAATCCTCGCGTTTCATCCCCAGCCCGGTCCCGAAGCGTATGAACAATTCCGGATGCGGCGCGCTGCCTGAAATCTTGCCGGTCTCCTCTTCGTACAGGCTCTCGGCCAGCTTGAGACGTTCGGCCGCGTCGTAGCAGCGCGAATGCAGCGCGCTTACCGCTCGAGGAAATTCGCGCACCTGCAGGAAGAACTGCGCTGCAAAAGTCTTCATCCCATCGCGCGCGACCTTACCTTCGCCAATCCTCCGCCACAACGGATGCCGTCCAAACGAGCGTCGCTCCTTGACCATCGCGAACAGGTCTTTGACGAAACTCTCGCTGGCTGCTGTCATAATTGACCTCGCTCTGGTGGAAACTACCAAGGGTCGCGGGAAAAAAGAATCCACGGCGCGTGCCGATTGCCGGGATGGGACTGCGTCATCTCCAGGATCGGCGCTTTTCTGATCAGTTCCTGCGGTCGAATTCGCTTTTGCACAGCGCTTCGTAGTCGCGCCTGCTCTGCTCGACAATTTGCTCGCGGTCGGCCGCCTTGAGACCGCTCAGCAGCGCCATTGGCTGGTAGGAATTCGGGACGTAACTGAGATGGGAAACCAGGCCATAGCCGGGGTCCCACACGTGCAGCTGTATGGCGCGCGGTTCCATGATGAACTCGAAGCCATCGCCAGTCAGCTCCAGCGCCACTTGGTGGCAGGTACTGGGCGCGGTCGATGCGATGGTTCCCGCCCACGCGACGTGAATCGGCCGATGGATATGGCCGCAGGCCACCCGGACAACTTGGGGATGCCGGGAGACCAACAGTTCCAGCTCGCGGCCCCCGTGCAGTCCGGCCGAGTCCATCCAGCGGATGCCGGTGCGGAAGGGCGGGTGATGCATGAAAATCAAGGTCGGTGCATCAGGCCGGGCCTGCAGGGTCCCCTCCAGCCAGCTCCGGCGCTCCGCGCACACCTCGCCGTGATGGTGACTCGGCACGCTGGTATCGAGTCCGATGAGCCGAATTGGATGGTCATCGATCACGTAGTTTACGAACGGTGATCCGGGTGACGGCAGATAGTCCTGGTCGGCGAAGGCTCTGAGCAGCACCTCGCGGTTGTCGTGGTTGCCCGGGATCACAAACACCGGAACCTTCAGGGGCGACAGAAGTTCCCGCAGGACCGAATATTCTTCTTCGCGGCCGTGATCGGTCAGATCGCCGGATGCGATGACCGCATCGGGCGACGGCTTAAGAGTGTTGAGGTGTGCAACCGCCTGCCGAAGTTGATCGTTGGTTGGCACCTGGCGGTAGCACAATTGATCCCGGGCGACGACGTGGAGATCGGTAATCTGCGCGATACGCATCAAACGTCCACCTCGGGGAGGATTGTCGATCTCGGTGCGCGCTGGCGCAATCGGGCGATTGCTTCAGTCGATGCGGCGGAGGTCGGCTAGGAATTCGTCCGACCCGATATAACCCACTTTTTGCACCTGCACCCGGCCGGCGGAATCAATCATTACGGTTGTCGGCACGCCCTGAATCTGGAACTTGCTCATCAGATCCTGGTTGGTTTTGCCCTGATGGGTCAGATCGGCCCGCAGCCTGACAAAACGCGACGCTTCTTTGACCACCGACGGGTTCAGGAACGTGGAATGCTCCATCTCGCGGCACGGGATACACCAATCGGCGGAGAAATCGATCAGCACCGGTTTGCGGGTCTGGCCGGCCGACGCGAGCAGCGAGGAATCAAATGGCTCGAAAGTAAGAGATTTTGGCGTAGCACGCGGAATCGCGAAGTAGATCAGCGCGGCCACCGCCGCGCTGCCCACCGCCACGCGAAAGACCAGGAATGGACGCCACGCGCGCCCGGCGCGCGTACCAAAGCCCAGCCAGATTCCTGCGGCGGCCGCGTAGAAGGGCAGGATCCGGCCCATCACATGCCTGGGCATGACCGGATCGAGAAAATAGATTGCGAGGCCGATCAGGATAAACCCGAACAGTTGCTCGACCCATGCGAGCCATTCCCCGGAACGCGGCAGCTGCCGGATGCTGCCGGCCGCCAGCGCGAGCGCGACGTAGGGCAGACCCAGACCGATCGCGAGCGTAAAGAACAGAGCGAATCCGAAGAGCGGATTTTCGCTCCGCTCGACCATCAGCAGCAGCCCCAACACGATGGGCCCGATGCATGGCGCCGCGACCACGCCCATGCCCAGCCCCATCAGCAGCGCTCCCGCATAACCGGGGCGCGCGACTCCAGCGCGATTCATCAACCATTGCGGCGGCTGCAGCGCAAACACGCCAAAGCTTGAGAGCGCCAGCCCGACCAGCATCGCGGCAATTAGCGACAGCACTACGGGATTCTGCATCGCGGCCCCGAACAATCCCCCGGAGAGTGCGACCGCAACCCCGACCGCCGAGAACATCAGCGCGATTCCCAGTACGTACACGACCGCCAGGGCGAAGACCCGGCGCGGACCGCCGCCCTGATTGCCGAAGTACGCGATGGTGACTCCGATTAGCGGGTAGACGCACGGGGTCAGGTTTAGAGCCAGTCCTCCAAGCAGAACCGCAAGAAAACCGAGCACCCAGCCATGATGCGCAAACACGTCCTCGAGTACGCCCGCCGGCGTGCTCCCGGCGGTCTCGGTGCCGATAAGCCCGGCGCCTCGATTCCCGCCAGCCGTGGCGCCTTGCAATGAAGCCAGGGCGATCGTGGAGTTGACCGAGGTGGGCCTTAGGCATTGCAGGTTGTCACACGCCTGGTAATCGATGGAAACCGTCAAGTCGCCCCCGGGCGTGAAATTCATCGCTGCCGTGAGCGGAACCGAGAGCATCAAGATGCCCGAAAAGACCGAGAGCTTGTCGCCCCCGGAGAACTCGAGTGCCACCTCCTCGGCCTTCGGGTATTGCACGGCGCCGGCGCTCACCGAAGCCGGCCCCGTGATTCGCACCACTGTCGGGATGTACTCGTCGCTGAGCGGATGATTCGAGTTGATATGCCAGCCTGCCATGACGCTTGCATCGACCAGCAAATTGCTGGTCCCGCCAGGCGCCAGCGGACGGTCGAGTTTCAGCGCGGTGATCTGCACAACTTCGTTCGCCTTCGGCAGCGCGAACGCGGGTGTGGCGCACGCGAAAACTGCGCACAGCGCGCAGATCAACCCGACGAAGCTCATAGGCTTGTCCCAATCGAGGACCGGGGTGCTAAACCGCGACGGCGGCCGCAATGTCCAGTCGGTCACTAGTCGCGGGCTGCGCGCACCGCCGCTTCCCACCCCCCGCGTTGGACAGACCGAGGCAGCGGTTTCACGGATCCGATTTGCGCGATACATGATCTGGTACGACGTTTCCGGCAACTTCGGGGTTCCGCGACCCTAGTTGCTGGAAGTGACAACCGGCTTGCCGTTGGGCACGGTAAGCGGCACCGAACCCACGATCTCCAGTCCATATCCGGGCAGGTTGGCAAGGCGGGGAGTGGCATCGGACATGACGATCATCTTGCGCACACCGACGTCGCGCACGATCTGCGCCCCGATGCCGTAGTCGCGGAAGTCCGCCTCGGTGGTCCCATAGCGGGTGCTGGGCCGATGCCCGCCGGGCCCGTTCGATCCCAGTTCCGCGGCGATCGCGTTGGATTCGCGTTTCAGGTAGAGCAGCACGCCTTCGCCTTTTTCTGCGATTCGCTCCATCGCTGCGCGCAGCAGATTGCGGGTGGGGCGCGCCGCGTACCCGAATACGTCGCCGGGAAGATATTCGCGATGCACCCTCACGAGAATCGGTTTCTGCGGATCGACGCTGCCCATCACCAGCACCAGGTGCTCGGTGTAATCGACCTGGTTGCGATAGACGATCGCTTTGAAATCGCCATACTGGGTTGGCAGTTGTGCCTCCGCGATCCGATGCACCATCGTTTCGTGCCGCAATCGGTACTCGATGAGGTCGGCAACCGTCACGATTCTGAGGTTATGGGTCCGCGCGAACTCGACTAGGTCGTCGCGGCGCGCCATCGTGCCGTCGTCTTTCAGAATCTCGCAAATGACTCCCGCGGGTTTGAGACCCGCCAGGCGCGCCAGGTCAACCGCGCCTTCGGTCTGTCCGGTACGCACCAGCACCCCGCCATCGCGCGCGCGGAGCGGATAGACATAGCCGGGCGAGATAAATTCCGAACCGCTCGCGTCTTCGCGAGTCGCCTGTAGGATCGTAATGGAGCGGTCCTGCGCCGATTGCCCTGAACCAGCGCATCGTTTCGCGGTGATCGATGCGGTGAACGCGGTACCCAGGGGCGCCTGATTGTCGCCGACCATCATGGCCAGACCGAGCTGATCGATGCGCTCGGAGGACATCGGCAGGCAGATCAGGCCGCGACCGTACTTGGCCATGAAGTTGATGGCCTCCGAGGTGACCTTTTCCGCGGCCATGCACAGGTCACCTTCGTTCTCACGCTGCTCATCGTCCATCATGATGATCATGTGGCCGCGGCGCGTTTCCTCGATAGCTTCTTCTACCGAAATAAAGGGGGCCTTGGCTTTGGCACGCGGGTTTATCTCACCGAACATGCGGCCGCTCTCTTACCAGCGTCTAGGCCTATCCTAAGAAATTCCCGCACGCCAGCAAAGCGTTCGAAGCGCTGCTATGCTTCGGCACATGGTGCCTGGCAAAGCGGTTCTGCTGGCAGCGGGGCGAGGGACCAGGCTGGCCTCGCTGACTGCAGACCGGCCGAAACCCCTGCTCGAGGTGGCCGGGAAACCGCTGATTGCCCACATCGTCGGCGGTTTGATCAAGTCCGGTCTGCGGGAATTTGTCGTAGTCTCGGGCCATCTTGCCGAAAAGATCGAGCAATGGTGCACCACCTTCGCTACACAAAACCCGGGGGTAACAATCCAAACGATTCGCCAGCAGCATCTTAATGGAACCGCCGGCGCCCTGTTGGCCGCACGCAGTCTGCTCGCCAGCGAGGCTCGCTTCATGTTCGGCTGGGGCGACATTCTGATGGATGGTGCCAACTACCCCCGGTTCGCGGCCGCCTCGGATCGCGCCGATTGCGACCTGCTGCTGGCAGTCAATGACATCGACGATCCGTGGCGGGGCGCGGCGGCGTACGTCGACTCCGAGATGCGCGTGACGCGCCTGGTCGAAAAGCCGCCACGCGGGACGTCGTCCACCCGATGGAACTGTGCGGGTCTGTTCAGCGCGTCGCGAAGCCTTTTCGACTACCTCGATCGCCTTGCGCCTTCATCCCGCGGCGAACTGGAGCTTCCGCAGGCCATTGCCGCGATGATTGCCGCGGGACGCATGGTGCGAGCTTTCGAAGTGCAGGGGTTCTGGAGCGACGTCGGCACCCCCGATGCTCTCACCTGGGCACGCGCGCACTTCAATTCGGGAGCGGCCGCTTGACCGATCCGGCGTGGGACAGTTCCGAGTTGGATCGCGCGGAGGCCATGGCGCACGAGCTCAGAGCCGTCGCGGGGCCCGATGCGCGACTGTACGCGGTGCGCGCCCCGGGCCGAGTCAATTTGATCGGCGAGCATACGGATTACAGCGGTCTTCCGGTGCTGCCGGTGGCGATCGACCGATCAACCATCATCGTCGCCGTAGCGACTGCGTCAGGCGAAGTCTCAATTCGTAACGAGAATCGTTCGTATCCCAATCGAAGCTTCAAGCTCGCGCGCAAGATTCCTCCTTACCCGACCGGCGATTGGGCCAACTACGTGAAAGCGGCCGTGCAGGGCGTCATCGATCACTTCGTAAACCGCGGAACCGAAGTGACCCGGCTACGGGGCGCAAGGTTGGTAATCGACGGACGCGTGCCGACCGGCGCTGGCTTGTCATCGTCGGCCGCGCTCACAGTGTCGTCGGCGCTCGCCTTCATGGCGGCCAACGGCCTCGCGCTGCCGCCTATCGAAACGGCTGGGCTGGTCGCCCGCAGCGAGTGGTATGTCGGCACGATGGCAGGCGGGATGGATCAAGCTGCTTCATTGCTTGGACAGCGCGACCACGCGCTGTTCATCGAGTTCGATCCGCTCCGGGTGCGGCCGGTCAAAATGCCGCCGGAGGCCGCTCTGGTCGTCGCTGACAGCCGCGAGGAGGCCGACAAGTCGGGAAAGGTTCGCACTGAATACAATCGCCGGGTTGTGGAGTGCGGGCTCGCGGCGCGATTTCTGGCGCGCGCCCTCACCCTGAATGGAGTCCAGGTACTCGGTGACGTGGTCAAGGGCGTGAAACATTGGAACGCAGCCGACCTGATCACGGCGCTCGGGGAAACTGCGCCGGAGCGGCTGAATCCAGATCTTGTGGAAGCAGCTTCGCGCTTGGGTCTTTCTTCAGAAGCGCTCGCGCGCGAGCTGCTCGGCGACGGCAACCCGCGCGTTGCGCTGGACGGGCATCGTCCGCTTGAGATACTCAAGCGCGCACGTCACGTATTCACCGAGACTGAACGGGTGCTGCAGGCGGTGCGTGCGTTGGAAGCGGGGCGGCTTGCCGAGATGGGCGTGCTCATGAACCAGTCGCACCGGAGCCTGGCCGAGGATTTCCACTGCAGCACTTCGCGTCTGGACCGGATGGTAAGCTGCGCACGCCGCGCCGGCGCGTTAGGCGCGCGCCTCACCGGCGCGGGATTCGGCGGCTCGATCGTCGCGCTCTGTCATGCGAACAATGCACAACGCGTGATCGCGGCGCTGGATCGCGAGTACTATTCCTCACTGCAAATCCCAGCCGAGTCGGCGTGCACCGTGCTACACGCCAGCGCGGGCGCGGGCCTCGTCGAACTGGCCCGCGCCTGAGATGGTCTCTGGCGACCTCGGCGCCGGACACGAGCAAGGCCTCCCTTGAGAGCCACCGGGAACAATCAGGGACAACTATCTTGGGAATTAGTCGCCGCCGGGACGGCGCTAGCGCCGATTCACGCGCACGAGGCGTGCCGAATGCGGCGCAAGGTCGATGGCGCCGGTCCCGGATTCCTCCTTGCCACCGAGGGTGCGGACCTGGTACCAACCGCGCCCGAGCCTCGCGAGCGGAAAGCGCGCGGGGTTGTCATGACGATTCACCAGCACCGCGATCACCTCTTCATCGTTTTGCTTCATCAAGCCCCGCACCCCGCCGGCGTCGAGCAGATCGATTGCCACGATGGGCTCGCGCTGCGCGCCCTGATCCATGCTGACCGCCAATGCCGCAGCGTCGCGAAACAGCTGGCCTTCCTCCTCACCTAGCAGCGACATGTCATCGGAAATCAGCAGCATCCCGCCCGAGCCCGCGATCACGCTGGCGAGTGCCAGCCGCTCGTCGGCACTCAGCTGCGTCTGCCTGGCACGCAGCATAAGGCAATCGGGATCGTTGAGCCACAACCGTCGATGCATGAAGCTGCGCGCTATGATCGCGTCGAGCGCGTGCACGGTAGACGGATCGCCCGCGCCGCCGCTACCCCAATAGGGCGACACATCGGGGCCGATTCGCATCCCGTCGACCATTCCCACCGCCGCGCCGAGCGGGCACCCGCAGCCGAGAACAAAGGCATCTTCGCCCGCACCGGCACGAATCGCTGCGAGTCCATGGCGCAGGGTTTCAGCACGCGTCCAACTGCGGCGGTAGCGGAAGCCTTCCGCAGCTGCTGCATAGAGAAAGTCGAGTTTCAGATAGGAATAGCCGAACTGGTGCACGAGTTTGCGAAACAAGGTCTCCAGATGATCGCGCAACGCCGGATGGCTCGGGTCGAGCGCGTACGCAAACTTGTCGGAGTGGCGAGTCCAGTTGGGATTGTAGCCGGCGGGCAATGGGGAGCCGGCTTCCTCCTGAATAAACCAGTCCGGATGATCGCGCATGAGGTGCGAGTCCCGCGCCGCCAGAAATGGCGCGGTCCAGATTCCGGCCTCGAAACCGGCCGCGCGGATGTCCGTGCCAATCTTTGCAAGTCCGCTGGGGAATTTATGGTTGGTTTCATCCCAGTCGCCCAACGCGGATTGAAAGCCGTCATCGAGCTGCACCACCTCGACCGGGAAACTGGATCGCAACGCGGCAAGCGCCTGCAAGTTGTTGCGCAGGGCATCTTCCGTGATGGCGTGAAAATAGTGGTACCACGAGCACCATCCGCGCCGAAAAGGAGCTCGGGTGCGCGCGTCCATCGTTGCGCCCAGCTTCGCTGCCCAGCGCGCGGCCAGCACCGCAGCCGGCTCGCGCGAGCGCTCGAGATACAACGGCGCGAGGGGGCGCGTCGCTCCCGGCGCCAGCTCGATGCCGTCAAGCAGCGCTCGCGCGGTGATGGCGTCCGGCGAGCGGACCGTGAGCGTGGTGAGACTCGTGGCGCCCTCGAGAAATCCCGCCAGCAGCCGCTCACCGTCGCTGCGTTCCAGGATCGTGAATAGTTCGGAGGTGGCGGCTTCGGGCGCCTGCGGCGGGCGCACCACCTCGCTCTGATGATTGACTCGAACCAGCCGCGATCTCTTCTCGTAACGTTCGCCGGAAAGGTCTCCCACCGGAACCGGAAACGAGCCGCTCCACGATTGGTAGCCGTGCTTGAAAAACCGTGCTTGCGCAGTGCGTTCGAACCCGCTTGCGATGAACAGGCAAGCCGCATCGAGCTCGACCGGAGACTCGGCAAGGTTTTCCACGCTGGCGCGGACGATGACACCTCGCTGGGGATATTCGCATCGGATAACGACGCCGATATGGGCGTCGCGGCCGGCGCTTTCCAGGGCACCGGGTTGATGCGCAATCGTCAGCGTATGGTTGGCGCGAGTTGAGTGGCGATAGCGAATCTCGATTCCCGACAGATTCACGTCATAGAAACTCGCAAACGCTGCGCGTGCCGGCAAGCAGGTCGCTTGGCCGTGCAGGCTCTGGCAAAATCAGTGGGGTCCCTGACATCGATTCCGAGGTTGGTATCATCGACACTGCGCCGGAGATAGAAGCCCTGGAGGCCGAAGAGCCCGGGGAGCTTCCTGAAAGAACCACCTGGGAAACGCGCCTATCCGCGTTTCGCGCGCTGCGCCATCGAAACTTCCGCCTGTTCTTCGCCGGACAGCTCGTCTCGCTGATCGGCACCTGGATGCAATTAGTCGCGCAGGCGTGGCTGGTGCTGAAGCTGAGCAATTCCGCGATGATGCTCGGGGTGGTCGCGTTCGCGAGCTTTATGCCGGTGGTCCTGGTCGGACTTTTCGCGGGCGTGATTGTCGATCGCGTCGATCGGCGCCGCTTGATACTCGCCGCCCAGACCCTTCTGATGTTGAGCGCGTTCGTGCTTACCGCGCTCACCTGGACCGGCACCGTGCGGGTCGAGCACGTCATCATTCTTGCCGCGCTCAATGGACTGGTGAGCTCATTCGATATGCCGGGCCGGCAGGCATTCGTAGTCGAGATGGTGGGCAAGGAAGATCTGTCAAACGCGATCGCGATGAATTCGATGATCTTCAACGGCGCGCGCATGGTAGGCCCCGCTGTCGCCGGGCTTTTGATAGCCCTCATCGGCGTGACCGGCTGCTTCCTCCTCAATGGGCTTAGTTTTCTGGCCGTTATCTGGGGACTGCTGGAAATGGATCTGCCACGGCGGCAGCGGCGCGACATCGGTGCCGCGATGATGCGTCAGCTGCGCCAGGGCCTCGCGTATGTCTGGCGTCATCGGCCTAGCTTCTATCTCTTGGTGATGGTCGCGATCAGCAGCGGCTTTGCGGTGCAATACTCGGTTCTGGTGCCAGTGTTCGCACGCGACCTCTTGCACAGCGGCGCGCGCGGGTATGGCTTCCTGATGGCGGCGCAGGGTTTCGGCGCCGTACTCAGCGCAATCGTGATGAATTCGCGCTCCAGCGAGGCGCGGGTGCTGCGGCAAAATCTGGTCATCGGGTTGTTCCTGATGGCTGGCGCCATCTTTATTTTCGGGATCTCGAAATGGATAGCGCTTTCCCTCCTCGCGCAGGCGCTGGTTGGCGCGGGTCTCATGAACCACATGGTGACCACCAACACGATGCTGCAGATGTTCGTTGCCGATGAGTTGCGCGGGCGCGTCATGAGCATCTACACGCTTTCGTTTATCGGCACCGCGCCGTTAGGCAGTCTGGGGGTCGGTTTTGTCGGAGAGCATTTAAGTCCCCGCATTGCGGTCATATGCTGCTCGGTCTTTGCCCTGGGCTGCGCGTTCTTCCTGATCAGCAAACTCAAACTCATCGCCAAGGCTCAGGCCGGGCTCGAAACGCCCTCGATCGCATCGTAATCCGGGGCGCTTGCCTGCACGGCGGGTGCTCTTCGATAATCCAGCCCGTGACCCGTCAACGCCCGTCTTCGAGGGAAACCGCGGCCCAGGAGAGTCGCGCATCGCTGTTGCGCGCGGTACCCTCGGTCGACGAGTGCCTGCGCGCGCTGGCGGATAGCCCGCACGCACGGGGGGTCAGCCGCGCTTGCCTCAAGAAAATCGTGCAACAGGCGGCTGACGACGTGCGCGCGGAGATCGCCGCGGGGCCAGCGCGCATCGATGGCGACCGTCGCGCGATGCTGGCGCAGATCGTGCGCCGCGCCGAGGACGCGCTTTTCGCCGACGAGCCCGCCATGAAACCGCTGGTCAACGCGACCGGGGTGCTGCTGCATACCAATCTCGGCCGCGCGATCCTGGCCGAGCCCGCCATCGAGGCCGTGGAACAGGCCGCTCGGGCGGCGGTGAATCTCGAGTTCGATCTGGAGACCGGCGAACGTGGCGACCGCGATGCGATCGTCGAAACCGAGCTGTGTGCGCTTACCGGCGCCGAAGCCGCGACCGTGGTCAACAACAACGCTGCAGCGGTCCTGCTGGTTCTTAATACGCTAGCGCTCGGGCGTGAGGTAGTGGTTTCGCGTGGCGAGCTGATCGAGATCGGCGGTTCGTTCCGGATTCCCGACGTTATGCTCCGCAGCGGCGCGCGCCTACACGAGGTCGGTACCACCAATCGAACCCATCGCGCAGACTACCGGAACGCAATCGGACCCGACACCGCGCTGCTCATGAAGGTGCATCCGTCCAACTACCAGGTAGTCGGATTCACCAGTGAAGTGGCGCTCCAGGAGCTGGCCGCGCTCGGCCGTGAATACGGCGTGGACGTGGTCGAAGACCTGGGCTCCGGTGCTGTCATCGACCTGACGCAGTTTGGGTTGCCGCGCGAGCCGGTCGTCGCCGACCGAATCGCGGCCGGTGCGGCGATCGTGACTTTTTCCGGCGACAAGCTGCTGGGCGGCCCGCAGGCAGGACTGATCGTGGGACGCCGCGAGCTGGTTGCAAAGCTGAAAGGGAATCCGCTCAAGCGGGCGCTGCGCTGTGACAAGCTTACGCTCGCCGCGCTTGCAGCGACGCTGAGAATCTACCTGCGCTCTGACGAAATCAGTGACGCGGTTCCCACCTTGCGACTGATGGGCCGCAAGCCCGCGGAGTTGCGCGCGGTGGCGGCCCGCGCCGCGCAAATTATTGCCGAGCGCCTGGGGGCGGGCTTCAAGGTGGAAGTTACGGAAACGACATCTCAGGTTGGATCAGGCTCGCTTCCCGCTGAAAGTCTGCCGTCGGTCGCCGTCACTATTACGCATCCCGACATGTCCGCGAACGCGATCGCCGCGCGGTTTCGTCGCGCGCGAATTATCGGGCGAATCAGCGGAGACGCCTTTCACCTCGACATGCGAACCATCGAAGACCCTGCGGTCTTTGCGGTCGATTTCAAGAGCTGAAACGAACGTGCCGGGCAGGCACGCCGCCATAGGATAGCGCAACCCAATACTGCGGGAGGAGTCAGCGATGCCAGACAAGACTTACAAGATTATCGAAGTGGTAGGTGTCTCGGAGGACAGCATTCACCAGGCCGTCCGCAACGCGCTTGCCAAAGCTACCCGGACGCTTCGCAACATCGACTGGTTCGAAGTTAAAGACATTCGCGGCGCGGTGACACAGAACGGCGAACCCCTGTTTCAGGTCGAGGTCCGCATCGGATTCCGGCTGGAAGGCGATCCGGTTTAAGAGAAGTTCACAACCTGAGGAGCACGGCCGTTGTACACGCACACCGTCGATGGCCTCCTCCCCTCCCGAACTTCCTGGGGGGAGTTCCGATCTACGGACCGAACCGGCCCGGGGAGAATCTCATGAAATTCGCGACGTTCTTGAGACAGACGCAGCCATCCGGCTTGGCCGCGATCGCGCGCAAGGGCGAAGAGTTGGGCTTCGAGTCACTGTGGGTTCCCGAGCACATCATCCTGCCGGTTCAGTACCGCTCGCTCTATCCGTATTCATCCAGCGGCCGACTGCCCGCGCCGTCCGACGCTCCCATGCACGATCCTATGCTCGTGCTTGCGTACATCGCGGCAGTTACCACCACGATCAAGCTCGCCACCGGGGTTTTCGTACTGCCGCTCAGAAATCCGTTCGCAACTGCGAAAGCGGTGGCAAGCCTCGACGTACTGTCCGGAGGGCGCTTCATCTTTGGCGTGGGCATTGGATGGCTGGAAGAGGAATTCACCGCGGTCGGGATGAACTTCAAGGATCGCGCGCTGCGCACGCGCGAGTACCTCGCGCTGATGAAAGAGCTGTGGACCAGTGCCGACCCGGTCTATGGCGGGCGAACCGTCAGCATCGCGGGGTTCAAATTCATGCCCAAGCCGGCGCAGCGGCCGCATCCACCAGTCGTGTTCGGCGGCCACACCGGCCCGTCGTTGAAGCGGGCGGCGCGGCTTGGCGACGGATGGTATGGAATTGCCGAGAGTCTCGACGGGATCCGGACCAGCATCGCACAGCTGCGAGCCCAGGAACGTGAACTCGCGCGGGCTACGCCCCTGGAAATAACCATAAGTCCGCGCCTTGCCGAGCCGTTGACGCCGGCGCTGGTGAACCAATTCGCCGAGATGGGTGTGGCGCGGATCATTTTCGCCGCAGGGCCCTCCGCCAAGGAGCAGATCGGCGGGATGGAACGCTTCTGCGACGAGGTTATGAGCAAATGTTAGAGGTTGGCCGCATTTCCAGCTTGGCCTCCTCACCCGGGCGCGGATATGATCAACCCTCACGGTGTTGGGGGCGGGGGCCGGAGGCGGCACTCTAAATGAAAAAATGTCCGAGCTGCGACAGGACCTATCCTGACAACGAGACCTTTTGCGAGGCCGATGGTGTCGCGCTGATAAAAACGGACCCGGCTTTCGTCGAACGCGGCGCCCCCACCGTCGGCGAGGTCATCGAATGTCCCGTGTGCGGAGGTCGCGCCGAGCCCGGCGAAGTTATCTGTAACTTCTGCGGCGCTCGACTTACCGCCGACCCGGGGACCGCGGCCAGCCCCGAGCCGCAACCGTCTGCTACCCGGCGCCCTGGTCAGTCGCGCACGGTGGTGGCGAGCGCTCCGCCGAATCGATTTTCTGGACGCCTGACTGGTCAGACGCCGGAGTCCGAACCGGACGGCGAAGGTCGCGGATCGTTTACCGTACTCGGGTACGTCGCGGCCGCGCTGGTGGCGCTAGTTGGGGGAGCATGGCTGGCGCTGCATTTGAGTTCTCGCGGTCCGGTCCAGGAAGCAGCAACCGCTTCCCCGGCGGGCGCCGTGACTCCCGCGCCGGCGAGCACGGTGGGGCCATTGGTCGCACTTGCCAACACCATGGCGGTGCAGGTTACGGGCGAATCGTCGTCGGCAGTCGAGAGAAGTCCGGATGCGATGCGTAAGGTTTTTGACGATGGCAAAGGCGCGCTGCTCGATGCCTACAAGCGCGCGCTGGGCGGGGATGCGACTACGAACGACGGAATGATCGTGCGGGTAAGAATCATGCCCGACGGCTCGGTTGCGGGAGCTGCGGTACGTACTTCTACCGCCCCCAACCCAAGTCTCGACGCCGAGGTGATCAGGAATATTTCCGGATGGTCATTTGTGCCATTCGCTGGCGGCCAGGTTGAAGTGGATTATCCGATCATCTTCGCGCACGACGCGGGCGAACAGGCGAGCATCGAATCCGCACTGGCCACGCGCCTGGCGAGCCTCGGCGCCAACGAGTCGCCCGAATATGGAAGTTCGGTCGCGGCAAGTCCGGCGGCATTGTCGAGCCCCGCCGCAGCCACGGTTCCTACCCAATCCGTCGCGCCAGCGGAGGCCCCAACGCCGCCCGCCCGCGCCCACCCACGGCGTCTCGCCCGCGAGCCGCGGCCCGCCGCGAGACCATCTTTGCGCGACCGCGTGGCCGACGCGCTGCGCTCCAACCGCAACCTGGGGCGGGTGCAGTTTTACACCAATCCCGGCGGTGGCGTGGTTCTGTTCGGCAAGGTGTTCGATGAGAAGGGCAAAGCTGTTGCCCAGCAGGTGGTACGCGGCGTGCCGGGGGTAACCTCGGTAGTAGACAATCTTACGACCGATGCTGACACCTGGCGTCAGCAGCAGGCTCAAGTTCAATCGCAGCTTGCCAACGCAGGATTGGAGAATGTGACCGTGAAAATCATCGGCCACGATGCGTTCCTGAGTGGCGAAGTGACGACCGATGCGGAGAAGGACCGCGCGGTCACGATAACCGAGGGCGCTGCCCCGGTCGTCGTGCGCACCAATTTGATCACGGTCAAGCTCGGCTCGGTGTTCGGGTTCTAGGCACCGCGCGGTAACAGGTCAATTTGCACCTCCCTAAGGGATGTTAGGGACCAAATCGTCCCCATAAACTATTGACAAGGTTTGGTGCGAACGGTTAGATGGCTGCAAGAGCGCGGCGAATGCCGCTCCCACCCCAGGAGGTTTCCCAGTCTCATGGCTGATGCACCCACGTCGTGTAAGCAAGCTTTTGACATGATGCCGTCCCGCTTCAACAAGGAAGCGGCCAAAGGCCTCAACGCGATTTATCAGTTTGACCTTTCCGGCGATGGCGGCGGCAAATGGCATGTGATCATTAACAACGACAGCTGTGAGGTAAAGGAGGGTGCTGCAGCGTCACCGAGCATCACTATTTCGATGACTGCGCAAGACTACCTCGACATGCTGAGCGGCAAGCTGAACGGCCAGATGGCGTTCATGACCGGTAAGCTGCGCATTGCGGGTGATATGGGCCTTGCTTTGCGCATGCAGAGCCTGTTCCAATAGAATAGAGCCAGGGTGAAGCCTGACTGAAGGTTTGAAAGGCGCCGGGCTCGAGAGCCGGGTCCGGCGTCGATACCGCTACGCAGCAATTTTCCAACAAAACTATTCCAAGCACATAAATCTGGTTGCGGGTTTCAAATTCTCGCGCGTGACGCACAGGAACGACTGAGCCGAACAACAAGTAGAGCATTCGACAGCCGATGCGCGGGTCATCCAGACCCAGCAGATTTTGCAGGCTTGGCTGTTTGACAACACCGAAAGGAGATCGGGAGTTTCACAAGAAGAGAGACCGCAGGAAGAGAGACAGTATGAGTGAGATGAGCGACGAAGAAGAGAAGGTTAACGGAAACGGTGCCGAGGGAGCGGGCGATCATCAGTCGCTGGCCAAGCTCTCCAAGGAGCTGAGCAACTGGCGGCGGCGCAGAACCTCTTCGCGTCCGACCCGCGTAGATGGTCCGGCCCCGAACCATTCCGAGCCTGCTCGCACGATCAAGGTGCGTGGCCACGAGACCCTGGTGGTGCGCAAACCCAAGATCGCAGCGCCCAAGACCCCTTCGAATCCAACCCCGTCCGCGCACTAGCCGGTTTGCAAGATTCGCCGTCGCCGGCGAATCGGGTTTGGGTGGTGGTGCGGATGCCGGCTAGGAGCGGAAGACCTCGATCGGCATTGCGCGCGCAGCCTGGCGCGCCGGGTATAGAGTTGCGACCAGGCACAGTGCCAGGGAACCGAGCGCGACCAGCACGAAATCGAGTGGACGTGCCGAAACCGGCGGGGTCGACATTTCGTACACTTCCCTGGGGATGTGGATGATCTGATAGTTCGCAAGCAGGTAGCATCCGATCGCGCCAACGATTTCTCCGGCCAGCGTTCCTGCCGCTCCCACGGTCAGTCCCTTGAATACGAAGATGCGGCCGACCTCGCGCCGGGTCGCACCCATGGCGATCAGCACGGCGATGTCCTTGCGCTTCTCCATCACGACCATGATTAGCGTGGCGACCAGATTGAACGCTGCCACTCCGATGAGCAGGAAGAGCACCAGGGAATAGACCCGTTTCAGCATCTCAAAGCCCGCGGATGCTGACTGGTTGAGTTCCATCCAGTTGCGGACGAAATAAGCGCGCCCCAGCATCGTTCGCAGCTCCGCGGTCACCGCCAGCGTCCGGTTCAGATCCGTCAGGTGCACCTCGATGCCATCGACCCGATCGCCGCGTCCGAAGAAACTCTGCGCCTGCTGAAGCGCCATCAACACCATCTTGGAGTCGGTGGTATCCACGCCGGACTGAAAGATCGCGCCGATCACGAAATCGCCGGTGCGGGTCGAGAGGTTGCCGTCCGCGGAGATCAACGGTGCAACCATCCGGACCGGATCACCGATCTTGACCTTCAATTTCTCGGCGAGGGCCGCACCGATCGCGATTGCAGCGACGCCCGCCGGGGCGCTGCCGCTCAGGGAAGGAGGTGGTTCGGGCAGCAACCGGCTCAGGTTGCCGGCGGTCAGGTACGCGCCCCATTTTTTCTCGATTAGCGGATTGTCGGGTTCGATGCCGAATGCGATCACCCCGCTGATTCCGCGCCCCGAACTCAGCATTCCTTCACCGTAAATGAAGGGATCGGTTCCATTCACGCCCGCCACGGTCCTCACCCGCGCTTCTACTTCCGAATACTTCGCGATGGATCCCTCGCCGCTGTGGATCTGCACCTGCGGACTCATGTTCAGCAGGCGTTCCTTGATGCTCTGCTGAAAGCCACTCATTACCGCAAGCGTGATGGTCAACGCCGCGACCCCGATCATCACGCCAAACGCGGTGAACAGAGTGGTAACCGAAATGAACGCTTCCTTGCGGCGAGCCCGCAGGTAGCGGAGTGCGATCTTGAGTTCGTAGCGCACGAGTCAGAAAACGTGGTCGCCGCCGGCAGGCTCAGAATATCACGTTTTCCTTCTTGAGCTGTTCGACCTCGGCCGCCGAGAGGCCGAGCATTCCCCGGAAAACCTCGTCGTTGTTCTGGCCCAGGACCGGAGCCGCAAACCGAAGTGCCCCGGGCGTTCGGTTCAGCCGATGCTGCAGCCCCTCGTACGGAGAAGGCCCCATCGCCTGATGATCGAGCCAGTGCCAGAAATCGAATGCTTCCAGATTCTCGTCCTGATGCAGGTCCATGCAATTCTGCACCGGATACGCAGCCACTCCCGCGGCCTGAAGCTGGTTGGTCAGCTCCTTCGCGTCCCGGCTCCGCGTGAGCGTGGTTACGTATTCGTCGACTGCGTTCGTGTTCGCGATCCGGCTCTGCCTGGTCTGAAAGCGCGGATCGCCGCAATCCGCGCGCAGCGCGGACAACAGCGACGACCACCCGGCGTCGTCGGCGACCGCGATCGCGATCCAGCGCTCGTGGCCATCTTCATCGGCACAGCGATATGCACCATGCGGCGCGTAACGTTCCGAGGCATTCCCGCGCGGGCCCATCACGCGCTCGGTCGCGAAGTAGTCGATCAATGCGGGCGAAAGGTTGTGCAGCGCCGCCTCGTACTGCGACATGTCGATGTATTGACCCTGGCCGGTGCGCCGCCGATAGTCCAGCGCCGCCAGCAGAGCCGTGGCTGAAAAGCGCGGCGCGATGAAGTCACTATACGCGCCGTAAGGAGGGCACGGCGAATCCTCGTCGTAACCCGAGATATAGTAGAAGCCGGAGAGGGCGGCCATCAGCTGCCCGAACCCCGGATACATCGCGTTGGGACCCGTCTGACCCTGCATGCAGGTCGAAAGCATGATCAGTTGCGGATTGATTTGCCGCAGGTGATCGTAGTCGAGTTCCCACTTGCGCATCGCCTTGGGCGTGAAGCTCTCGGCGACAATATCGGCCCACGGGACCAGCTTTTTCACCAGCTCGCGCGCGCGTGGCTTGCTCAAATCGAGAGTGATGCCTTTCTTGGAGGTATTGTAGCTGGCGAAAAATTGGCTTCCGTTCGGATCGGGGCGGGCATCCTTCCACGGTGGAGCGAGTCGCAGCACGTCGAGCCGCGCGGCCGATTCGATGCGAATCACCTCGGCGCCGTTGTCGGCCAGGTATTTGGTCGTGATGGGCGCGACCCCGACCCATGAAAAATCGAGAACCTTTACCCCCTCAAGTGCAAAGCGGCCCATCCTCATATGCCTCCCGCGCTGCGCAGGCTTTGCAGGCGATTTTCGCTCAGGCCCAGCAGACCACCGTAAATCTCGGGGTTGTGCTCGCCGATCCGGGGCGCGCGGTGATGCGGTCCCACCGGAGTGACACTGAACTTTGCGAAGGCTCCGGGCATGGTGAGCTTGCGGCCCAGCGTATCGTGGTCGATCTCGACGAAATATTCGCGCGCTTTCAGCTGCTCGTCACGCGCAATGTCCGAGACGTCCGAGCACGGCGCGAGCAAGATGCGCCGGTTCAAGGTGCCCGCGTAAATCTCTCGTTTGGTCATGGTCAGGAAAAAGCGCTGGACGCGCTCTTCGAGGTCATTGATCTCGAAATGATCCTGCTCGGTCATTTTCATGAACATCCCGGGTACCCAGGTCGTCCAGTCTTTCTTGAGCATCCAGTCGGCAGCGAAGCCCTTTTCATCCATCCACTGCACCAGCGCCTTGGTCGATGCGCCGCCCACGGTGCCACCCGCGATCAGCGTGGACATGTGTCCGTCTTTGCATCGATAGATCATCTTGCGCAGCGTCCCGGCGGACCCGGTATACACGCCGGTGCGACGAATATGGTCGCCGTGCAGAATCGGCATCGCCTGTTCATTCATCAGCGTCCATACGATGCAGGCCTGCATGTCGACGACGATCTTCTGCCCGATACCGTCCACCTGGCGCGGGTAGTGCGCGATCATCGATGCCACTGCTGCCTCGCCGCCGGCATGCAGTCCCGCCTGCGGCAGGCTCATCTGCACCGGCGGCTTTCCCTCCTCGCCCATCATGTACATCATGCCCCCGGCCGCCCAGGTGATGATGTCAGCCCACTGGTAGTCGCGGCCAGGACCGCGATCGCCGAACGGCCTTATCGAGGTATAGATGAGACGCGGCGTGCGTCGCGACAGCTGCTCGTAGCCGAGACCTATGGAATCGAGGTATCCGACCGGAAAGGACTCGACGATAAAATCGGCCTGTGCGGCGAGCTCGGCCACCAGGCCGCGGCCAGCGGCGGACTCCAGATTGGCGGTGACCGACTTCTTTCCAGCGTGGTACGCGATCGCATACAAGCTGCGGTCCGGACCGGGACGGTCCTCCAGGAACGGCGGAATGGTGCGGCTCGTGCACCCTCCCGGCGGCTCTACCTTGATGACCTCGGCGCCCATGTCGGCAAAGATCTTGCCGCACAGCGCGCCCTTCTCGTCGCTCAGATCAAGCATCCGGAACCCTTTAAGCAGCTCTGACTCCATTACAGCTATATCCAATAAAGGGCGGTGTGACGGCAACAATGCGAGGACCGCGGGTCACACAAATCGGCGGGACTACCGTGGACTAGAGCTGCGGGATGTGCGGCGCGCGGCTAATCCTTTTGAGCAGCTCGCGCCGCGCCGATGGCGGTGGCGTAGTCAGCGTGCTCGGGGATCAGAAAACGGCGGCCAAAAGGAAAGGCCAGCCGCTTGGCTTCCTGCACAAACGTGAATAACCGCGAAAGCTTGCCGGTCAGAACGATATTCTCCTGGCCGCACGCGCGCGCGCTGGCCATGGCCAGCACTCCGATCGATTCCACGATCATGTTCATGATCGCCAGTGCCTTGTCCTCGGGCGTCGCATCCGCGCCGACCTTACCGAAATTCGCCGCCGTAGTGCTCGGGTCCAGATCGCCGATCGGACCGCCCGCGATGTCACGCACCGTGAGATCGACCCGGCGCAAATCGCCCTTCCTCGCCATCTCCTCCAGGCGTTCGATGGTTACGACTCCGAGCATGTGCTTCGCCAATCCCAGTAGGGTGCCACCGCCTACTCCCGTGCCGCTGACATGCATTATCTTGTCCGCAGTGACCGAAACGATCGCGGTGCCGGTTCCCAACGAGATGACCAGCGCATTTTCCTTATCGGCCAGCGAGGTTCCGCCGATGCCGATAGCGGTGAACTCGTCGACCTTAAGGACCGGCCGCCCAAAGAGGCTATCGCCTAGGGCCCGCGCCCCTGCGCCGGTTGCCGCGACGCGCTCGATTTGATCGAGCTGTAAGCCGAAGTCAGATACGAGTTTGCCGAGCGCACCCGCCGCCGCCGCGATCGGGTCGTTCGCTTCGATGGTCACAACGTGGATGGTACCGTTTTCCAGAATTACGGCGTCCGTGGTGGAACCGCCAATATCGATGCCGACGATCATAAGTGGTGCCGGCTCCTGTCCAGCCCGCCCTGAGGCTAGATCAGGACCTTACGCTGCGCAACGGAGCACCCTTAAGCCTTCCCGACCAAGGGCGCTATGCTAGGGGTTCAATGGCACGCCGGAGACCATCTGCCAGCGGAGAATTGTTCCAGCCTCGCACCGCGCTGAACCAGCCGCTCGCCGACCGGATGAGGCCCGCGCGGTTGGAGGAAATAGTCGGCCAGGACCACCTCCTTGGTCCCGGAAAGCTGCTGAGCCAGATGGTCGCCGCGCACCGGTTGTATTCGATGATATTGTGGGGACCGCCCGGAGCGGGCAAGACCACCCTGGCAATTGTGCTGGCCGGGCAATCCGGGGCGGTCTTCCGCCGGATGTCGGCGGTGACCGCGGGCATCGCAGACCTGCGCGCGGCAGTCGAGCAAGCGCGCCTCGATCTGGATGCGGGCAAGCAGACCGTCGTCTTCATCGATGAGATCCATCGCTGGAACCGCGCTCAGCAGGACGCCTTCCTGCCTCACGTCGAGAGCGGTCTCATCACGTTGATCGGCGCAACCACCGAAAATCCTTCGTTCGAAGTCATTGCGCCGCTGATCTCGCGCGCCCGCGTGCTGGTGCTCGATCCGCTCTCCGAAGATGCTCTTCGCACGATTATCCTGCGCGCGCTCAAGGACCCCGATCGCGGCCTGGCTGTGACCGGACTCGAACTGGAGCCCGCAGCGATGGATGAATTGCTGCGCTTTGCGGCCGGCGATGCACGGCGCGCCCTGAACACGCTGGAAATCGCGGCGGAAATGGCGCGGGATGCCGGAGCAAAAATCATCGCCGCCGAGAATGTGCGCGAAGCTGCGCAGCGCAAGGCATTACTCTATGATCGCGCCGGCGACGAGCACTACAACGTAATTTCCGCGTTCATCAAGAGCATGCGCGGCAGCGACCCCGACGCTGCTCTTTACTGGATGATGCGGATGGTGGAGGCGGGCGAGGATCCGCTTTTCATCGCCCGACGTATGGTGATCTTCGCGTCCGAGGACGTCGGCAATGCTGACCCGCGCGCTCTCCAAGTTGCCATTTCGGTAAAGGACGCGGTGGATTTCGTTGGCTTGCCCGAGGGAGTGATTCCACTCGCCCAGGGCGTGACCTATCTGGCGAGCGCTCCGAAGTCGAACGCCGCATATGTCGCGATGAGCAGGGCGCGCGAAGATGCGGTTGCCGAGCCGCTGCCGGTGCCGCTGCATTTGCGCAATGCGCCCACCGGACTGATGAAGAAACTCGGTTATGGCCGCGAATATCGCTACCCGCATGACGACGAGGGCGCAATCAACGAGCAAATCTACCTGCCCGAAAAGCTCGCCGGCCGCATCTACTACCAGCCGTCCGAGCGTGGCTATGAAATCCGAATCCGCGAGTGGGTCGCCCGCGCCCGCCAGGCGCGGGCCAAGGGTGCACAAACTCAGCCGCCGAAAACCACCAAGCTGCCGAGACCCCCGCAAGACTGATCCGGCTGCCGCCCGCCCGGGGCGACGATGGCCTCATAAAACCACGAGCCGCCGATGGAAGCGGAAATTCCCCCGTGCGGCTTGGCGGCCGATCCGCGCAGATGGTTGGGAGCGGACCGAACTCAGAATTATTTCTTCCTGGCACCCAGAACCGAGTCTTTGAGCGACTTTGCGGCCGTGAACCGCAATCTGGTACGCGCCGGGATCTTGATGGCCTCACCCGTGGCGGGGTTACGGCCCATGCGTGCCTTGGATTGGCGTTTGCGAAAGATTCCGAGTCCCGCCAGACGCAGGGACCCTTCCTTCTTGAGTTCTCGCACTACGAGGTTGGTCAGCTCCTCAAGCGCGCTCTTCGCCTGCTTCTTGGTCATACCGACCTTGTCGGCGAGATGGGCTGCTACCTGCGACTGCGTCATCATCCTCCTCCTTATAAAGGCCCGGCTGCGCGGGCACGGTGTCAGCGTGACGAACTGATTGGGGTTTTTCAAGTGCGTCAAGTCCAAAGTAGTGCATATTTCTTAGGAATGGTGCGAGTTTTTGAACAGGCGGTCCCGTTTTCCACACGCGGGCGCGCAATTTTGTAACGCAGTCGCGCGAAAACCTCGCCAAATGTGCTTTTTTGGAGACCGAAGCGATGCGGGCGGGCTCGCTTCCGGTTCGCGAGCGCGGGGGTCAGTAACGAACTTCCATCAGATAGAGCCCACATGCCGGAGCGGGTGCGGGCGCCGCGGCTCGATCGCGTGAGGTGAGCAGTGCCGCGATGTCGCGCCGCGCGATTTTCCCATGCCCCGCATCGACCATCGCCGCGACCATGGTCCGCACCATGTGGCGCAGGAAACTGTTCGCCTCGACTCGATAGCAAAGAACTTCACCCGCGCGCCGCCAATCACTGACGACCACGCGCCGCCGCGTCGTCTTCTCCTCCGACCCCAGCGTGCGGAACGCCGCGAAGTCGTGCTCGCCGGTAAACTCGCGTGCCGCCGACCGCATCGCCTCGAGATCGAGCGGCCCGCGCACCAGCCACGCGTAGTGAAATTCGAAGGCGGAACGCGTTTCGCGGTTGAGCACCTGATACTCGTAGATGCGCGAGCGCGCGTCACGCCTGGGATCAAAATCCTCTGGCGCGGCCCCGGCGGCGAGCACCGCGATGTCCGGGGGCAGGAGCGCATTGAGCGCGCGCTTCAGGTCGGCGGGATCGAATGGACGCGGCAGCAGCGCTGAGGCGACCTGGCCGCGGGCATGGACTCCGCTATCGGTCCGGCCCGCGCCGCTGACTCTAATCGCCACCCCAAAGATCTGCATCAGGGCCGATTCGATGCGACCTTGAATCGAGTCCTGGTCTGCCTGCAGCTGCCAACCGGCGTACCCGCTTCCGTCGTACTCGAGCGTGAGCTTTACGCGCATCAATTTGCGACCGGAGTCGTGATCGCGAAGGTTTCTGCGATCCAAACTGCGGTCAGCGCCGCCAGCCGCGTATTGTCGAACGCGCACCACAGATTGACCCCTGCGCGGCTTTGCTCCGCGCTGATCTGGATCGCTTCCTGTCCGACTGCATCGATAATCGAAAGTGCCTGCGCCTCCTCGATTAGCAGTACCCCTGGCGTCGCACGCAGGTTCTCGAGCCACTGCTCGCCGCTCGTCTCGAGCTTGGCCGAGACCGTCAACCCGGTTCCATGCAGGATGGGGATGGAAACCAGTTGCACCGCCAGCGAAGACAGCGCCGCCACCGTCATCGCGGCCGCCTGCGCCGCGATGCGATCGGCCAGCGCTCGCTCGGTCTCACGCGAAAAAGCGTTGAATGCGCGCTGCACCTCCTCTTCCTCTAGATCGAGGCGCGCCGAGAGCAGGTCGGTGGTCTGATCGACCAGCCGTGCGATCGCTCCCCGCCCGCCCGCAGATGCGCCCGCCAATGCGGATGCGGTTGCCATCGAGGGTTTCAGCGCATCCAGACACAACGTCAGCACCTGGGCGGCCGGATGTGGGATGGTAAAGGTTCTCGCGCTGCTCAGCTGTGCGATCTGTGCTCGCGTGGTTACTCCGGGTGCGACCATCGGTACGGTCTTCGAGGGGTTGCGAGCTGCACCGCTCAGATCAATGAGGAGCGGTCCGGGTGCGGCGCGCGTGATATCGGCAGCAACACTCTCCGGGACGGCCAGGAAGGCGACGTCAAATTCGGCCAGGTCCTCGGCCTCGTGCAGCGTCTCGACCAGATACTCGTCTTGCGCGGTCTCAAGGGTTCCGGCGGCACCGCTCTGGCTGGCGAACAGCGTCAGCCGCGAGTGCGGAAATCCGCGCGCCGCGATAAGCTCCACGATCTCATTGCCCACCGCGCCGGTGGCACCCACTACCGCCACGCTCGGCTCGCTGGTCGTGGACATCAGCTCTCCGAGGCTTCGAGTTTTTCCCGCACCAGCCGGCCCATTGCCTTGCAGCCGATGAACTTGGTGCCGACCCCGCCGAGATCGCGAGTGCGATGTCCTTCCTTGAGGACCGTGTCGACTGCCTGCGTGATCAGTTCCGCTTCGGCGCGCAGACCCAGCGAATGCTCGAGCAGCATCGCGGCGGAAAGAATCGCGGCCAGGGGGTTGGCTTCGTCGCGGCCTGCGATATCCGGCGCGCTGCCGTGGATTGGCTCGAACAGTCCGACCCGGAAGCCGGCGCCGTTGAGTTCCTCGCCCAGCGATGCCGAGGGCAGCAAGCCCATCGATCCTGCCAGGACCGATGCTTCGTCAGTCAGGATGTCACCGAACATATTTTCGGTGACGATCACGTCGAAATCTTTCGGACGACGAATCAGGTGCATCGCCATGGAATCCACCAGTTGGTTCTCAAACGCGACGTCTTTGTACTCGTTGCTCAATTCCACGGCGACCTCGCGCCATAGGCGCGACGAAGACATCACGTTCGCCTTGTCAACCGAGGTCAGTTTCTTGCGACGCTCGCGCGCCAGCTCGAACCCGAAGCGCAGCACGCGGGTGATTTCATGCTCGTTGTAGAAGCAGGTGTCGACCGCTTCGCGCCCATCCTTGCCCCGGCGTTTCTCGCTCGGCTGCCCGTAGTAGATACCGCCGGTCAGCTCGCGAATCACCACCAGGTCGACACCGTTGATTAGGTCAGGCTTGAGCGGCGACGATCCCAGCAATTCCTTGACCGCGCGCACGGGTCGCAGGTTCGCGAACAGCCCGAGCGCCTTGCGCAGTCCCAGCAGCGCTTGCTCGGGACGCTGGGCGGCGTTGGGGTTGTCCCATTTCGGACCTCCGACCGCGCCCAGCAGGATCGCGTCCGCATCCTGCGCGTGCTTGAGCACCTCGTCAGGCAAGGGAGTCCCGTGAGCGTCGATAGCGTGGCCGCCGATCACGCCATCCTTGAATTCCAGATCGATCGCCGCCTCTCGCGCCACGGTCTTTAGGACCTGCAGCGCCTCGCCGACGACCTCGGGGCCAATGCCGTCACCCTTCAGAACTAGAATTTTGTAGGCCATTTACGAGCCGCAGAGCGATTTTGAGACAGTTGCAGAACGATGGTGGGCTATGGGTTGCCTGTGCAGTTTCGATTCGAATTCGCGGCGCGCTCACAGCGCGCGACGGACACGTGCCGCCGCTGGAGCATGCACCAGATCATCCAAGTGCCTAGCACTTAGCCGAAGTCAGGTTGCGCGGCAAGTCCCCCGAATGGCTGTCGACGTTTACGGAACGTCCATCGTTGGTTTGAGAGGCATGCCGGTGCGCCCCTTGAGCCGGTTGAGCGCGTTTACCAGGGCCAGCGCACTGGCCATCACGATGTCGCTGTGTGCGCCCGCGCCCGCGACGGTCATGCCGTTTTCGCGCAGCAGGCAGCTCACTTCACCCAGCGCATCGGTCCCCCCGGTGATCGCTTTCACTGCATAGCGTTCGAGCGCAGGCTGGAGGCCGACAATCTTGTAAATCGCCTTGTAGCAGGCATCCACCATCCCGTCCCCTACCGCCTCGGCGCGCTTCTCGTCCCCGTCGACCCGCAGCGCGACCTGTGCGTGTGGTAGCGATCCGGATGCCGAGCTGACCTTAAGATCCAGCAACTCGTAGTGATCGGTCGTGCGGCGGGCTTCCTCGGTCACCAGCGCCAGAATATCGTCATCGTAGATGACCTTTTTCTTGTCGCAGAGCGCCTTGAACTCCACGAATGCCTTGTTGAGATCGATAGAATCGGTATCGACCCCCAGATGCTTGAGCCGATCGGCGAAGGCGTGGCGGCCCGAGTGCTTGCCGAGCACCAGCTTGTTGGACGGAATGCCGATGTCCTCCGGCTTCATGATCTCGTAGGTCAGCTTGTATTTGAGGACCCCGTCCTGGTGGATTCCCGCTTCGTGAGCGAATGCGTTGTCGCCCACGATCGGCTTGTTGGCGGGCACCGGCTGGCCGATCACCTGCGAGAGCAGGCGCGACGCGGGATAGATCTGGCGCGTGTTGATGCGCGATTGGACACCCATCAGGTCGTGTCGCGTCTTCATCGCCATCACGACTTCTTCCATCGAGCAGTTGCCGGCGCGCTCGCCGATGCCATTGACGGTGCATTCGATCTGACGTGCGCCATTCTTTACTGCGGCCAACGAATTTGCCACCGCCAATCCGAGATCGTTGTGACAGTGCGCGCTCCAGATGACCTTGTCACCTCCCGCTACGTGCTCGCGCAGATAGGAGAACATCCGACCGAATTCCTCGGGCAGCGCGTGTCCGGTGGTATCGGGCAGATTAATCACCGTGGCGCCCGCGCGGATCACCTCGGCGCAAACCTTGGCCATGAAGTCCCAGTCGGATCGCGATGCGTCCTCGCACGAGAACTCGATGTAATCCAGGCTCTTCCTGGCGCGCGTGACCGCCCAGGTAGCCGCATCCAACACGTCCTCGCGGGTCATGTTGAGCTTGTACTTCATGTGGATTTCGGAGGTGGCGATGAAAATATGGATGCCAGGATTATGGGCCTTGTCGACCGAGCGCAGCGCCTGGTCAACATCCTCTTCACGCGTGCGCGACAGGCTAAGAACCAGCGGACCCCTGACCGACTCGGCAACCCGCCGGACCGATTCGAAATCGCCCGGAGAGGAGGCGGCGAAACCCGCCTCGATGATGTCGACGTTGAGCCGTTCGAGCTGGCGGGCAATGTTAATCTTCTCTTCGACGTTCATGGTGCATCCCGGCGATTGCTCGCCGTCGCGCAGAGTGGTGTCGAAGATCCGTACGTAATCGGCGACGGTTTTAGTATTGATGTCGGCCATCGGTCATCTCCTCGTTTGCCCCTGGATTGTTCCGAAGAAGCCGCCATCCTGAAAAAGGAAACGCCCCGGGCGGCTTCTTCGGCCCACCGCCCGGGGCGTTCGTCTCGGTTTTCAGGGGCCGGTCAGACCCGTTCCGCGACGCACCCGGCGTGGGCCCTCGTAAGGGCCAGGCTAAGAAGGAGTCCGGGTAGCAGGGTGCGGAACATAACGGGCAGATTCTAGGCGGACCCTGAAACCCCAGTCAAGGTGCGGGGTCACAGCGGCGAGTTTAACTTAAGCTGGGCGAGACCTATTTTGCTGCCATGGACAACGAACTGCTCCATTTGTTCGAAACGCAAAGGGGACATTTTCGTCTCGAGTCGGGCCATCACGGCGACTTGTGGCTTGAGATTCCGCTCGCCTTTCTCCGGCCCGCTAGGATGCGCCCGCATGCGCGGCGACTCGCGCGCATGTTGGTTGCGCATCGGATCGAAGCGGTGTGCGGGCCGCTCGTCGAGGGCGCATTTCTCGGGCAAATGATGGCCGAAGAACTCGAGGTGGAATTCTGTTTCGCCGAGCAGTTCCCGCAACCGAGCAAAGATGGTCTGTTCCCGGTCGGCTATCGCGTCCCCGCATCGCTGCGCTCTCGAATCAAGAGCAAACGGGTAGCGGTGGTCGATGACGCAATCAACGCAGGTTCGGCGGTCCGGGGCGCCATCGAAGACTTGAAGGCGTCTGGCGCGCAACCGGTGGCGATTGGCGCTTGCTGAGGCTTGGAGACCGCGCCGCGGACCTGGCACGCGCCGAGGCGGTGCCGCTGGTGACTTTGACGCGCATTGAGAGCGGCAGCCTGTGGAGTCCCGCTGCGTGCCCGCTGTGTCGAGCAGGCACCCCGCTCGATGATCGGAGGGGCATCCAGTAGCGGCGCGGAGGTTCGGCCCAAATGTGCGCCAGGGGCTAGGCCACTCACCCCGTGTAGGTCGCGATGTACCAGGTGTTGCCGAAAGAATCCTTTACGCCTGCAGCGCGCTCCTGGTAGGGCTTGTCCTCCGGAGCCGCTATCGAAGTCGCGCCCGCTTCCAGGGCGCGTCGGTAGGCTCGGTCGACGTCGGCGACATACACATAGATGGAGGCCGGAGTCGGCTTGATATGGGCAGGAAAGTTCCCAACCTCGAGCACCACCATCGAATCCCCGATCCTGGCTTCGATATGAAAACCGCCCGCGGTCGGAAGGCGCTCCAGCTCTTCGGCGTCAAACGCGCGCTTGATCAAGTCCGCCAGGTCAAGGTTGCCGAAGAGATACGGCCTGACCGAGCCGGCGCCGTGACGGATGTGTGTGTGCTGGGCCATTAGGCACCTCCCGCCAGAAGTCCGGGGCTCACTTTCCAATATAGCCCGCTGCCAGGCTATGTATCAGCCAAGTTCGGCTGTCAGCCGGCCCTGCACCAGCCATCTCCTTAGACACGAGCCAGGACCGGGAACCGGAATCATCGGGCCATGCCGAACGCCCTCAGGATGAATGCGAACGCGTCGGCGGTCTCATCGATGCTCTTGGCGAGCGGTTTGCCCATACCGTGCCCGACGCGCGTCTCGATGCGAATCAAGATCGGATTTCCCCTCGGATTGGCGTGTTGCATCGCGGCCGCGAACTTGAAGCTATGCGCGGGGAAAACCCGATCGTCATGATCGCCGGTCATAACCAGAGTCGCCGGGTAATTCACCCCCGCCCTTACATTCTGCAGCGGCGAATACGCGAGCATCGCCTTGAATTCCTCGGAGTTGTCGACCGTGCCGTACTCGGCTTCCCAGGCGCGTCCTACCGTGAAGTCACGAAAGCGCAGCATGTCCAGCACGCCCACCTGCAGCAGCGCCACCGCGAACAGATCGGGACGTTGTTCCTCGACCGCACCAACCAGAAGGCCGCCGTTCGAACCGCCCCAAAGGGCGAGCCGTTTCGGGGTGGTCCAGTGCTGTGCGATTAGATATTCGGCAGCCGCGATGAAATCATTGAACACGGTCTGCTTGTGCAATTTCATGCCGGCCTCGTGCCATTCGCGGCCATACTCGCCGCCGCCACGCAGGTTGGGGACGGCGACCACGCCGCCCATTTCCATCCAGGTCGCCCAACTCGCCCCGAAAAACGGCACCAGCGGAATATTGAAGCCGCCGTAGGCAGTCAGGATCGTGGGATTGTCACCATCTAGCACGAGCCCCTTGCGACCGCTGATGAACATCGGCACACGAGTGCCGTCCTTGCTGGTGTAAAAGACCTGCCTGGTCTCGTATTGGGCCGGCTCGTAGCCGGACAGGGTCGGTGTGCGCCACAGGGTGCTGGTTCCGTCGGCAACCTCGTAACGATAGACGGATGGCGGAGTGGTGAAGCTGCTGAAGTCGAAATAGGTGACGGCGTCGTCGAGGTGTCCAGCGAACCCGGAAACCGAACCAAGACCAGGCAGTTCCACGCTCCCGAGAGGCGTCCCATCTAATGAGTAACGCTGCACCTGGCTGTGCGCGTCGTGCATGGACGTGGCGATGAGCTGGCCACCGATGAGGCTGGCACCTTGCAGCAGGTCCGGTCCTTCCGGGACCACGGTGCGCCACTCGGCAGGAGATGGCTTGGCGATATCCATCGCGATCAGGCGGTAGCGGGGGGCCCGGTCGTCGCTGACGATGTATAGGGTTGTCCCAAGGTTATCGCAGAATTCGAAGCTGGCGGTCGGCCTTTCCACAATTGGAATCAAAGGAGCATTCGCCACCGACAAGTCCTGAACCAGCAGGGTGTTCTTGACGTCGGTGCCTCGCGACACGTTGAGAATCAGATAGCGGCCGTCGTACGAGACTTGCGGGCCGATGTACCAGTCGGGGGCGTCGGTTCGCGTGTAGATAAGCAGGTCGGCCGATTGTGGCGTCCCAAGCTTGTGGAACATCAACCTCTGGTATTGATTCGCCGCCTTCAGGACTTCACCGGGCTGCGGCGGAGCATATGCCGTGTAGTAAAAGCCGCTGCCATCTTTACGCCAGGTCGCGCCGCCAAATTTCGACCATCGCAGCCGGTCGGGCAGATCCCTGCCGGTTGCCACTTCGCGCACGTGCCATACCTGCCAGTCCGAGCCCCCGTCGGAGATCGCGTAAGCGGCCAGCCTGCCGTCATGTGAGACCGCCCAGCTCGTCACCGCGACCGTGCCATCCTTGGAGAGCAGATTTGGATCGATCAGCACGTGCCCCGGTTGCTCCGGGTTCTCGGTGACGAACAGCACCGATTGATTCTGCAAGCCGCTGTTATGCCAGTAAAACCAGTTTTTTCCGCGTCGCCATGGCGGACTCCATCGCTCGAAGTCGAGCCGTTTCTTGAGCCGCCGCGCGATGTCGTCGCGCCCTGGTATTTCTGCGAGATAACCCTCGGTCAGGCGGTCTTCAGCTTCGATCCAGGCGCGCGTCTCCGGTGAATCGATGTGCTCCATCCACCGGTAGGGATCGGCGACCGGGATGCCGTGATAGAGGTCGACGTGATCACCACGCCGCGCCGGCGGATATGGCAAGCGCGTCGAGGCGGAATGGATGCTGGAGGATGCCATCAGGAACAGCACGCCCGCACCGAGCAGGCCAAGGGGTTTTCTCAAGAGTCAGCTTACTTTCGGTTGAGCCAAGCTACCCTGGTCTACAGTGTTCCGTCCTCATCGTGTACCTGCGCGAAGCGGTCGGCAGCGAAACCGAGCTCGCGCAAGAGGAGGAGCGGCGCCGACTGCCCACCCCCGTGGTGCTGACCCGGTGCGCCACCGGGTCTGTAACAATTGACGATCAGCCTGCCGGCGGGCTTCAGAAACTGATCTCGCACGCGAACCAGCATTGCACCCCGCAATTCCGCCGCAACCAACTCGGGCAGGAGGGTCACGTAGTCAAACCGCATCGGCGGCATCCAGGTCATCACGTTCCCCGTCCAGATACGGTCGGCCCATCGCCTAAGGCGAAGCCGCGCCCGTTGCGCAACGCGCGGGGAAGTTCCAGTCCGTACGGCTCGACCTGGACATCCCGGTCCGCGACCCACCTGCACAGCGTCTCATAAGAAGTCCATTGGCGCACCCCACATCGAGCCAGGTGCCATCGTGGTTAAATGCCACCGCGATCACCTTCCGCTTGCGCTGCCATCTCGCCAGGCCGCCTCTCGATCCGGAACCCCCGGCCAGATCGCCCCGCTCATCTGCCGCGACATAGCTGTCCTCGAGCAGCTCGAGCGTGTGCTGGTAGGAGTCGTTTTCTCTCATCGATCAACAGAAAGCTGCTCGGCTCGCAGGCTACGACGATACAAACCCCTCGGTGAATCGGCGACGCGCGATTTTCGGGTTGGCTAGTCCGGCGCTTCGCAGGTCCGAGGCGAGTCGGGGCTCGCCGGAGCAGAACTGGGTTCTGCCTCCATTGGCAGCATCGCGACGCGGTTGGACATTCGCTCACCGCGCAGCAGCAGGTACGGACCGGAAAGCACAAACGCAGAGGCGAGCAGGAAGACCGTCAGCTGGGGCATCGTGACCAGGAAGGCGGCACCAGCCACCGCCGCGATCATCAGCTCGATCCGAGCGCGCTTGTGAAGGTTGATCCCCTTGAAACTGGGGTAGGGCACCCGCGAGATCATCAGCCCCGCCAGCGCCAGCGTGATCGGCACCATTAGGCTGCACAGCGTTTTCGGCGAGCTAAACTCAAAGTAACTGTATGCCAGCGCGATTCCGGCGACCATCGCGGCGGCGCCCGGAACGGGGAGTCCAACGAAACGGCGCTTGTCAACCGAAGCGGTTTGCACGTTGAAGCGGGCCAAACGCAGCGCCGCGCACACCACGAACAATCCGGAGACGGCCACCCCCAGTCCGCCGATCGGATGCAGCGCCCAGGTAAATGCGAGAATTGCGGGAGCCATCCCGAATGCGACCACGTCGGACAGACTGTCGTACTCAATTCCAAAATGGCTCGAGGTCCGCGACAGGCGGGCCACCCGACCGTCCAGCCCATCGCAGACGAATGCGACCATGATCATCACAGCCGCAAGTTCGAAGTGTCCGCCCATGGATGAAATCGCGGAGTAAAAACCCGACAACAGTCCGATCGAAGTGATGGTCGCGGGTGCGAGCAACACACCCCGTCGCAGTGGCGCAGCTACCTTGTCGCGATGCTCGCGGATACGACCCGAGATGATGCGCACCCGCGGCCGGTTGCCCCGCGTAAGTCGATGCGTCGGTCTCATTGATTCAGTTCGGCGAGGACGGATTGGCCCGCGCGGACCCGATCGCCCAATCCCACCGTCAGCCCAAACTCGGTCGGGATGAAATGATCCACGCGGCTTCCGAACATAATCAAGCCAATCCTTTGCCCACTCTCGATTCTATCATGGACGCGCAGATTGCATACGATGCGGCGGGCGAGATAGCCGGCCACCTGCGTCAAAGCTGTCGGGCGGCCGCATAAGCCCCTGAAAACAATGAGATTTCTTTCGTTGTGCTGGCTGGCTTCGTCGCGGAATGCGGCGCGGAATCGACCCGGGGTGTGTTCGACTCGGGTGACTTCGCCGGCCACTGGCGCGCGGTTGACGTGCACGTTGAGCGGCGACATGAACACCGATACCCGGTAGCATCTCACCCCCGCGCTGCCGGGCATCTCTACCTGCGAGATATCAGTCACCTTGCCGTCCGCCCCCGAAATCACCACTCCCGCGGTCCTCGCCGGGAACCGCTCGGGGTCCCGGAAGAATAACCCCACTCCCAGCGTGCAGACCAGGACGATCCCGCCGATCTTGTGGAACCCAAACACGATCAGAGCGACCGCCAGTCCGAAGACCGAAAACGAGACGGCCAGTCCCTCCGCGGCGATTCCTATCGCACTAGCGATACCCGCCATCTCGCTCCTCGCCACACTCGCCGACCGCGGTCGCAAACCGGAGCGCGCATATGCTCTGCACGTCAGTTCTTGGAACGATCCACCAGCCGTTCGCTCGCCAACCACGGCATGAACGCGCGCAGCTCCCGGCCCACCGCTTCGATCTGATGCTGCTCGCCTTCCCTGCGCAGCTCGCGGAAATGCGGGAGCCCGACCCGGTACTCCTCGATCCACTCTTTGGCGAATTTGCCCGACTGGATATCCGCGAGAGCCCCTTTCATTGCTTCGCGCACTTCTTTTCCGATGATCCGATGTCCGCGGGTCATGTCGCCGTATTCGGCGGTGTTGCTGATCGAATAGCGCATATTGGAAATGCCGCCTTCGTAGATGAGGTCCACGATCAGCTTCACTTCGTGCACGCATTCGAAGTAGGCCATTTCCGGCGGATAACCGGCGGTGATCAGAGTCTCATACCCGGCGCGAATAAGTTCGGTCAGCCCCCCGCATAGCACCGACTGCTCGCCGAACAGGTCCGTCTCGGTCTCATCCTTGAAGGTCGTCTCAATAATCGCGGCTCGGCCGCCCCCGATGGCCGAAGCCCACGCGAGCCCCACCCGCCGCGCATCCCGCGATGGATCCTGCTGGACCGCGAGCAGGCAGGGCACTCCTCGACCCTTGGTATATTCCGATCGGACCAGGTGCCCGGGCCCCTTGGGAGCCACCATGAACACATTCACGTCGGGCGGGGGCTGGATGAATTTGAAGTGGATGTTAAAGCCGTGTCCGAACGCGAGGTACTTGCCCTTGGTCAAATGCGGCTCGATATGTTCGCGGTAGATGTCGGAGGCGGCCTCGTCCGGCACCAGCATCATGATAACCTCGCCCTGCCGGGCCGCTTCCCCGGTGTCGAAGACCGGCAGTCCCTGCTTGGTTGCTTTCTCGCGCGACGTGCTCCTGGGGTCGAGACCGACCCGCACGTCCATTCCGCTGTCGCGCAGGTTCAGCGCGTGCGCGTGTCCCTGGCTACCAAAGCCGATGATGGCGATTTTTTTGCCACGCAAGGCATTTAGGTCCGCGTCGCGGTCGTAGTAGACCTTCATCTGATTGCTTCTCCTGGCGGTTGTGGATTAGCGATGATGGCGATGGCCTTCGCCGTTAAGCTGCACCGAACGCGCCATCGCCACCTTGCCTGATCTTATTATTTCCTTGATACCGAGCGGACGCACCAACGCGATAAATGCCTTGATCTTGTCGGAGTCGCCGGTAATTTCTACCGCGGTCGCGGTCGGCCCGATGTCCACGACGTGGGCCCGAAACGCATGAACGATGGAGTCGAGTTCCGAGCGCGTCCGGTCTTCCACGGCGACCTTGACGATGACCATCTCGCGGTCGACGATGTCGACGCCCTGGAAGTCGGTGACCTTGATAACAGATACGAGCTTGTTCAGCTGCTTGTTGATTTGCTCCAGCACCTGCTCGTCACCGCTGGTGACG
>JBKPEA010000011.1:0-51161 GCA_046728175.1 Thermodesulfobacteriota bacterium | reverse complement strand
GCGTAATTCCCTCACCCTCGGCTGTAGCATCTTACCTATTCGATCCGGTTATGGTCAGGAACAACCGCAACGTCTAAAAGAGGTGGGCGTGGGCGGCGGCGTGGATACGTTGAGCCAATAGAGACAGGGATACTTCGGAATTCTGTTTTCGATGGGACGCGTCGCGCTTCTCCTGCTGCTGATAGCGATTGTACTTGGCGGTTACCTTCGCTTCTCGAATCTGGGGCGGCTGGAAATGTCCGATGATGAGGGCGCCTCCTGGGCCGCGGCCGCTGCCCCTTCGCTGAACGGTGTCGTCGCGCTCCAGGCGCGGCTTAATCCGGGCAAACTGGCCGTGCACGAGCTCGCCCTGCATGGGTGGATGGCGCTGTTCGGCGATCGGATCGTCGCGCAACGGTCGCTGTCGGCTGCACTCGGCACGATTTCGATCCTGCTGGTGTTCTGGATTGGGTGGGAACTAAGCCGACCACCGCCTGACTCCGAGGATGTCGCATCGGCTGCTCGCGGTGAGGCGACCATGATCGCTGCACTCGGAGCGGTCGTATACGCGGCCAATCTGGTCACGATCAAGTATGCGCGAGAGGCGCGGATGTACCCGGTGATGCTCGGGGCGACCCTGCTGCAGGTCGGGTTTTTTGTCCGCGCAAGCCGCCGGGGCGGGATCGTCAGCTACCTGGGCAGCGCGCTGTTCGCGATCGTCGCGATCGCCGCCAATTTTGCCGCCGCGCTGATACCCGCCAGTGAGGGCTTGTGGCTCTTGTACTTGCTGATGCGCTCCGGAATCCGCCTGCAGAATCCGGAATCACGCCGTGCCTGGTCGCTGCTGGCGGCGCTCGCGCTCGCGGCCCTTGCGTTTTTCGCATTTGCGATGCCGGCACTTCACGGCGCCAGCACCGCGGTCGAGAATGGCGCAATAACCTGGATAAAACTTCCTGCCATCTGGGAGCCGGTCGCGCTTTTCAACAAGGCGACCGGTACTTTTGCTTTTCCGCTCCTGGCGCTGGCCGCAGCCTATGGTGCATGGCGCGGGTGGCGGTACCGACCCGACGCGGTCCGCTTCGCCCTGCTCTGGATGTGGGCGCCACCGGTCCTGATGGTGATGGTGTCGTACGCGGTGAGGCCGCTGTTCGTGGAGCGCTATGCACTGTCGTGTTTCGTCGCGTTCTTTATTCTGGTGGGAATCGGGATTTGGGAACTGCGCGACCAACGGTGGCGCGCGTCCGCGCTGCTTATCGTGGTCGCGATGTCCCTGGGTCATGTCGCGGTGTTCGATCGCAAGGCGCATGACGCGCAATGGCGGGAAGCGGCAGCTCTTGGTGCGTCGAGTCTTCGGACAGGAGAGACGATGACCGCGGTGCCGGCCTATTCAATCTCGGTGGTGCGCTACTACCTGCCGACCGTCGAGCGTGGGCGCGCGACTGATTTTGTGCGCGCGCATCGTGATGCATCGGTAGTGCTGCTTCGAGACCACGGGGTGGCGCCTGCGGTTGCGGCGGCGATACGTCAGGACTATCCGGTGGAGCTGGCGAAGTTGCGTGGTGTTATCGTGTTGCGCAGGTGATTGCGCAGCGTGGACGCGCAGGTGTCGCTGAACCGCCTAGCGCGGGCCCGGCCATGGTGTCGCCACCATCGGATTGATCGAAGTCTTCTACGAGGAGATCTTTGCGGCTTTGGTATCGAAATCGTTCTGACGCACACGCGGCCCGCCACGACGCGATCGCGGACACCTCCGCGCGTATCGCGAGCAGGTCTAAATTGACTTGCGCCGAAGGAGCGTGGACGGCTTCCCACCTGCGAAGAGCGGAGTAAGGTTGAGGTGCAAACTCATGTGGGTTGATGAAGGAGAGTTGACTTATGCCGGATGCAGCCAGTCTCAAGCAGGAGCAACGCCTCAGTTGGGATGAATCCGCGGCGGGGTGGAAGAAGTGGTGGCCCAATTTCGAGGGGGCCGCGCAGGGAGTGAACTCACGGCTGGTGGACCTGGCGCGCATCAAGGCAGGCGACCGCGTGCTCGATATCGCTACCGGCAATGGCGAACCTGCGGTGACCGCCGCCCGCATCGCTGGCGCGAAAGGCCTGGTGGTTGCGATCGATCAGTCGCCCGGCATGCTTGCGATTGGCCGCGAACGCGCCAGCGCTCTGGGCCTTGGCAATATCAACTTCGTTGAAGCTGATGCCGAAACAATGCTGCTCGAGGCGCACAGTTTCGACGCCGCGGTGTGCCGCTGGGGCCTGATGTTCATGCCCGATTTGACGGGCACCGTGCGCCGGATTCATGGCGCGCTCAAACCCGGAGCCCGCTTCGCGACCGCCGTGTGGAACACGGGCGACAAGGTGCCGATGATCTTCCTGGCGGCCGACGCCGTACGGCAGATCGCCGGATTGAAACCCCCGCCGCCCGACGCCCTGGAGCCGACCCGCCTTGCGAATACGTCGATTCTAAAGTCCGCGCTGGAAGCAGCCGGTTTCGCCGAGATAACCATCGAACCCATGATCGTTACCTTCGAGTTCGCCTCCGCGGATCAGTTCGTCGAGTTCCGAAGCGAGCTGGGCAGTGCACAGGCGATGATGGCGAAGCTTACCCCTGACCAGCGCGGGCGTGTCAAAACCGCACTGGCCGAAGCGGTGGCAAAGTTTATGGGAGGCGACGGCCGCGTCCGCCTGCCGAACGAGACGATCTGTTTTTCGGCTCGTGCTTGATTCGCCTCGAAGGGTAACGAAGCGCTACGACACCAGGTTCTGCATCCGGGTCAAACTTTTCTTGCATGGTCGTGATGAGCCTCTCCGCTTCTAGTGTGGGGACTTCGTGCTCGAGTTCGATCGCTTTAGCGGCGCTGCGTATCCGGAGAATCCGGACGCGCTGCCTCCGCCGTGACCGCTGCGATTTATCCGCACTCGGTCGCGCATCACGAGCACCGCAGTAGCGCGCGGAACTCAAGCTGCCGGTCCCGGAAAAAGTCGTATACCAAGCTACCGCAGAACCCGAGGCCGCGATGTAACGGCGGCGACGCTACACGCCATCATTTGACTGTGGCATTGAGGAGCCAATGTGGTAGTAAAAGGAACGCATGTGCCAGCCCGCGCCTTCGCGCGGAACGCACCCGCTAGATCTCGCCGGACAAGGAGCATTTGGAATGAAAGCCGCCGTGTTTCATGGGCCCAAGCAACCCCTGAGCATCGAGGATGTGGAAATCGACCAGCCGCAGGACCGCGAAGTGCGAGTTCGCACCGTAGCCAGCGGCGTTTGCCACAGCGATCTCCACTTCGTCGATGGGTTCTATCCATACGCCGCGCCCGCAGTGCTGGGTCATGAGGCCGCCGGGATTGTCGAGGAAGTCGGCAAGCAAGTGACGTATTTGAAGCCAGGCGATCACGTGATCGCCTGTCTCAGCGTGTTTTGCGGCTATTGCCAACAGTGCATGGCAGGACATCCGAACCGCTGCTCCAACAAGGCTGCCACCCAGCGCGATCCCAAGGACAAGCCGCGCATTTCGCAGAAGGGCAAGCCGATAAATCAGTTCCTCGACCTCTCGTCGTACTGCGAGCGGATGCTCGTGCATGAGAACGCGCTGGTGAAAATTCGGGAGGATATTCCGCTCGACCGTGCGGCCCTGGTCGGATGCGGCGTCACCACTGGCGTCGGTGCGGTCCTCAACACCGCGAAGGTCGAGCCGGGCTCGACGGTCGCGGTGTTCGGTTGCGGCGGAGTGGGACTCGCGGCGATCCAGGGGGCGCGCATCGCGGGCGCACGCAAGATTATCGCGGTGGACATGTTCGAAGGGAAACTGGCGATGGCGAAACGGCTCGGCGCGACCGACTCGGTGGACGCATCGGCGAGCGACCCGATCGAGGAAATCCAAAAGCTCACCGGCGGCGGTGTTGACTATGCCTTCGAAGCGATCGGTCTCAAGAAGGCTGCCGAGCAGGCCTTCAACTCGCTGAAGCCGGGCGGTACCGCGACGGTTATCGGGATGATTCCGGTTGGGCAGAAGGTCGAGGTCGACGGCTTCATGTTCCTGACCGAGCGCAAGCTGCAGGGTAGCAACATGGGATCCAATCGTTTCCGGATCGACATGCCCCGCTACCTGGATTTCTATTTGCAGGGGCGGCTCAAGCTCGACGAGATGATCAGCAGGCGCGGCAAACTCGAAGACGTGAACGAGGCGTTCCGCGCGATGAAAGCCGGTGAGGTGGCCCGGACCGTCCTGATGTTCCAGTAGAGCGCAAGGAGAATTGCAATGAGGGCAGCAATCTATCACGGACCAAATCAGCCGCTCACCATCGAGCAGGTCGATATAGACGAACCCAAAGAACGCGAGGTCCTGGTGCGCACGGTCGCCAGCGGCGTGTGTCACAGCGATCTGCATTTCGTGGATGGCCTGTACATGTGGCCGACCCCGGCGATTCTGGGCCATGAAGCGGCAGGGGTCGTGGAAAAGGTGGGCGCGCAGGTCAGCTATCTGAAGCCCGGAGACCACGTGATCGCGTGCCTCAGTGTGTTCTGCGGCTACTGCGAGGAATGCATGTCGGGCCATCCGAACCTGTGCTCCAACAAGGCGGCCACGCAGCGGACGCCCGGCGACAAGCCGCGGCTTTCGCAGAAGGGGCAGATGGTCAACCAGTTTGCGGACCTGTCGGGATATGCCGAGAAGATGCTGGTGCACGAGAATGCACTGGTGAAAATCGACAACGATATGCCGCTCGATCGCGCGGCACTCATCGGATGCGGTGTCATGACGGGCGTCGGCGCGGCGCTGCATACCGCCAAGGTCTCGCCCGGGTCGCAGGTCGCGGTGTTCGGTGCGGGGGGCGTGGGGCTGGCGATTATTCAGGGCGCGCGGGTGGCGGGAGCACGGATGATAATCGTGGTCGACAAATTCAAGAGCAAGCTGGACCTCGCGCTGAAGCTCGGAGCCACGCATGCGGTGGATGCATCGAAGGACGACCCCGTCAACAAGATCCGCGAGCTTACCGGCGATGGCGCGGACTACTCGTTCGAGGCAATCGGCCTCAAGGTGGCGGCCGAGCAAGCCTATGAGTCGATCCGTCCGGGCGGAGTTGCCACCATCGTCGGGATGGTTCCGCTCGGGCAGAAGGTCGAGGTCGATGGATTCTCGTTGCTGTTCGAGAAGCGGATTCAGGGCTGCTTCATGGGGTCCAACCGATTTCGCATAGACATGCCGCGAATCATCGACCTCTATCGCCAGGGACGGATTGACCTCGACGACATGATCACGCGCCGCGGCAAGCTGGAAGACGTCAACGAGGCCTTCCGTGCGATGAAGGCGGGCGAGGTGGCGCGCACGGTGTTGATGCTCGAGTAGGGTTGGAAAGCGCCGGCTGCTGCGGGAGTGGCCAACTCACGGCGTCACGATGGCGAAGTTCGCGTCGGGCTGCTCAATCATTGCGACCAGCGCCTGGTAGAAATCCCAATCGCCCTCCGACGCGATGTCCCCCGACGCGATTCGCGCCACGGCCGCTGCTCCTCCGAAGCGCGGCCCGCGACGAGGAATCGAAAACTCAGATCAGCCGCAATTCTTTCATCGCCGCCTTCAGTTTTTCAGCGGCGGGCGGGGTCATCGGGACCAGGGGCAGGCGTAGTTCGTTGCAGCACTTGCCCATGAACGCGACGGCCTGCTTGATGCAGATGGGGTTGGTTTCGATGAACAGGGTGCGCATCAGCGGCAGCATCTTGTAGTGGAACTGGCGGGCCCGTTCGAAGTCTCCGGCCAGCCCGGCCGCCGCCAATTCGTGAATCTCGCGCGGCATCGCGTTGCCGATCGTGGCAATCACGCCCTTGGCGCCGATAGCCATCAGTGGCACGGTGAGCGCGTCGTCGCCCGACAGGACCGTGAACTTGCCGTCGGTGAGGCGCAGGATGTCAGAGGTCTGCTCGGTCGAGCCCGATGCTTCCTTCACGCCGACGATGTTCTTGATTTCGGCCAGGCGCGCGAAGGTCTCGGGCGCGATGTTCGAGCCGGTGCGGCCCGGGATGTTGTAGGCGAAGATCGGCAAGTCGACGCTGGCGGCGACCATCTTGTAGTGCTTGTAGATGCCATCCTGGGTCGGCTTGTTGTAGTAAGGCGAGATCAGCAGCGCGCCGTCTGCGCCCATCTCCCGAGCCGAAGCGGTCAGGCGAATCGCTTCCGCGGTTGAATTGGAGCCGGTTCCGGCGACTACCGGGACCCGCTTTCGGGTTTGCTCGACGGTGACCTTGATCACCCGCTCGTGTTCGGCGTGGCTCAGGGTCGCGGATTCTCCGGTGGAGCCACACGGCACCAGCCCGTCGATGCCGCTCTGAATTTGCCATTCGATTAGCTCGCGTAGTGCGGCTTCGTCGACCGCGCCATCGCGAAACGGGGTAATAATCGCTGTCAATGCACCGTGGAACATCGCCTGTCCTCCCTTGTCTAGGCGCGCACCGGGACCATCTCGGCGTCGCCAAGCTCGACTTGCCCGTTGAACACTGTGATGGCCTCCCCGGTCATGTAGACGGCGCTCTTCCCCTCGCCGTTATCAGGCCATTCGATTTCCAGGTTTCCACCGCGCAACTCCACGATCGCCTTGCGCTCGGCGCGTCCGGTCAGCACCGCAGCGACCAACGCCGCACATGCGCCGGTCCCACAGGCGAGGGTTTCCCCGGAACCGCGTTCCCACACGCGCATCTTAAGATGCTTGCGCGAGACGGGCACGATGAATTCCGTGTTGACGCGCTTGGGAAAGAACCGGTGATTCTCAAAGCGGCGGCCGAGCCGTGCAAATTCGAACCCATCCAGCTTGAATACCGAATCGTCGTTCAGGAACACGACGCAATGCGGATTGCCCATCGACACGCAGGTAACCTTCTCGGTCTGGCCGCCCACTTCCAGCGGATAGGCGATGATGCGACCGTCGGCGGCCACTGGAATCCGGCGGCCATCCAGGATCGGTTCGCCCATGTCCACCGTCGCGCTCTGCACCTGGCCCTTGGCGACTTGCAGGTGGACGGTTTTGAGGCCTGCATCGGTCTCGACCGCCATCGGGTTCTTGCGCACGAAGCCGCGCTCGTACGCGAGGCGTGCCAGGCAGCGGATGCCGTTGCCGCACATGTCACCGCGGCTTCCGTCCGCGTTGTACATCTCCATCCGAAAGTCGGCGACGCCGGACGGAGCGAGCATGATCAATCCGTCGCCTCCCACACCCAGGTGGCGATCGGAAAGGCGCCGCGACAGCGCACCCGGGTCGGCGGGACGCGCCCTGAGTGCGACGATATAAATGTAGTCGTTGCCGCACCCGTGCATCTTGGTGAATTCGAGCGACGCCATCGTCACCCTCACCGGCTCCGCAACTCGATGATTTTCTCGCCGCGGATGAGATCCTCGAAACTGTCGCGCTCGCGAATCACGTGCGCGTCGGTGTCATCGACCAGAATCTCTGCGGCGCGCGGACGGCTGTTGTAGTTCGATGCCATCACAAAGCCGTAGGCGCCCGCGCTCATCACTGCCAGCAGGTCGCCGGATTTCGGCTCCGGCAGCTCCCGCTCGCGCGCCAGGAAATCGCCGCTCTCGCACACCGGTCCGACCACGTCGGCAACCACCGGTTTGCCCGGATTGCGGCGATCGACCGGCCGAATCTCGTGATAAGCCTCGTACAGCACCGGCCTAATCAGGTCATTCATCGCTCCATCGATCACGATGAAGCGCTTCACGTCGGTTTCCTTGACGTAGAGGACCCGGGTGACAAAGATGCCCGCGTTGCCCACGATCACGCGGCCCGGTTCGGTGATTATCTTGAGTCCCAGCTCTCGGATCGGCTTGAGCAGCACCCTGGCGTATTCGGCGGGCGCGGGCGGCTCTTCCTGGTAGGGAATCCCCAGGCCGCCGCCGAGGTCGAGGTACTTGAGCGCCACCCCGGCCGAGCGCAATCCACTGACGATCGCGTGCACCTTTTCGGCCGCCTCGTTGAACGGGGCCGTATCCGTGATCTGCGAGCCGATATGGGTGCTCAAGCCCACCAGTTCGAGCTTCGGGAGCCCGCGCGCTTCCGCATAGTACTCGTGCACCTGCGCGAGCGGCACGCCGAATTTGCTGTCGCGATGACCGGTGGAGATGTGTGGATGAGTTCCCGGATCGAGGTCGGGATTGACGCGCAGGCTCACCGGTGCACGGCACCGCATGCGGCCGGCGACCTGGTTGATGTGATGCAGTTCCGGCCGCGACTCGACGTTAATCATCAGGATGCGCGCCGTGAGCGCCGCCGCGATTTCTTCGTCGGTCTTGCCGACCCCGGAGAACACTATTTTCCGGGGGTCTGCCCCGACATGCAGACAGCGCATCAACTCGCCGACCGAGACGATGTCGAATCCGGCACCCATCGAAGCGAACAACTTCAGGATGCTCAGGTTCGAGAGCGCCTTCATGGCGAAACAGGTCAGATGATCGGTTCCGGCGAAGGCTTCATCGAACACCCGAAAATGGCGCTTGAGCGTGCGTGCGCTGTACACATAGAAGGGCGTGCCGAAGCGCCTGGCCAGCTCGGCTACCGGAATGTCCTCGGCATAGAGTTGATCGTGCTTGTATTCGAAATAGTTCATGCCCGACGCGGCGACAGACCGTCTAGAGCCGGATGCCCGGTGTGAAAGTGGTTTTTATCACAGCGGGCGAGAATGAATAAACGGGCGCCGCCGGCGGACCGTCTTCAGAACCTAGGGAAGCGGCAGTGGGGTGGGCGTGGGGAGGACGTAGGTCTCGGGGTTGGGCGGAGGACGCGGAACGGTGCGCTCGATCTCGACCGGGTTGGAAGGCGCGCTTTGGTAGTTGTCCTGCGTGAAAGAGACGATCTGGTATGTGTAGGAGTGACCGATAGTCGTGTCGTGATCGGTGAACCCGAAGGTCTGCTGTTGCTGAAACCGTTGCTGGTCGGTTACCGGCACTTTGCCGACGTTGCGAAACAAGCCCTGACCGTCGGAGCGCATGACCGCAAAGTGGCCAAGATTGCGCATCCTATCGCCCGCCTCGTAGGTCGAGGGCCGGCCCCAGCTCAGTCTCACCCCGTTCTCGACCGATTCCGCACGGAGATTGAGTATGCGCTGCGGCCGAGCGGCCTGCGGCGGGACCGGCGGCGATTTCACCCCGCATCCAACCCACGCTGCCGCGGCCACGAATGCAAAGAGTGCGACCACGGCGCCGATGGCGAAGCGAACGGTCATCGATCGAGTTCCTTGATGCGCTTCTGAATGGTCCGCGGCGCGGGCCCGCCGGTTACGGTTCGGCGTGCAACCGAATGGTCCGCATCCAAAAGGCTAAGCGCGTCGGCCGCAAACGCGTGCGAATAGCGCCGCAGCTCGGCCAGGCTTAGCTCCTCGAGCGTGCGCCCGGCGTCGGCGGTTTCCCGGACCAGCGCCCCGACTATCTCATGCGCTTTGCGAAACGGGACGCCCCGCGCGACCAGGTACTCCGCCAGATCGGTCGCGAGCGCAAATCCACCAGCGGCCCGGCGCATTGCCGCGCGGTCGAAGCGCAGCGCGCTCCACAACTTCGCCATCAGGTCGAGCGCCGGCTTGATGGTGTCGAGCGCATCGAAGACCCGCTCCTTGTCCTCCTGCAAATCGGAGTTATAGGCCAGCGGAATGCCCTTCAGCGTGGTGAGCATCGCCATCAGGTCGCCGATGACGCGGCCGGTCTTGCCGCGAATGAGCTCCGCGAGGTCCGGGTTCTTCTTCTGCGGCATCATCGAGCTGCCGGTGGAGAATTCGTCGGGCAGCACCGCGAAGCCGAATTCGGAAGAGGTCCACAGAATAAGCTCCTCGCTCATCCGCGACAGGTGGACCGCCAGCAGCGCTGCGGCCGAGAGAAAATCGACCGCGAAGTCGCGATCGGAGACCGCGTCCATGCTGTTGTGCGCGAGCTGCTTGAAGCCCAGGTCGCGCGCGACCATTTTCCGATCGATCGGCAGAGTGGTCGCTGCCAGCGCGCCCGCCCCCAGCGGCATCACGTTGGTGCGTGCCAGCGTCTGGGCAAAGCGCTCGCGGTCGCGCTCCAGCATCTCTACGTAGGCGAGCACATGATGCGCCAGCGAAACCGGCTGCGCCCGTTGCAGATGCGTATACCCGGGCATGGTGGTGTCGAGGTTGCGTCGCGCGACTCGAATCAGCGATGCGCGCAGGACCCGGATGAGTTCATCGACGTTTTGGATTTCGTCGCGCAGATAGAGCCGCAGGTCGAGTGCGACCTGATCGTTGCGCGAGCGCGCGGTGTGGAGCTTACGCCCGGCCTCCCCGATCTTCGCGATGAGGCGTCGCTCGATCGCGAGGTGGATGTCTTCGTCGGAAATGACGAAGCGAAACTTCCCGGATTCGATTTCCTGCTCGATCTGGCCAAGGCCGCGCTCAATCGCGCGCGCCTCGGAGCTGCGGATCAGGCCGACGCGGGCCAACATACGGGCGTGGGCGATCGAACCAAGGATGTCGTGGCGATAGAGACGGCGGTCGAACGGCAACGACGCGGTGAAGGCTTCGACTTCGGGCAAACGTCCGCGCGCGAACCGCCCGCGGATTAAATTGGCGCGCCCTGGTGAGTTGCCCTTCATGCGCCCGCCCTCGCGACCGCCGCGCGTTGTTCCGGAAGCGGAACCAGGAATCCCGCTGTCGTATGAAGGCCGGTTCGCGCTTTCCTCGAAAGGTCGCAGGAACGAGGTTCCAGTTTCGCCGCCGGACCAGGTTTCCCCTTCTGGAGAGGTCGAGCACCCGGCCCAGGAAGGAAGGGCCTGCGCCTCATTCGGAGTGGCGCGTGCGGCACAGGCATCCGCGCGCGGCACAGCTCGTGGTGCCGTCGGGATGGGTGATGTGCACGTCGAACTTGTGCCCGCAGCGCGGGCAGTGACCGGCGCGCACGCGCGGAACCAGCTTGGGCGCCTTGTGCGGCGGCCGGAATTGAATAACCTTTCCCAAACCTCAGTTCCCCTTGGTTGCCTTGCGGGGCGCCGCGCGGGCCCGGGCCAGCGCGCGCAGCCGAGTGCCGGCGAGGCGGATGAATCCCTCGGCGTCGGATTGCTGGTAACCGCCGGCCTCCTCGAAACTTGCCATCGCCGGATCGTAGAGCGAGTTCGGCGACTTGCGGCCCGTGATGGTGACCGCGCCCTTGTACAGCTTGAGGCGCGCGGTGCCAGTCACATCGCGTTGCGCTTCATCGATCAACGCCTGCACGGCCTCGCGCTCCGGCGCGAACCAGTACCCGTAGTACACCATCTCAGCGTAGCGTGGAATCAATGAATCGCGTAAATGCAGCACTTCGCGATCGAGTGTCAATTGTTCGACCGCGCGATGCCCATGCGTCAGTAGTGTGACTCCGGGAGTTTCGTACACCCCGCGCGATTTTATCCCAACATAGCGGTTCTCGACCATGTCCACGCGCCCGATGCCGTGGCGACCGCCAATTTCGTTCGCGCGTTCGATAATTTTGGCCGGCGACAGAGCCTCACCGTTTATCGCGACCGGATTACCTGCAAGATACTCGACCTCGACCTGTTCGGGCTGGCTCGGCGCATCCTCTGGAGACACGGTCAGTTGGAACATGTCGTTGTATGGCTCTCGCCACGGGTCTTCGAGAATTCCGCCCTCGTAGCTCACGTGAACCAGGTTCCGGTCCATCGAGTAGGGCTTCTCCTTGGTAGCCGAGATGGGAATCTGCTTCTCATCGGCGTAGGCAATCATGTCGGCACGCCCCTGAAAGGTCCAGTCGGCCCGTCGCCACGGCGCGATGATCTTCAGCTCCGGCGCCAGGCGCGCCAGGGTCAGTTCATAGCGGACCTGGTCGTTACCTTTGCCGGTGGCGCCGTGCGCGACCGCATCCGCGCCCTCGGCGCGCGCGATCTCAGCCTGTTTCTTGGCGATGACCGGTCGTGCGATGGAAGTGCCGAGCAGGTAGTACCCTTCATAGACCGCGTTCGCACGCATCATCGGAAACACGAAGTCACCGGCGAATTCCTCGCGCAGATCGGCGAGTATGAACTTGCTCGCTCCCGTGCCGAGTGCCTTTTGCTCGAGCCCTGCGGTCTCCTCCGCCTGGCCAACATCGGCACAATACGCAACCACCTCGCAGCCGAAGCGATCCTTGAGCCAGCGCAGGATGACCGAGGTATCGAGTCCCCCCGAATAGGCGAGCACCACTTTTTTGATATTTTCGCTTGCCACCGCGGTAGTTTCCGTCACGCGCCGTGGGTCAGCGCGGTCTGCTCCAGAATCTCGGGCCGCTTAAGCCACACCATGACCGCTTTCTGCGCGTGCAGCCGGTTTTCGGCCTGGTCCAGAACGATCGAGCGCGGTCCATCGAGCACCGCATCGGTTATTTCCTCGCCGCGATGCGCGGGCAGGCAGTGCATGACCAGCGCATGGCGCGCGGCGTGCGCCAGCAGGGCGTCATTGACCTGAAAGTCGCGAAAGTCGCGCCGCCGCCTGGCAGCTTCCTTCTCCTGACCCATCGAGGTCCAGCTGTCGGTATAGATCACGTCGGCATCCTTGACCGCTTCGACGGGATCGTGGGTGAGGATCCCGTGTTCCTCGCGCCGAAAACGAGCCAGGTAGCTTTTGTCGGGCTCGTAGCCGTGCGGAATGCCCAGCCGCAGCTCGAAGCCGATCAGGGACGCCGCCTCGATCCAGCTCTGCGCAAGGTTGAATCCGTCCCCCACGAACGCGATGCGCAATTTTCTGAGATCGCGCCCGAAATGCTCCTGGAGCGCCTGCAGGTCCGCGAGTAACTGGCAGGGATGGAGCCGATCGGTGAGCGCGTTGATGACCGGGACCGATGCTTCGCGCGCCAGCTCCAGGCAGGTTTCGTGGGAGAAGGTGCGAATCATGATCAGGTCGACCCAGCGCGACAGATTGCGCGCGACGTCTTTGGCCGATTCGCGCTCACCGATCCCGATATCGTTCGGGGCCAGGTAAATCGCATGACCGCCGAGTTGCGCCATGCCGGTTTCGAAGCTGATCCGGGTGCGCAGCGAGGGTTTCTGGAAGATCATGGCGAGCGTGCGGCCACGCAGGTAGGGATGCTCGATGCCGGATTTGAGTTCGGCCTTGAACCGCGCCGCCAGCGCCAGAAGCCCGCTGAGCTCGCCCTCGGTCAGCGAACTCATATCAAGAAAATTGCGTTTGGCGGGTGGCTCTGCACCGCCCTGCCCTTCGGCGGCGCGTTTGCGCTGCGCTGCCATGGCACTCATGAGGGTAGCGGTGCAGTCCGCAAGGCACGTTCCACGATCCCAAGTCCCCGCTCCGCGTCGGCACGCGACAGATTGAGCGGGGGCAGCAACCTGAGCACGTTGCCCGCGGTCCCGTTGACCAGCAACCGCTCCTTGAGGCACGCATCGACGACCGGGCGCGCATCGTGCTTGAGCACCACGCCGATGATCATTCCCAGCCCGCGCACCTCCGTGATCCGCTCGCAGGTCTTCGCGATCTCGCGCAGGCGCTCCAGCATCGCTCCCCCCACGCGGGTCGCGTTCTCAAGCATCCGCTCCTCGTCGATCGCCTCGACCAGCGCGAGTCCGGCCGCGCACGATACCGGGTTACCGCCGAAGGTGGTCCCGTGGCTTCCGGGAGTCAGGCTCGCGGCGACCTCGCTCTTGGCGATCATTGCACCGAGCGGTAACCCGCCGCCGAGCGCCTTGGCGAGGGTGACGATGTCCGGTTTGACGCCGGTATGTTCGTACGCAAAAAACTTCCCGGTCCGGCCGACCCCGACCTGGATCTCGTCGAGAATCATCAGGAGATGGTTGCTGTCGCAAAACTCCCGCACCCGCTTCAGGTAATCCGCTTTTGGAACCACCACGCCGCCTTCGCCCTGGATCGGTTCGATCATCAGCGCGACGGTATTGTCGCTGAGGGAGCGCTCGAGCGCCGCGAGGTCATCGAAGGGCGCCATCCGGAAGCCGGGGACCAAGGGCTGGAAACCCTGATGATATTTCTCCTGGCCGGTGGCGCTCAGCGTGGCGAGCGTGCGCCCGTGGAACGAGCCGAGCATTGCGACGATTTCGTAGCGTCCGCCGCCGTCCTTGTGGCCCCAGCGCCGCGCCAGCTTGATTGCCGCCTCGTTGGCCTCCGCCCCCGAGTTGCCGAAGAATACGCGCCCGTCGCCGAAGCGCGACGCCAGGTAGGCGGCCAGGCGAGCCGTCGGCTCGGTATGGAAGATGTTGGACACGTGCATGAGACGCTCGGCCTGCTCGCGGACGGCGCGGACCAACCGCGGGTGCGAATGGCCCAGGTTGGTAACCGCCAGACCGCAGAAGAAATCGAGGTAACGATTGCCGTCGGCATCTTCGAGCCAGGAACCCTGGCCACGCGCCAGGGCGATTGGCAGACAGCCATAGATGTCGACCAGGTTGCGATGCGTCAGATCGACGATTTCAGCGTTGTTCATCGGCGTGCGCCTCTCAGGCCCTTTTCCCGGCGTCCGGGTGCGAGATCGGACACGCGGGCACGACGCCGCACCACTTCGGTGCCGACCCCGAGCCGGGTGAAGATCTCGAGCAGCACCGCGTGCCGCACGCGGCCGTCGATAATGTGAGTTTTGGCGACGCCCTCCTGGAGCGCAGCGATACAACATTCCACCTTGGGAATCATGCCCTCGTGAATCACGTCGCGCGCGATCATCCTGCGCGCTTCGGGCGCGTCGAGCGTCGAAATCAGGCGCCCCTCGCGGTCTTTCACTCCCTCGACGTCGCTGAGCAGAATGAGTTTCTCGGCCTTGAGCGCTGCGGCGATTTCGCCCGCGGCCACGTCAGCATTGATGTTGTAAGTCTGCCCGTCACGGCCAACCCCGGTCGGTGCGATGACCGGAATGAAATTCGCGGCCTCCAGCGTGGTGATCACGTCCGGGTTTATCGTGTCCACTTCGCCGACCAAGCCGATATCCAGGGTGCTCTTGCGGCCATTGTCATCGCGCACCACCACCCGCATCTTGCGCGAGACGATCAGGTCGCCGTCCTTGCCCGAGAGTCCGACCGCGCGGCCACCGTGCCGCGAGATCATCGCCACGATGTCCTTGTTGATGCGCTGCAGGACCATCTCGGCCGCTTCCATGGTCGCCTCGTCAGTAACCCGCATGCCGCGCACGAACTTCGACTTGAGCCCGAGCTTGCCGATCAGCTCGGTGATCTGCGGGCCCCCGCCATGCACGATGACCGGGTTCATGCCGACCAGGTCGAGCAGGACCACGTCTTCGGCGAAGCTGAGACGCAGATCCTCGCTCAGCATGGCGTGGCCGCCATACTTGATGACGATGGTCTTGCCGCGAAAGCGCCGGATGTAGGGCAGCGCTTCGATCAGAACCTCGGCTCGTTGAATGAGATCTTTCACGTCTCCTCCGCCGCGCATGCGCTCACGCGGCCCATCAAAACAGTCTTACCGGCGCCGCGCAATTACCAGCGTGTGAACTTGGACCGCGCCGCCCGGAAATCGCTTACTTTTAAAGGATGAAACGGGACAGGTCTTCATCCTTGACGATCGGGTCGAGATAGCGATGGACGTAGGCGGCGTCGATGACGACCGCGCGATCGTTACGCTCGGGGGCATCGAAGGACAGCTCATCGAGCACGCGCTCGAGCACCGTGTGCAGGCGGCGCGCGCCGATATTTTCGCTGCGCGAGTTCACCTGGGCGGCGATCTCCGCGAGCGCGCCCACCGCGTCCTCGGTGAAGGTCAGCTTGACGCCCTCGGTCGCCATCAAGGCGATATACTGCTTGGTCAGCGCGTTCTCCGGCTCGGTCAGGATGCGGACGAAATCGTCGCGAGTCAGCGCTCCCAGCTCGACGCGGATCGGAAAGCGTCCCTGAAACTCCGGGATCAGATCGGAGGGCTTGGAGGTGTGAAACGCGCCCGAGGCAACGAACAGGATGTGATCGGTGCGGACCGCGCCGTATTTGGTGTTGACCGTCGAGCCTTCGACAATCGGAAGCAGGTCGCGCTGCACTCCTTCCCGCGAGACGTCGGGGCCGCGGGTCGCCTCCCGTCCCGCAATCTTGTCGATCTCATCGATGAATACGATGCCCGATTGCTCGGCGCGATGAATCGCGTCGTGCGCGACCGACTCCATGTCCACCAGCCGCGCGGCTTCTTCCTGGGTCAGGAGTTCTAGCGCCTCGGGAATCTTGACCTTACGGCTGCGGGTCTTCTTGGGCATGATCTGGTTCATGAGCTCCTTCATATTGAAGCCCATTTCTTCCATGCCCTGGGGCGTGAACACCTCGACCATCGGAGTGGCGCTCGCGGAAACCTCGATTTCGACTTCCCGGTCGTCGAGGTGACCCTGGCGGAGCAGTTTGCGAAGCTTCTCGCGGGTTTCCTTCTGCGAATCTTCTTCGATCGGCTGCACGCGACCTTCGGGGGTGATGCCGGCCGGCCTGCGAACCTTGGTCGGTGGCGGAAACAGGATATCGAGCAGCCGTTCCTCGGCGTTCTCGCGCGCCTTGACCGCGACCCGCTCGCGGGCCTCCTCGCGCACCATCTTCACGGAGATTTCGGCGAGATCCCGAATCATCGATTCCACGTCGCGGCCGACATAGCCGACCTCCGTGTAACGGGATGCTTCAACCTTGATGAACGGGGCCTGCGCCAGGCGCGCCAGCCGGCGGGCAATCTCGGTCTTGCCGACGCCGGTCGGACCGATCATCAGGATGTTCTTGGGCGCGATTTCGTCGCGCAGCTCGGGTGCGACGTTCTGCCGGCGCCAGCGGTTTCTGAGCGCGATCGCGACGGCGCGCTTGGCATCACCCTGACCGACGATGTAACGGTCGAGCTCGGAGACAATCTCGCGCGGGGTCATTACCTGTGGAACGTCCATCGAAACCTACGCGTCAGGAGCGCGCCTTTCGCGCGCTGATGCCCAAAGCTTAATCGGAGTTGACTGCCGTGCCTACATCTTCCGTAACGCCACGCGCCCCTCACCCGCGGGCGGCGAGAAACTCGGCGGCGCGCGTAACGGAACGCCTACAGCTCCTCGATGACGAATTGATCGTTCGTGTAGACGCAGATCTCGGAAGCGACCTTCATCGAGGCTTCCACGATCTGGCGTGCGCTCATGGCGGAGCTGTTTCGCAAGAGCGCGCGCGCGGCGGCCAGCGCGTAGTTGCCCCCGGAGCCGATCGCGATGATGCCGTCGTCGGGTTCGACGACGTCGCCGGCCCCGGAAATCAAGAGCGAACTTTCGCGGTCGGCGACTACCAGCATCGCCTCGAGCCGGCGCAGTACCCGATCGGTTCGCCAGTCCTTGGCAATCTCGACGGCCGCGCGCCGCAAGACCCCGTTGAACTCCTGCAGTTTACTTTCAAATTTATCGAACAGCGTGAGCGAGTCGGCCGTCGAGCCGGCAAACCCGGCCAGCACCCGATCCCCGTGCAGCCGGCGCACCTTGCGCGCACCGCGTTTCATGATGGTCTGGCCGACGCTGACCTGCCCGTCGCCCGCCATGACCACTTTGCCGCCGTGACGAACGCTCAGAATGGTCGTGCCACGGATTTTGGATTGGTCGTCACGCCCGGGGGTGGGCACTGCGGTGTACCTCTTTAAGGTGATTCACACTCACGTGTGTGTAGCGCTGGGTCGTGGCCAGACTCGCATGGCCGAGCATCTCCTGAATGGAGCGCAGATCCGCGCCGTTGTCGAGCAGATGGGTTGCAAAGCAATGGCGCAGTCCGTGGGGGGTGATGCCCGCAACGATTCCGGCACCCAGGAGCCGGCGCGCGACGATCATTTCAACGCTGCGCGTAGTAAGTCGGGTACCGCGCAGGTTGGTGATTACCGGACCATCGGTTTCCCGCGCCACCGGCATGGCCGTGCGCCAGGCCTTCAGCGCATCGAGCGCGGGCTCACCGATCGGCACGACCCGATCCTTGTTGCCTTTGCCCGCACGCACCGTAACCATCGACAGTTCCTCGTCGATATCGCGCCACTCAAGCCCGACCAGCTCGCTCACCCGCAGGCCACTTGAGTAGAGGGTCTCAACGATCGCGCGGTCGCGAAGCGCCTGGGGACCCCGCACTTGCGCGTCGAACTCGATGAGCCGCCGGATGTCGTTACCGTCCATGATCGACGGCAGCTTGCGCTGGAGCTTGGGCGAACGCAGCGACCGGGCGGGACTGGCCGCGCCGGTACCGGCCTCGCGGTAGCGGAAAAACGCTTTCACGGCCGCAAGCCGCCTCTGCACGGTGGCCCGTTGGGCGCCGCCCTTCATCATATGGTCGAGCCACGCGCGAATATCGTCCGCGTCGATCGCCCCGCAATCGATCTTCTCGCGAGGATGTCCACGGGCGGCCACCCGATCAAGAAGGAATTTGCGGAAAAATTTCAGATCGCGACGGTAGCTGTCCACGGTATGCCGTGAGGCGCGCGACACCTTGGCCAGCGCCGCCGCAAATGCCTCGATCTCCGCGACCATCCGCCTCGCTCGCTCCGCCTCTTGACGCTATGCTACCAAGGGCGTCCGACGCGAAAAAGCCGGGGGCTCTCATGTGGGTTTTTGCATTGGCGGTCGCGCCGCGGCGAGCAGCGCGACCCGGGTTCGACAGCAAATGAACTGTTTTTTTTGCGGCCGCGAAATTGAAACGCGCGAGCGCGTCGGGTTTCGCGACACGTGTCCCGGATGCGATCGCGCGCTGCACGCCTGCCGCAATTGCGACTTCTATGACCCGACCTATCACAACGAATGCCGGGAGACGCAGGCGGAGCGGGTGGTCGACAAGGAGCGCGCGAACTTCTGCGAGTATTTCACGCCTTCCCAACGGCGCGCCGCGGCCGCGGGACCGGCGGCCAAGTCCGCGGCCGCCGGCAAACTCGAGGACCTGTTCAAGAAAAGACCATGACCCCGAACTCCCTCTGGTGGCGCGTGGCGCCAATCGTCGTCTGCGCCGCACTCGCGACCGTCACGGCGACGGCTTGCCCGGCGCCGAACAGCCCGCGCGGCGTGGTCGACCGATTTATCGCGGCTCACTACATGGCAATCGATCTGAAAGCGACCGAGCCGCTGTGTACCGGTCTCGCACTCGACAAGTTGCACGAAGAGATGCGACTTACGGAGGGACAGCACATCGACGAAACGACTCGCAAACCGATCGTTCACTACACGCTCACCGCGAAACGTGAGAGCGCCGGCCACATCGAATATCTGTTCCGCGCCACCATCGACGTTCCGGACGGCGGTTCGTTCGAGAAAAACTGGATGATCACAGCGCGCAAACAAGACGACACCTGGAAAATCTCGAACTTCAGCGAGTACGACTGAGGCGCATGGAGAACCGGAATCTCGCCGCGATTGTGCTCGCCGCCGGACTCGGTACCAGGATGCGCTCGAAGCACGCCAAAGTGCTGCATCCGCTGGGCGGGCGGCCGATGATCGCGCGGAGCCTGCGCGCGGTGAGTGCGCTGGGCGCGCGGCCCATCCTCGTGGTGGTGGGACACCAGGCCGCGGAGGTGGAAGCGGCAGCCCGCGCCAACTCGGACGCGCCCCTGACCTTTGTACTGCAACCGCGCCTGCAAGGCACCGGCGACTCGGCGCGCCATGGGCTGGCGGTAATTCCGGAGCATTTCAGCGGCGACGTCCTGATCGGATACGGCGATGTGCCGATGGTGGCCGACGAGACGCTCGCCGCCTTCTGCAGCGCACATCGTCAGAGCGGAGCCACGCTTTCGTTGGTGAGCATGCGCGTAGCGGATCCCTCAGCCTATGGCCGCGTGGTTCGCGACCAGACGGGTAAGGTGCAGGCGGTGGTCGAGGCGCGTGACGCGTCGGCGGCGGAGCGCGCGATCAACGAGATCAACACCGGTTTCTACTGCGCCGACGTCAAATTCCTGCGGGTTGCCCTGGCAGAGCTGAAGACCGACAACGCACAGGGCGAGTATTATCTGACCGATATCGTAACGATTGCGCGAGCGCGCGGACTCGAAGTGAATGCCTGGGTGGCAGATGACCCGCTCGAGTTCGCCGGAGTCAATTCGCGCGAGGAGCTGGCAAACATGGAAGCGCAGATTCGCGAGCAGACCAATCGCAAGCTGATGGCCGCGGGCGTGACCCTGATCGACCCGGCGACCGCCTACATTTCCGAGCAGGCCCAGGTAGCAGCGGACGTGGTGATCGGACCCAACGTGCAGATTCTCGGGCGCTGTCGGATCGGGGAAGGCGTGCAAATCGATGGCACTGCATGGCTCAAGGACGTTGAGATCGGACCGCGCTGTCATCTGAAGATCGGAGTCCGGGCGGAGCAATGTCGAATCGGCGAGGATTCCGAGATCGGGCCATTCGCGAACCTGCGCGAGGGGACCGACCTGGAAGGCCACAACCGAATCGGCAATTTCGTGGAGACCAAGAAGGCGCGCATCGGACGCGGCACCAAGGCAAGCCATCTAAGCTACCTCGGCGATGCGGTTATCGGGAGCGAGACCAACGTCGGCTGCGGCGTGATTACCGTCAACTACGACGGCTACGACAAGCATGAAACCCGCATCGGCGATCGCTGTATGATCGGATGCGACACACAATTGATCGCGCCGATTACGGTCGGCAGCGACGTGTACGTGGCATCGGGCACCACCATCGTGCGCGAAGCCAGCGACGGCGCGCTGGTGATGTCGCACCATCCGCAGCGCGAGAAGCCGGGCTGGATGCAGAAGTGGCGGGAGCGCCACAACGATCCGACCCCGGTAAAGGGATCGGACAAGCAGCGCTCCTCCGCCTGAGTCTTAAACCGAGCGCAGCAGATCTCGGCTCCAACGCGCGGATTCCCCGACGGTGCCGAGCTGGCAACAATCGCTGGACGCCACTCAGCACCTACATCCGCTCCTCCGGACCCCGGCTCCCGGTCGGGGGCCGAGGACCGGAAGAACGTCGACACGCGGGATTTCTGCCTTACTTAACCAAGCCCTCGGATTTAAGAGTTTCCAGCACCTTTGGCCGTGCCGCAACTCGTGCCATGTATGCGGCGAGATTAGGGTACGGCTTTAGATCGATGCCCACGAAGTTGGTCCAGTTAACAATCGTGAACGTGTACGCGTCGGCGACCGTAAAGTTGGAGCCCATCAGGTACTGCTTTCCCGCAAGCCGGTCGTTCAGATACCCGAGCCGCTTGGTGATGTTCGCCTTGGTCGTCTCTTTGACCGCGTCGGGCGTGGCCTTGTTGAATAGCGCGCCGAAGTTTTTGTGCAGCTCGGTGCCGATGAAGTTCAGCCATTCCTGGACCCGGTAACGGTCGATGGACCCGGCCGCCGGAATCAGCCCGCTTCCCGGCTTCTGATCGGCCAGATACTGAACTATGGCCGGTCCTTCGGTGAGAACGCTCCCGTCGTCAAGCCGCAGTGCGGGCACGTAGCCCTTGGGATTGATGGTCATGTAGTCCTGTCCGGATGCGGTCTTGTGCTCAGCAAGATTGACTTTCTCCAGCTCGACGTTGAGCCCGGCCTCGCTAACCACGATGTGCGGCGACAACGAACAAGCGCCCGGCGAGATGTAGAGTTTCATAGTCGGACCTCCTCGATTAATTGTGACCTTGGCCTGCAGGATAGGTGACGTGATCCAGTTTTTACGCCTGTGCGCGGCGTGAGGAAAATCCGGAAACTCACAGGAAATGTGGCATCAGGTATTTGTGGACCGCGCGGATGGTCTTCTCTGCCGGGATGCCGGGAGTCTCGAAAAACACCGGATGCGTTACTCCGGCATCGAGGATCTTTTGGAGCGCGGCAGCGCAGTGGTCCGGACCGCCGGCAATCGCGAACGTGTCGATGATGGAATCGGTGACCAGCCGCACCGGCAGCTCGCCGCGCGCGTAGGTCTTGGCAAACCCGCGAAGCTCGTCCGGATCCATCCCGGCGGCGGTAAACAGCGGCGTCGGTGGCTGCCCTGCCATCAGCGAAATTATCGCCGCGAGCAGCGGCTTTATCGCCTCGCGCGCCGTGCGTTGGTCTTCTGAAATCGAGGTGAGCAGGAAGGCGCCCAACTCCAGTTTCCCGCTGCGACCGGCGGTCTGTGCAGCCGCGTGGACTTTCTCGGCCGCAAACCGTGCGTAGGCAGGACTGGTCAGTGCGGAGAGCATCACTCCGTCCGCGATTCGTCCCGCCATCGCGAGATTCCTCGCACCCAGCACCCCGAGATAAATCGGAACCTCGGCCTGGGGTGATTTGAATGACAGCCCGATCCCATCGGTATGAAAGACTTTGCCGGCAAAGGTGACTTTTTCACCGCGCAGCAGGCGCCGAATTATTTCGACCGCTTCCTCGATGGCTGACCCGGGCGTCGGCGAGCCAAGCCGCATTTGATCGAGCCAGACCTTCACGCCAGCGCCGATTCCGAGAACGGTCCGCGCCGGCGCGAGTTCCGTGAGCGCCGCAAATTCCATCCCGATCAGCGCTGGATGGCGGGTGAAAGGATTGACTACGCCAAGCCCGATCCGAATTTGGCTGGTCGAACATGCCAGCGCCGAGGCGATGGTGAAGGCGCCGCGAAAGAAGTAGTCCTCGGGCACCCAGCACGCGGCAAAGCCCAATTCCTCGGCCAGGCGCGCGTACTCGATTTGCCGGCGCGCGTCCGCATTTTCAAAGCCGATGCCGAATTGCAGCGTCATTTGCCACGCGTCGCGAAGGTGTCGCCGAACGGAAGGCGCGGCTCCTCTTCCCCCGCAGTCGGAGAACAATGGAAGTGCCACATCTTCCAGACCCGATTCCCGAGGCCGTCATCGCGCTGGTAGATCTCGGTGGAACGAATGCGAAATGGTGTGGCCGGAAGCCCGGCGACTGGCTGTCCGCCCTTCATCTCGATGCGCACGATATTCTCACAGGCCAGCCATGCCATGTCTCCGCCAATCTCCAGGCGCAGGCGAATTGGCTCGGAGATCTCGGGAATAGCCGCGTTGCCCTTCAACGCTTCCCAAAGCCTGGTTTTTTCCTCCAGACCGTAGTACGGGTGCCCGTTCAGGTTGTACTGGAGATAGCGCTCACCGGCGAATACCGAACGCATCTTCGGAATGTCGAACGTAAAGTTCGACTCCCACCACCAGCGGTGTAACCGCAGAATTTCCTCGCGATCGGCTTCGACCGACATAAACGCACCTCGTCGCCTGATGGTTCGAGCCCTACCACCTTTTTCGACACCGCGTCCATGATCGTCGGCACACCTGAGGGTTTCCAGTTCGCCAAGGTGGCGGTAGGGTAACCATCATGGAAAAACGCAAACTCGGAAGTCAGGGACTGGTGGTATCGGCCATGGGACTCGGGTGCATGGGCATGTCGCAGGCTTACGGTGTTCCCGACGAGGCCGAATCGGTCGCGACTCTCAATCGGGCCGTTGAGCTTGGCATCGACTTCTTCGATACTGCGGACGTGTACGGGAACCATCGCAATGAAGAACTGGTCGGCAGAGTACTCAAGCCGCATCGGGATCGAATCGTAATCGCAACCAAGTTCGGCAATGTCTTCGGGCCCGGCGGCCAGCGCAGCGTCAACGGGCACCCCGAGTATGTGCATTCGGCGTGCGACGGGTCACTGCAGCGACTCGGGATCGATCATATCGATCTCTACTACCAGCATCGCGTCGATCCGAAAGTGCCAATCGAGGAGACGGTGGGTGCGATGGGCGACCTGGTCCGGCAGGGCAAGGTGCGCTATCTGGGATTGTCGGAAGCATCTGCGGCAACGATCCGCCGCGCGCACAAAACCCATCCCATCACCGCGGTGCAGTCGGAGTACTCGTTATGGACTCGCGACTACGAGGACGAGGTCATTCCCACGCTGCGCGCATTGGGAATCGGGTTCGTCCCTTTTAGCCCGCTGGGGCGAGGAATGCTTAGCGCAACGATTCGCTCAACTGACGAATTCGGTGAGGGCGACATGCGCGCGCGAATTTCGCCGCGCTTCGAGCGCGAGAACTTCGAGCGCAACCTGCGGGTAGTCGATCGGCTCAAACAAATCGCCGACGAAAAAAAGATCACGCCAAGTCAGCTGGCGCTGGCGTGGGTGCTCGCGCAGGGCCCCGACATGGCGCCGATCCCGGGGACCAAACGGCGCAAGTATCTGGAAGAGAATGCGGCCGCGGCCAGTATGCGGCTTTCCACCAGCGATCTGGCGCGAATCGAGGAAGTCGCACCGAAGGGCTTCGCGGCGGGTGCGCGCTACTACGACATGCGCCCGGTGAATATTTGAGAGGCCCGACGGGGTTTCCGCCTTCACGGGCCCCTGAAACCACCCGGCAGCGCGCTCTTTCGCACGGTAGCGCCTGGCTTAAGTGGGTGGATCGATTCGAATTGATCAAAGTACCTTCTCATCGGCCAAAGGCGTGCGATTTTTGAAATAACCTATGTCCTGATTGGTGATTCTTGACTTGAACTGGACCGCGGCTGCTCTCATAATTTAATACAGAAACAGGGCCGTAGCGCCCGGCGTCTGTAGGCAGGGAGCGAAACCCAAACGACGGTTAGAGAGTAGCGCCAGGACTCACCTTGGTGAGTTGACGAGGTGGAAGTTAATCGAGACATTCGGCGGATGGCTTCCCGGTTCCACGATCGTTAGAAGCGAACAAACCGAGCGGGCGACCGCGCGACAAAAATCGCTTCGAGTGGCGGAACGAAAGTTCCGATCTTCTTTCAAACTCTCTGTACTTTGTTCGTTCATCTCCCGCGGGTCGAACCGGGTGGTTTGACTCATCTGAGGGGCCGGTCCAGCGACCGCGCGATGGGCGCGGCCAATAACACCTCGTTGTCAAAGGCGAGAGGGTGCTGTGTACCCGGAGCACAGAAGCCGAAGTCGCCAGCGGTCGGGGATGGCAGGGAGATAGAAAATCATGTGCGGAATAATGGGCTATGTCGGAGCAAGCGAGGCCTGCCCGATTTTGATCGGTGGTCTCAGGCGGCTGGAATATCGCGGTTACGATTCGGCCGGTGTCGCGACCCTTTATCAGAACGGCAGACTCGAGATTCGCCGGGCCAAGGGCAAGCTTAGCAACCTTTGCGAGATGCTCGCCCGAGCGCCGTTGGGCGGGAAAATCGGCATCGGGCATACCCGGTGGGCGACCCACGGACGGCCCTCGCACGAAAACGCGCATCCACACAAGGCCGGACCCGTCGCGGTCATCCACAACGGGATCGTAGAGAACTACCTGGACTTGCGCGCGCAGCTCCTTTCGCGCGGTCACACCCTCAAGTCGGAAACCGATACCGAGTTGATTTCGCACCTGGTAGAGGAGCGCCTCAAAGAGGGAGTCGGGGTCACCGAGGCGGTGCGCCGCGCGGTGGGTGATCTGCGCGGCTCGTTTTCCATCGTGGTGCTCTCCGAAACCGATCCCGACAAGCTGGTGGCGGCCAAGACCGCCACCCCGTTGGTTATCGGGCTCGGCGATGGTGAAAATTTCGTCGCCTCGGATATTCCCGCAATCCTGGAACACACGCGCATGACCATGGTGCTCGATGACGGTGAATTGGCCGAGGTTACTTCGACCGGGGCGAGGGTCATGAAGTTCGACGGTACCCCGGTCGAGCGCGAGGCGCGGAGAATCGAGTGGGACAGTGTCGCGGCGACCAAGGGCGGCTTCCCGCACTATCTGCGCAAGGAAATCGCCGAGCAGCCGCAAACCTGGATCGACACCATGGCGGGTCGGGCCACCGCGGGCTCGGCGGAGGTAAAGTTCGAGGGTGAATTGCTGCCGACAACCGGAGCGGAGGCGATCAGTCGCATCGTGATGCTGGGAGCCGGAGCCTCCTGGATCACGGCGCAGATCGGAAAATTCATCATCGAGGACTTGACCGGCGTTCCGGTTGAAGTCGACTACTCGTCGGAGTTTCGCTATCGGCGGCCGCCCATCGACCAGCACACGGTGATCATCGCCGTGTCCCAGTCCGGCGAGACCGCGGACACGCTGGCGGCGATGGAGGAAGGGCGGCGCACGGGATCACACCTGATCGCGCTGACCAACACCGTGGATTCCTCGATCGCACGCAAGGCGGACGCCCAGATTTACACGCGCTGCGGTCCCGAGATAAGCGTGACGACCACCAAGTGTTTCACCACCCAGCTGGAGTCCTATTACCTGTTCGCGATTCATTTGGCGTCGCGGCTTAGGCGGTTGAGCGCGATGCAGGCCGAGGAGCTGCTCGCACCCGCGTTCTCGATACCGGGGAAGATCGAAGAAATCTTCAAGCTCGAACCGGAGATCGAACGAATCGCGGGCAAGTACGCTCGGGCGAGTGATTTTCTGTATCTCGGGCGAGGCATCAACTATCCGGTTGCACTGGAAGGCGCGCTCAAGCTCAAGGAGATTTCCTACATTCATGCCGAAGGTTATTCGGCCGGCGAGATGAAGCACGGGCCGATCGCCTTGATCGATGAACACATGCCGGTGGTGGTTATAATTCCCAACGACGATCTGTTCGAGAAGTCGCTGTCGAATCTGCGCGAAGTTGAGTCACGCAACGGCAAGATCATCGCCGTGACCGATCGCGCGACTGACGAGCTGCGCAAGGTCGCGCAGGACGTACTGGAAATTCCGGTGACAAATCGGATGCTCACGCCGGTGCTGATGACGATTCCGCTGCAGCTGCTCGCCTATCACATTGCCGTGGCCCGCGGCACCGATGTGGATCAGCCGCGCAATCTGGCCAAGTCAGTCACCGTGGAATAGCGCCACGGGAGGAGGGAGGGTAACCTCGCCGGGTCGCGCCGTTGGGTTGTCCGGCTTTGTAACCGGCATTCGGTGTCAAGCCCAACACCAGGTTGCGATGGGTTGCCTGGAGCTGCGAGCAACCCGGGGTTACTTTGGCTAGCGCCCCGCGGCCACGCTGTGCTGCTCGATGGAATTGCCGCGCTGGATATGCGGCAGAACCTTGCTCGCAAACAGCTTCATGCTGCGTTGCGCCACTTCGAGCGGCATCCCACCGTACTTGAAGAAGCCGACCAACTCCGCCGCGTCCATCGTCTCGGAAATCGTGCGCAGGCTCTCGATCACCTTTTCCGGAGTACCATAGACTTGGGTCTTGACCAGCGTCTCGCGGAATGACGACGCACTGTTCTTGGTCGCGTAGGCCATCTTGGCGTGAAACTCGTAGCCCTTAGCGCTGCGAAAATGCTCGGGCTCATCGTACTCGTAGTGTCGGAGCGCCGTATCCGCGTAGTTGCCGATCCACTGTTCCGCACCCTCATTCGCCTCGCGTTCGCTCTCGGCGCAATAGAAGAACGTCGAAACCACCGGGCGCTTCGGCTGGTGGCCGAACCTGGCACATGATTCCTTGAAATGATCGTAATCCTTCTGGTGCTCGACCCACGGCTTTTGCGGAATCACCAGCATGCCCATCCCTTGCCGAGCCATGATATCGCCGGTCTCGGGTGAGATGATCGCGCCGTAGAAATTGTCGATCAGATTCGCGCGTCGCGGATGCGGGCGGATGCTCATCTCGGGAATCTGGTAGTATTTTCCGTGGTATGAAAAGCGCTCCTGCGTGAGCGCCATGCGGACAATCTCGGCGGCTTCGCTGAAGCGTTCGCGCGACTCGCTCATTGGTACACGAAAACCGTCGTATTCGATCCTTCCGGCGCCGCGACCAAAGCCCAGTGTCAGCTCACGATCGCGGCAGTACAGGTCGAGCATCGCGATCTGTTCGGCGACTCTGACCGGATCGTGCCAGGGCAGCACCACCACCATCGAGCCGAAACCGATTCGGCGCGTGCGGCCGGCCATGTAGGTGAGGAACTGCAGCACATCCGGGAGCATCGTATAAGGCGAGAAATGATGCTCGACGCCCCACAGCGAGTCGAAACCAAGCGGCTCGACCATCTCCGCGAGAGCGAGGTCTTCCTCGTAGAGCTGCCAGTCAGGTTTTTGTGCGCGGAAGTAATTCTGGAAAATGATCGATGCTCCCAGCTTCACGACGAATCCTCCACGATGAAATCGGTTAGTTCGCTCAATTCGCGATCATGCGTTTGCCGCGGGATTCTTCCAGCCACTCAAGCGGCCGCCTGCGATTCGCTGAAGCGCACCGGCAGATGCTTGATGCCGGCGAGAAAGTTCGAGCGCAGCCGTTCGACCTTGCCGGTAATTTCGATCTGCCGCAGGCGCGGCAGGAGCGCCTGGAGTGTCAACCGCAGTTCGAGGCGGGCGAGATGCGCGCCGCCACAAAAATGCTCGCCCCTGCTGAAGGCGAGGTGGTCATTGGGCGCCCGTCTTAGGTCGAAGCTGTAAGGATCTCTGAAGATCGCTTCATCGCGATTGGCGGAAGGAAACCAGAGCGCAACGCGGTCTCCCACATGAATCTGCTTGCCGCCTAGTTCGGTATCCATAGTCGCGACGCGAGCGAAGTGAGTTACCGGACTAGCCCATCGAAGAATTTCTTCGACCGCGGTCGGCATGATTTCAGGGTGTTCGAGCAAGAGATCCATCTGCTCCGGGTGCTCGAGCAAGGCCAACAATCCTGCGGAGATGGCGTTACGCGTGGTCTCCAGACCCGCGCCGACGTAGAGCAGCCCGTTGTGCGCAAGCTCCGTCCTGGTAAGCAGACGGCCGTCGATGGTCGCGTTGCCCAACACTCCAAGCAGGTCTTGGCTGTCCCCACCACGCCGCTCGAGCGCCGCCTCGAGACAGTACAGGCCGATATTGCGCGAGCCCTCCTGCCGGGTGTCGAGGGGCGATCCGGAGTCGACCTGATATTCAGGGTCTTCGTTGCCGGCGACCATGTTCCCCCACTTGAACATGTCGGGCCAGTCTTTGCGCGGAATACCCATGATTTCGCAGATGAAGGCCATCGGCAGCCGGGCTGCGATGTCAACCACAAAATCACATTCGCCACGCGCCATCGCTCGTTCGAGAATTTCGCGGACCAGTTGTGGCCCCGGAGCCTCGAAGCGACCAACCGCGCGCGGAAGCATCAGCCGGTTGAACGCGCGCCGCATCGCGCCATGCAAGGGCGGATCGGTCATCAGCATCATCTCGCCCGAGCCAAGCATCTCGGGCGTCACTTGCTCCATCTCCGGACTCGATGGCAGCCCGATCAGATAGGCGGAACTGAAGAGCGTCGGTTTGCTGACCACGGAGATGATGTCGTCGTAGCGTGTGGCTGACCAGAACGGTTTCCCCAAACCCTCCGTCCAATGGATTGGATCGTTTTCGCGCAACTCCTTCCACAACGGATGAGGATCGTGGTCAACAAAGAACCCCGGATCACTCAGAGCCGCGTCAATAAAATGTTGGTCCATCGATCCTCAACCTTGGTGATTGCCCGCACCGGGCTAAATAGTTGCCTCGTTGAATTGTTTGACCATACAATGATTGTGTGGAACATAACTCGGAGGATGTTCCGAGGGCAAGCCGCGAGCTTGGTGCGGAGGCGCAGTTCCGATGACCCGCTACTAGCGGAAACAACATGGTCACACAATATTCGTAGGATGGCGTCTGACATTCGAAAACGGAAACCTGGAGTGAATTCGACGGGACTCGCTCCCGCCGCGAGCGTCGAATCAGAAAAGTCTCTTGAAAGAAACGCGGCCGAACTGCTCGAAATCCTCTACTTCGTTCACGACAAGGGAATCTCGGCAATCGGGGCAACGATGCGCGGGCGGCTTTCGAGAACCCAGGCCAGCATTCTATGGCTGATTCGTTCGGAGGGTGATGCGCGCGGCATGCTGCGCAAGGAAGTGGCCAGACGCCTTCACAATTGGTTTGACCTCGGAAGCCCCGCGATAACCACGGCACTGCAAACGCTTGCAGAGCCCCCGCTGCGTCTGGTGCGTGTGATCGGAAACGCTGATTCCGGCCGTGAAAAGAAGGTCATTCTGACGGCAAAAGGCGAACGCTTCGTGGCGTCAATGGCCGAGCGGGGTCAACGCCTGGTACGGGAATTGATATCAGACCTCGAGCAATCCCTGTCTCAGGAAGAAATCGCGGTCGGGCTGGAATTTCTGCGCGCGTCGGTTTCATTCTTTCAACGGATTTACCCGACACGAAAAGTGCCCGCCCACAAACTCGCTACGAACGGTTTGGGCTCACAGCCCGAGACTCCCGGGCGAGACTGAAACCGCGAAGTGCCTCGGAAAAACCTTCGCCCGACGACACCACAGTTTTGAGGGAGGCGCTGGCACAAGGAAGAAATTCGATTCGGTTGCGAGAATTGCCAGGGGACGCTAGTGTGAGCGCGTAATGATTCCCGCCTACGACAGAGGTTTGCGTGGCACCCAATCGCTGGGGCTTATCCTCATCGTCGTAGTAGGACTCACGGAGGCCATCGCGCCTTAGCGGGGATGAGTAAATATGATTGGAACCCCTGCTGGCGTGATGGCCGGCGGGGGTTTTCTTTTCCCACGCCCCATCACCAGCCGAGCAGGGGAGCCGATCCGAAAAGGAGAGACTCTCGTGAAACTGACCGGCGCCGAACTGATCATCCGGCTGCTCGAACTCAACCGCATCACCACCGTGGCCGGAATCCCTGGCGGCGCGAACCTGCCGCTCTACGACGCGCTTGGTGCCAGTGCCGTCCGGCACGTACTCACGCGCCACGAGCAAGGGGCCGGATTCGTGGCGCAGGGGATGGCGCGGGCAAGTGGGCGGCCCGCCGTGTGCCTGGGTACGTCGGGACCGGGCGCCACCAATCTGCTTACCGCGATCGCCGATGCCAAGCTCGACTCCATTCCCATCGTCGCGATAACCGGACAGGTGCCGCGCGCGATGATCGGCACCGATGCATTCCAGGAAATCGATACCTACGGGCTGACGGTCCCGATCACCAAGCACAACTTCCTGGTACGTTCCGCACGGGACCTGCTCGAGGTGATTCCGGACGCGTTGCGCATCGCGACCTCCGGCCGACCCGGTCCGGTCGTGGTGGATGTGCCCAAGGACGTGCAGACGGAAGCGGTCGAAATCGATGACCTGCCTGCCCCGGTTCGACCCAATCCGTCGCCGCGAATAGGCGCCGGTGAAATCGGCCGTGCGGCGGAGCTCATAAATGAATCGAAGCGGCCGCTGGTGCTGGTCGGCGCCGGCGTGATCGCAGCGGAAGCAGCACCCAAGTTGCTTCGCCTCATCGAGCGAGCTTCGATTCCCGCAACCGCAACCTTGCTCGCGCTGGGCGCGGTGCCGCACGACCATCCCTTGTTCCTCGGTATGGTCGGGATGCATGCGGCTCGTTTCACGAACCTGCTGCTGGACGAATGCGACCTGCTGATCGGGCTTGGCGTGCGTTTCGACGATCGCGCCACGGGCAAGGCCGCGGAGTTCTGCCCCCGCGCAAAAATCCTGCATATCGACATCGATCCAAGCGAGCTTGGAAAGATCAAAGAGCCCGCGGTCGGTCTCACCGCCGACGTCGGTGAAGCGCTGAGCGCGCTGGAGCCGCTGATTGAGATAAATCCGCGCGCCGAATGGATTCTTCGCATGAGCAATCTGCGCGCGCGTTATCCGCTGATGGTTCCGGGCAGCGACGATCCACTGCGTCCCTATGGGATCGTTCGCCACGCTGCGGCCCTGCTGCCGGAAGATGCGATCGTCACCAGCGACGTCGGGCAACATCAGATGTGGGTGGCCCAGGCGTACCCTTTCACGCGCCCGCGGCAGTGGCTCACCTCGGGAGGTCTGGGCACGATGGGGTTCGGGATGCCGGCGGCCATCGGGGCCGCGCTGGCCGCCCCCGATCGCACGGTAGCGTGCTTCAGCGGCGACGGCAGCCTGCTGATGAATCTGCAGGAACTGGCGACTGCGGCCGAACAGGAGGTGTCCGTCAAGATCATCCTGCTCAACAATTCACACCTCGGGCTGGTCCGCCAGCAGCAGCATCTGTTTTATGGCAAGCGCTACTGCGCCTCGCGATTCGTGGCCCAGACGGATTTCGTGGCGATCGCGCGGGGTTTTGGAATCCCGGCCGTCGACCTATGCGAAGCACGCGATCCGGTCGCGGCGCTTGAGCAGGCGATCAGACGGCCGGGCCCGTACCTGGTGAACGTGCCGATCGCGCCCGAGGAGAATGTGTACCCGATGGTGCCGCCGGGCGGGGCCAATCGCGACATGATCGGAGGCGAGTTCGACCATGCCAAACCGGCCTGAAACACCCAATAAACCTTGCCTCCGGGTCCCCGCCCGGGGTGCAATCCTGCGGCTTAGGGTTAGAAATCACTTCGGCGTGATGACGCATGTGTGCAGCTTGTTTTCGCGACGCGCATTCAATCTCGATGCCATCATTTGCCTGCCGATGGGAGACGGCGCGGAGAGCACCGTGCTGCTGATGGTCAATGAGGACCAACGCTTGGATCAGCTTATCCGGCAGCTTGCGAAGCTCGAGGACGTGCTGCGGGTTGATCGGGCACCGGAGTTTCGGTCGACGTTTGAGAGCGTCGCGGAGTGCTTTGCGCAAAGCTGCGCAGAGCTGTTCCAAGGCCCTGCGGCTCGTCGGCCAGGTTTCGAGCGAAACCCATGATCGCGCGGTTCCAACAGCTTTGCATTGGTCTCTGCTGAGCTTCGACTATCGGCTGGCGCGAAAAAGGTCATCTGTAGCGCCCCTGTCTGCGTGACCGAGGCATTTTAGGGCGAGTGTCGAACACGCTATGGGGCACCCTGCCTCAGCGCGTTGGTATCCGCCGCCGGGCTATCAATGTTTGCGCTGGCATAGAACCTGCGGTGCAAACGGCCAACTCTTTTTTGCCGTTTGCACGGTGACATCGGTTCACGCTGGAGAACCGGGTGGGCCGAAGTCGCTCAAGGCAATTCCTGGGTGAGCGACTGAAAGTCCGCTCCCTCGAGGTGTATTGTGAAGGACACACTGGAGACTACCGATCAGATAAAGTTCAAAGAGCTGCTCCGCATCAGAGACCAGGCGCCGCTGGCGCTCGATCCACTGAAATCCGCCCTGATCGTCGTCGATGTGCAGCGTTGGTTCACGCAGCCCCAACATCCGCTGTGGCAGGTTAACGAGAAACTGGTAAGCGGTGTGTCAGCCGGATACTTCAAGAGGCTTCAGAGCGGAATTCTGGGCAACATACAATACCTGCAGCGGGTGTTCCGGTCGCTCGGTCTGCCGGTGATCTTCACGACCGTGGGCTGTAATCTGCCCGACGGTCGCGATCTGCCGGCCTCGATGCGGGACTTCAACGCGCTCGGCTTGAAGCTGGTCGGCGAACGGATCGTTCCGCCGGTAAATCACCCTGGATGGCAAATTGATGACGCGGTGGCGCCAATCGCGGGAGACATGGTTCTCAACAAGACCACCAGCGGCGCGCTCGCCTCGACCACGCTGGACCAGACGCTGCACAACCTGGGAGTAAATTCGCTGGTCGTCTGCGGCTTGACCACCGCTGCGGGCGTGACCCAAACGGCCCGTGAGGCCGGTGATCGTGGCTTTCAGGTGATCATCGCCGACGACGGGTGCACGGAGCTCAGTGAAGAGATGCACGAGGCAGCGTTGCTGGCCTTCAGTTGGACCTTCGGCCGGGTACGGTCGACGGAGGAAATCGCGACCTACTTGACCGCGCAGGCTGCGATCCGCGGCCTGCGCCACTCGTAGCGCAGTGCGTCGATAGGATGCAGCAGCGAGGCTTTGCGGGCAGGATAGTAACCGAAAAAGACACCGACCGCGGCGGAGAAAAGGAAACCGCCTACGATCGCCACGGGTGAGACCAGCGTGGGCCATCCCGCTACGGCGGAGATCATTTTACTGGCGACGATTCCGAGTGCCGCGCCCGCTAGTCCGCCCAACACGCTGAGCAGCACCGCTTCCACCAGGAACTGAAGCATGATGTGAATGCGGCGCGCGCCAATCGCCATCCGGATTCCAATTTCGCGGGTCCGCTCCGTCACCGAGACCAGCATGATGTTCATGATCCCGATGCCGCCGCCGACGAGCAGGGAGATCGATGCGACGGCGGCCAGCAGTAACGCCATCACCCGACTCGCCGATTCGGAGGCCTTCGCAATTTCGTTAAGCGAGCGGATCGTGAAGTCATCATCCTGCCCGGGCTGGATGCGATGGCCCTCGTGGAGGACTTGCGGAACTTCGGCCATCAGCGTGTTCACTTCCTCCGCGCTCCTCGCCTGAACATAAATCACGTTGACCACGCCGATGATCTTGGGCGGGCTGCCGAACGGGCTGGTCACGGTCGTGGTCTGACTGTAAATCGAATTGCTGGTGGGCACTCCCGCCAGCGGGTTGCTCGGGCTCGGGGTCGGCGCGACGATGGAGCTCATCAAGATGGAGGGAGCCGACACGCCGAGCACCTTTCGCTCGGCGGTTTCGAACGGGATCAAGACCACGTCATCCTGATCCTGTCCGTAGCTGGACTGTCCCCCCTTCTCCGCGAGCACGCCGATCACGCGGAGCGGGAAATTTTTCACCCGGATTTCAGCGCCCACCGGATTCTGGTCCTGGCCGAACAGATTGGCGACCACCGTCTGCCCCAGCAAGCAGACCGGGGCGGCGTTTCGCACATCATCGTTGGTGAACGCGCGGCCCTGCTCTACCGGCCAGCCGCGAATTTTCAAATAGTCGGGCGTCGTTCCGGAAATGCCGGTGCTCCAGTTGCGATTGCCGCTCACTACCTGCGAGACCTGACGATCCATGTAGCTGACCAGCGCGACCGCCCGCGCGTGCTTCTTGATTGCCTCGGCATCAACGACCGTGAGCGTAGAATTGCTGCCCGAGCCGGCCCGCACCCCGTTGGAGGTGGTCGCACCCGGCAGGACGATGAGGAGGTTGGTTCCGAGGCTCTCGATCTGCGCCTGTACCGACTCGCGCGCACCGTCGCCCACCGCAACCATCGCGATGACCGCGGCAACCCCGATGAAATACCCAGCATCGTGAGCACCGCGCGGAATTTATTTCGCCGCAGCGCGCGCGGCCGCGCTCAGCGCCATCGATCCGAATACCAAGGCCTCGCCGGCCGCATCGCGATCGGGAGGCGCGGTCGGGGCCTGCGGGGACCCAAGCCGAGCTTCGGCCACGCCCTGCGAAGAATGCGCCTTGCGAGTGTCGGATACGATTTGTCCGTCGCGAAACGTCACGATGCGATCGGCGTACTTAGCGATTTCCGCATCGTGGGTGACCAGGATGACGGTAATACCCTGATCGCGGTTAAGGCGGCTGATGATGTCCATGATCTCGGCCGAGTTGGTCGAGTCCAGATTTCCGGTCGGCTCGTCGGCGAGCAGAATCGCCGGTCGATTGATCAAGGCCGGCGCGATCGCCACGCGCTGCTGCTGCCCGCCGGAAAGCTGGTGGGGATGGTTTGCTTCACGCCCGTCCAGGCCAAGCATCCTCATCAGGTCTTCGGCGCGCCGCTCGCCCCGCCCGCTCCACGCCGAGTAAAAGAGCGGCAGCTCGACATTTTCCAGCGCGCTGGTGCGCGCCAGCAGATTGAAATTCTGGAATACGAATCCGATTTTGCGGCCGCGAATCGAGGCGAGCGTCTCTTCCGGGAGATCGGCGACGTCTTCACCCTCCAGCAGATAGCTGCCACGGGTCGGGCGATCGAGACAGCCGATAATATTCATCAGGGTCGACTTGCCCGACCCCGATGCGCCCATGACGGCGACAAATTCTCCGCTTTCCACACGCAGGCTGACACCGTGCAGTGCGTGAACCTCCATCTCGCCCAGTTGATAGGTCTTCCAGAGCTCGCGTATTTCGATGACCGCCGGTCGCGCCATCGACTGGTGAGCCGGTCTAGCGGAAGCCACGCGGGATGCCGCCCATTGCGGCAGTGAGCTTGGGCTCGACCGGACGAATCTCGTCGGTTATCACGAGGTCTCCATCGTTGCAGGGGCCCCTTGATCATTTCTACGAAGGCCCCGTCATCGAGTCCGATGGTAACGGGCACCCGTTTGATACGGCGGCCGCCCGGGATCCAAACCCGCGTCGCTGCGGCTTGGCAGCAGAGGACCGGCGGACTCGACGGGTGCAGCCTGGGATTTTGCAGGACTGAAACGAATCGCGTCGATCGGAATTCTTGTTACGTTGTCACGGCGCGCCGTGACGAGCGTCACGTTCGCGGTCATCCCGGGCTTGAGCAGTTGCTCGGGATTGTCGACATCCACGTCGTAGGTGACCACGTTCTGGACGGTTATCGGCGCTTGGCGCACCTGACCGATGGTTCCCTCGAAATCGCGGTCCGGGAACGCATCCACCTTGAAGGCTGCCCGCTGCCCTTGCCGAACATAGCCGATATCCGACTCACTGACGTTGGAGTCGACCTGCATCTTGGTCAGATCCTTGGCAACCAGAAACAAGGTCGGCGTCTGATAACTCGCTGCCACGGTCTGCCCCTGATCCACGTTGCGTGAAACTACTGTGCCGTCCACCGGCGAAACGATATTGGTGTAGTTGAGATTCAGGCGCGCGGCCTGAAGGCTCGCCCGCTGCTGCTGAACCGCCGCTTCGTCGAGCGCAACCTGCGCCTCGGCCTGGTGGAAAAGGCTCAGCCGGCTGTCCAACTGGTCGTGGGACATAACCTTTTCCTTTAAAAGCTCGCCATCTCGCTCGTAGGTAATCTTTTGATACGCGAGGTTCGCGCGATCCTTCTGGAGTTGAGCCTGGGCATTTGCGAGCTGGGCCGTCGTGAGTGCGACCTGGGCCGCGAACGGCCGCGGATCGATCTTCGCCATCAACTGGCCTGCCTTGACGGGGGAATTGAAGTCCACGTACAGCTGAACGATCGGACCCGAGACGTAGCTGCCGACCTGGACCGTGACCACCGGGTTGACGGTGCCGGTCGCCGTGACCGATCACACGATGTTGCCGCGGGTGACCTGTGCGGCAACGTATTTCGCATGTTTAGCGCCGTGGCGAAGGAAATACCCCGCGACAATGAGAACCAAGGCCACCGCGATGCCGCGCCGGACCGATTTTGATGAAAAGATCATCATGTCCAGGGATTGAACCGGGCACTCAGCGACCAAAGAATCGCCACGGAGCTTTTGTAATATAAGATGCTGCAGGGCGCCATGGGTTTCAGAAGGGCTTACTCCGATTGATAGTTTCCCGAGGAGGTTGAGAGATGCCCGAGCCCCCACCGCTTTCCGGAATAAAGGTAGTCGACCTGACCCGATACCTCGCGGGACCGTTTTGCACCCAGATTCTGGGCGACTACGGCGCCGAAATAATCAAGGTAGAGCCGGTGGAAAACCCGCGGTCAGAACTGGGCGGCGGTTCGGCGCGCGACAGCTACTTCTTTCTTTCGTGCAACCGTTCGAAGAAAAGCGTCCGGATTGCCAATAAAAAACCTAGCGGACAGGAAGTCCTGTGGAAGCTGATCGATCGGGCGGACGTGCTGGTGGACAATTTCCGTCCGGGTGTGATGAAGACGCTTGGCCTCGATTACGACCGCGTGGCGGCGCGCAACCCGCGGATTATCACCTGCAGCATCTCCGGGTTCGGCTCAAGTGGACCGCTGCGCGACTTTCCCGGCTTCGATCAAATCGCCCAGGGCATGTCCGGACTTATGAGTGTGACCGGCACCGTGGAGAGCGGCCCGACCCGGGTGGGAATCGCGATCTGCGATCTGTTGGGCGGCATCTTCTCGGCGCAGGGAATTCTCCTGGCGCTCGAGGCACGTCATCGCAGTGGCCGCGGACAACGCGTGGAAACCTCGCTGCTGGAATCGATCGTCAGCATTCTCAGCTGGTCGGCAGGAATCTATTTTGACACCGGCCGCACGCCCGGGCCGGCGGGAAACCATCATCCGCTGTCCTCGCCGCACGGCGTCTTCCACGCGAGCGATCGCCCTTTCAACATCGCGGTTGGTAACGAAGCGATGTGGCGCAAGTTCGTAAAAATCATCGGACGCCCCGAGCTCGCTGATGACGACCGCTTTCGCAGCGCCGGCGCACGCCTGAAGAATCGCGGGGCGCTCACCGCGGAGATCGATCGCGCGCTCGAGTCGAATCCGGCGGGGTACTGGATCGACCTCTTCAATCGCGAGGGGATCCCGTCGGGCGCGATTCTCACGGTCGAGGAGATGTTCAAGCATCCCCAGACCGCGGCGCGCGAGATGCTGCTTAAGATGCCGCATCCGGTGATCGGTGAGTTTCTGACCACCGGACTGGCGGTCAAGCTCGCAGAGACGCCGGGGATGGTCACGCGGCCGCCGCTGGCAGGCGAGCATACCGACGAGGTGCTGCTCGCACACGGCTATTCGGCGGATGACCTCGCGCGGCTGCGCAGCGAGGGTGCGATCGCGTAGCGCGCCGCGCCACTCAACGCGCCGCGGGCTGGACCGGACGAGCTACTGCGCGGCGGCCTTTGTTGACGTGTCGGCGTCAAGGTCCAGCGCCAGCGCTTCTCCGGTCTCGAGCAGGGTTTTTAAGCCACTCAGGATCATCGGCCATCCCTCGCCCGCGGACTGGAACGACTTCGATTCACCCTTCCATTCGTCGTGCGTCACGACGAGTTTGCAGACGCTGCCCCTCGGCTCGATCTCCCAGGTAACGCGCGACCGATCATCCGGGCCACCGCCGTGGCGCTCCGAGTATTCGTGCTCAAAGGTCTGCACCAGCCTGCGTGGAGGTTTGATCTCGAGCAGCGTGCCGAAATGGGCAAGGCTTCCGTCGTCGAAGGTGTAGCGGTAGCGCGAGCCTACTTTCCAGTCGGAGTCGACGTTCAGCCCGAAATATTTTTTGGTGAATTCGGTACTGACGATCGCCTGCCAGAGCTTCTCGGGGCTGGTGCGAATGTAAAGTTCGTAAACGTGCCTGGGTGCCATTTCGCTTGCCTCCAATTCTTTCTTGAGTCCCGTCATCGCCTCGACCCACGGCTCGGCGAACTTGCTGATCCAGCGGTCGAGGATCAGTCGAATCGGGACCGGGTTGAGATAATGAAATTTCTCGCGACCGGAGCGGCGGGAGGTGACCAGCCCCGCGTCTTCGAGCACCCGCAGGTGTTTCATCACGCCGAAGCGGGTCATGTGCGGCAGCTGGGATTCGAGTTCCACGAGCGTCAAGCCATCGCGCTTGAAGAGGCGGTCGAGAAGCCGCCGCCGATGCGCATCGCTGAGAGCCTTGAAGACCGCTTCCACTGAGTTGATAATAGGTGACTAAATGGTCACCTGTCAACTAGCGAATGGAGAAGGACTAGAACCGGATGCCAAGTCGGTTGATAGTGGTTGGAACCGACGACAACGGCGTGGAGGTCAGACTCCACGCCGTCCGCTTGCGGAAGCGCCTCCGAGGATCTGCTCTTCGCGCGGGGGTAAGGCTAGCGAGTACCTTGTGCGTCTGCTCATGGAGAATGCCCAGGATGGCGGCCTCGGACCGGAGCAGGTGCGGGTTCGTAAAACTCATCGGTGGCCCCCAGCTTTCGGATGATGACGATCGCTTCAGTACCGACGGCGCACGCCTTAAGGATCGCTGCGCGTTGAACGCGGAGATCGACCGCGCTCGAATCGAATACGGGGTATACTGGATCGACCTCTTTAATCGCGAGGGCATCCCGTCGGGCGCCATTCTGACGGTCGAGGGGAGGTTCAAGTCTCAGCAGACCGCGGCGTGCGAGATGCTGCTCGAGATGCCCACCCGGGTGATCGGTGAATTTCTGACCACTGGGCTGGCGGTCAAGCTCGCGCAGACGCCGGGGAGGTCACGCGTTCGCCCCCGCCAGGCGAGCACACGGATGAGGTGCTGCCCGCGCATGCTATTCGGGCGGATGCCCTCCCTTCCACTCGTTCTGTGGCACGATGAGGTTGCAGGCATTGCCGCGTGATTCGATCTCCTCAGAATCACGCATTGAACGATCGTCGGGGCCCTCCGTCATGGCGCGGCGATCATTCGTGCTCGAAGCTCTGCACCGAGCGCCGGCGTGGGGTCCCCGAGCTAGACGTGGAGGAGCGGATTAAACGCGAAGACCGATCGCATCGATGCTTCTCCGCACCGCGTTCGGATTGACCGCCGCCACCGCAACTTCTGCACATGGCTGCGGCTCCCTTTGGATTCTATTCTCAGCCCTTAATTCGACAGTTCACCTAATCCTGCATTCGTCTGTCGTTAGCTGTGATGCGTTAATTATGGGCCTATCGATAATTGGCGTATTCAGAAATTCTCAATCGAACTACTGCGAAGGCTTGAAAGAAGCGATGCCGACGGCGCCTGAACCGGGCGGGCTTTGGCTCAGCCCCGCTTGATAGAGCCCGTTGGTGCTGGAGATGTAATAGCCGGCCGGACAGCCGCCAACTCCGTTGCCGGCGCCCCCGTTGATGGCAGTAAATTGTACGCCATTCTCAGCCACCGTGGCGTTGCCGGTATTGGCACAAGCGGATACCGCGACAAACAATTCCGGTGCGCTTCCGCCTGGAATGGCAGGTGAAATCAGGGTCGAGACGTTGCTGGTGATATCCACGTTCGCCCCGCTGTCCTGGGGATTGCTCGCCAATCCATGGACCTCAAAGATGCATCCGCCGACGAAGGTGTTACTACTGGTGGTATTGACCGTGATGTTGGCGCCATTGCTGGCCGCATTGATGTTAGAAGCGTACCAGATATCGACCACGCCGCCGTTGGAGTCGCTACCGTAAACATTGGCGGCCCTCTGCCACACATCACCGCCGGCACCCCCATGGTTGGCAATGCTGGTGACCACATCGCCTGGAGCAAGGCCGCTGACTAGCACAATCAGCGTGTCGCCCGCGGTAACCACGCCATTTGGCGTGCCCAGATTTAACTTGTTTCCGCGGTTGTTTTGGCTGCAACCATGGCCAGTAGTTGGCAACGCAACGATTGTCGGGGTTGGCACCGACGATGGGGTTGGGGTCGGTGTCGGGGTTAGTGTCGGAGTAGGTATTGGGGTCGGAGTTGGTGTTGGTATCGGAGTAGGCGTGATGCTCGAAGTCGGGCTCGGCGTCGCCGACGGCGTGGGGGTCGAAGTCGGGCTCGGCGTCTTAGTGGGCGTTGGAGTCGAAGTCGGGCTCGGGGTCGCAGTAGACGTGGCGGTCGAAGTCGGGCTAGGGGTTCCACTAGGCGAGGCGGTTGGAGTACTCGTCGCGCCGGCAGCCATGAAAGAAGCGATGCCGACGACGCCTGAACTGGGCGGGCTTTGGCTCAGCCCCGCTTGATAGAGCCCGTTGGTGCTGGAGATGTAATAGCCGGCCGGACAGCCGCCAACTCCGTTGGCGGCGCCCCCGTTGATGGCGGTAAATTGTACGCCATTCTCAGCCACCGTGGCGTTGCCACTGCCGGCACAACCGGATACCGCGACAAACAATTCCGGTGCGCTTCCGCCTGGAATGGCAGGTGAAATCAGGGTCGAGACGTTGCTGGTGATATCCACGTTCGCCCCGCTGTCCTGAGGATTGCTTGCCAATCCATGGACCTCAAAGATGCACCCGCTGACGAAGGTGTTACCACTGGTGGTATTGACCGTGATGTTGGCGCCATTGCTGGCCGCATTGATGTTAGAAGCGTACCAGATATCGATGGCGCCGCCGATTGAGTCGCTGCCGTAAACATTCGCGGCCCTCTGCCACACGTCACCGGTGGCACCAATATGGTTGGTAATGCTGGTGACCACAGCGCCCGGAGCAAGGCCGCTGACTAGCACCATCAGCGTGTCGCCCGCGCTAACCACGCCATTTGGCGTGCCCAGATTCAACGTGTTTCCGGCCTCGTTTTGGCTGCAGCCGTTACCAGTAATTGGCAATGCAACGATTGACGGGGTTGGCACCGACGATGGGGTTGGGGTCGGTGTCGGGGTTAGTGTCGGAGTAGGTATTGGGGTCGGAGTAGGCATTGGGGTCGGAGTTGGTGTTGGTATCGGAGTAGGCGTGATGCTCGAAGTCGGACTCGGCGTCGGAGTAGGCGTGGCGGTTGGAGTCGGCGTCGGCGTTCCGGACAAGCCGTAAACGCTTAATTGGTTGGCTGAGCCGACATATACTTTGCCATTAACCACAATAGGAGCCGTAAACTTGACAGCCGGTCCAGCTGCGTCGTTCGGTTTCTGGTCGCTCGAATAAATCCGGTCGGAAACATTATTGGCATCATAGGCTCGCAGGACAGCTGCGCCACCGGTGGAGAATGCATCTGTTTTGAGTGCCCACAGGATTCCGTTGCTAGTTCCATTGGCCGAGACAGCCAGGTTAGCACCCGGCCAACCATACGAATCCAGGCTTGTGCTGGAATTACTGAAGTTCAACAGGCCGTTAGACATGGGAATAGATATAAGGTAAAGGGACGGCGTCCAGTAGTACAGCCTGCTGTTCCAGTAAACCGGAGTAGAGAATACTCCATTGAGGTACCCGGACACCGATTCTTCGATGATTTGAGGATCACTGGTGCAATTGGCACAATAGTGTTGATTGCCGGCAGTAAACTGATCACGATTGAGGAGATAGATACGGCCTTCTTTACCTGCCGCCACCATTTCATGCGGATAGGTTCCGGGCTGATCGGGTAGCAACACGATTCCGCCTGAAGCGAGGTCCTTATCGAGGTTGTTCAACTGTTGCTGGTTGTACGGGGTAAAGTAGTCGCTTAATGCTAAAACTCGACTACTCGGAGTAAACTTCAGAACGCTGTTGCCAAAGTCGGTCACTGGCGGGGTGGTCTCAAATGTGCCATTGCCAGTAGCCGCGTAAACATTGCCGCCCGCATCAGCTGCCAACCCGTCGCCTGTCATCCAGATGCCGCCATCGCTGCCGTTGGGCGTGGTTGTCAACAGGTCCTCTTGAGCGAGATTACTTTCATTGTATGCAAACACCCACCCATGGTACGGTAGTTGATCGGGGCAACTGGATGCGTAAGCCACATAGACGGTCCCGCTTTCCAGCAACAGGGCAGGCCGGTTGAGCTCCTCAAAGGCATTGAATGTGACGGTGGTACCGCCGTCACCGGTTCCCGGCACGCTGCCGCCAACCGTTACCGGACCATAAGGCTCTTCCGCACCGGTCGTGATGTTCAACGCGTGCAGGCGATGGACATAACTGCCATTTTCAAGTGAAAAGGCTTCTACATACATGACGCCCGAATTAGGATCGATGACTGGCGTGCTCGTACTCCCAATCTGTGGATTGAGGGCGCCACAGTCTGGACGGTTCAGACTATCAACCGGATAGACGCTGACCGGCACCGGCGTCGCGCCGGCCGCCGCTCCGTGTGCAGCGTCGATTAGGCTTATGTGCCAAAGCGGTGCCGCGTTATTGCCGGCATTGCTATCAGCGTCGAACGCATAAACACTATCATTCTCGGTATTTACGAAAACTATGTTATGATTGCCTTTATTGGGAATCGCCAGGTTTGTAACGTAAAGGGGCTGTGCATAAACCTGACCGTCGACGGCGTAAGAAAATAATTTTCCAAAGTTGCTAGCGACACTAGTCGGTGTGAGGATGGTTTCGTCGGTGTTTTGGCCGGTTCTCAGATTATCGTAATGATAAGTCAACACGCTCGATTGTGCCCAGCATCGAGTCGTGTAAACGAACACTACTAGCAAAGCTACCGTGCACTCGAGCACCAAGCTCGCCCGCAGATTGGGTCTGTCACTTGTCGCCTTGATAAATCTGTCTCGTAACGCTAGCGGCCAGTATTCACGACGTGCTGGACGCAGGTCGGACGGGTGCAGGTGACCATCCCAACATCCGCCGTAGAACGTATGAGCGCAACCCCTCACATCACTGCCTACTTGGCACGAACAGATGACGTTTCGCCCTGACCGGTCAGGTGACCGGGTGAAGCAGTGCCAAAAAGACTCCGGTAAGCAAGCATCGATGTCTATGCGTGAAAAATAGTAGTGTCTGCGTAACGCTGACTCCTAATTTCGTTTATATCCTTCATGAGAGAACGTCAGAATTTACCAATTTGAACATCAATTCCGCTAGGGCTGTCTTCAGGCTGAGCCTCAAGACGAAACCGTCGTGACGGATCGGCCAAACCTTCGTTAATCAACCGTTTTGTGCCGCCATCAAATTGAGCGATTTAACCCGCTCATGGATTGTCCACCGAGGGGTTTCGCGTTCCCCGCTTCGACATCCAAAACGGCCTAGTGCTATGGTGAGGCACTGTGGAAAACGACCGGCAAATGACCTACCGCATCCATGGCCCGGACTTCACGTCAATATGGCGAGGGGACACGTGACAGTCCACGCGAAGCGCCCGTGGTTGCCGAGTTGCTATTGGGCTGGCACGGACGAATGATGGAGCCTGCGTTGGCAACTGAACGCCCTGCTCTGAGTTGCGAGGAATTCGTGCGGCGCTTGCGGGCGGTGGGCCAGGCAGCCTACCACGACCGCCATCCGTTCCACCTGATGATGCATCAGGGGAAACTGACTCGTCGCCAGGTGCAGGCCTGGATCGAAAATCGCTTCTACTACCAAGCTATGATCCCTCGCAAAGACGCCGCCATCATCAGCAAGGCCCCTGACCGCGGCGTGCGGCAGGCGTGGATCCAACGCCTGATTGATCAGGACGGCGGAGGCCCGAAAGAGGGCGGCCTTCACAAGTGGCTGGTGCTCGCGGAGGCGGCGGGGCTCAGGCGCGACGACGTCGAGAACTTCCGCTTCGTGCTGCCCGCGGTGCGCTTTGCCGTGGACGCCTATCTGAATCTGGTGGAGTCGGGCTCCCTGGAGGAAGCAATCGCATCATCGCTGACCGAGATGTTCGCTCCCGCGATCATGTCGCAGCGGCTGCCCGCGTTCGAAGAGCACTATCCGTGGATCGATCGCAAGGCCTTGGAATATTTCCGGTCCCGGCTAGTGCAGGCGCCGCGCGATGTCGAGTTTGGATTACGCTATACGCTGGAACATTGCGTGACCCGCGCGCAGCAAGAGCGGGCTATCGCGGTTCTGACCACCAAGTGTCACATTCTCTGGTCACTGCTCGATGCGATTCACTTCGCGTATGTAACCCCCGCTCTCTTGCCGCCGCTCTTCCCGGCTGCGGGCGAACCATGATCGACCTGGCTACCAAGCCTCGGCTGGCGCCGAAGGCACGGCTTCGCTGGGACCAACAGGGGCACCAGCACGTGCTGTTGTTTCCCGAGGCTGCGCTCGTACTTAATTCTACCGCGGCGGAAACACTGAAGCTCTGCGATGGAATCCGCACGATCGAAGAGATCATCGATGATCTCGCGGAGCGCTTTGGGCGAGAACAGCGCACAACCATAGCTGCTCACGTACTCGATCTTTTGAGTCGCATCAACGCGCGCGGATTGCTGGAAAGCTGATGCGCTTGTACACGATCATTGCCGAGTTGACTTATCGATGTCCGCTGCGATGTGTGTACTGCTCAAATCCGATTGATTTTGCGGCGGTGCGCGATCTGCTCAGCACGAGCGAGTGGTCAAAGGTTTTTCAGCAGGGAGCCGAGCTGGGCGCTCTGCAGGTACATCTGTCGGGCGGGGAGCCGACGCTTCGCCCCGATCTGCCCGAGTTGATTCGCGCGGCCCGCGACGCGGAATTGTACGTGAATCTCATAACCGCGGGGACGCTCCTGGAAGAAAGTAAACTCCAACAATGGCGCGCGTCCGGCCTTGACCATGTTCAGCTGAGTTTGCAGGACAGCGATCGCCAAGCCGCAGAGCTCGTCGCAGGAGTGCACTCGTTCGACAAGAAGCTTGAAGCAGCTAGACTGATCCGCGAGGCGGGCTTGCCACTCACGCTTAACGTGGTGCTGCATCGATGGAACATCGGGCGCGTATCGGAGTTAGTTGAACTCGCGAGAAGTCTTGGTGCGGATCGACTAGAGCTCGCGAACGTGCAGTACTACGGATGGGCGATGCCGAACCGGGAGCTGCTGCTCCCGACTCGCAAGCAATACGATACCGCCGAGCAAGCGGTGCGTGCCGCCCGCGCGAGCGGTCGCGGACAACTCGAAATCGCATTCGTGCGGGCCGACTACTTTTCCGATCGGCCAAAACCATGCATGGGCGGATGGGCCAACAGCTACGTGTGCATCACGCCGGAGGGCGCAGTATTGCCGTGTCACGCCGCCCGCGTGATCCCAGGCTTGCACTTCGACAACGTTCGCGAACGGCCGCTCGCTCAGATCTGGTACGACTCGCCCGCGCTGAATGCCTTCCGCGGCGAGGACTGGATGATCGAACCGTGCCGAAGTTGTCCTAACCGGAAAGTCGATTTCGGCGGGTGCCGCTGCCAGGCATTCTTGCTCGGCGGTGATGCGCGCACCGCAGATCCGGTATGCAGCCTGTCGCCGGCGCATCAAGTGGTCGAAGATGCGGTCTCGAGAAGTACAGTGGCCGGGTCGGAGCCAATTTCTTATTCGAGCCGCGGCCAACTGACCTATCGAGACACGGCCAACAGCCGGCGGCTGGCGGTGACGCAATGAACTCAAACCTCGAAATCCATCCCATCGAACGCGATCTCCAGGCCGGCCTTTTCAACCTCGTGCCTAGCGGTCGAGTCTTCGTCGAGAATCGGATTGGTGTTGTTGATGTGAATATAGATTCGCCGTTTGCTTGCGAACTTCGCCAACGCGGCGAGGCTTCCGTCCGAACCCGAGATAGGCAGGTGGCCCATCGCGCGGGCCGTTTTGTTTCCCACGCCCTGCTCGATCATTTCATCGTCGGACCAGCAAGTGCCGTCGAACAGTACGCAGTCACAGCCGGCGAGAATGCTATTGAGCCGGGCATCGATTTCCCGGATTCCGGGGACATAAGCGACCGAGCCGCCGCTCTTCTCGTCGATGAATCTGAGTCCGATCGTCGTTTCGTCGGGGCCGGCCGACAGCCCGAGATAGGCCGGCGGCTTGCCGGGGACGGCGAAAGCTTGGTAGCGGACTCCCGCCTCGCGGCCGTCGACACCCACCAGGGAACCCGTCTCGGACAGCTCGATGCTCTGCCACCGGGTCTGCCCCGGCATCACATTCAGCACGCGAAAGATAGCGTTCGAGCTGAGCACCCAACCCCGTACCGTCACGGTTGCATAGATCTTGAGTGGCTGAGATTCTCTGAGCGAGAGCAGACCGGCGACGTGGTCAACGTCGGCGTTGGTGAGAAGTACCGCTTGGACCGGCGTATCACGCGCGCCCATTCGGGGATGAAGGCTCGGAAAGCTTTCGATTTGCTGGCGGATGTCGGGGCTCGCGTTTGCGAGGTACCATCGCTCGCCGTCGGCGCTAACGGCGATCGACGATTGGGTCCGGGGCTTGGCGTGCACCGTTTGCTTTCGAAGGCCAGCGCAGTTACGACAATTGCAGTTCCATTGTGGAAATCCTCCACCTGCGCCGGAACCGAGGATGTGGACGCGCATGTCCGTCAGTAGCAGAGAGCCGGTGCGGGCGCAAAAGCTTCGCCCTTGCGAACCCATTGTCTGTTCTTTTATTTTGGCGCAGAAAGGAATCCGGGCAAAAAAAGAGCCAAGAACTTACCGGGCTTTTCATAATGCCTGAGAATGACTAGTCCTTTGAAGCTCGGAGCGAACGAATGACCTAGGCGTGAGAATTTTGTTGCGTGTGCAACAGTGCCAATAGGAGATGAAGCTACGATGGTATGGGAAAAGCCGGATTTCGTGGAAGTTCGCATGGATGCGGAGATCAACTGCTACGTGCTAACGCTGGAATGATCGCGCGGCGGCCGTGACTTCTTAGCTCGCAGAACTCGCTGCAGCCCGGACGCAGGGCGAGCCCATACGAAACGATGTATTCGCTCGAATTCTCGTTGTTGTGGGAAACCGCTGAGGCGAACTAGTCAGAGACTTGCGATGGCCGCTCCAACGGACTAGCAAAACCTCCTCGAAAATCACTGCAGGTCTTCCGCAAATGGTAGCGAAGGCGCGCAGGTGCAATTGCTATTGAACATCTTCCGCTCTCCGAACGCAGGTTTTTCTTTGGAACTGAGGCGAGAGAGAGTGCAGGACACGTTCGGAGTTCGATGTCGAGTTGTACCGACGTCGGCTTTCAGCCACAGGTAAGCCTCGTTTGCGGTCCAGAGCTGAGACTCAGTCCCATCGCTGCGTGCACGAGGCGCTCATGCTGGGCGCACAGAAAAACGGCGCGGAGGTTTGACCCCACGCCCCCTGGTTCCCGCGATTGGGAGCTGCTACTCGCGCTCCTGGAAGCCTTCGAGGTTGCGGGAGCGGCCGGTCTGCCGCAGCTTGCGTAGTGCCTTGGCCTCGATTTGGCGGATGCGCTCGCGGGTGACGGCAAACTGTTTGCCCACCTCTTCCAGCGTGTAGTCGGTCTTCTGCCCGATTCCGAAGCGCATCCGGAGGATCTGCTCTTCGCGCGGGGTGAGGGTAGCGAGTACCTTGCGCGTCTGCTCGCCGAGATTGCCCTGGATGGCGGCCTCGACCGGAGAAGGTGCAAGTTCGTCTTCGACAAAATCGCCCAGCGAGCTTTCTTCTTCGTCGCCGATCGGGGTCTCCAGCGAAATAGGTTCCTTGACGATCTTGAGGACCTTCTGGACCTTGTCGAGCGGCATTTCCATCTGCTCGGCGATCTCCTCGGGTCCCGGCTCGCGTCCCAGCCGCTGCACCAGCAGGCGGGTCACGCGCAGCAGCTTGTTGATGGTTTCGACCATATGAACCGGGATACGAATTGTGCGGCCCTGGTCCGCGATCGCACGCGACATCGATTGCCGAATCCACCAGGTCGCGTAGGTCGAGAATTTGTATCCGCGCTGATATTCGAACTTGTCGACCGCGCGCATCAGGCCGATATTCCCTTCCTGAATCAGGTCAAGGAATCCCAGGCCGCGATTCGTGTAACGCTTGGCCAGGCTCACGACCAGGCGCAGGTTGGCTTCGGTAAGTTCTTTCTTTGCGCGCCGGCTCTTGTCCTGCCCTGCAGCGAGCAGCTCCAGCGAATGGGCAAATTCCTCGCCGGCGGCCTTCACGTGCAGCTCGACGTCTTTCATCCTGCGCTGCGAGGCACGGATGCGCGCCGCGATGTCGAGCAGGTTTTCGCGGTTCGCGTTGATCTTGAGCACGTGGCGGCGGTCTTCGGCTTCGGCCGCCTCCTTGAGCAGATGCGTGCGCGAGCGCCCGGTCGCGTCCTCGTAACGCTGGATGGTCCGTTGCCCTTCGCGATATTCGACCAGCAGACTTCGCATCCGATCGATGATCGCTTCGATGAGCCGGCGCGCGAGCGTCATTGCGCGGAGCTCTTTTTTTACCCGCTCCTTGAGACGCAGGTAGATCTTCTCGGTCTTGGTCAGCTTGTGTGACCCACCCTTCTTGCGGGCCGGCTTGAGGTTACCGAGCCGCGCCTCGAGCTTTTCGAGCTTGCCGTGAACGTCCTTGAGCTTTTTGAGATGCAGATGGAGCCGTTTGAGCTGACGCTCATCGGCCTCGGGCCCGCGTTCCTCGTCCGGGTCGGCGTTGGCATCTTCGTTGTCTTCAAAGATGTCGCGGATGTCGGCTTCGCCGGCCTCGATGGCTTCGCCGAGTTTGATCACATAGTCGAGCGTGACGGGAGAGCTGAGAACTTCCTCTTCGACCTCGTTCTCGCCCGCCTCGATGCGCTTGGCGATTTCCACTTCCTGCTCACGCGAGAGCAGTTGGAAATTGCCCATCTCCTTGAGATACAGCCGGACCGGGTCGGACGATTCTCCCAAGTTGTCCGCCGGCTCGGCCTGCTCCTCGGGCTCTTCCTTCGCCTCCGCTTCGGTATCGGTATCCGCGCCGTCGGCCGGGACTTCCTCGAGCACCTTGATGTCGAGGTCCTCGAAGCTGTCGAGTGCCGCGCGCAGATCGGTGGGGGTCGCAACGTCCTGGGGCAGAAAGTCGTTGACCTGCTCGAACGTCAGGTAGCCCTGCTCACGCCCCAAATCAACCAGTCCCTGTAGATCCTTACCTTCATACTTCTGTTTCATGCTTTCACGTACCGAGCCGGGCCGGCTGCGGGGAGCCGTGCTCACAGCTTCAATCGGGCCGATAAGCCACCGTGGCCGCGGATGGAACGGCCTCATTAATACAGACGATCTCGAAAAGGCAAGCTAGACGCGTCGAAATTTCAAAGCTACGCTGCACGGACTTTTGAGTCAAATCGCGCTTACGCTGGCGGCCCGGTCGTCACCACCAAGGATTCGCCGCGCTCACGGTCCTTTACCCTTAATATTATAATCATCGCGTGGAGGCTTTAATATTATAATCATCGCGTGGAGGCTTTGCCGCCTCTGAAAAATGTTAAAAAAGCACCCCATTGCTAGAGAATGGTAAAAAAGCACCGCATCACTGGAAAAGTTTCGCTTCTCCGCTTATTTTTGGGCGCCGAGTACCGACGTCTTGCTTATTCACGCGATAATTCTGATCTTCAGCTTCGGCATAATCCTGGTCGGCTCGGAGCTCTTTACCAACGGGGTGGAATGGGCCGGCGAGCGGCTCTCGATTGCGGAGGCCGCGGTCGGAAGTCTGCTGGCGGCCGTAGGGACGGCCCTGCCGGAGACCTTTATTCCGGCGGTCGCGTTGCTGAGCGGATCGTCCGGTCATCATGCGGTGGGGGTCGGCGCGATAATCGGGGCGCCTTTGATGTTGTCGACGGTCGCCTTGTTCGTGATGGGCATCGGCGCGATCGCATATCGCCGACGCCGCGGGCGAATTGCGCTGTGGGTGGCCCGCGAAGATGCCCGCCGCGACCTCACTTTCTTTTTTTTCATCTTCATCGTTTTCGCGGCATGTGGCCTTTTGCACCTTAGCTCGCTCGTCCGCCACGTACTGGTGGCGGTCGCGCTACTGGTTTACGCGGGATACGCGATCATGATGCTGCGCCTGAGTCGGGCGACAGGCGCCGAGATGGACCACGGGCTGTACCTCGAAACGCTGCTGCGCGGAAAGTCGAAGCGACCCCACGCCTGGATGATCGGCATGCAAGTGGCGGCGGGAGTCCTGGCAATCCTGGTAGGCGCCAAGGAGTTCGTTGACCAGATCGTGTTGTTTGCGGGGCATGCCGGGGTTAATCCCGGCGTGTTGTCGCTGGTGCTTAGCCCGCTCGCGACCGAATTGCCGGAGAAGTACAATTCGGTGGTTTGGATTCGGCAGAGCAAGGACCATCTTGCGTTGGCCAACATCACCGGCGCGATGGTCTTTCAGTCTTGCATACCGGTCGCGCTGGGGCTGGCATTTTCACCCTGGGTGCTGAGCGCGCCGGAGATTCTTGCCAGCGTAATCGCCCTGTCGTCGGCGGTGATTCTGTTCATCAATCTGCGCGACTCCGAACTCGGAACGCCGACCTTGATGATGGGCGGGATCGCATATGCGATCTTTCTGGGCGGGCTGGTTTACCTGGGAATTTTTTGATTCCGGACAGGGTTCTTGCGGCGCGCAACTC
>JBKPEA010000010.1:0-12749 GCA_046728175.1 Thermodesulfobacteriota bacterium | reverse complement strand
ACCCTGGTTGTGTCATCGGTCATGCGCCGCAGTACGTCGTTCACTTCGTTCCATTCTTTCTGCAGCAGGTCATTTTCCAGCGCGGGCGCAAGACTGCGTGTCGTGGCCCGTATATCGCGCTTCAGATCATGGACGTAGACGATGCTCGAGCGACGCACGGTCCAGTACATGTAGCTCACCAGCACCGGGGTCAGGGCCAGCAGCAGGACCAATGTCAGTCTGGTTCCGACCTTCATCATGTTCATTATAGGTGTCCCATGGGTCAGGCCTACAAACCTGCGCCATGGGGTCCGGAGCTCGTCCGGTCGTCCAAAAATTGAGCAATCGCCCTGCCAGCGGTCGGGCGGCGTGTGATTCGGGTGCCGCCTGGGTGTTGCCTTCTTTTCTTGAGCTTTGGCGTGCCGGCGGGCGCCAGCGAACTCGGGGGTCGGCTCCGGGCGAATGTGGCACTTTATCACGAAGCGCAGGTCCAGTGGGGCAGTCTGCCTCAGAGGCTCCTAACAGCGTGTTGCGGCCGCCGATGCTTCGCGGTGGCACGGAAGCTGCGCATAAGTTGCGAGACGGCCCCTTTGTGGAGCGAGGTGGGCGAGCTAGGATTGCGGCAGGATTGGGGGAAGTGCGCTGAATCACAGACCAGTTGGAAGTCGCTGGGTAGCCGCTTTGGCTTGCGGCGCTTTGATGCTCACCTCGGTCGCCTTCGCATCTCCCAAAATCGGCGAAGACCGCCCGATCTCACTAGATGAGGCCGTGGCGATCGCGCTGGACAACAATCCTGACTACGCCGCCGCTGCGCGTGAGCTCACCGTTGCGCGGGCCGAATTGCAACGCGCCAACTATGTCAGCCAGTTCAATCCGGAGCTGGAGAGTTCCGGAGACTACAAGCAACGCACGGACCGTTCGAACTCGCAGGACTGGCGGGTCGGGCTTTCCCAGCAACTGGAGATCTTCGGACAACCCCCGCTGCGCAGACAGTCTGCACGATTTGGTTTCGATCGCACTTCGGCGGACCTCCGGAACCAGGCGCGCCTGCTCTCCGCCGCAGTCAAGCTGACCTTCTATGAATCTATTCGCGCCCGGAGCGAGACTGACCTGTTTTCTGAACTGGCAGAGCTCGACCGCAAGCTCAACGAGGCTGGCCAGGCGCGGTTTAGCGCCGGCGAGATCAGCCAGATCGACGCGAACCTGGCGCGCGTCCGCTATGGCGAGAGCGAACGCGCGCTGATCGAGAGCCGCGCGCGCTATCGGCTGGAGCGGTCCAGCCTCGGGAGACTGCTGGGCGAGGCGGCCGGACCTGAGCCGCAGCCAAATGGATCAATGACCATCGAGCCGTTGCACGTCGAGTCGGACAAACTGCTCGACATCGCCCGGCGCAATCGCCCGGACTATCAGGCCTCGCAACTCGAGGTAGCGCGACTCAAGAACGAAGTCCTCCTCAACGAGCGACTGGCCTTACCGAATCCGACCTTTGGCGCGTTCGGCGCGCACGAAAACAATACCGAGCACTTCGCCGGCATCACGCTGGGAATTCCGCTCCCGATCTTCAACCGGCGGCAGGCCGAAGCGACGGCCATCGCCGGCAGGCTGGCCCAGGCCAAGGACCGCCAGCGCGCGCTCGAGCAGGACCTGGAACGTGAAGTGCGCGACGCGTGGCAGCGGTATGTGAGCGCCGTGGCGGTGGTGTCGGTTAACCAAAGGGAGGTCGTGCAGCCGGCGCGCGAGAGTTTCGAACTGCTGGAAGAGGCATTCAATGCCGGCAAGCTCGACCTCTTGCGGCTCTCGCTGGCCGAGCGACAGGCCTTTGAGGCGCGGATGGGGTATGTCCGCGCGTGGTTCGATCTGGTCGCGGCGAGGGTGGCACTGGAGCTGGCCTTGGGAGGCGAAATATGAGGCCGGCGGCCCTGGTACTGTTCGCGGCGCTGCTGGCGCCATTTTACGCCGGCCTTGTGCGAGGCCAGTCGCAGATCGACGGCACTATCGTGAAACTGCCGCAAACCTCGGATGCCGCGAGCCAAATTGTGCTCACTTCGATCGATCGAAAACGAATTATCGGGAACATCAGCGCCACGGCAATCATCGAGCCCGACGCCACCGCCGTCGCTCATGTCACCACTCGCATCCCGGCCAGAGTGGTCAAGCTGGTGGCCGACCTCGGAGAGCAGGTGCGTCCGGGGCAAACCCTGGTCATCCTGAGCAGCGAGGAACTGGGACGCGCCAAGGCTGAGTATCTCAAAACCAAATCGCTTTACGCGATCGCCGAGCAGAACCTCAAGCGTGAAGAAGATTTGTTCGCCAAGAAAATCACGCCCATGAAAGACGTGCTCGAGGCACGCGCTGCCCGCGATACCGCGTTGGCGCAACTCAAGGAGGCCCGCGAAACGCTGCGCCTGCTGATTCCGGCCACCCAGCTCGAGAGCCTCAGCTGGTCTGCGAACGGCCGCGCTCTGTCGGAGTTTCCGCTCGCTTCGCCCATCGCGGGAACCCTGGTGAAACGAGACTTGACCCTCGGAACCATGATCGATCGCGACGACGACCCGCTGGTCGTCATCGATCTTGACCGGGTGTGGGTCATGGCATCGGTGTTCGAGCACAGTCTGGCCGGACTGCGCGAAGGCGAGAACGCGACCATCACCGTCGAAGCCTACCCGGACCGCACCTTCGTGGGAAAAGTCACCTACACCGGGAGCGAGATCGACCGCACCAACCGCACGGTGCAAGCGCGCATCGAAGTGCCCAACCCCGGCCACCTGCTCAAGCCCGGAATGTTCGCGCGCACGTCGATAGAAGTCAGCGAGGCGCGCCGCGTCCTGGTCGCCCCGGAGTCCGCAATCTTCGAAGTCAACGGCGAAAAGGTCGCCTTCGTAGCGGCCGGTGACGGCGCGTATTCGGCGCGGCGCGTGCGGCCGGGCGCGGCGGCGGGGGGGATGGTGGAGGTGCTCTCGGGCCTGAGCGAAGGCGATCGCGTGGTGAGCCGCGGCGGGCTGGTACTCAAGACGCTGCTGACCAGAGGGACGCACGGCTGACATGGCTCGCGCGATTTTCGAAGCCGCGCTCAAGAACCGTCTGATGACGGTCATGCTGGTCGTGGTCTTCCTCGGAATCGGCCTTCAGGCAATGGTCCGCTTGCCCATCGATGCGTCGCCCGACGTAACCCCCAACGTCGTGACCATCGTTACGGACGCGCCGGGACTGGGTGCGGTCGAGGTAGAAAAGCTGATTACCTTCCCGATCGAAGTGTCGATGCGCGGACTTACCGGCATCAAGGAACTGCGCGCGATCTCGCCCTTCGGCCTGTCGTCAGTTTCGGTCTACTTCGACGAGAAGCTCGACGTTTATTTCGCGCGGCGGCTGGTGATGGAGCGTCTGCCCGCCGCGGCCTCGATGATTCCGAAGGGATACGGGCCTCCCGAGATGACCCCCGTCTCGACCACGCTGGGCGAGATCTTTCAGTTCCGGGTCGTTGATCCGAACCGGTCGCTGATGGAACTAAGGTCGATCCTGGACTGGCAGATCGCCCCGCGCCTCAAGGAAGTCCCGGGGGTGGTAGAGGTCAACTCCTACGGCGGCGAACTCAAGACCTACGAATTGCAACTCCGTCCCGATGCGTTGGTGGCGTACGGACTGAAACTGGAGGACGTATTTCACGCGCTGGAGCGCAACAATCTGAGCGCAGGCGGTGGCTACATCGTCCGTAACGGCGAGCAGGAGGTCATCCGCGGGACCGGCCTGATTACCCACCTCAACGACCTCGGCAACGTGGTCGTCAGCACCCGCAATGGCGTGCCGATCTATGTCCGCCACCTGGGGCGGGTCGAGTTTGCGCCCATGTTGCGCCAGGGTGCCGTTACCCACGACGGCCAAGGAGAAACCGTCGCGGGAGTGGTCATGCTGCTGATCGGGCAGAATGCCCGTACCGTGGTCGACGGGATCAAGGCGAAGCTCAAGCAAATCGAACCCACCCTCCCCGAAGGGGTCCGGATCGAAACCTACTACGATCGCTCCGATCTGATCCGGCGCACCATTGACACGGTTGCGCACAATCTCGCCGAGGGCGCGATCTTAGTCACCCTGCTGCTGTTCCTGTTTCTGGGCGACATCCGGGCAAGTCTGATCGTCGCCTCGGTCATCCCGCTTTCGCTGCTCGCCGCGTTCATGGGCATGAACTGGGTCGGCGTGTCGGGCAACCTGATGAGCCTTGGCGCGATCGACTTTGGGCTCATCGTTGATGGTTCGGTGGTGATGATCGAGAACATCTTCCATCGCCTGTCGCGCGGGGCGGACGCGCTGCGTTCGCGGGCAAATATCGTGTTCGACGCGGGCCGCGAAGTTCTGCGCCCAATCGTCTTCGCCATTGGCATCATCATCGTGGTGTATTTGCCGATCCTGACCTTCGAAAACGTCGAAGGGAAAATGTTTCGGCCGATGGCGCTGACCGTGATCTTCGCCCTCAGCGGCTCGCTGCTGTTCGCGTTGACTTACGTGCCGGTCATGGCATCGCTGTTTCTCCGCCACACGGCCGGCGAACCGTGGATCACGAGGCAGGCCGCTAAGCTCCACGAGCGAATCCGCGCGCGGACACTCGCGGCGCCGCGGGTAGTTATCCTTGGGACACTCGCCCTGCTGATTGTAAGCTTCGCGATCGCGCCCTTCCTGGGCACCGAGTTCGTGCCGACCCTCGATGAAGGCACGCTCAACCTCGACGTCATGCAGGTGCCAAGCATCTCGCTGGAAAATGCCATCAAGACCTCGACCGAGGCTGAGAAGGCGATGCTCGAAATACCAGAAGTCGAGCATGTCCTGAGTCGAATCGGGCGTCCGGAAATCGCCACCGACACGCTGGGGCCCGACGAAGCCGACGTCTACGTGTTCCTAAAACCGAAAACCCAATGGCAGGTCCGCAACCGCGAAGCCATTATCGACGAAATCATCCGCAAGCTCAGGGTGCGGGTTCCGCAGATCAGTTACGGGTTCTCGCAGCCCATAGAATCACGGGTGAACGACGTCATTGCAGGGGTCAAGGGCGACGTCGCAATCCGCATCTACGGCGACAACATGGAGAAGATGCTGGCTTTGAGCGGCAAGATTCGCGACATCCTGGCAAAATTGCCGGGAGCATCCGACCTCAAGGTGATCCCGCGTTCGGGGCTGCCGTCGCTATCAATTGAAGTCGATCGCGACCGCGTAGCCCGCTACGGGATCAACGCCTCCGACGTGCTGGACGCGGTCGAGACCATCGGTGGTCACGTGGTGGGCCAGGTTGTCGAAGGCCAGGCGCGCTATCCGCTGCAGGTCAGGTTCGACAAGGAAGACCGCAGCAATCGCGAGCGCATCGAGGACATCAAGGTCGCAGCACCGGGCGGAATGCAGATCCCACTGGCACAGCTGGCAACCTTCAACTCAGCCGAGGGCCCGGTCTCGATATGGCGCAAAAACCTGACGCGGCAGGTAACCGTCGCGGCCAACGTTCGCGGCACCGACCTGGGCAGTTTTGTATCGAGCGCCAAAGCAGCACTCGAAACCCAGATTCAACTGCCGCACGGATGGTGGATCGAATGGGGCGGACAGTATGAAAATCTCGCGCGCGCTTCCATGCGCCTGCTGATACTGGTTCCAACCTCGTTTCTGCTGATCCTGGTCCTGCTTTACAACACGTTTACTTCGATGCGGATCGCGCTGCTGATTTTCGGCAACGTCCTGCTGGGTGCGAGCGGCGGGATCCTGGCACTGTGGCTGCGCGGCCTTACCTTCTCGATCACCGCCGGCGTCGGATTCATTACCTTGTTCGGGGTGTCGGTGCTGAACGGCATCGTGCTCGCGTCGGAAATCGTGCACCTGCATCAGTCCGGACGTAAGGTCGATGAGGCTCTCGAGCTGGCCTCGCGCGATCGGCTGCGCCCAATCCTGATGGCATCGTTGGTGGCGCTGTTCGGATTCATTCCAATGGCGCTTTCGACCGGCGATGGCGCCGAAGTCCAGCGGCCACTTGCAACGGTGGTGATTGGTGGGCTCCTGACCTCGACAGCATTTACCCTCTACGTTCTGCCATTGTTGTATGCCCGACTGGTGCGGGGTGGGCGCAACGATAACGGGCTCGCCCCGACATGAGCACCTCCTCTCAGCTTCGCGTGGGTCAGTTCGCAATGGTCGTGTTCGCATCTGCGTTCGCCGCGAGCTTGGCCCGAGCCAACGACCTGCAGGTCTGCTTCACTCCACCGCTTCCCGAAGGCTGCGACGCGACCAAGACCGTCGTCAAGGCACTTGACGCGGCGCAAAAGCAAGTCCTGGTTCAGGCTTGGGGTTTAGTGTCCGCACCCATCGCGCAGGCACTGCTGCAGGCCGAGCGGCGCGTCCGTGATGTACGAGTTATCCTTGACCAGAGCGCCCTGCGACGACGTCACTGGCACCCATCCTTCCTGGAGCAGGCGGGAGTACTCCTGCTGATAGATGCGGAGCACGCGATTGCCCACAGCAACATCATTATCGTGGATCGTCACACCGTCATCACCGGCAGCTTCAACTTCACCAGAGCGGCACAGGAGCGGAACGCCGAGGACCTGGTCGTCATCCAGAGCCCCACCCTCGCCGCGCAATACGTTCGGAACTGGAACTCCCATGCCGCGCACTCCCAGCCGGTGAGAACGGAGGCGAACACGGATTCTCAGCACCAGGCGGCTCGCGCAGACGCTGAGAGCGCGGACGGGCAAGCGCCGGCCTGGTCAATCGTCGAGAATTGTCGCTCACTCGACTCTTCGCGAGCCGTCGGAGCAGGCCTCGAGCCGATGGTGCAAGAGCAGCAGGTTGTCTTTCCGGGCGCCCAGACCTGGGAAGCTGATGGATGGCCACGCTGAGACCAGTCGACGCGGCGTCGAACACGACTGCGGCATTCCACCAATGAGGGTGTCCTGGCGCACTCGCCGCGCCACGCTTACCCTTCGGCGCCTGGTGAGACCAAGGCGCCGTAACCACGTCCAGTCAATTTGGTTTGAATTGGCAGTCGACGCGAGCGCGGCACTCGCCGCTTAAGCCCTAGTTGCCGCTCGTGACTGTGGGCGGCGGCGGGTTCTGCTCCAACGAAGCACTTTCGAAAGTCCGTCGCTGAACTGAAAGACCAGCTTGCGCGATCCGCGCAAACTCCCTTTTGCTCCAGGCGGTTTAACTTTGACTGCGGTCAGCTTCCCGGACCCTCAGCAATCTGTAAACAGTTGCAATCGAAATCCGCAGATATTCGGCGGCTTCCTGAACCGTAACGTGGTCGTCCGACAACATAAGTCCCCGTTCCTAGAGCCCCATACCTCGTAGCGATCGGGCGGCAGCGGAGGAAAGCTTGTTCGAGGTCTAAAGTCTGCTCTGTGCGGCGGACTGTATGACAATGCGCGTCTCACAACCATTGTACGTTGGATCAATGTACGCTGCGCGGATCGGCGGAATGTTCGCGCCCAGAGAAAGCGTGGTAGTGCATCAATGTTGATCGCGAGTCACTCATTGTTTCTACGCGCGTCGCCTGCGCGATGGTCTTAGCCGGGAAAGATGGGTCCCGCACCGAGGACCGCCGGGACCCTGGTCCAGGGAGGTTCGATAAACTCCTCGCTCTCGGGACACCTTCAGCGCAGCATTGGCCATAGGCTCAGAGCGGTCTCGCCGAAGATCCAGCGCTGCTCTTCCGACGATAGAAAGGATAGCTGTTCCCGAGCGTAGTCAACGAAACCTTGATAGGTGCGATCGTTGCTGGCGGGGAAGTTGGTGCCCCACATCAGACGCTGCGCTCCGAAGGTGTCGACCAGGCGCTGGAAGAAATCGACGAATGGCCGGGCACCGTTTTTTGCCGCGGCAGCGATGGTCCACGAGGAGAACTTGCCGTGGAAATTCGGAAATTGTGCGAGATCGAAGAGCGCCTGTTCGTTGGAAAAACTCGGACCGTCGTCTAGACGCGGTAGCCCGAGGTGATCCAGCGCAATCCGCAGTTGATCAAACCGTTCCAGCACACGCCGCAGTCGCGGTACCTGCGGAAAGTTGGTGAGTACGCAGACCGGAATGCGAAGTTCCGAAGCGCGCTGCCACAACGGATCAAGACGCGGATCGTCCAGCATCAGCTCCGGTTCCGTCCACGTGACAACTCGCAGGCCCTTAATGCCCCGCTCCTTGACCCAAAAGTCGAGCATCTGTGGAGCGTCGGGCCGCAGCGCATCGACGATGCAGACGCCGGCGAAGCGCCGAGGGTAGGCCGCAGCGACGTCGGCGACATAGCGATTGTCATATCTGTAAGCGCCAAATGCCTGGACGAGAATGGCGCGCTCGACTCCGGCGACGTCGTTCAGCTTGATAAATTCCTCGGCCGACAGATCGCGCACCCACGAGCCCGGATTTGGGCCAAGGTCGCGTGGGTACTTCTGTTGATCGGGCGAGATAATGTGGCAGTGGCTTTCGACGATCACAGCACCGAGCTTACTACTTATGCACGGGCCCCCCGCAACGCTTTTCTCGGGAGGTCGTCCTGGTTGGAGTCCTGAAATCTCGCGTTACGCCGCATCTCTCCCGCCGCTCCGCGCGGAAATTGGAGAGGTGCCTTGAATGCCATGTTCGGGTCATTCGGCCGTCATGTCTGGTCAGGCTCCGCGCCGGGGTACGAAGAGCCAGGGATACTGCAGCTGGGGATCGTCGCTGGGAACGCACTGGACCGGACGATGTATCTGGTTGTGGATTTTCAGGAGCGCCTTCAGGCACTCGGCGCTGGTGGGAAACATGTCGAGCCGTTCCCAGGTAATAATCTGCGTATCGAGGTTTCCCTCCGGATAGCCGGCGCTCGGAGGCGGCGAAAGCACATACCAGGTGATCGGGTCGGGGGCGGTCGCGCAGCTCACCAGGCTCCCCAGCAGTACGACCACCGCTGAGCGACGTAACATGCCGCCCATGCACTGTTTTTAACTACGGATGTAGAGGCAAATCAACGAACCGGAAAGCTAGCTTGGCTTTCGCCGGGAGCCGTCGGAATTCGGATCGACGGACGAAGAGGTACGGTCATCGGACGATCCGGATTCGGGGACTTGCGCACGGGATTTTAACCATTCTTCAATGTGAACACGGTTGAAGCGCCAATCGCTTCCGATTTTGAAAGCGGGCAGATCGCCACTCTTGAGCAACCTGTAGATGGTCGACAAACTAACCTTGAGATAGTTTGCGACTTCGCCCGCAGTTAACACTTCGTTGACGGGTTCGCTAGTCGGTTTTTTCGGGTCTTTCATCCGAGATTGGTTCGGCACCCACAGGGTTGCCGTCGCGCGCTATGACATCGTTCATTGGACGACGCGATCGCCGGTTCTATTCGGTGAAAAAGCACGTTTTGCGACGATCGCGCGGAAATTTTGAACGCCAGTGGTGGACGACTTCACCGATTTCTTGAACTGAACGCCCTTGCTTTCCCAGCCGCGGGAGTCGGGCGCGTGTAGCAAATGATCGCGCTGCCTTGGAAAATGCGACAGCGAAAATCGGTGACTCGATCGATTCGAGAAGCGAGTCAGGTTCCCTTGAGATCGAGAGCGTAGTGTGGAATGTCAGATGGATTAGTTGTCTATGGAAGTGGCGTCGTCGTTGTGCGTTTCAGTTTTGAATTCGAACGCATCGTCGTCCCTTTCACCGAGTTGGAACCAGCCTCCTGCGCAGCCTTATCATCCATCAGGTGAGCAGTGCGCATCCCAACTCACAGATTGCAGTGCTGCTGGCGCTCTCTCGGGACCGGCTTGCAAACTCTCTTGAGCATCTACCCGAGTTACTCGGTTCGGTGCGCGCTCGTCGTTTTGCTCCTTGGAGCTGCGGTCCGGGGGAGTCGTTAGAGACGCAACGACCGTGGTCTCTTCGTCTAGAGATTCGAACTTCAAAACGTCCAACTTGCACCGCTCGCCATTCAGCATCGTCCGAAGGCCGGGTTGAAATCCCTCCGCCAAACTAGGCACTGCCGGTGAAAGAGTGAGCGACCATCGATTCAGACTCGTTGGCGCAACCACCGGTGATTTGTGGGCGATGTCGAGGGAGGAGAATTCGGCCTCTCGGAGAGCGGATTGTTTTCTCGCTACCGATCACTTGGCACAGTTCCGAGAACTGAGGATTTAGCGAAATAAAAGCGAAACTGGTATCCTCGCCGCATGGCTCTGAAATCATGCCGGGTGACATGCAGGGACTCCCACGGAGTCAGCCATACCGTCGAGGTCACCGCTCAAACGCTCTATGAGGCTGTTGCCCAGGCCCTTGTACTATTTCGGGAAAACGATTGGACAGACGATCCGAAACGGGTGCCGGGAGCGGTGGTGGTCCGAATCAAACAGCCGGAGACGGAACACAGAGTGCTGGTACGCGACTTCGAAAATTGGCTTGAGTCCGCACCTCGAAGTCCGGCCGAGATGGCACTCAAGACCCGTCTGCGGGCTCTCCTCGGCTCGTTGGGTTAATTAAGCACGGCCCGATCGCCCAGGATAAAGAAGGGAAATACCCCAAAGTTGAGTCCGCGTGGGAGCGGCCTCGCACCGTCGCTGTTAGGTAAGTAATGACCCGATAACCACCTAGGAAGCGCAAAGGCTGCAAGCGCGAAGTTTCGGGTACGTAGAGTTATTTTGAGCCAAAAAATGAGGCACTTGCGTTATTTGTGGCGGCGTACTTCGGGCTTGGTCTGGGATGCTTAACCCGATTTGAGGCCCTAATAGATCGTTTCGGGAGAAATCAATGCATAAACGTTTGTGGCTGATTTTAGTACTGCCAGTTCTGATCGCAGCGCCGTTATTGGTGCCGCACTTCGCCTTCGCTCACGGGTTTGCCGTGCCCCATCACCTGACGCATCACCACCCATTTGCGACACCGGAGATCGACCCACAATTAGCCGTCGAGGGTCTGGTTGTCGCAGGCGGACTCGCAGCTTTCGTGTGGGAGCGAATTCGGCGGCGCCGCTAACGAATGAACTCCGAAGAGGCCGGCTCGAGTGCGCAAATCGCGTATGCCGCACTCCGATCAAGCGCTTACGATCGGATCATGCGATCGCAAGCGTCGCCGGCCGCGCGCCGGGTACTGTGGTGTAGTCTTCTCGTTCTCCTGTTGATCGCGGAGTTGGTTGTCTTGACCCTCCCCTTCGATCCGCGCGGATCGGTGGCCAAGGAGGGATTCTGGGCCGGAGCCTTGTTCTGGGCGCAAGAAGGCATCCGCCCCGCTTTCATCACCGCAGTTATGGCGGCGGTGTTTCTTAGCCGACGAGTTCTGCGCGAGGAGTTTCAACGGATATTTGCTGAGCCAGATCGACCAATTATCTCAGCACGATGGATCAGCGTTCATCTGGTCCTGTTGAGCGTTTTGGTTTTAGGCACGCGCACTGCGCCAATCCAACTGACATCAGTAGCGGTCTGGGGAGGATGGCTTTTCCTTTGGTCGGTCGTTGCCGCGGCAGCGTTGCTGACGTGGCTTTTCAGCGCGTTGCCCCCATCTTTCTGGTCCGGATGGATTTATCGGAGCAGATCATCTCTGGCCGCTGGTATTGTCGCGGGCATATCCGCCTATGCCTTGGGCGGTCTCACTCAAAGACTGTGGTGGCCGTTTCAACATGCCACCTTCGAGACGGTGGTCCTGCTCTTGAGGCCCCTCGGTCAGGCGACGGTGGTTCGTCCGGACCTTCTGATGATTGGCACCAGTCGTTTCCAAGTCACAATCGCCCCGCAGTGTTCCGGGCTTGAAGGAATTGGGTTGGTGTGCGCGTTTGTTGGAACTTACCTGTGGATCTGCAGATCTCATTTTCGCTTTCCGCAGGCCTTTTTTCTGTTTCCGATTGCTGCGCTGTCTATTTGGGTACTGAATGCAGCCCGGATTGCAGCTTTGATTTTAGTAGGAAGCTACGATGCGAATGCCGCCGTAAAGGGATTTCACTCGGTGGCGGGTTGGATCGTCTTCAACTTCGTAATAATCGGTGTGATTTGGCTGAGCTCCCACTCGTCGGTATTCACGAAAGCACAAGAACCGTCGGCAAGCCGGGGAAACGAGGTCTCGGGTTTCATCGTGCCGGTGATAGTTCTCTATGGAACTTCCCTGGTCACCAGCGCCCAGGGGTTTGGCTTTGAATTATCACGATCCCTGGTCGCGCTTTCTGTGCTGATCGCTCTCTGGTGTTATCGTTCCACTCTATATTCGTTGGTATGGAAGCCATCGCGGTTTTGCATCCTGGCGGGAACGGCAATATTCGCGATCGTCTTGCTCACCTCGGCAAGTGGAACGGTCGAAGCTTTACCGTTGGCTACGTTTCATGAGTCGCACTCGCACCAGTTGCTCTTCTTTCTATTCTGTTTGTCGGGTGTTCTCGCGATACCGATAGCCGAGGAGTTGGCATTTCGCGGATACCTGGCGCGTAAGCTGGTCTCCTCCGAAGTCGAAACCGTTGGTTTCAATCAGTTCACGTACCTCTCGTTTCTCGGCTCTTCTTTGGCGTTCGGGCTCGCCCATGGAAATTGGATAGCGGCGACCCTTGCCGGAATGGCGTTCGCGGCGGTTATGTACCGCCGGGGACTGCTTTCTGACGCGATCTGCGCACACGTGTGCTGCAATGGCCTGCTGCTGTTCTTCGGGTTGGCGACTGGCAAATTGATCCTGATCTGAGCTGCCACCAGAATTTTCCAGTCTTGATCGCGCCACCGTCCTGGATCGCCGCTCATCCCGACATGGTGGAAGGGACCGGAGAACCTGGTCTGCCGATGATCGTGTAGTGCACATCGTCGCCAACTCCGTTCAAG
>JBKPEA010000009.1:0-11530 GCA_046728175.1 Thermodesulfobacteriota bacterium | reverse complement strand
GATTTAGTCCGAGGTCAGCCAGGACGACGGCTGCCAGTGTGACTCCTGGAAAGTCGAAGCCCTTGGTAATCATCTGGGTGCCAACGAGAAGGTCAATCTGGTTTGCGCGCAGCGCCGCCAGAATTCGCGCGCGCGTGCCCTGTCGCCCGCTGGTGTCGCTGTCCATCCTTTCAATCCGCGCATTCGCGAGCAGGGTTTCCAGTGCCGCTACCAGCCTTTCGGTGCCGAAACCCTGCCCGGACAAGCCGGGTCCGTGGCACGCGGGGCACAAGTCGGGTGCTGGCAGACGGTCTCCGCAATAGTGGCAGCGAAGTGATCGATCGCGCAGATGAAACGTCAGGCTGACACTGCAATTTCGGCACGCGATGACGTTGCCGCACAGGCGGCATTGCAAGAAATTGTGAAACCCCCGCCGATTCAGAAAGAGCATTGCCTGTCCGCCCGCGGCGAGGTTTGCGCGGAGCGCATCGAGCAGCCGGGGCGAGAGCGGGACCCCCTGCGGTGCCGGCGTCTCCCGCGGGGCACCGTTGCTCGCGGCGGCATCACCCGGCAGGATCGACGATCGTCGCAGATCCACGACTTCAACCACCGCCATCGGACGATCATTCACCCGCCGCGTCAGCCGGAGAAGGCGGTAACGTCCGCGCCGTGCGTTGGCGAAGGACTCCGCCGAGGGCGTGGCTGAGCCGAGCACCACCGGACAGCTGCTGAATCCCGCGAGCGCTACCGCCAAGTCGCGTGCATGGTAGCGAATGCCCTCTTCGTTCTTGTATGCCCCATCGTGTTCCTCGTCGACCACGATGAGGCCAAGGTCCTGAATCGGCGCGAAGATGGCGGATCGGGGGCCAATCATGATGCGCACATCGCCGCTTAGCGCCGACATCCAGCTTGCCCAGCGCTCGCTCGCCCGCTGGGCACTATGCGCGACCGCGACCAAGGATCCGAATCTCGCGCGGAACGAGCGCACCAGTTCGTCGGCCAGCGCGATTTCCGGCACGGCTACGAGCACCTGCCGTCCTTCCTCCAGCGCGCGTGCCGCCAGGTTCAGATAGACCTCTGTTTTCCCGCTAGCCGTCACCCCCCACAGGAGAAAGCTTTCGAAGCGACGAGCGGAGATGACCGGTGCGATCGCGTCGATCGCGGCCTTCTGCTCTTCGGTAAGCTCAAACGGACAGACGTTGGGAGCCACTTTGGACCGGACGCCTGGCTCCGCGCCACCAATCGCCACTAATCCGCGCCGGGCGAGTGACGTCACTATCGGGCGCGCGCCCCGAACCCGATTGGCAAGCTCGGCGATGGACAGGGGACCATGCTCGGCGATTACGGTCATCAGTTCTCGTTGCTTGGGTCCGCGGATGTTCAGCGCCCGCGTGCTGGGAACTGCTCGCACGAGGCGATCGTCGCTATCGCGATGTCGGCCGCGAGTGGCGTCCTGGCGGACGATGATTCCTTCAGCTGCCAAGCGCGCGGTCGCTGCACGAACCTCCCCGGGCAACCCTAGTTTTTCGAGCCGCCTGATGCTGGCCGACCGCTCGGCAACCGACTCGATGATCCTGCGCTCCACTTTGCTCAATGCGGCAGCGCGCAGAGGGTTCGGTGCGGCCGCGAGTCGATAGGCCATGCGCGATTCTACGCGAGCGACCGAGGGTAAAACGCTGCGATATGCGTCGCCGAGTGAGGCCATGTAGTAAGTCGCAAGGAACTTAAGCAGCTTCAGGTGCGGGGCATCATAAAGCGGCCGTGGCTCCAGAATCTCCAGGATCGATTTGAGCGGTTCGGTCGCACGCTCCTGGGTAATGTCAAGTACGATTCCGGTAACCTTGCGCAATCGCAGGGGGATGAGCACGCGGTGGCCGACGCTGAGGGCATCGCTCATGGCCGGCGGTATTTGGTAGCTCAGCTCATCAACCCCTCGCGATGCCCCCACTATGACGATCCTGGCCTGCATCCAAACCGCTCCCGCGACCGCAATTTACACCACGGCCTGTCTCCCGCACGAGATACCCCGGCCCGCTCGAAACGAGTCGTCGGGGCGTACTTCCACGCGGTCGCAGCGTCTGGTTGAATCGTGAAAGCCGGAAGGCACTGTGGCTCTCCGGCAGGAAGTCATGTCGATGCTGCGTTTTTTGACTGCCGGCGAATCGCACGGCCCCGAGTTGGTAGCCGTCGTGGAAGGGGTTCCGGCCGGCTTTGAAATCGACGTAGCGAGAATCAACCAGGACCTGGCACGACGTCAGAAAGGCTACGGCCGCGGCGGTCGGATGTTGATTGAAAAGGACGAGGTACGTCCGGTTTCCGGCATCCGCTTTGGACGGACAATTGGCAGTCCGGTCACCTTCATCATCATCAACCGCGACTTCAAGAGTTGGGAGAAGCGGATGTCGGCTGATCCGCGCGATCGGGGTGAGGCGAAAGTGGTTACGCGGCCGCGTCCCGGTCACGCCGACCTGGCGGGTGTGCTGAAGTACAATCTCGAGGATATCCGAGACGTCCTCGAACGCGCTTCGGCGCGGGAAACCACTGCTCGTGTTGCAATCGGCGCGTTCGCCAAGCAATTTATCGCGCCGTTCGGAATTGACATTCTGGGCTACGTAGTAAGCATCGGCGCCACCGTCGCAAAGATTCCAGACCACCCAAGCTTGGCCGAACTGCGGGCGGCGACCGAGGAGTCGGCGGTGCGGGTCGCCGATGCCGAGGCCGAACGCGCGATCATCGAAGAGATCGATACATGCAAAAAAACTGGTGATACCCTGGGCGGAGTTGTCGAGGTTGTGGCAACCGGAATCCCGGTCGGACTCGGCAGTCACGTCCAGTGGGATCGCAAGCTCGATGGGCGCCTGGCCCATGCGCTAATGAGCTTGCAGGCCACCAAAGGAGTCGAATTCGGGATCGGATTCGAGGCTGGTCGCGTGCGTGGATCGGCGCTGCACGACGAGATTGGATTCGATACCGCGCAGCGGCGCTTTACACGCCGCTCCAACAACTCGGGTGGTACCGAGGGCGGAATGTCCACCGGGGAACCGCTGCGCATGCGCGTAGCGTTTAAACCGCTCTCCACCCTGATGCGGCCCCTCCGGTCAGTCGATATCCGCAGCAAGGAGGAAGCCGAAGGAACGATCGAGCGCTCAGACGTGTGCGCGATCCCCGCGGCTGCGGTAATTGCGGAGTCCGTGGTGGCATTTGAGCTCGCCAATGCGTTCTTCGAAAAATTCGGCGGCGATTCGCTGGCTGAAATTACGCGCAACTATGAGGGCTATCTCAAACAGGTCCGCGACTTCTGAAACGAATCGTCGACGCGCGAGCGAAATTTTTAGTTCCGTTGCGGGAAAGAGGTCGGAACTTACGCGAGACTCGGCCACGGTGAGCGGGTCGATTGGGTTGACGCGGATCGTGAACCGAGCATGACTGATAAGCTGATCATCACGGGTTTCATGGCAACCGGCAAAAGCGCGGCTGGCCATCTCGTGGCAAGGCGACTTGGATGGCAGTTCGCTGACACCGACCTGGTAATAGCCGCGCGTGCCGGAAAGTCGATTCCGGAGATCTTTGCGCAGTACGGCGAAGCGCACTTTCGCGTCTTGGAGCGCGAAGCGATCGCCACGCTTACCTCCTCGCGGCATCACTGCGCGCTGTGCGGCAATCCACGGCCGGCGGTAATCTCGACTGGAGGCGGCGCCCTGGTGGATGAACAGAACTGCTCCATGCTGAAGCAGGCCGGAATCGTCGTGTGCCTTACGGCGCGCCCCGAGACCATCGCTGCCCGGGTGGGCCACTCCGCGGCTCACCGTCCGAAGCTAACGGAAGGTGGTCAGCCCCTGGTACAACGAATTCGTACTTTGATGGCGGAGCGAGCTAGCGCCTACGCGCGCGCCGACGTCAGCATCGATACCTCTGATCTTCCCGTCGAGCAGGTAGCCGAACGGGTAATCGATGTGTTCCTGCTGAGAGAAAAATCGCGATGCAGACCTTCCGCGTAGAACTCGGAGCGGCATCGCATCCCGTCCATGTGGGCGACGCGATCCTGGACGGGCTGGGAGAGCTTTCAAGGGCTGCGGGCATTAAACCCGGACCGGTTGCCCTGGTTACCGACTCCAACGTGGCGCGCCACTATTCAGCGCGCACCGCCAACGCGCTTGAGAAAAGCGGCTTCGTACCGAAGCTCATGGTGGTTCCCGCCGGCGAGGCGAGCAAGTCTTCTGCGGTCCTTCTGGACCTCTACGACCAGATGATCCGAGCCGAGATCGATCGCAGTGGCTCGATCTTCGCTTTGGGCGGCGGCGTGGTCGGCGACCTGGGAGGGTTCGCGGCAGCGTCATACCTGCGCGGGATCGCTGTGGTGCAGGTTCCCACCACACTGGTCGCGCAGGTCGACTCATCCCTCGGGGGCAAAACCGGCGTCAATCATCCGCGAGCGAAGAATCTCATCGGCGCGTTTCACCAACCCAGCGCGATCGTCGTGGATGTCGGCACGCTGATCACCCTGCCCGAGCGCGAATTTCGGGAAGGCCTGGCCGAAGCAATCAAATACGCCGCCATCATGGATGCGGCAATGCTCACGGACCTGGAGCGCGACCTCGATCGCATCTTGGCGCGTGATCTTGCGATTCTCGAGGCTCTGGTCACACGATCGCTGCGTTTGAAAGCCGCGGTGGTTACTGCTGACGAGCGCGAAGCGGGGCTTCGCAAGATTCTCAATTTCGGGCACACCATAGGACACGCACTCGAAGCGAGCGCCGGCTATGGAACCTATTTGCACGGCGAGGCGGTCGCGATCGGAATGGCAGCAGCAGCGACGCTCTCCGAGAGATTCGGCGGGCTCAGCACCGACGAGGGCTCTCGTCTCGTCCGACTCATCCAGCGCACCGGCCTGCAAACCGAAATGCCGCCAAAGTTTCGCACCCCTGATTTCGCGGCAGCTCTCAGGTTGGACAAAAAACGCTTGGAAAAGGGAGTCGAATTCGTGCTTCTGCAGCGCCTCGGTAAGGCCACCACCAAGCAGCTGGATTTCGACCAGATTGTGGCAGTTCTCACCGACTGAAGCCCTGGTACTGGCTGATCGCCCGCCTTTATCGCAAGCTGCACCTACCATCGTTTTCCTCTTCCAACATGCTTGAACGATGAAACTTTGCATATTCACGCAAAGTTTTGTTAATTACGGCCTATTGGGGACTTGCAAGACGTAGTCACCTTGTATGATTATGCTACGGTCCGATTTTGAACAGGGCCCAGTGCCGACAAGGGAGGTTTTCCATGGAACGGATCGAAGTCTTGAAGGGCAGCGTGCTTACGGTGCAGGAAGTCTCCAGCTATCTGCGCGTTCATCCTTCAACAATCTATAGGATGCTGAAGCGCAATCAGCTGCCAGCCTTCCGGGTCGGAAGTGACTGGCGCTTCACGGTGGAAGCTATCGATCAGTGGCGCGCCCGCGCCGAAGCCGGCACTTTTAAGCCCGAAATTCGCCGGGCCGGGGCCCGCAAATAGTCTTGGTTGGCCGGTCAGCGCTCGCGCCGTTTTAGCCAAAGTAGCGGCGCGGATTGTCGACCAGCATCGCGCGGATTTTCTCCTCGCTCACTCCCGCCCGCTTCAACGCCGGCAGTATATTCTGGAACACGTGGGTCGGTTTCCAATTTTCGACCAGCTTTGCCGTCTCGGGCGGCAGATCGAGACCTCTCCCCAACCAGCACCATACCGAGTCGTGCGATAGGACGATCTGCTTCTCGTACCCCACGCCGAGCAACCCGATAAGTGCGGCCAGCCTCAGCTTGTCGGGATGCAGAAAGTCCAGTCCGAACCGGTCGAATCCAAGGAAGCATCCGCGATCGAGCATGTCGCGGTGATAGCCGAGATCTGCCGAGCCGCAGCTATGGCCGATTATCACGCGCTGCAGTACGACACCTTCCGAGGCGAAGATGTCGAGTTGCTCCCGCCCCATGGTGCCGTCCTCGGTGTGGGTGGTGATCGGCGCACCGGTACGCAAATGCGCGCGCGCCGCCGCGCGCAAGCAGTTTTCTTCGTATTTGCTTACCTGACCCTTGCCGGTCGCGCATTTGATAATTCCGGCCTTTATTCCGGTGTTGCCGATACCTTTGGTGAGCTCACTGGAATAGACTTCCGCGATTTCATCGACGCTACGCTGTTTGAAGTATGCAGTGTTGCCCAGGTCTTCCTTGTAAAGACCGGTCGCGCACACGATGCGCACACCGGAGGCCTCGGCAACCTCGGCCATGAAATTGACGTCGCGACCGATATCCATCGGACATGGATCGACAAAGCTCTGTAGCCCGAGATCCTTCAGTTCCTTGAGGCGGTCGACCGCGTTCTTGAAGGCTGCGCGTCTTTCGAATTTTGGCGCTGCGCAGTCCAGCTCCCATCCCGCCCAGCCGATGAGTAAATGCTCGTGCATCAGAGTCGTGCCGAGCTGTTCGGCGGTGGTGGTTCCCGTGACGGTATTTATGGATTTCATCGGAGCAACTCCTTCGCCCCCGAAGGCCTCGGGCTAGAAACGCAAATTAGACCCCTGTGGTCTAAGCCGTCAAACGCGGCCCGCGGCCACGCCCTGAGGTCAATTTTTTTTCGGGCTTCGCAGTGAGCTCAGGACTATCAGGGCAACCCCAATCGTGATCGCGCTGTCGGCGACGTTGAAGATCGGATAGTTCCACTCGTAATAGTGGACACGCACAAAATCGACGACCTGACCGCGCAGGCCACGGTCGATCAGATTCCCGCTCGCGCCCGCCAGAATCAGGGCGAAAGCCAGCGTCGTCAGCGTCAATCCGTCGCTCCGCGCAATCAGCACGATCAACACCACTATCGCCACCAGGGCCAGCCCCGCCAAAAATGCGCCCCGGAACCACCCGGGCAGATTCGTGAACATGCTGAAAGCGGCGCCCGAATTGCGCGTGTACGTGATGTCGACCCAATGCGGGATGATCGCGATGCTCTCGAACAGCTCCATCCGCGAGCTGACGACGAGCTTGGTTACCTGGTCTAAGACCAGCACCGGGAGGGTAACCAATCCGATCAGAATCAGCAGCGGATTTCGACGGCGTCCCGGAGTCTCAACCACCAATTGCGCCACCGCCGACTCAGACATGGGCGCCGACCACCAGACGGCAGCGCGGACAAAGCTCCGGGTGCCCGCCGTCGTCGAAGTAGCACCAGCAGCGCTGGCATTTGATTCCGGGCGCATGCGCCGCTTCGATTTGCAGCCCCGCGATGGGCACTCCGTCCAGTTTCAATTGAGAGTCTCCGAATTCCCGACCCACCGCGCCGTCGCGGCTCGTGATCTGAACCCCCGAGGCTATGAACAGCTCTTTTAGCTGTTCGCGGTAACGGTGGAGCACCGCGCGAAGATCTTCGTCTGCACGCAGGTACACTTCGGCCTCCAGGGGAGCGCCGATTACTTTTTCCCGGCGGCGGCTTTCGAGTTCCAGCAGGGTTTCATCGCGGATCTTCAGCAACTTGTCCCACCGTGCGGTTAGCTCCGCATCCGCCCACTCCGGATGCGGCGGTTGAAGCTCGAGCAGGTGTACGCTCTCCCTCTCGCGCGCCGGACAATGCTCGTAAACTTCCTCGGCGGTATAGGGAATCAACGGCGCCAGCATCCGGACGAGGGCATCGAGGAGGTGAAACAACGCGGTTTGCGCGGAACGCCGCTCGCGTGAGGCGTGAGCCGAGCAGTACAGACGGTCGCGCGCGACATCTATATAGAGCGAGCTCAGGTCCACCACGATGAAATTGAGAAGGGTGTGATGAGCCCCCTGGAAATCAAAGCTCTCGAATGCGCGTCGCACCCGTCCCTTCAAATGTTCGAGCCGGGCCAGGATGAAGCGATCGAACTCGAACATCTCGCCAGGTCTCAGCGCATCGCGGGCTGGATCGAAGTCGCCGAGGTTGCCAAGCAGATAGCGGCAGGTGTTGCGGATTTTCTTGTACGCGTCGGCGACCGCGTTGAAGATGGTCGGACCCAGCGCCATCTCGCTGGTGTAGTCAATTGAGGCGTAGACGAGACGAATTACGTCAGCGCCCACGCGGTCCGCGACTTGGGAGGCATCTTCTGCGTTGCCGAGTGACTTGGACATTTTGCGCCCGGCTTCGTCCAGGGTAAGATCGTGGTTTATCACGCTGCGGAACGGGGCGGCGTCACGCAGCGCGACGGCGCAGGCCAGCGATGATCCGAACCACCCGCGCGCCTGCTCGACCGCTTCAAGGTAGGCATCGGCCGGCCATCTCAGTTCAGGACGCTTGGCCAGCACCGCGGCCTGCGAACATCCCGAGTCAAACCAGACGTCGAGCACATCTTCCTGCTTTTCGAATGAGGTGCCGGCGCAGGTGGGGCACTTGAATCCCATCGGAACAAAATCGCCGACCGGACGCTCGAACCACGCATCGGATCCCTCCTTCTCAAAAATCCGCTCGGCGGCCTTCATTACCTCGAGGTCGAGTGTGACCTCGTCGCACTGCTTGCACCTTAGCGCGGGTATCGGCACCCCCCAGGCGCGCTGACGCGAAAGATTCCAGTCGGGCCGTGTCTCGGTCATGTTGCGAATCCGCTCGCGCGACCACCCGGGCACCCACTCCGCGCTATCGATCGCGCTTAGCACCCTGCCACGAAGATCTGCGTGATCGATGCGCAGAAACCACTGCTCGGTGGCGCGAAAGATGAGCGGCTGATGGCATCGCCAGCAGTGCGGGTACTGGTGCGCAACCTTCCGCGCCGCGACCAGAGCTCCCACTTCGCGCAGCTTTGCAACGATCGAATCGTTGGCCTCAAAGACGTTGCGGCCCTGCCATTCGCCGGCGTCTTTGGTGAACACTCCTTGGTCGTCGACCGGCGTATATGGCGCGAGGCCGTATTGCGCGCCGATCACGAAGTCTTCGTAACCGTGGCCAGGTGCGGTGTGCACGAGGCCGGTACCCGCTTCGCCGGTAACGTGCTCGCCGTAGATCAGCTTCACGTCGCGCGCCAGGAAGGGATGCCGAAACACGTCCCGGCCGTCCAGGGCCTTGAGCGCCTCGCGTCGGAGCGCGATGCGTTTTTCGATTCTCAGGTTGCAGTCCTTTTCAAACGCCTCAGCGAGCCGCGCGGCGACGATGTAGTAAAACCCGCCCGCCTTGAGTGCAACGTATTCAAACGTCTCGTTCAGGCAGATTCCGAGGTTGGCGGGCAAGGTCCAGGGAGTGGTGGTCCATATGACCGCGAACAGATGGCCGCCGCGATGCGCGGCCGCAAGCTCGGCGCCGTCCGCGGGCTCGCTGGCGAGCGCCGCTGCGTCAGACAGGTTCCTGTTCAGCGCAAATGCGACGTAGATTGACGGGGAAAGGTGGTCTTCATACTCGACCTCGGCTTCGGCCAGGCTGGTCCGGTCCTGGAAGCACCACAACACGGGCCGCTTCCCGCGATAGACATAGCCGCCCTCCACCATCGCGCGCAGCACGGCAATTTCAGTCGCGTCGTACTCAGGCGCCATCGTCAGATACGGACGGTACCAGTCGGCGATGCATCCGAGCCGGCGAAAATCGCTGCGCTGCAGGTCGAGCCATTTCTCGGCCTCGGCGCGGCATCGTTTGCGTAGCTCGAGCTTGCTCATGGTGCGCACCCGCTCGCCAAGCTCGCGCGACACCTTGTACTCGATGGGCATGCCATGGCAGTCCCACCCCGGAACGAACGGCGTCCGATAACCAAGCATCGAACGCGAGCGCACCACGAAATCCTTAAGGATCTTGTTGAGCGCAGTACCCAGATGCACGCGCCCATTGGCGTAAGGCGGACCGTCGTGGAGAATCCAGGCCGGATTGTTTTGGCGCGTCTCGATGAGGCGCGCATACAGGTCCATTTCGTCCCAGCGCTTGAGCGTTTCGGGCTCGCGCTTGGGCAGATTGGCCTTCATCGGGAAGGCGGTTTTTGGCAAAGCAAGGGTCGATTTGTAGTCGGTTGCAGCCACGGACGAAGAATGCCGACGCTCGCTCGGCGCCGGCCTAGCTCCTCTGAATGTTGGTATGACTCAAGCTTTTCCAGACTAACCTACGCGCGCAATGCGCGCGAGTGCAGGCCCGTTGAACAGCCCGGTCACGGATCCAACCCGCGCACGCTGGGTTTGAATTGGATACCACGCCCTCGTATCATCGCCGGTTGCGAGCACTACGCGATGTCACTGCGAAAAGTCACTCTCTTCGATAAAGAAGGATCCGCGGTCGAGCCCACTGAGGAAGACGGGCAGGCCAAGCCCGCCGTCCTCGGCGTTCGATGGGTCAATCCGCACACCTTTGAGACCATCCGCGTACGCGGCGGCAAACGGACCGGGCCGAAGAACGAAGTCATCGAGGAAGTTCCCCCGACTCTGGACCAGAGCCCGTTCGCCATCGACATCCTCGACCAAGCCCGCCGGAAACGGGGCAAGTGAGCGATCCCGGAGCCCTGGCGGGACTGCGCGTTCTCGACCTGAGCACCTATCGGGCTCAGCTCGCTGGACGGCTGCTCGCCGACATGGGGGCCGATGTGATCAAGATCGAAGCGCCGGGCGGCGACCACGCTCGCACCATCGGACCTTTTGTAGATGACGAGCCGCATCGCGACCGCAGTCTGTTCTTCTGGTTCTACAATCTCAACAAACGATCGCTGACCCTCGATCTCACGCGACCGCGCGGGGCGGAGTTGTTTCGCCAACTCGCCACCTCCGCCGATATTGTCATCGAGAGCTTCAACCCCGGCGACCTCGCTTCGATGAATCTCGGATGGGATGATCTGCGCCAGCTCAATCCCGCCCTGATCCTGCTCTCGGTCGCCCCGTTCGGCCAGACCGGGCCCTATCGCGATTTCGCGGCCGATGACACGGTTCTCACTGCGCTGTCCGGGATGCTCTACGTCAACGGCTTTTCGGGCCACGCTCCGGTGCGCCCGCTCGGACTGCAGGCTTATCACTCGGCGTCCTATTATGCTGCGATCGCCGCCATGTGCGCGCTGTTTGCGCGGGACAGATCCGGCGAAGGCGCATGGATTGATGTCTCGATGCAGGAAGCGACCGCGGCTGCAGTCGAACACGTCGCGGGTAGCTACTTTGAAAACCATGTCACCGAACCCCGTCGCGGCACGCTGCACTGGAGCCGCTTTTTTCGCGTCGGCAAATGCCGCGACGGCTACATCATGCACTGCACGCTGGGCGACTGGACCTCGCTCCTCGAATGGGTCAAGTCGGACGGCAAGGCGGCAGACTTAACCGATCCCGAATACGACCAAGTCATGCACCGCTTCCTCAAGGCCGAGCATTTGTTCGACGTACTCGATGAATGGGTCAAGGACTATGGCCGCGACGAATTGCTCGAGCGCGCACAGCTTCTGCGCCAGCCCTACGCGATAGTTCGACGGCCCGAGGCGTTGTTCGACGATGATCAACTGTCTGCGCGCGGCTTCTTTGCCGAGGTTGAACATCCTGAACTGGGCCGCAGCTTCCGCTATCCGGGCGCGCCTTATCTCTTTAACGGCACCCCCTGGCGCGTCTATCGGCGTCCACCCCTCACCGGTGAACACAGC
>JBKPEA010000008.1:0-28807 GCA_046728175.1 Thermodesulfobacteriota bacterium | reverse complement strand
TGGTTCGGGTTGATGGGCGCAGTCTGCACTGCCGACAATCTCCCTTCCGGATGGAACCCGAACGCATTTCAAGATGAGAGCACCCTGGAGATAATGACGCTTTGGGCCAAACAGGGCGAACACTGGTCGAGGCTGTGGCTGGTCGTTATCGACGGAGAGCTTTACGTCCGGCTTGGCGATAGGGCCTTCGAGCGAGCTCAGAAGAACATTGCAAGCCCATATGTGCAGGTGAAGATTGCCGGCCAGAGGTTCGACCGGGTCCGGCTGGACGCGGCTCCTCACATGGTTGAGAAAGTCTCGGCCGCAATGGCTGACAAGTACTTCCTGGATTTTCTGGTCCGGCACGAGTTGCATCCAATGACGGCGCGTCTCGTTGCTGAGCCGGTGTCGCCGCAATGAACGGAGACGGACGACTTACCTTGGAGTGGAGTATTTGAGAAACGCGATCAAGCCGAGGCAGCCGAGTGCCGCTGTGGGCTTTCATCTGGCAGTCGCGCTGCTCATTTCAAGCTGTGCTGCAGCGAACCGACGCCTATCACGCTTCCCGATCTGTTTTGCGATTCGGACCGTGTATCGCCAAGTCCTGGCGCCCCACTTGAGTTGCCCGGGCTACATCTCCGCGACCGTCTCGCTGAGTGTCGTCCAATCAACGATTGGACTCAGTTTTCGCTTTGTCACCATGCCACGAGCGATCGCGTCGCTGAACGGACGGAACGTCAGTTCATGGTTCTGGATATCAAGTACCAGCACGATCTTGGCCTCTTCGTTTGAGGCCCACGGACCAGCCTTCAGCGTGACACCCGGCGGAAAGCCATTCTTCATTGCACTCTCAATAAGTTGATAGGCGCTTTTGAAGCTTTCTTTGCTGGTGACGTTTAAGAAGATTTCGTCGAGATAGAGTGACATCGGCTTCCTCCTCAATAGTTTCGATCGGATCGTGTCGAAATCGAGCGCTCGACGGAGGCGGGAATATTCTCCGCACACAGATGCTCGACGACCTTTACAGGGTCTTCCACGACTATGACCGCGTATTTTGAGACTAGCTTGGTACCTGACTGCGGCTTGATGCACTCTCGCTGAGCAGTTTCAGCGCCTTCACGAAACTGTCCGATAGGTCGTTACCACGGGCCGCGGGTTCAACGATGATTCTGGCCATCGGTCTTCTCTCCACGATAAAGGATTCTCGCCTTTTCCCATCGTGTACAAAATTGCCTCGGAGGATGCCACCCTGTGACCATGGCGGCCTCTCGAGGCCGGTCGACTTCTTCCCCCCGGGAGTGGTTCGCCTCTGTTTGAGGTAAATTCCTGGCCGGCCTATAGCGATTTCTGGGCTCCCGCGAGCCGCCCGGGCAATGGGCGACAGTGCGGGGGGCCGCGCGACAATACGAAAGCTTCCTTGAGTCTGGAAACCGCCGATGCGGATCGCCCCGAAATGATCGCGCACAGCAATTCCTTACGTCCTACCAGCCAAACCCAAGTAGATGCGCCATGGGTGACACGGACAAGCCTGCTCTACTCCAGCTCACCGCCTAAGTAACGGGCGATTTGAAAGCGAAAGCTCCAGCCGGTCACGTCCGTGAGTCAAGGTCCGTTTCAAGGCGGGACCACCGCACACGATATTTGAACGGTTTGAACTTACAGCCCGCGGAGCAAGCGTGTTGTTAACCCGCCAATAAAGTCCGTATTGCCGCAGCAACCATTTCTTGGCGTTTCCCTTCAATGCGCGGACACAGCTAACTAGGTGCTCCCAGGAGTTGATGGCCGTTCGTTTCGAGTTCAACCAGAGCTGGGATCGTTTAATTTCCGGCCAGACAAAAACCTGCTGAACAACAACGATTCATCTCTCGAGCTCATAACGCCGGAACCTCTAGTTCACAGCGGCGTAGTCCGGTGACTACGTTTGCTCCAAGAACTCAAAACGTTTTCGAACATTCCAACCTGGATACAGATAAAGCTCGGCCACCAGTAGGTCAGCGACTCATAACGGAACAGTCCGGCGCCGAAGCCAGTGCGAACCCTTACTGGGCATTAGTGGTCTCCGCTTGTCCGCTTGTCAGGTCAGAACAGGGTTCACGATAAAGGGGGAGGGTGGTTGTCGAAGCTATCCGTGCCCACCCACTCGAGGCCAGGAGGACCCTCCTTGGTCTGGGTGTGCGCCGAATAAGGTTTGCGGCGCCCGGAATACCAACTATGTCGTCGCGTCTACTCCATGATCGTGGACGCCAGATTTTCGATGATCGCGATATTTTGCAGCAGTTCCTTCGACAGGCCATGCCGCTCCGTCAAGTAACTCGGGCTGTGGTACGAAACCCAGACTTTTCCGTGTTCATCCTCCCGGATGAGGATCTTGAGCGGTAGATCTATCGCGATGCTGGGGGCAGCCAACATAAAGTGGCGTGCCGGCCTTGAGGCTGCCGAAAATAAACAGCTTAGTAGAACTCATTTTCAAACCCACCCTTTAAGCTTCGCCGCTGGTCGGCCATGGCGAACAATTGGATTCCTTTCGCCTTGAGTATCTCCTCAAGCTTTTGCACGGTTGGTCTACCGAATTCTTGCTAGGTAGGTCGACGATTTCAGTAGCTATACTTAGTGCCATAATGTCTCAATGTGCGCCGGAATAAACCGGCGAAGTGTTGTGAATGAAAGAGTCATTCCCGCCTAATGCCGATCTTGGCAGCAGGTCGCCTGTCGCCGGCCGCGCTAGACCGGAATCAGTTGATCGGCCATCGAATAGGAGCGTGACAAGCGCCGCTCGGGCCGTTCGTTCGTTGGCTCGGCGAATCCGCCTGAATGCGAATAATAGAGCTGTCGCCAGGGTCAGTTTGCTCGAACGTTCAGTTAGTCTGAGTTGACTCCTAGTCGGGCTCCCCGTGAACGCGCACATCGATTAGATTCGCAATCGAACCCGTGGTCAGTGTCAAGGAACACATCGTCACCGATATTCCTCTGGAGATCGCGTAAGACTTTACACTCGGCAAGTCGCTCGCACGTGAGATAGAAACACTCCTCGCCGTCCTAGGGACATTTCATCGAGCTCCTCCGGACCCTCAAGACACACGTGTAGCTGATAGGGCGCTTCCTGATCCTAGGGACTCTCGGCCCGGCGCCAGCGCCTCTCATTGCATCGCGCCTGGCTGGTTGGGGCTCTTCGGCTGGTTTCACAGTGCTTCCTCACAGCGCTACTAGTACGCCCTGTCGCGATCGCAATAAGAAGCTCTATGGTGCTCCCCGAACGCCAGCTGGATCGCCGCTACTCTCGCCGAGGCGAACAGCTCGAGATGGGGCTGGGCCCAGCGCGGCGGTAAGGCCGGCGGCAGGGTCCAGGAATAGTAATGCGTCACTGGAACTGTGTTGATGTAGTCACGGATTATCGTGACCGCGGCCTCTGGTTCGACGACCTTGAGATGGCCACTCTGACGCAAGTTAACCCCCAGGGAACATCGATTTCTTTCGCAAACTCTACCCGGAAATAGCCCGCGGGAATCGCCTCTGGTTCGAAAGAGTATTTCAACCCGAACTGATGAAAGAATTCGCAAAGCTTCTGGACGTGCTGATTGAAGGCTTGGAAGCGCCAGAATGGAAGCGCACGGAGGCCATCACTGAAGGATAGGAACCGACACCAGCAAGCCTACGGCTCGGGTTGCGCGCCGGCAACTTCCCTGCTGCCACTTGGGGAGGCTCGACCGGCATGGACCTACGAGCCAACTGGTACTGGCGAAGATCTTTAGTCGGGAGTCGCGCGGCTCCGCGAATGTACCCATTTCTCAATAAGGCCGCGACTGAACCGCCAATCATTACCGACTCGGAAGGCGGGGAGTTGGCCGTTCCTGAGCAACCTGTAAACCGTCGACCGATGGATCCGCAGAAAGTCCGCCAACTCATCGGCGGTCAGCAGTTCGTCGTATGGCACTTTGGGTGCTTTCACTTCCAAGGCGGGTTCACCTTCGGGCGGGAGGTTACTCTTCGGGCCGGACCAACGACTGAGTTCGTACCAGAACGGTGGGCCTTGTGAAATTGGACTTTGGTCCAATGCGCACTCGAGAGGATGGATGCGCGGTCATCGCGGCCGAGCGCCGAATGACCCGGAGTGTTGGTTTATCGCTCGACGAACGCGGCGATATTCCCGACCCGAAGATGCTCGAGAACCTTCAGCGGGTCTTCGGTGACGATAACAGCGTATTTTGAGACCAGCTTCGTGCCCGAGCGGGGCTTGATACCATTCTCATTGAGAATATTCAGCGCCTTTATGAAGCTGCCGGCTAAGTCATGATCAGCGGCCGCGGGCTCTACAAAAATTCGGGCCATCTTTTTTTCTCTCACCTTGGGTTCGATTTGCTGATGGTCAGACACAGTAGCAGGGCTATCAGCGATGAAACCCCGAAAGCCGAAACAAAACCAAGCCAAAACAAGGTCATGTCTGTCAGCTCTCTGAAATTGATCTTCAGCGAGGGAGAAATGGATTTACCAGCCTCGACCGGCAGCTCGCGGCAGTCACGAAGATCGTTCGAGTAGCACCTCGCTAGTTGGACGCCCTAGCGGTCGCGCGTATTCAGGCAGAAAAAGCTCAATTGTCGCCTAGAATAAATGGCATCCCGGAGTTGGGCGCCAGGCGGTTTGGTTCCTCCCGGAGCAACGCTCCCATCTTTGTGCCAATTCGCTGAGCGAACGTGCTCGGCGGAGGGCTGCGCGTGGGATTTCGTGCCGCGCATGTGTTTGCGAGGCCGAAGCGGTCAGATCTCTTGGCCGACATCTCAACCGTCCGATGGCGCCATGAATGGGAAGCGCTTCTTACGATTGTGAAGAAGAAGACCTCCGAAGGTGACGACGACGCTTCGGTCAGAACGGATTATTGGCAAAAAAAAGCCTCAGCTTAAGCCATCAGAACGTACCGCAGCTGAGTCCAATCGCGATCGGACTTGTCTCCTTTTTAAGAGGAGTAATTCGGACACGATGAGTTGGCACCTGCAATGGTTGCGTACCTTAAGTAGTCGCGATTGAAGCAAATCGCCACAACAAATGCCGCATGGGCCATAACGAAACATTGAAAGAGAGCACCACGGAACTGGGCGTTTCGTTGGCGATTTTCGGTGTGGTGATCTTCGCACTGGGTTTCGTCGTTATGAAGGACTCCCCCCTTGGAGTAGCGCACGCTGGGGTGGCTCACCTCTGGACCTCCCGGGCCCAACGCTTGTTTGAATGCCACAATTCATTTGCGCATATGAGAACACCGATCAGATCCTTGCAGCGCACGAATTGGTAGCGTCAGCCGAGAGCAGACCGAAGGGCGAGCGAGACAACGATGCTTACAATCCTACTACTTTTCGGTTCGAACACCTTCATGACTATCGCCTGGTAATCTGCGGTTCAGGGACCGCCCGCTACTGCAGGTCATCGTCGCGAGTTGGCTCATTGCATTTGTGGAGTACTGCTTTCCGGTTCCGGCCAACCGCATCGGCTATTGAGAATTTTCCGGTTATCAACTGAAGATAATTCAGGAGATTATCACGCTAATAGTGTTTGCCGTTTTCGCCTACTTCTACTTGTAAGAAGCACCGCGCGGGAATTACCTCCTGTCTTTTGGGTATTTGCTGGGGCGGTTACGTTTGCGTTTTGGAACAGACTCTAGTCTGGCCGATCCCGACAAAGCCAGCCGCTTCCGTGACCAATCCTGAACCTAGGCGCTGGTGCTCGGCGCCGCGCGGAGTGCTCCAGGTAATTGTACTCGCGACGCCGATCGGAACAACGCGAGGTCCGTTGCAGAAATCCGCGCCGACTTCGGGACTTCTCTCGAGGTGCCGTAGCGCGGCCCCAGGGTGCTGCATTGGATCTCTAAACGGAGGTGTTCTTGAATGGTCCGAGCCCGACATGCAAGTTGGCCCTACTCAGCACGGGATGGCATCGGAGTCATGTGGGTAAAAGAACCAGCAGGAGCGTGGCCGCGCATTTGGCTCTTTTCCAGGTCGGTTGATCAGACATATAAGAACGAGACGCAAACTGCCCGTTGGCCACGGTCATGCCGATGCTTTCAAATGGGCAGTAAAGCTTGTTCAGTGCAGCTCGTTTGAAAAAAGACACAAACCACCTCCGGCGCGCGCGCCCATCGTGCAAAAAAGGGTGATGGCCCGACGGCCGTCGATTTCGAAGAGCTGCTCAGCGATTTGTCCTCTGCGTATCGGTCGACGAGATCGACCGTGAAATAGAGCGATGGCTCGAGCGGATCGTGATTGCGATGGGGATCGATCGGAGTAGCGTCGTGCAACTATAATAGCTCCGGCGGGCGGACCTCTCTACGTAACCCACCAGTGGGCGCGGGCGGGTGTCAGTACCCCGCACCGTGACATATCGATTGAGCGAACACCCGACACCCCTTGGCTGGATGGCCAGATAGCATCGGGCCAGGTGGTAGTTTCTCGAGCTTGGACGACCTTCCGCCGGAAGCCTCAACCGATCGGGAGGTACTCCGTGAATCCGGAAACATGTCTAACGTCACGATCCCTTTGCGAGTCGGCGCAGTCGTGGTCGGTGCCCTGCTGTTTGGCGCGATCCGTTTCGAGAAACATTGGTCGGAACAGGAAGTGCAGAGCGTCAAATTGGTGGCTGAGATCTTCGGAAACGCCTTCGAACGAAAGCGCGCCGAAGCGGAGATCCAGCGACTCGCGGAGGGATTGCGCCAGGGTTCACAGGTAATGACGATGGGGGAGCTGACCGCTTCGCTGGCCCACGAGCTGAACCAGCCGCTCGGAGCAAGCTTAAACGATGCCAAAGCTGCTCGGCGCCCGTTTACCGCCAAGACTCCGGATCTAATCGATATTGACGCCGCGCTGGACGACATTATTCGCGATAATGAACGGGCGGCAGATATCATCAAGAATGTTCGCGCCATGTTTCAGCGCGGCGAAGCCAGGATGGTGCCGGTCGATCTACGGCAGCTTATATTTGAGGTAACCCGGATAGTGAACAGCGATGCGCGGATGAAAGAGATCTCGTGGTCCCTAGAGTCGCCGGAGTCGCTGCCTCCGGTGCGGGGCGACAAGACCCATTTGACGCAGGCCGTCCTTCTGGTCGTAAACGCATTTGAGTCGGTTTGCGACAGCGAGGAACCAGCGAGGTCATTCTGCGTGCGGATCATAAGCCCAGTCAGGTACAACGTATCAGTACGCGATTCGGGCAGGAAAGGTTGGACGACACGGTGATACCGAATCTTTTCGAGGCTTTTTACACGACCAAAAACGCGCGGCATGGGCAGGGGGCTCACCACCGTTCGTTCAATCATCGAGAATCATGGAGGCCGGATTTGGGTGAAGCGGAATCCTGTTCGTGGCGCTGTGCTCGAGTTCGTTCTGCCAGTCGAACCGGAGGGCGGGCAAACCAGCTGAACCGAACGCTGGGAAACATACTGCCTATCCCACGCCATTTGCAGAGCACAACCATCGAAGGCGGTGGGCTACCGCAATGACCAAAGTGAAGGTTTTTCGCCGGCGAGCGTTTTGAGCGATGCGGGGAACGACGGCACGGGGTTGCAGCCGGAGTCTTCGATTTGACCAATGTCCAATTGCGTGATTCAAGAGGAAGTATGTAAAACACATCGACAACAATGGGGTTGAAAGGAACAGTCAGTCCATAGGGTCACGGACGAACGAACGGTAATGACAATGAATAAAGAATTCTGCATACGATAGGTAGCTATTGCTCTCTTCCTACTGGCGTCAGGCGTACTCCCGTCGTTGAGCTGGGCGCAGGAAGTTCCAGTTTTTCAAATTACACCTGTCGAGAGCACGATTAAGTTCGCCGTGAAAGCGTCTGTGCCGATCGAAGGTACTTTCGACCGGTGGACCGCCAGCCTGACTTTCACATCCCCAGATGTGGGGACTGCAGTCTTTGACGTCGAGATTCAGGCTGCCAGCGTGGATACCGGAAGCGGCCTGAAGAATAGCAAGCTCAAAAGCTCGGACTTCTTCGACGTCGACAACAATCCGTTGATTACGTTTAAGTCGACCAAGGTCGTGCAGACCGGTCCGGACACCTTTGAGCTGGACGGCAACTTTACGATTCGGGGTGTTACCAAGGCCGAGAAGCTGGCACTCACGGTGTCTGGCAGAGGGACCGGCGCAGGGCAGATCAACGGGACTATGGCCTTCGACCGCAAGGATTACGGGATGAACAGCGGCATTCCCTTTATCAAGATCGCCGACCGCGTGGAGGTGACCGTCTCCCTCAAGGCGAAGCGAGTCGCTGGGCCTCCGGTGGTCTTTAAGCAATAGTGAACAGAGCCGAACATGGCGGCGGCGGACGCCAATCCCCCTTCCGAGGGAACCACCCTGCAACTAGCCCACGGGGGGTCAGGTTATCCTGTGCGATAGGAGGCCACGCGCTCCCGCATCTTGGGCGGACCGGGTAGTTTCCAGAAGCCCCCAGATGTCACCAAAGTGCGATTTACATGGCCACGCGAAAGACCACAATCGGATCATGTTAGACCACCACGCCGATGTGATCTGTGCAGTGACGGTGATGGTGCCGTTCACCGTCGCTCCATTGGTGGGATAGTTTATTATAACCTCCACGCGCGCCGCTCGAGCCATTGACAGCACGAGCGATCCCAACAGCAACCCAATTAGTTTTCCGAATCTCATCCTTTACTCCTTTTTCATTCCATCGAGCGCACTAACCGGCACCCCCGGGCACACCGCTGCGTCGCACGATGCACTGCTTTATTCGCTTCCGCCGCGCGCGAGGAAATGCCGGCCTGCTGTCGGCGCGCACAGGAGACCCTCGCGCAAACGAGGGACAATCGAAAGCTGCTTGAGACGGCTCCTCTTTGAGCGCGGAAGTTCGCCGCCATCAAGGCGGCTCAAAAAACGTCGTTCTCGGAAACTCAGGCAACGGGCGACCTGCGTCCGCCAAAGGTGTGGATGGTAAGGAGCTCGGCGATGCGATTCAGTCGTTGCTTCGGGACTATTGCCACCGGGCCAGGCTTCTGATTTCTTCCGATGCCTCCAGTCATGCTGCCCCCAACTCAACGGAAAAATCAGGGTCGCCGACACATACGGTCTGGATGACAAAAAGTCAAGTGATATTTTTTAATGCTCCTTAACCACTTTAGTTTGTGCCGTGGCGGTAATGGATGTCGCCCGTAAGGGCCTCTGCGTCAAAATGACCAATGTGGTTCTAGTGTCGTTAAACGTACTTTCGTGGAACGCTGCGGAACTCGCTGGTCTGCGAGAGCCTATGGATAACCGACATTCCTTTTGACGGGCCCGTGGTCAGGAACCACGGATGAATGAAAACCATTGCTTCACCTCTCGCGCTACCTGCTCCGCCCGGCGGTGCTCGGCATCCGCAAGAAATCGGCAACCGATCCGACAGGCGTAAAGAGGTGCGCGAGCGTCGGGAATTATTGATTAAAAGTTACCAACAGCTTCCATGCTGGCCGCCCGCTTGGCTTCTAGACCAGCCTTGATAACCACGCCCTGACCGGTTGTTATTGGTCCAATGGCGCTATGCGAGCGTTTCTCGCCAAGGTGAGATCTGCAGCCCCTGTGGATAACCTGTGGATAGAGGCCGCGTTTTTCAACTGAGCCGGGGGGTTGCTATGTTGCCATGGGAACTATGAAAGCCATTCAGTTTGACCGGGTAGGCGGGGCGGAGGTCATGGAATTAAGGGAGGTTCCCACGCCGGAAATTCGCCCCGGTACGGTGCTAGTGAAGAATCACGTCATCGCGATCAACTACGGCGATACGTTCTTCCTTCGGGGTACCTATCTGGTCAAACCCCGATTTCCCGATACGCGGGGCATGGAAGCTTCGGGCGAGATCGCAGCTATCGCCCCCGATGTAAAAGGCCTGACGACCGGGATGCGCGTTGCTTACATCGGGATGGGTGCCTACGCGGAGTACACGCTCATTCGGGCCTCGCGGGTTATGCCGATTCCTGACGAAATGAGTTTCGAGCAGGCCGCTTCGTTTCCTATCGCGGTGTTGACGGCCTGGCACATGCTCCATACCTGCAACGACACCAAGCCGGGCGAGTCCGTGCTGGTGCATTCGGCCGCCGGGGGAGTCGGGATCGCCGCGGTGCAAATCGCCAACGCCGCAGGCGCGCGCGTGATCGGAACGGTTTCGAGCGATGACAAGATCGCTTTGGTTAGGCAGTTTGGCGCCGATTGGGTGATCAACTACGAGGCTCAGGACTTCGCCGAGCAGGCGCTGAAGCTCACCGAGGGGCGCGGAGTGAACCTGATTCTCGATGCGATTGGCAAGCCAACCTTCGAGAAGGGACTGCGATGCTTGGCCCCGCTGGGACATCTGATTCTGTATGGCCGCGCCGGCGGTGCTCCCGGTCCGGTTAACCCGCTTGAATTGTTCGGAAAGTCGGTGAAGGTCAGCGGATTCGCGGTGACTATGATGTATGCGCTCGCCGACCATCACAGACGCGCCCTTGACGACGTGTTTCGACTCGAGCATGAGGGAAAATTGACCGTGCCGATAGGCGGCAGATTTTCACTGGCGGAAGCAGTACAGGCCCATCGCTTTCTCGAATCGCGACGCTCTACCGGAAAGTTGCTGCTGATTCCTTGAGATCGCTACTGTTCTCGTTCCGAGCCCGGCAGGCTTCGCCCAAAAACGAAAGCCACCGCAGCGCGAATCACCGTATAGACGACAGCGGTCCCGCGGCGGCTGTATTTTCTTTGCCGCCTGTCTTTCCCCACCTACCACGGTCGAATAAGGAGTAAGGAATGGAACACGCACACATAAACGGAATCAACGTCGCTTACGAGTTGGGAGGCGCGGGCACCCCGATGGTGATGATTCACGGCGCCCAAGGCGACCAGACGGTGTTCGCTGGCCTCGCCGCAACATTTGCGCCCAGGTTTAACGTCCTGACCTTCGACCAACGGGGCTCAGGCTTCAGTGACAAACCGGACATGCCTTACTCGGTGGCGATGCTGGCCGACGACACGGCGGCACTGATGGACCATCTCGGCTTTGCGCATGCGCACATTATCGGCGTCTCGATGGGCGGGATGGTCGCCCAGGAGTTTGCACTGCGGCATGCGCGCAAAGTTCGTTCTCTCGTGCTTGGCTGTACGACGCCCGGCAGCCCGAAGTCGATTCGAGGTACGGGGCTGGCCACGAACGCCTATTCAACGAAAGAAATGTCGGCCGAAGAGCGGGGCAGGGCGCTGGCGGAAGCTGCATTCACCAAGGGCTACATCGCAAGACATCCGGAGGTGGTTTCCATGATGATTGAGCAGCGCAAGCAGCGGCCGATCGACCCGGTCGCGTTTGCCCGTCGAATGGAAGCGTTACAAACCTTCGATACCTACGATCGTCTGCCGCAGATCAAGTGCCCGACCTTGGTTATCACCGGCAAGGACGACGCACTCATTCCTTGGGAGAATTCACGCCTGATCGCAAACCGTATACCCGGCGCCCAGCTCAGGATCCTGGAGCCCGCCGGCCACTGCTTCTGGCTCGAGCAGCCCGAGCAGTCGCGCGAGGCGATCGAACATTTCCTCGACACGATTGCGAACCTATCCGCCTAGGACCGGTCTCGGCGTATTGTCAAATCTGCAACAGAGGGGAGGCCAATGGGATAGAAGCGTGCGATGAGCGTGTTCGAGATCGGTTCGTGGCGTTTCACCTACCGCGTTGGCGCGATCATCATCCGTGGCGGTTATGTACTTCTGATGCGCATGGCTGCGAACGATTTCTGGTTCGTCCGGGCGGAAGCGGGAGAGACGGCGCGGGTGGCGCTTGAACGTGAAGTCACCGAGGAGCTCGGTGTAACCGGAGAAGTCGCACGCCTCCTGTGGGCCAATGAGAATTTCTTCCGAATGAATCAGACCCACCGGCACGAACTCGCCCTTTATTTTCTGGTGACGCTTTCCAAAGATGCACACACCGATCTGTCGATGAAGTTCGTCGGCAAAGAAGCGGATGGCACTCCATACGAGCGTGTTTGGCATTCGCTGGGATTATTAGGCGAGATCCGGCTAGTCCCGCGGTTCCTGGTCAGCGCCCTCCCAAAACTGCCACATGCTCCAGAGCATGTAGTGGAGGTAGACCCTCCGGCGACCTCGGAAACGACCGAAGGGTGACGGACAATTCTGGCCGGCCGTCGATAAGCGAAGTTCTTCTCTGTCGCGTGGTTGAGGTCTGAATAGCCCGCCAGGATTCGGCCGGGGTTTTTCTGGCGCTATCCGGGTAATCTGTCGTCTGAAGCAAAGGAAATTGTCAGCGCAGATTGCCAGGAACCCGGTCTGGGATCTCCAGGGAGGTCGCGAGGACGGTGTAGGGCGCTGCTACTTTAATGAAGCGCTGCTATCTTTGCGCGACGCACCTGAGCGTCGAGCGCACCACTTGCAGTGTGAGCGGGAGCCCGAACGCCCATGCCATCGCGAGACCAACCAGAAAAATTGTCCTCGATCATCATCTTCGTCCTGACAATTTGACCAAATCCGTTGCCTCTTTTGGGGCAAATCCGAAGGTCAAATACCCTCGACACCCTATCCGACGCAACGAGCACGCCAATCTTCTAGATCGTTCAGATCGGCAGCGATCTAAACGTCGATTGCTGCTGCGTGCGCGTCCACAAAGGGTGACACCTTTATCTTGTCGGGGAGTTGCTGCTCTCCTTAGGGAAACAAGAACTCTTCGAGGTGGTAGCTTTATGACCCGCGTGGGCGGGGCCTCAGTTTCTATTTGTGGCGGCGCAGCTGGGCGTCTGCACGTGAAAAGCAGTATCCACTACCGTGCAGCAAGCACGACGAGTTCGGCTCGTGCGTGTCTCATCGGAGGGACCGTGTTTCTGGCAGTAGGCCGCCATCGAAAGCCTGGGCCAGCGCCGGGTCGGCGTCCTCATCGAGTGCGCCCATGCACGGAAAAGACCGCGAAATAGGAGAGAAACCGCGCTGCAAAGCCGTACCCGGTCCCATCGATTCGGAACGTCGCACCAAATCCCGCAATCCCCGATCCAAATACGCTTCCCTTCGGCCCCGGACCAGAGGCAAGGATCATCCTTCCAAGTGGCTTCAGGTCGCCGAGCCAGAGCGTGCAAGGGAACTCGCGCCGGCATTAACGAAGATCGCGTCGACCTTGCCGGCATCATATGTCGTCGTATCGGCGCAGACGATCTCCATTTGAGGAAGATGCTTCAGGTTCTCGCGCGCTCTCGTCGCCAACTGGAGATCGAGTTCGAGTCCTACCACGCGGCCAGTTTTGCCCACGCAATGGGCAATGAGCGGCCGCGTAATACCCGGTCCCGGTTCCCGCGTGCAGGACAGTCTGGCCCTCTTTCAATTCCAGCGCGTCGATTAATGCCGTCAGGGCGCTCGGCAGCCCGTTGTTCAGATTGCGCGCGGGATCCAAGGATACCAGCACATCGTCGTAGATTTGAGCAAGGTCGCTGGTAAATTCCCGCTTCCAGAGGTCTGGCAGTCTTGTGATTCTTCAAGGTGGCGGTCCTAGGAAATCCTCGCGGGCGACCGCTCCGAGCGCCTCGATCAGGCGCGCCGACCGTCACGCCGCCTTGTGGCGGACCTGGCTCGCATACGGTCCGCGCGCTTCCGATGAATCCACCGCTCGTTTAGGAGTGTCGATTTTCGAGGTCGGGTGCGTCGTATCCTTCAGTTGGGCTTGTTGGTCAGATCGACATCCGGGCGTCTATCGCTTCGTGTCGGCGCCGCATCTGAATGCCCGTGACGGATGCGCTCTCTGATCGACCTGAGCGCCACGTGCTCCAACCTTCCCGCTGCGGCCCGAGGGGTCTACTCCCAGCGCCCGCAATTCCTCCCTCGCTTCATCGATCTCATCGGGTGCCAGGTGGTCAAACAGTTCCGCGAGCGTCGCGATCGAGCGGCGCCGATTCCCGCGTCGTTTTCGACTCATGGGTGGACTGCTCCGCCTGACGCGGCGGATCTTTCCGCGTCTGTCGAAATCTTCAGGGCCAGTCGTCGGAGTCGCTTGAGGCAATTGTTTACGTGGCTCACCGGTTTTCCGATTCGAAGCGCGATGAGCCGCGGCCTCGCCTCGTCAAACTCGAGTATCGCATTAAGCACTTCAGCCAACTCTGGTGTTCCCTTTACCGCTTCTACCAGTGTTCAATCCTCTCATGGGCGTCGCATTCGAACTCAGAAGAGTCGGCGGCATTTAAATCTGCTGGACACCGCGGCCAGCGACCTTTGTCGCCATCCCGAAGGGCCATGTGCTCCGCGCGATACGGCGACGTATCGTCCTGGAAAAGGCGTTCAATCCGCCGGTTGTCAGCGGATAGGGCCAGGTGATTCAGCAGACTGTCGACGACGCGCTTGAGAAACGGCAGCAACGGGTCCTAGTTCCGGCTCCCATTCCCTTCTCCGCCGATGACGCTGACTATCGCCTGGGCGGCTATGTCGTCGGGCATGAGACCTTTGGCCAGCGCAACGTCACTTCCAGTGCGCCAGGAAATATTGCGAGAGCGGAAGGCCGCGTAGGAAGCCAGCTTCATGCCTGTTTCTCCCCAATCTACGCGCAGAAGCTCTTTGACTACGTCCAAAGGCTGGCGGCCTCCACCCTCGCTCGCATCACTAATACCGTTAAGAGTCCGATTCTTGCCACGGACAAAATAGGATCTCGCTGGTATCAGCCTCTGGAACGGGCTCGAGAAAGCGCCTCCTTTGGAGAGACAAGGCGGGTCATCTCGGCCTTCGAGGAAAGCTCATGTCGGTGACTACCATCACGATCCCGGAGGCTTGGGAACTGGCCGTCGCTGGTCTAGTCGAAGCGACCATGCATATTCGGGACTGTTTCCGCTGCGGGAGGGTCTTCGCTGCGGCTCACGAGGCGGCCGGCATCGGTCCGACCCGCTTCGATGAGTTCCGCCCCTGGGGACTGGTGAATCTGATCCTGCCCGAGCTCCGGCGGTGCAATACCTCGCCGAAAGAAATCTGATTCGGCGCGCGCGTCGGTCCTCGAGAGTGCTATGCCGCGTACGCCTGTTTGCTCCAGTTTTCGAGGTCGATACCCATCACTAGGAGCCACAAGCATAGCGCCAGTTCACCAACCCCGGAGGGCATCAGAATGTATGGCAACAGCTGGGCCGCGAACCGAGGCGAGAGAAAGCTTGCCAAGCTGCTGGTCAAGTAACACAAACCTGCGACCACCATCAGCACACCTAGTATGCGCGGGAGAAAGCCCGACGTGAAAACCAGATACCCGATCAACAGGTCGTAGAACGCAAAGAACACGACTGCAACGTTGAAGCCGATAGCATTCAAAGCAAGCGACATGTATGCAAAAGCGTGTAGCTGTTCGGATTTAAAGGCGCTCGGGCCCCCGCCCTCCAAAAAGATGAGCGGCGCGTAATAGTTGAGTAGGTTAGCGGACTCGATCGCGGTGGCCACGAGAATAAAGAAGGCGACTAGGGCGGAAAAGCTCCGGTTCACCACTTTGAAGAGGTCATAGAAGATGAGGGCCAGCGGTACGTTGCACAACACTGGAACGATTCCTGCCACAAACCCTAATCGATAGAGCAACGCGTGCTGCAGAATGTTGGCCGCTGTCGTGTCCGCGTCGCCGGGCGTGATCGTCGCGGATCGAACGAACCCATAGATGAACGCACCCGCTGCGATGTTGAGCAAGTAGAGAAAGCCGGCCATTCTGACCTCAAGTCCGGGCAAAGCTTCTGCGCTATGGTTTGTCATTGGGGCTTAGTCTCACGATCCAATATGGCGCCGAGCTGCGCAGAGGGCGATGAGCGAACTTGATCGGACTGACCGATCCCGCGAAAGCAGAAAGCATTGCCTTTTGGGAACCCGAACCGAGAAAACCAGCGAAAGGGATCTGTCGAAGCTTTCACCCTGTTGCCCCGCTAGTTGGGGATTCAAAGGACCTTTCGAACCGAGATGCGGAACAGACGCGGGGGATTCCTGACAGCGATGGCTGCATTTCTCGCATTGGCGATGCTCGTGGACGTGCTCAAGGCTTTATCGCAACCGTTACCTCCCGGACACAAGGTGGCGGGGCTCCAGATGCCCCCCAGCGGTATCGTGGTTCTTGGCGTGCGCCACACAGGGATGGGGGCGGGAATCTTGGCTCTGGTGGTGGCAGTTGTCTTGTTCTTCTATGCAGTGGGAATTTGGCGCATGAAGCGTTACGCGGTTACGGTGGCCTGGCTATACGCTGCATACGTGATACTCAATGTTACGCTCTTTACCATCCGAAATCCGGCGCCGCCAACTCCAGGCGCAATGATCTTCGCGATCGTATACTTGGTCACCGCGATCATACTGACGCTCGGCACCGCGATCGTACTTACCCGACGCCGTCGAGACTTGAGCTGACTTCCGCGTCGCGTTTCTGGATAAGCAAATGCAAAGCGGTGCTGACGCCGCGACGCTTCCTACAAATGCGTCGTTGATGGAACCTCGGTGATGCGGCGATGAAGATAGTTCGTGCGTGTAAATTGACCGGACAGGTTTTGCGGCGCCAGCAACTCAAACACGATGAGCGTCGCCGGTACGAGATAGAAGATTGAACCCGGCACCCACATTATAGCTCCGGCGATGATTTGATCGTTCATTGGCGTGGAGCCGGCAGGTGGCACGGTGGCGTAGTAGGGATAAAGCAGACGGCCGGAAAAGATAAACAGCGCTGACAAGATCGTATTCTGGCCGTCGGCAAGCAGCAGGTATGGGAGCATCGCCCATCGCGGCCATCGCGAGACGCTCGGCCAGGGCTGGACTACGGGGTACCAGAACATCAGCGCGGTCGTTAAGAAGCACACGTGCTCGACGACGTGCCATCCATTGGAGCGGAGTGCGAGCTGGAAGGTGGCGGGCAGGTGCCATCCCCAGGTCGCGACGGCAAATGCGATCCAACATACCCACGGCTGCGTCAGCCACGCGAATACGACCCGCACGGTGCTAGAACGGAGCAGCGGTCCTACCAGGGTCTTGGCGATACGCGGCGGAAGGCCACGCACCATCGGAATGGCTGGTGCGCCCGCGAGCAGAAGCCCGGGCGCGAGAATCATCAGGATCAGATGTTGCGCCATGTGAACCTGTAACAGCACGTCGTCGAATTCTTCGAGTGGCGATGCAATAGCGACCAGAAGCGCTCCGATCCCACCCATGAAGGAAGCCAGTCGCCAGAGTGGAAATCGCTCCGGCATCTGGCGATGCAGGCGAAAGAAGCCGCGGGTGTAGAGAGTTGTGAGGATTAGCACGGTTGCAATTGTGGCGACGGGAGGGTTCCAGGATTCGACGGCGGTTTGGATTGCGGAGGTCACCTAGCTACTCGAGGCGGGAGCCGCCGGTCGTGCCGAGTTCCGCGCCGGCGGTTCCCCGCGCGGATGCATGGTCGCAAGAAAGGCAACAATAGCGTTGACCTCGGCGGGCGAAAGATTACTGCCGTAGGCCGGCATGTTTCCGCCACCCTGGAGTATTTGGCGTACTATCTGGCTGCGCGTCAGGCGGGTGGCGGTCCGGTCGAGCGCGGGACCGCGCAGTCCGCCTCGGCCGCCGAGCGAATGGCAGTTGCGACATTGCTTGCTTTGCACCAGCAGCGCGCCCTGGAGTTCAAGCGGCGTGCGGCCTTTGACATACTCGATCGGCGTGGGCACGGCGCTCCATGCGTTCATGTGCGGCGACCACGGCGAGAACGTCCCGAGCCAGGTGAGACTGCCGATCGTCGTGACTACCAGGATGACAATCACCACCGAGAAGGGACGCCGCCACCAGCTCTTCTCGCCAGACCCTGAAATGAATGGTAGTACAAAGAGAATTCCGAGCGCGAGGACGGGACCGGTGAGCATCAGAACGGTTTCGGTCCAGGGTGGCAACAACGCGAACACCGAGAACAACCATAGGAAGAAAAAATCGGGGCGCGGAACGGTTTGAATGATTGTAGGATCGGGCTGCCCGTTAGGACCGATCGGCCCTGCGATCGCGGCAACCACCAGCAGGCTCACGATGATTAGTCCGGCGAAGACGAGATCTTTCTGCGCAGCGTAGGGCATGAACGGCTCACCATCGGCACGTACCAACTCCTCGTACTGCCGCCGGTAGGTGGACCGGCTGACTATTCGACCCGGCATCGGCCATTCGTTGATGCCAATCTTCAGGACCAGAAAGAGATGCAGGCCTACAAAGCCGATCAACAGCGCCGGGATGACGAACACGTGCAGCGCGAAGAAACGGGACAGCGTTTCGCCCGCGATGATCGGCCCGCCCAGAATGAGGTCGACGATCTTAGAACCGAGGATGGGGGTTCGCCCTGCGATCGCGGCGCCGATGCCTAGTCCCCAGTACGCGTCCTGGTCGAAGCGAAGAACCTGTCCGGTGAAAGCCATGCCGAGAGTGCATAGAAGCAGAACACATCCGGCCACCCAGGTGAGCTCGCGCGGATACTTGTAGGCACCGAACAGAAAGACCTGGATCATGTGAGTGAGCATCAGCGCTACCATGAAATTGGAGCCCCAACCGTGCAGCGCACGCAGATACCATCCGAGCGGCTGGTGATAATCGAGATAAATCAGGCTGTCCCATGCGCGGTCGGCGGCGGGTGTGTAAACCGTTGCGAGGCAAATGCCTGTGACCACCTGCAAAACAAAAACCACCAACGTCGCGCTGCCGAAGACGTACCACCAGCTGGCCGAGCTGCGCGGCACCGGGTGCTCGGCTACGCTGACGAGCGCATCGCCGACTTGCAGGCGCTCATCGAGCCACCGCCCCAGCCGTGTGAGCCGCTCCTTCATACCTCGGGATGGCCTAGTGTCGGGAGTTCACCGGCGTAAATCCAAAGCCGGTCGGCCTCGACTTTGTATTTGTACTGATACAGTGGTCGGGGGGGAGGACCCGAAGCGTGCCTGCCATCGGAGTAAAATACCCCGCCATGGCACGGGCACATGAAGAGTCCGGACTCGGCGAACCAGCGCACCGGACAACCGAGGTGCGTGCAATTGATCGCGAAGACCTGAAATTGGTTGCCGGTTAGGCGTCGTACCCAGCAGGGAATTTTTGCGGTTTCACCGTCCCACCTCTTCTTAAACGGACTTAAATATGCCGCCAGGCGGGTCTCGTTCTCCGGGTAGTCGGACAATGAGCCAAGCGGTATCCAGTCGAGCCAGGTAAAACGCCGTGCGGGGGACAGCAAGTAGCCAACAACCGGTATGGCGAATAGCACAACTGCGATCGCGTTGATCGCTATTCCGAGGCGAAACAGGAAGTGGCGCCGCGTGGTCTTTTCAGTGGATGAATCCATTTCGACCAGTCATTCAATCGTTCGCCACTAGGGGCGCGGCGCGTTTGGATGAGATCCATGCGACTACATCGGAGACTTGTCCAGGAGTTAACGGCCGCCCGGAGGCATCATGCTTCCAATCGGGGTGACCGAGCTCGGGGCGTCCCGCAATCACGATCGTGCGCAGGTACTGATCGCTAACGAGTGAGAGATAGGACGAATCGACGATGGAACCCGCCAGAGGTCCGCCTTCGCCATCGGGGCCGTGACAGGATTGGCAACTGGCGGCATAAACCTGCGCGCCGTTGCCGGGATTTCCACTCGTCGTACTGGAATAGGGTGGAGCGCCTACGCCCGAATCTTTCGCCCCCGCCCAGCTCTTATAAATTCCATCGACCAGTAGGTTGATCTGGCGGTCAGTCAGAGATCCGCCGGCGCTTTGCGCAAATGGCGGCATAGACGTGCCACGAACTCCCTCGGCAATCAGGCGGCGCATTGTGGTGTGATCGATGATCGCGAGATAAAGGGGATTGTTCATCGCGATGGCGGCACCGAACTTTCCGTCACCGCCATGGCAGCCTGCACAATTCTCGCGATACAGCGTCGCGAAGTCAGTTACATCGGTAGGTCGCAGCGGAACCTCCGTCTGCAAGGGGCGTCCGGGAAGCGAATCGCATCCCGGGAGCAGTATCGCCGCCACTGAAACAATCACGAGAAGCGATCTGCTGGGGCGGATGCTCAATTGCGGTCCTCACCATTTTTGACGAGGCCGGGCGTCTCGATACCCGTCCGAACCGCGAATGGCATGTGTTGCAACGTGTGAACCTGCTCGGTGAGGTTAACGACGAATCCCGCAACGGCACCAAACGCGATTTGGCAGAGAATGAACCAGCCCCAATCGATGCGGGTCTCCAACACCGGATTAATCACGTTCAGCGACGCCCACAACAGGCCGGTCCACAACAGCGGAGCGACGATCGCCGCCCAGAGTGCCGGATAACGCGGAAACATTGGAAGCATCACGCCGTAAAGCAGTCCGACCAGGATCGAGGCAGAGGCGTGGATGACCAGAGCGATCAAAAACGCTTGCGGAATGAATGACGAAAGGGTCGCGGTGTCAGCGTTAGCCAGCCTGGCCATCGCAGTCGCGGCGAGAATGTTGATGGTGTACCACAGACTTCCGTGCCGCACGACGCCCTGCAGCACTGCGAGGACCGCCATCACGATGCCGCCCGCGATGCCGCCTTTGATTCCTGCCGAATATGGGTAGATTTGCAGCGGCAGAATAGCGCGATTGCCCAACTCGCCGACCTCGAGATAGTCGACGCCGATTTTCGCCGGCACGATTGCCTCCGCGACAGCCTCGACCAGCACCGCTTCGGTATGCTCGAGGGGCAGTACTTCTCTGAACCATCCAAACGCACCCGACCAAAAGAGGATCAAGCCCACGATGCTGACAGCGACGTTGGTCACCAGGCCTGCGAACACCAGCGTCAGTCCGAGCGCCATGATCATGGGCCACCCGGCGGAGGCGGGAACTTCGAGGAGATCTTCTGGCTTCTCTTGAACTGCCATATTACCAATTCAGCGGCAGATCACATACACGGTCAAGAATACTACTACCCAGACTCCGTCCACGAAGTGCCAATACCATGAAAGAACATCGGTTCGGTAGACGTGACGCTCGTTCATATATCCGCCTAAAGTGAGAATCATCACGAGCAGAATCAGCAACAAGCCGATTGTGACATGTGCCGCGTGCAGACCAACGAGTGAGTAGAAAGTAGTGCCAAAAAGATTCGAACTAATCCTGAATCCTTCATGGTAGATCAGCCGACGCCATTCCAGGGCGGTGCCAACTAAAAACTCGAGGCCCAGCGCAAAAGTAAGCAGCCACCACAGGGCGAAAGCCCGGACCGAGCCCCGCTGGAAAGCTCGAATCGCCAACGCTATGGTGACACTGCTGGATAGCAGACAAATGGTGTTCAGGACCGGTGTTGACAACACGTCCCTGGGAAAGGGGCCAGACAAGCTTTTTCCGCTGTAGAAGATGTAGGCGACGACGAAAATTGAAAAGAAAGCAGACTCGGTAAGGATCAGTGCCAAAATGCCTGTGTATCCGCGTCGCGGAAGTGTTGCGGTCCAGGCTTCTGCCGAAGTTGAAATGGGTGCCGCGGCCATTAGGAGGTCCTCCGCTTCATTCGTACCTCGAGTCCGGATCCTCGGGATGCTTCAGGTCCCACAAGGGGCGCCGACTTTGGACCACCGGGAGCGTCGCGAAGTTGTACTCCGGTGGAGGAGAGGTCGTGGACCATTCGAGCGTCCACGCATCCCAGGGATCGTTACCAGCGGATTCACCGGAGCGGAGCGATCGCACAATGTTGATCACGAATACGAGGACCGCGACGCCCTGTACGAGCGCACCGAGCGATGCAATCAGGTTAAGGGTCTCTAGTCCACGACCGGGCTGATAAGTGTAGATGCGGCGCGGCATGCCTTGCAGGCCAGCGAAATGCAAGGTATCGAATGTCAGATGAAATCCGATCAAAAATAGCCAGAAGTGCCACCTGCCCAGCGTTTCACTGAGCATTCGGCCAGTAGCCTTGGGAAACCAGTAATAAATCGCCGCGAATATCATAAAAACGATCGCACCGATTAATACATAATGAAAATGCGCCACCACGAAGTAGGTGTCGGTGAGTTGCCAATCCCAGGGGGCAACGGCGAGCATGATCCCGGTTAGGCCTGCGACCAGGAATTGAAAAAGAAAACCCAGGCTGAACAGCATTGGGACCTTGAAGCGCAGTTTCCCGCCCCAGATGGTCCCGAGCCAGTTGAAGATCTTGATGCCGGTCGGAACCCCGACCAACATCGTGGAGGCGACGAAGAATGAGTTACCTGCCGGGGTCATGCCGACCGCGAACATGTGATGTGCCCACACGCTCACGCTGATGAATGCGATCGCGCAAGTCGCAGCTACCATCACGCTGTACCCAAAAATCACCTTGCGCGAGAAGACTGGGATGATTTCCGAGGCAAAGGCAAAGGCCGGAATGACCAGAACGTAGACCTCAGGATGGCCGAAGATCCAGAAAAAGTGCTGCCAGAGGACTGCGGAACCGCCCGCTTGTGTGTCGAAGAAGTGCGCGCCCAGGAAACGATCGAGCAGCAGCATCGCCTGCGCGGCGGAAAGCGGCGATAGTACCACGAGGATCATGAAGGAAACGACGAGTGCCAGCCACACCAGTACCGGCATTTTGCTAAGCGTCATTCCTTGGCAGCGCATGCATATGATGGTCGAGATTAGGTTGATGGCCGTTGCGGTTGAACCGACGCTGGTGAGAAAGATACTGAGTATCCAGTAGTCGGTACTGTTGCCCCGAGAAAACGCCCGCTCCGTCAGTGGTGCGTACGCGAACCAGCCGACATCGGGTGCAGTGCCGGACCCGTAAAGACCATCCCCGCCCAGATAGCTAAAGTAGAGAAGCAGAGCGCCGAAGAACCACAGCCAGAAACCAAAAGCGTTGAGGCGCGGAAACGCGAGGTCGCGCGCCCCAATCATCAGCGGCACCAGGTAGTTGAAGAAGCCGGTCAGGATCGGCATCCCGACCAGGAAAACCATCGCTGTGCCGTGCATCGTGAGCAGGCGATTAAAGACCTGCGGCGGTACGATACCGGCGTTCGGGACTGCAAGCTCAAGGCGAATCGTGGCCGCCTGGAGGCCGGCTACCAGGAAGAAGAACAGGCCGCCCCCGATGTACATCAGACCGAGGCGCTTGTGGTCGACGGTGACGCTCCATTCGTGGAGTTTGCCAAGGATAGGCAGTTCCTGCGGAACATCAGCCGCGCCGAGAGCCATTTCGTGTTCGATGCTTCCCGCCATAACGAGTTTTCCTGCTCAGCGAAGAGTGGCCAGATAATCGACCAGGGCGTCGAGGTCCCGGTCGTCGAGGCCCATGGCCGGCATCAGCGCGCCTGGCTTCATAACATTCGGATCGGCCACCCATATGCGCAAGTGATCGCGAGTGTTGATAGCGATGCCGGACCCGATCGTCTCGCGTGTCATCAGGTGCGTAAGGTCGGGGCCGAAGCGTCCGTCCGCCGCCGTACCTTGGACGGTATGGCAATTGATGCAGGCCGTAGATTCGAATACTTGGCGGCCGCGCGCGACGGTTGGATCGACCTTTGGCTGCGGCTTTTGTGTCGCGACCCAGCTATCGAAGTCACTGCGCGACTCTACCACTACCCGAAGCAGCATCATCGCATGCTCAGTGCCACAAAACTCCGCACACTGACCGAGGTAAGTTCCGGGAACGTGTGGATCTATCCACATCGTGTTCTTCTTATTGGGAATTACATCGGTCTTGCCGGCCAAGCGAGGAACCCAGAAGCTGTGCGCGACGTCGGCGGACTCGAGATCGAGAAAGGTAGGCGTCGGACTCCCGACATCGCTCACCGGCACATGAAGCTCGTTCGCGGTGACAACGCCGAGAGCCGGGTAACGGAATTCCCACCACCATTGATGCCCGATCACGCGCACACTCAGAGCGCCGGGTGGCCGCGGCCGCGCTTGGACACTGTAAACGACACGAACAGTTGTCAGTAGCAGCACGAATACAATTAGGAAGGGAACCGTCGTCCATGCGAACTCAATCGGGTTGCTGCCGTAAACCTGCGGAGGTTCGCGGCCGTCATCGCCGGAGCGGGCGCGAAATCGCACAATGCTGTAGGTCAGCAGGCCCGCCACAATCAAAAAAATTACGGCCGTGATCGAAATAACGAAAAACGCGATGGTATTGATCTCTTGGGCTGGGGTCGAAACCGCCTGGAATACGCTGCTCGGAGGAATTTTTGCGTTTGAATCCCCCATGCCCCAGTCGTTGGCAAACACGGCGAGGGGAGTAGTGCCAACGATGATGATCGTGAAGAACCAGCGCTGGACGCATCCGAGCAAGATTTCCGCAGCCTCCAGAAACCTCCCAAGTCAGGTCAGGGCATCAGCTGTTCCTCCACCTTGTGTTTCCAAGGTGCGCTTCGTGAACGGAAAGTAGCATATACCGGGATCAATCCCAGTGTCACGATACGTAACGCCGTGAGCGCTCGTGAACGCTTCGAATACCAATCCACCCGTGCGTTGTCCATCTCGTATTCGGTGCCGCGCTCGAAGGACAAATCCGCTCGGGTGCGGCAACATTGGCTACCCAGTGTGCCCCTCTCCAGTGGCGATGGACAATCGGACTGTGAGCGATACCGGGAGGTCGCAACAGATTTAACCTGAGGATAATGGAGGATAATGAAAGAAGTAAATGCCCTCCGACAAGGGGTCCTCCCTTTTGGGGCCTGAACCAACCTACAGAATTCCAGAATTCCGATGTGCCTACGAGACTCGCCATATCCTAAGATCCTCACTGCCTTCAATGTCGAATTCGGGCCGTGGGCTGTACATTTGTAGAACCTCACCTCGAGAAAGAGGATAAAGTGCCTGCGACCTGGGGAGAATTTGTGTAGCCCAGGCAGTTTTCCTGTTCCTATCTGCGTCGGAACGACGTCGCAGGTTCCGGGTCTATCTGATGCCGGACAGGAGCTCACGCGCTCGTTCGATGGCAGCCTCCTGATGAGGTTGCAATTCCTGATAAGCGCGATTCTGCACAAATTCGAGATACGGATCGCAGACTTCGGTGCGTAGCCCCGCGAGTTCTTCAACAATGGCCAGTCCACAAAACGGTACATAGGTCTCGGCGTACCCGCCTTCGTGTGCAAGGACCAGGCGGCCTGCGCAGAGATCGGAGGCGGCCTGCAGCATCATGTTTGTCATTCGACGATAACATTCACTGTGCAGCATCATGCGGCCCAGCGGATCGTACGCATTCGCATCGAGACCGCTCGCCACTACGATCAATTCGGGCTTGAATTTGTACAGAGCTGGGATGACCACGCGCTCAAAGGCGGCAAGATAGGAACCCACGCCGGATCCCGGTGGCATCGGGATGTTCAGATTGAACCCCGCACCCAGCCCCGAGCCGTTATCGGAGATAGAGCCGCTTCCGATTGGGTACAGGTTGTCCTGATGAATCGAAATAGTGAGCACCTCGGGATTCTCGTAGAAGGCCAGTTGGGTGCCGTTCCCGTGATGAACGTCCCAGTCCACCACGGCAATTCGAGGGACAGCTAACCTGGCCCTGGCATACATCAGTGCGACCGCTATGTTGGCGAATATGCAAAAACCCCGGCCGCGATTCGGTTCAGCATGGTGCCCAGGTGGACGCACCAGCGCATAAGCATTGTCGACCGTGCCTTTCACGACTTCTTCAACGGCCGTCATTACCCCACCCACGGATAGCATCGCAATTTCAAAAGCACCTGCACCGAACGGAGTAAGCTCGCCAGCGTCACCGCCGCGCTGCAATGAAAGCTGGCGAATCAATTCGATGTATTCGTGGGTGTGAAACCGGTGGAGGTCTTCTTCCGAGGCCGGTCTTGGCCGGATGGACTGCAGGTTATCGAGGAGCCGCGTGGCAGCCAGAAGATTGTAAAACCGTCGCTTGGTTTCCGGGTTCTCGAAGCCTGCGCTGGGTTGGCTCGGGAACGAGCCGCCGGCGGAATCGTGCCACATGTAGAGCTCATCGAACACGAAGCCTGTCTTTCTTTTCGACATCATGACTCCGGATCTCGGGCGGCGGGCGCGATCAAACCAGACCCGATTCGCGCCCGAAAGGTCCGCGGAGAGAAAATCTATGCCTGTATGTTTTCACGTAGGGCAGCGGATTAGGTTATTTTTCCCGCGGTCCATAGGATACCGCCAGCCCCGCTCGAGCATCGGACTGGATGCCGTATTGCGGAATCGGATAACGCAATCCGTTCGATACAAGCCGCTTCATTCCTTCGATGGTCTTTGGCAGAAAGTGGGGCGGAATTGCCATCAGCAGCTCGTCGTCGAGCACACCCCCGTAGCGCCGCTCCGCATAGCATGGGATCGAAAGACTCGGTTCGCCGGTTTTGAGCGCGCGACCTCACGAGTCGGCGCAAGCCGATTCTCCGACGGCACCTCATTGAAATTTGCGATAGCCGGACCACTGAAGGCCGTTGATGAAAATGATCATTTGGCCCGGCGTCGCGTAGAGGAGACAAATATCGGGGGGATTGAGTCGTCCTGAGACCAGCGGCGATACCGCCATCGCGGTGTAGTGTCCGTGTGGCACGGTGTCCATCCGCATGCTGATGCGCCGATGAATCCTCCAGTGTGGAATACCAGACGCCCGCCATCGCGTTGCCCGAGAGCCATTCCTCATCCTGTGGGTGCAACCCAATCACGGCGCCGCACTGCGCGCCGACCAGATCTTTCATCGTGATACCAACCGTCCAACCCAGGCGCGCCGCCTGCGCGACGATCTGATCGGTGGTGTGAGTCGACTTGGGGCGCCGGATTTTTGGAATCGCCTCCATCTCCTCAGCCGTGCGGAACAACTTCATGCCGATCGGAGTAGTGCGCAGCCGCAACAGCTTGTTCAAATCGTCGACAATCGCATTCCAGTCGTAAGTGACTTGATCAGACATTCGGCGCTACCTCCCAAATCGAGATTACGGCAAAAACTTCCCAAGCCTCCGCGGTCCCTGACTGCAGCCGCGCACTCCAACTCTCGGCAATCGCCCATCTCGTTTATCTAGGTACCGAAGCTGCTTAAAACCCCCCGGATGTCCTCCAGTGAGGGTGACCGCGTGACATTATGGCCACAACGGATCCGCAGCCTAGTGCCCCAGTAAGTCTGCGCGACGGGCCCATCCGTGGCGTTCAACAGACTGCCTTCAATACGCAAAAGGCCGGAGCAGCGTTCCGCGTCTTACCTTCTCTCCGCCCCCAGCCCAGCCGAAAATCGTTTCGGCAGCAACGAATATTCCGCTTCAATTGATGCGTCCGTGCGGGCATGATAGTAAATGCCGCTTCTGAGCGGCGAGCCTTCACGAGGCGGCGTACCCAAGTGGTAAGGGAGAGGTCTGCAAAACCTCGATGCATCGGTTCGAATCCGATCGCCGCCTCCACAAAACCTTTTAGCATACTGCGCTTTTTGCATGGTCCTCGACAAAACCTTCTGGTCGGGTCTTCCATGACCTAAATCGCAAACTCAGCGGCGTTATCTTTTGGTTCGGCATTCCAGCGCGTCGCTATCGCTTCTAACGGCGTGCTGAAGAAGACCGGGTCCCTAAGGACCAAAAGAAAAATAGAAAAACGCCGGATTGGCTCCTCCCGGGCTACGGGTCCGTCCTCATCGCGGTGCGTGGTGATCTACGGTGTCACGTTACGGTCGGATTTGCACGAACGGCACCAGCATCGGGGTCTTGCGCGCGTAGGCGTCGTAGGCATCTTCGCTCAATTCCGTCCGCAGGAAGCGTTCCTCCCGTCGCGCTTTGACCCAAAAGGCCAAAGTCATAAGAGCGACGGCAAGGAGCGCGATTGAGGTTCTTTTCTGGATCGCTGTTGCTGAGGCGGCAAAGATGAGGCCCGAATAGATCGGATGGCGCACGAGCCTATAAGGTCCCGTGTCGACCACATGATGGCCGGCCTTTTTCACCACCAGGTCCGACCAGAGGAGGCCCAGGTGAATGCGCGCCCACCAGGCGAGCAAAAGCCCGCCAGCCGTCAGTCCGACCAAAATCCAGCTCAGCGCATCGCCGACTAGCCAGAGCTTCGATTGTCGGTAGGGGGTGTGATTCACGGGGAACGCAAACAGAAGGATCAAGCTGACATAAAGGAGGAGGCGAAAAAAAAGCTCGGCCCCTATGGCGTCCCTCTTCTCGGTACGATTGGACCAAAACCTCGCAACTGTCCATGACGCCAGCCAGGCACCCCAAAGCGCGTCAATCATGTGTTGGGGCGTCACGCAACCGTCCAGTTTTAACACATCAACTCGGCGGCACGTGTAAGCCTTAGACTACCAAGACAATCGGCTTCGGCTTTTAGGCTAGCCATACCACTTAGTCCTCGAAGTTATCGTTGTAAGAGGCTTGGATGGAGACGAGGTCGGCCTTCTCCTCAGAGCCGTTGGGGCAACCTGGAAGAATTGTACTTCCTAGAATCCGAAAATGCGGTTCCTGTCGTTCTTCATACTAATAACCACCCAGCCTCTGCTCTTTGCCTCAGCCAAGAGCGGATCGGGAAAAGTGCCAACTTTGGTATCGGGCAGGCCGTCAGCGGACCGTACGCATACTCACGCTCCGGATCATCGTGCAAAACCAGCATCATTAGCTTCGCACCACCTGCCCCTCGGGTCCATTCGAGCATCTGTTGATCGCCGCCCGAATTTCCGAAAACAGCGCAAGGCCGCTTGCCAATGAACAAGTTGATCCCGATTGCCTTGCCCGTGAAGTCGTCAATGAAAAACACTTTCGGTTCGCGCATAAGGATCGGTTTGCCGTCCTGATACTCGTACTTCGTTAAGATACTGGATCCGACTGACCCAAAACCCGAAAAGTATGCCGGCCATAAGTTGAGAGCGGGGCTTGCGGTGTGGTCCTCTGCAGCAGCCTGAGGAGGGCACGGGAATGCCAAAGAAGGGCCACAGCGAAGAGCAGATCCTGCGCGCGTTACGGCTGG
>JBKPEA010000007.1:0-20064 GCA_046728175.1 Thermodesulfobacteriota bacterium | reverse complement strand
ATCATCCTCCGCTGGGAATGGTGGATGTGTTCGCGGCGACGCTGCCGACGTTGAAGTTCGCGCCCGCGGTGCACGTGAACTACTCGGAGACGGTTCTGCCGATGAAGGACGGGCTGCCCAAGCTGAAGGATTTCCCAAAAGAGTTCGGCGGCTCGGGCGAGGCGGTATCTGAATAGCGCGTGCTCAGTTTCGAGTGTGGGCACTACCCGTCAGTCCATACCAGCACCACTCCTCCTTACAGAGGCGGCAAAGTTTCTATTGTTTTGGGACGGTTCCCCGTGACTGCTAGGTATTGCTCCATTTTTCCCAATGAATGATTTAGCGATCGGTTTCCGCTTCACTTTGACGAATTCGTCCCCCGGCCATCCGATTGGAGTCATCACGCCGAATAGCACTTCGTTGGGAATTCCGAGTAACTCGCCGAGCTCGGATTCGATGAGCATGTGAAACGTAGTGAAAGTCGTGCCCAACCCCAGCGAGCGGGCGGCCACTATAAGGTTTTGTGCTGCGGGGTATAGCGCAGACCACACGAATTGTTCCGTCGGGGCGTTGGATGGGTATGCGACGGGGCCGCAAACGAAGATGATCGCCGGGACCTCATGCAAAGAATCCGCGAGGCGTGATGCGCCGGCGAGCATTCTATTGGTGAATCTGGCCGCTCGCAGGCGTACTCACGCATAGCTTGGAATCGGGGCGCGATCAGATCGCGAATTTTCTGCTTAAGCTCCGATCGCGAACGACGATGAAATCCCGTGCCTGACTGTTCCCCGGACTCGATGCCCGCGTGGCAGCGTAGATAACGCGCTCGATCACGTCTTGTGGTACCGAATCGGCTTCAGGTAGCGTGCCGCGCTGCACGTCTCCATTGCTTCGATAACATCCATGCTGGTCCTCCTCTCTCATGGTGTTGCGGGACTCTTTGCTGGTGCAGAAGTTCAGTGGCACTACATCTCCTCCAGCCACAAGTGCCCAACCACAGAAACTCCGACACGTGGTGGTCCATTTCAAGACCTCTGCTCCGCCAGTTTTCGGATACCCTAAGTTTGTCAACGCTTCGGACCGGAAGCGAATCATGCGACGAATTTGTGGCGGGAAGAACGCAGAAGCTTTGGACTGCCAATGCTCCGCACCAAGAACGAAGCGAGCGTATGTAGCAGCCATGAAGGGCTCAGCGCTGGTCGCGGTCAAATTACTCGAGGGTACCGCTATCCTTCAGAGTCTGGTGGTGTCGGAAGGGACTCGACCATCGGCGGCGGACCAGGCTCCGCTGCCAACGCTGCTCCTCATCGCGCGCGGCGCGAAAACCGGCAAGCTTCGACCGCTGCCGCTGCTCTACCAGGAGATCGATGGGAAGTACGTCAACATTGGCTCGAAGGGGGCGCGCCGAAGCATCCGGGCTGGTACGTGAACCTCAAGGCGAATCCCGACTGCGAGATCTGGTCGGCTCGAAGCGCATGCGCGCCCGCGCGCACCCGACCGGCGACGAACTCGCGACTGGAAGAAGATGGCGGAGATGTATCCGCCTTACGACGAGTACCAGAAGCGAGCGGGTTCGCGGCAGATCCCGATGGTGGTTGTCGAGCCGACGGGTCGGGCATGAGCACCACGCTTTGTTGAGACGGCCCGAGTCCCCGTCGCTGGTAAACGCTACTCTCCGCGAAAAGACTTATTGCGGAGAGGTACGGGCCACTCGTTTTCCGGGGCGTGCCTCCCCAGTTGGTCGGCGGCAGGAGAAAAACAATAACCGGACACGCGAGTGTGGTGAGGCTCGTGCACCGATCCGAAGCATTGCGGATGCGAAGCTGCTCCTCAGTCGTTATCCTTGTGATCACTCATCATCTTTCTCGGTCCGCCTGACTAGCCGCGCATCCGCGCGATCACTTTGACTTCGGCGAGGCCGCCCGGCACCGCGAGCTCGGTGATCCCTATCGCAGTCCAGGCCGGATATGGCTCGCTCACGTAGCGATCCTTCACCTTCATGAACGTGCGCATGTTCGCCTGCAGGCCGACATGGAATGAAGTGATATCGACGACGTCACGGAACGAAAGCCCGGCAGCCTCGAGGACTCCCTTTATATCCTCGAATGCCTGCGTAAATTGCGTCTCGGGATCGGACGACACCTTTCCGTCGGGACCCATGCCAATCACGCCGGAACAATAAAGATGATCCTTGTCCTTCACCGCAGGGGCGAAGTGAAAATTGTTGTAGAGGATTTCCTGACCTCTGGGGACAACGACATCACTCTTTTCCATCGCGGTTCTCTCCTCGTGCTGCGCTCAGAATTCGGCCTTGAATGGTCGCGATCGCTATCCGCGTATGACACGCGACGCGATCGGAGCAAGACGCAGGGTTGCGTAGTTGAAGAATGGTCCTTTTGAGGGTGTCTTGGCAAGGAACAGCGCCTCGCATCGTTTCTGCTCGTTGCTCTGGAACGAAAGTTCTTTCGCGGTCGCCGTCAATGATCGCGCGCGACACTCGAAATGTCGTGATCTGGGCGTTTCGCGACCGAACATGAGCACGCCAAATCGCAGCTAGGAGTGGGACTCTGCCGTTGAGCACGAGGCCGCCAGTCGGATGGGGCTTCTCCGATTTTCCTATCGCCCTACCTCTGTCGCACACGGACTATGAACACCGCTTAACTTGCAATATAGAATCATCGAGAAATCCACTAACGCTGCGAAAAGAAGGGCGCGCGGATTTCTCAGTGTAGTGGGAGGTTTCTATCATGGCCGACAAGAATCAGATCGATATCGAGAAAACGGGAAAATTCGCGGAGAGGGTCTTCGGCCATCTGGCGGGAGCGCTGGTTTCCGGCATGATCCATCTAGGCGAACGCATGGGTCTCTACCAGGCGATGAATGGCGCCGGCCCTCTCACCAGCGAAGAACTCGCGCGCAAGACCGGCCTCAATGAGCGCTGGGTTCGCGAGTGGTTGTACCAGCAGGCGGCCGCCAGCGTAGTAGACTACCAGGGTGAGTCACGTTTCGAGCTCAGCCCCGAAGGCGCCCTGGTGCTTGCGGACGAAAACAGTCCGTTTTTTCTCGCCGGAGGTTTCTGCGCTCTCCCGCAGCAGATGGCGCTGTTGAATGCGCTGCCGCGCTCATTCGAAAGCGGGCTCGGCCTCACTTATGACCAGTTTGGTTCCGAAGTGAATGTCGGCGTCGAGCGACTGCTCGCCCCGTGGTTTCGGACGCAGCTTGTACCTAATGCCCTGCCAAGGCTCGATGGCGTTGTTGCGAAGCTGCAGGCAGGCGCCAAGGTTGCTGATGTCGGATGCGGCGCGGGCGTTGCGATCATCGAGATGGCCAAGGCTTACCCGCGGTCAGAGTTTCATGGCTACGATATCGCAAAGCTTCCTTTACAACGCGCAGCGGAAAATGCAGGGAAGGCCGGAGTAAAGAACGTGCATCTGCACGACGCGGGCGTCGATCCTCTGCCGGGCGATGCCAGTTGTGATTTCATCACGACCTTCGATTGCCTCCACGACATGACGAGGCCTGACCTGGTGATGCAGGCCATTCGCAAAGCGATCAAATCCGACGGAACATGGCTGATCGCCGACGTTCACGGGATGCCAACTTTCGAAGAAAACCTGAAGCAAAATCCCCTCGCGACGCTCATGTATGGCTTCTCGGTGATTTGCTGTATGTCGTCGGCGCTTTCCGAGCCCGGTGGTCTGGGATTAGGCACACTCGGATTTCCCGAACCGGTCGCCCGCAGGATGACGGCGGAGGCCGGGTTTACGCGCTTCGTGACCAAGGACTTCGAGAACCCGATCAATGCCTACTACGAAGTCAGGCCATAGCGACCACCATCTCATCGTCGAAGCATGTCTCTAAAGGCTCGTGCGCCGTGGAATCTACTTCTCTATCGACCAGGGTCTGTTTGGAGTCCGCGTCAAGGCGGAGACGCTTGAGGAACGCAGAACCTTTCGCGAAGCGTTCCTGCAGCGCCGCTGCGTAATTTCGGCTGATGGCTTCTACGAGGCGTGTGCGCGAAGCAATCAGTGGGTACATCGACTATGGTTATCGAGATTCGCAACCACACCGGCGAGAGCACCATTCTCTTAGGACTGCACACGAGTCCGAAGCAGGTCGGCTGGAAGAGAACCGTCGCAAACTTCGTCTGGATCGCGCGGATGGTTTTTACGCAGCGATCTGCGAAACGCCTGTGCTTCGTTGGGAACCGGCGCGGCTTCTCTGATATCTCGATCAGTTTTAGGCCGACCTCGAATCCCGGTCGGTTTGAGATTCTGTACCAGCTAAACTTCTTAATGACGGTACCTTTGACGCTGCAGGAGGCGGATGCGTCCAATTTCGCAGGTGTTCAGCCCTGGATGATGAAAGGAGACCACTATGTCGATGGTGATATCCACGGCGCGATCGAACCCGAAGTGAGTGCGGAGGTGACTGCTCGCAAGCTTCAGTCGACTGTGGGATAGAATTCCAGGTCGAGCCATCGCGGTCAAAAGAGGGCCAAAAGGGGTGAGAATCATGAGCGCCACTGACTACGTTCTCATTCCCTTGTACTTCGTTAACCGTGAAGACCTGATTCGAGGGCGAGAACATGGCCCCCGAAGCGTCGACTATCGCAGGCCAGATCGAGGCGCACGACGGCGGAAGGTGGAGAAGGTCGAATGCTTGATCCATGACGCTCGCCCGAACTCCGCCGAATTTACGCTCGAGACGAGCGGTTTCACTTTGGTGCGCCGGCCTAGCGGTGTGCGGGACTGGTTCGACAATGACGAGGTCATGCGAATCTACTACGAGGAATGTAAGGAACTGGCGCGAGAACTGACCGGCGCTTCTCATGCTTTCACATTCGACCATCTTATCCGAGAGCCGGGACGGCAGACCGGCGGTGGCGGGCTGTTGAAGAAGAATGAGGTGACAACCGCCGAACGCGGCGGCGGCTACGTCTCCGGCGTGCACATGGACTACACGGACAATTCGACCTGGGGTGAGTATCTATCACTGCACGGTGTTTCCGAGCCCCAGGCAGCGTCCCGCGTCATTGCCCTCAATTTCTGGCGGCCGTTATTCAATACCGCTGAACGAGAACCGCTTGCGATCTGTGATGCACGGACCGTGACTGCCGACGACCTGCTGGAGATAATGCTCTACGGATACGGCCACCGAGGCTACAGCTGGCATGAAATCGGCATTTCTGTTTACGAGGTGGCGACCGCGCCGCAGCAGGAATGGTACTACTATTCAAACATGATGCCCGACGAAGTGTTGCTGATAAAATCATACGACAGCCGTGGGGTAATCGGACGAGGATGTCCTCATACGTCCTTCACGAACCTTTCTGCGCCCTCAGCGGCTCCGGCGCGTCGGAGCATTGAGCTGCGGGTGCTGTGCTACGTTGATGCGCATTGAAGTGGCGGGCTGCGATCGTAAGGACCGAACCGCGGCCCCTGTTTAAGAGTGCCTTGAGGACCCTGCGTGTTTGCCGAAACCTCAGGCCGGAGCCGTCCATATAAAGCCTGAAGATCTTGGAGGAGGGTGACCATATGACGGTTGAAGCGCGCTTGGCTCGACTTGAAGCGGCCGAGCAGATCCGAGCTTTGAAGGCCCGCTACTGCGAACTCTGCGATAGCGGGTACGATGCCGAGAATCTCGCCGAGCTATTCGTGGAGGAAGCGGTGTGGGACGGCGGCAGCCAGCTCGGCCGTCACGAGGGCCGCGAGGCGATTCGCCGGTTCTTCCGGAGCATGCCGGCAATGCTCTCGTTCGCGATCCACTATGTCAGCAATCCGTTCATCACGGTTTCAGATGATGCGACGAGCGCGAAGGGTCGCTGGTACCTCCTCCAGACCGCGACCACGGCGCCGCAAGGCCGCGCCATATGGTTCGCCGCGACCTACGAGGATGAGTACATCCGTGTCGGCGATAGCTGGTTTTTCAAAGAAGTCCTGCTCAAGCGCCGATTTGTCGCGCCGTACGAGCGCGGGTGGGCCAGGTCCGAGGCTGCTACGTAGCCTCGTGGTCGACAGCGGCGAACTCGGATGCCTCCGACGGATCAGAACTATGGGAGCGAACGCTCCTCATCAGGACAGATTGAATGAAGGCAATCGATGGCGACAGTCATTTTATAGAGCCTCTAGACCTCTACGAGCGAGATCGCGCACTCCGGGTTAAAGCAGACCAGAGCGGCAAATTCACGATGGTCGTTGATCGCAAGCCCATGCGCCTCGGTAGTGTTGAGCAACTTCTCGGTACGGTGCTCGGATACGGCGAAAAGGGAATGGGTCACACGCGGCGCGACTTCGACGCGTACAAATTCAAAAGTGCGAAGTGGCAGGACATAGATGCGCGAGTCAAATTCCTCGACGCTGAGGGCTTCGATGCGCAGGTCATATACCCGAGCATGGGCATCCTCTGGCAAGGCGATGTAAATGACCGGCGTTGGCCGATGCGCTCAGTCGCGCTTACACTGCCGCAGGAGGACGAGGATGGGAATCCTGACGGAAGACATGAAACGCGTGGTCAACGAGCAACAGCTCGGGTTCATCGCTACCATCTGTCCTGACAGCACGCCCAACCTCTCTCCGAAAGGAACTACCGCTGTCCTGGACGACGATCATCTGGTTTTCGCCGACGTCTGTTCGCCCGGGACCATCGCTAACCTGCGGCTAAATCCCGCGGTGGAAATAAACGTCGTGGATCCCCTTTGCCGCAAGGGTTATCGCTTCAAGGGCGTTGCGGCCATCCTGAGTGAGGGTCCGAGGTTCGAAGAGGTGCTCGAGTTTTTATCGGAAGCGCGGGTCGACCAGCGTCAAGCATCACGTCGTTCTGTTGAAGGTAATTCTCGCTGCTCCCCTGACTTCGCCCGCATACGACGGCGGCCAGAGCGAAGCTCAGGTGAGCGCACGCTGGCGGCGTTATTGGGAGGAGCTATGGAATCGTCGATCCCGGAGCCTCAGCAATTGAAAAATCGTGAAGAAGGGTGGGGGGCACATTTTCACCATGTGAGCAGCAGGTCATCGGTTCAATTCATACGGGTGGCTCCAAAATGGATCCCGGACGTTCCGTGCCGTGTGGCTTGGCAAAAACGAAGCGCGAGGGGTAATGGGCGTCAATCTTTGCGTACCTGTCGATCTTTACTCATTCGTCGGAGAGTTCTTCGCTTTCGTATCGACCCAGAACTTTAGCTGCGAGGGCCTTCACACGGACCAGGACGCCGGATTCCGCCACCTGCGAACCAAACTGAATGCAGGGTCGTCAGATTCGGCCGACGGACGAGCGTGGATCCAGAAGACCTGAGCGCTTGAAACGAGCACGAATGAACTCCAAGAAAGACCTGGAGGCGGATGACAGATAAAGTGCCACAAGGGAGGACATCGAGAAATCAAGATTGCCGGAAGCGATGGCCCAGTTGCAGAAGAGAGCCGGCGCTTTTCTTGTGGCGTCACTCCATTGCTGGGGGGTTCATCGGACGGGCGGTGCGTGGCCATTGGTTTCCAATCGACGGACATCGAATGTTGGGCAGTTAGTGGAGACGCTCCCGGGATCCCAGCGTGAAGCAATTCTGAAAGGGATGCGCGCAAGTCTTACCCGTCGATACTCCCGTCGAGATTCAGCACCCGAAGGCCCTCGGGCGGCGCCTCTAGATACGACCAACGCTTAAATGCGTAAATCAGGCGAACCGTTTTCGGCTTGAGCTTCACGATTGTTCGATGAAAGCGATGCGGGCAGACAGGTTCGGCGGTCCGGAACAGCTCAAGCTGGTCGAGGCAGCTGAGCCGAAACCCGCAGCCGGACAGGTCAGAATTCGAGTGCGGAGCGCTGGTGTCAATCCGGCAGACTTGGTCCGCCTATCGGGCTTGTTGCCTGGAATCGAGCTGCCCTACGTTCCGGGCACTGACGTGTGCGGCGAGATCGATGCGGTGGGCGCTGGAGTCAACGCTTCCAGGACAGGCGAGCGAGTCTATGGCCGCGCGCTAACGGGTGGCTACGCGGAAAAGACGTGCATGCTTGCGAGCGAAGCCATACCGCTTCCGTCTAACTTGTCGTTTGCGGAGGGCAGTGGAATTCCAATTCCGTTTTTTACGGCTTACCACGCGCTGCATAACAAGGCTTCTATCCGCAAAGGGGAAACGGTCTTGATTTCCGGTGGAGGCGGCGGAGTGGGGGTGGCTGCCATCCAACTGGCCAAGATCGCGGGAGCTCGCGTGATTACGACTTGCGGTTCAGCCGAAAAATGCGATCGCGTGATCCGGCTGGGCGCTGATGTCGCCGTAAACTATCGCGAACGAGACTTTGTTGAGGAGGCTAAGAGGTTCACCGCCGGCGCCGGGGTTGACGTAGTCATTGAGAACGTGGCCGCAGACAATCTCGCACGAGATTTCGATGCGATTTCGAAATTTGGGCGCATCGTAATTATTGGAACTGGTACCGGCCGTTCCGCTGAAGCATCCTTCAGCATTTATTCCGCCCTAACTAAGGACATTACTTTTCTCGGCATGAGCCTGGTCAACGCGTCATCGCAGGTGCCGGCGCTCGGGAACTCGCTCAACAAGCTGTTCGAAGAAAACAGCCTCAGGGTAATTGTCAGCAAGTCGTATTCCCTTTCGCAGGCGGCAGAGGCTCTGAATGATCTTGTTGCCGGACGAGTCTTCGGAAAGTTGGTGCTCAACGTGTCCACCTAGAGGGAGGCCAGCGTCAAATGGAAAAGAGCCTTGAGGAGAAGGTCGAGGAACTCTGGAGCCGGGAACAGATAAAGTCGCTAACCTATGCGTATGGCGAATGCATAGTGCGGCGCGACGCTGAGGCGATGGGGAACCTCTTCGTGCCCGAGGCCGTAATCGATTTTACTCAGCTCGGCGCCGGGGTTCATCGAGGGCGCGAAGCGATTAAGAAATTTTATGAGACTACCTGGCCGGCGCGCGTGAAGCCTTTTTTTAGTAACCACTACATAGATTTTATAGACAAAGCTCGGGCGCGTGGCTGGTGTTGGGTTGACAACCGCGCCGTGCGCGGCGAATCCAGCCTAATCGGCTGCGGGAAAATCTACGACGAGTATCGAGCGCTTGAGGGTCAGTGGCGGTTCGCGTCACGCCGGGTGGTAATGCTTTTCATGGTGCTTCTCAGCGAAGGATGGGCCCGACAAGTCGAGGATTCGAAGCTCTCGGAACCTCGCTGGGTCGGGAATATCTAGCTGGAAGCAGCGCCAGGGTTTGAAGTAGTTTTCGTTTCATTTTGGCAACGGGTCACACGTGGGTGGAGTGCTCGCAGACCGAATGTTCGATCTAACACGGGCGGAAAGAACGGCGCGCCCGCCCAGGAGGAGAGAAATCCGATGCTCGTAGGAACCTTGAACTTCTTCGTCCGTCGCCTGCCTCGCGACAACCGGCCGCTAGTGCAGATTTACCGTGAGGCTATCGACTTGGTTGTGCATACCGAGAAGCTCGGCTTTGACTTCGCGCTCAGCGGCGAGCACCACTTTATGCCAACTCAATGGAACCCATCGCCGCTTATGGTCTTGGCCGCGGTCGCTCAGCACACCTCGCGGATCCGCCTTGGAACCCTTGTCTTGCTCACTCCCTTCTATGAGCCGGTGCGGTTGTCGGAGGATCTCGCGACGCTCGACATCCTCAGCAACGGACGGCTCGACATCGCGTTTGGGTCAGGCTCGATCGGTTTCGAGTTCGAGACCTTTCGCGTAAATCCTCGCGAGCGGACTGGCCGGCTGTGGGAAACCATCGAGATCGTCCGCCGTTCGTTCGCCGAGGAAGAATTCGACCACCACGGTAAGTACTTTAAGATCCCGCATATCCGGCAGACCACCAAGCCCCTCCAGGATCCATTTCCGATCTGGTACGGAGGATTCGGTCCCAAGAACCTCGAGCGCGCCGGACGCGAGGGGTACCACGTGCAGGTTGCTACCGGAGCGCGGGTCGAGCACTACTTCGCCGGGTTAGAGGCCAGCGGTCGCTCGCTGGAACGGATGAACGTCGGCTACTGGGCGCCACCGTTCCACGTAGTAGCCACTGAGGCGGAGATTCCCGCCGAACGAGAGTTCGCCCGCAGACTGGCAGAGGAACGGGCCAAGGAGTACAGCCCCGAGGGGCGGGACGTCGCCTTCAGCGGAGCAGCGGCGGCGGTGGCCAAGCAGGCGTTCCCGGATCCGATCGTCGGGACACCCGAGCAGGTCCTCGAGGCACTTGCCCCGATGCTCGAAAAGTCCCCTTTCACACACCTTGTTTTGGCATTTCTGCCCCATCAGCTCGATCTGATAGCGAGTGCGATGCTTCCGACACTGCGCAGCTGGGGTCGCCACCACCCCGTGCGCGCATCTCGCCAATCAGTTCCGGCAGAACCGCGGCGCGTGGGCTGATGTGACGTTCGCGCACTATTGCCGGCGGCTGGAGCGCATCGCGGGTTGGTTCTTGCGGTGCTCCCAGGCGATCTGCGTCTCGTCGGCGGAATTCGAGAACCAAGTAGCACGTCTGACTTCGCGGGAAAGTGGACCGCATCTGGGCCCGCAATCTCCTGATGAAGGGCGACGCATGATCCGAGAATGAAAGTAGGAGAAAGAAATGAAACGAACTGCTATCTGTTCTTGCGGGCAACTATCCGTGATCTGCGAAGGCTCTCCCGTTTTCGTCTCGGCCTGCCATTGCAAGGCGTGTCAACGCCATACGGGCAGCGTGTTCGCCGTCAACGCGGCGTTTCCGAGCTCGAACGTCGAGGTCCGCGGCCGCAGCAGCTCCTACACGCGCGCCGCGGACAGTGGTCGCAAAGTCAAGTTTCAGTTCTGCGCCGAGTGCGGAAGCACGGTTTACTGGAGCGTCGACGCGCGCCCTGATGCGACCGTCGTCGCGGTAGGAGCTTTCGGAGATCCGGGGTTCGATGCCCCGATCCGCACGGTGTGGACGGAGAGCAAGCATGATTGGGTTCGAATGCCGGCGGGAGTGCCCGAGCACGCCAGAGGCGCCATGCCTGCCGCCAGTCAGCCAGCGGGAGAGAAGCGATAGGCGGCGAGCGATAGCGGCCTAAGGCTCGCGCACGGCTCCGAAGCACTCCACAACCAAATTGTTTGATTTCAGGTGAACCGGAGCAGGGTTAAGGTTTGCTGCTCTCACGCTTCGAAAGGACTGTTCCCTCGCTCCCTGTTGAAGGCAAAATGCCTGCTATATTCTTCGAGCATTGTGTTGTGAAATTTGGGCAACCATTGTGCGAGTCTCTCGAGATATAAGGGGTGTACATGGATCAGATCACCCCGTGGACTATCGATGTCCGCGATGAGCATGAATGAAATCGACAGCACAATTGGCAAAATGAAAAATAGTCCCATTTCTTGTTTCTCTCTTCGGGAGCTGTAGCCAATCATTATGTTGGCAAAAATCGCAATGGCGGCCATCCAAGTCCACGCACCCGGCGGTATCCGATCCCAGTACGCTGCTTGAGTATAATGTTGAGCATTGAGGACATCATTCATTCCGGAGACTACCAGTGCCATTTAGCCTAGGCCGGCGAACGAACCGCGTTCCATAGCTTCACTTGTAGTTGGGTAGTATCGGTGTCGACACGTTCAAGCGCCTTGGGATCGGCCGTATCGTAGAAAAGAATACGGTCGTTCAGATATTCCTCCAGTAACTGGCGCAGAGCGTCTGCATCATTGTCCGCGAGGACACCAATATGTAAGTACTCAGTTCCAATCGCATTCGCTTCGCGCTCCTCAATGTTCGTTCGCTCGTCCTAAGAATTAATCACCATGGCGACATAAAACCAATAATCAGGGCGAGTAATGTCAAAGTAGCTCCGTGGATGAGAGAGAAGTGTTGTCGCTCGTCCTCTTCGAGAGTTCGTCGCTTTTTGACGAAAGTCGCCCCGAACCAGGCGGAGGCCCATAGGACAACTGCGGAAACAAAAAAACTGCAAAAGAAGAGCTTAGGATTGTCACGGTTCAAAATCTTTCGGTTTCAGAGGCGCAACGATTCGACCAGGGGGAAGCTTGCACCCAGCACCTGAAGAGGAGGCCTCAAGCAGCGGACTAACGAACCACAGACCCTCCTCTACGCTACTTATCGACGTGTCGTTGGAGTCGATCTGCGACCTGTTCAGTTATCGTCCAAAATCAGGCTCGTTCTGTTTAGCGTAATCATTCAATCAGGGTCACCGGCCTTCGCTCAACAGGCGTCAGCGGGAGCCAGTTTTCGCGGCCGAGTATCAGGCTAAATGCACAAGGCGGTGGAGCGCTGGCCGCGCACTGGGAACGGCGCACAGCATTTTTATTTCCCGGCCCAGCATTGGAAGCCGCCGTGCGGCTGCGGGAGCGGACGACCACGGGAGCGGGATCGCGAACCAAAGGGGTACTAAACTGACGACACGATTAGAACGGTGCAACCGCCCGGAAGCGGAAATTTTGGACCCAGTTGGACCTAAATTGGTAAATGGGAGAAAGTTAAGTGCCTGGAAAGATTAGGAGAAGTGCCGCATAAGCATACGGTTTCCTCTGGCAAACCTGTCCGTGTGCATCTTAGCGGGCGCTGGCGCGCCTGCTGTTCGAAAAATTCCTGACTGACAGGATTGAGACAAGTAATCCAAACGGTTCACTCGATTAGTCCGCCAAAAAGGGAGGTTTCTATGCCGCGAAAAGACATCCTCGACCGCATCCAGAAGTACGTTGAGCCGTTCCGCATCACAAAAGGCGAGGGCTTTCGTTTGAAGAGCTATGATCCGGGCGACACCTGCGGGCTGAAGCTGGACAAGGGCGAGGCGTCCGAACTCCTTCAACAAGGCACCGAGTGGCTCGCACACGAGCAGGACATGCTTTACGCGCAGGATCGCTGGTCGCTGCTGCTCGTCTTCCAGGCGATGGATGCAGCGGGCAAGGACAGCACGATCAAGCACGTCATGTCCGGTGTGAATCCGCAGGGCTGCCAGGTTTTCTCGTTCAAGCAGCCCTCACAAGAGGACCTCAGCCACGACTTCATGTGGCGGTATTCCAAGTCGTTGCCCGAGCGCGGGAGGATCGGAATATTCAACCGCTCCTACTACGAAGAGGTCCTGATTGTGCGCGTGCATGAGGAGATCCTGAAGCAGCACAGGATGCCCCAGGCGCTGGTCGGGAAGCGCATATGGGAGGAGCGGCTCGGCGATATCGCGCACTTCGAGGACTACCTCACTCGTCAGGGAGTCATTATCCTCAAGTTCTTCCTGCAGGTGTCGCGCGAGGAACAGAAGAAACGCTTTATGAAGCGGCTCGATACTCCCGAGAAGAACTGGAAGTTCTCTGTTTCGGACGTGCACGAACGTAAATTCTGGAGCGACTACATGCGCGCATACGAAGAGGCTATTCGCGCCACCGCATCGAAGAACGCGCCTTGGTTCGTGGTACCGGCCGACAACAAGTGGTTTACACGGCTTGTTATCGCCAACGCGATTGTGGAAGCGGTGGAGCATCTCGATCTAACATACCCGAAGGTCGACGCGGAGAAGAAGAAGGAACTGGCGACAATGCGCGCGGCACTGGCCGGGGAGACATAGCGCCCGGGCCGCAAGTACCGCCCAAGCCTTGGTTCGTCGGCAAAGCTCGCTCGGGCTGATATCAATTACAGCCGCGTTTACATTGAATAGCCTGACGGTCGAAGCACCTGGAGGGTGCGTACGTCAATGACGATCTCGGTTCTCGGCGGCGTGGGCCTGTTCCTGCTCGGCATGAACATCATGACCAGCGGCCTCAAGGCATTGGCCGGCCCGGGGCCGCGCACAACGCTGAGTAAGGCGGCAGCGACTCCATCATCGGGCGCGTTCTGGGGTGCTTTCGTTACGCTTATTGTGCAGTCGTCGAGTGCAACGACGATGACAACCATCGGTCTTGTGAGCGCGGGATTGCTCACCTTTTCTCAGGGCCTGGGACTGGTGTTTGGCGCGAACATCGGCACCACGGGAACAAGTTGGCTCATTGCGCTCATCGGTGTTCGTGTCTCGCTCACCGCCGCCGCATTACCGATCCTCTTTGTCGGCGCTTTGATCAAGCTGTTGGGCCGTGGACGCGTGTCTGCGGCAGGTGGAGCGCTCGCAGGGTTTGCACTTGTGCTTTATGGACTGACGACACTGCAGCAGGGGATGGGCGGACTCGCTGAACGGTTGCACCCGGCCGACCTTCCCGCCGTTTTTGGCCCAGGCGCCAGTTGGTGGTCGAGCTTGTCCAGCGTGCTGGTATTAATCGTGGTTGGAGTGGCGATGACGGCGGTGATGCAATCGTCGACGGCCGCCATCGCGGTAACGCTATCGGCGCTCTTCGCGGGAGCCATAGGGCTCGACCAGGCTTGCGCGCTCGTCATCGGGCAGAACATCGGCACGGCGACCAGTTCCGCTATGGCTGCGATCGGCGCAAGCAGCACCGCTAAGCGATTGGCTCTCGCCTACATTTTGTTCAAGCTGATTGCGGCCGTGATCGCGGTGGTGCTCTTTCCTGCCACCATTCCTCCGCTCGTTCGTGCCTCGAAAACCATCGATAGCGTGACGCTATTAGCTGCTTATCACACTGCTTACAACGTCGTCGGCGTTGCGATTCTGCTGCCGCTGATCGACAGGTTCACGCGATTCGTCGAGCGAATTCTACCCGAGCGTGGGTCGCCGCTTACACGTTGCCTCGATCCGGCGGCGCTCGTGACACCGATCGCCGCTGAGGAAGCGGTTCGGCGAACGGTTGCGCGCTCACTTGGAACGATGTGCGAATTAATAGGCGACGCGTTGACCGCTACGAATCATGGAACATCGGTCGGTGCCAGGAAAGATGCCGTCTCAGAGGCCAGCGATGCCTTGCGCCAGGCGCAGGAATTCATGTCGGAGGCGAGCGGCCCACCAGAATCGGAAGAGGAGCAGGAGCGACTCACGAGCACACTGCATGCGCTCGACCACGCGGCTCGTGTGGCCGAGGTCGCGGGTGAGAAGGGCGAATTTGGGTCAGTGCCCAACGGGTCTGAAGATGTGCGCGCTGCGGAGTTGTGCGCGCAGGCGATGCGAACCGCGGTCTTGATAGCCGGTGAAGTAGACCCGCTGCCAGACGCCCCTGATCAGGCTTCTCCAGTCGAGGCACTCGATGCGAAGGAAGAAGTCGCTGCAAATGGAGCTCCAAACGACCAAGCATTGGTCCAACTTGAACACTGCGCGAAAGCACTCGGCGAGCTGCAGCTGGACCACCGCAAAGTGACCCTCAGCTCGGTAGCGCGTGGATCGGTGAGTGTAGACGAGGCGATTGCTAGCGTCGACACTGTCCGACGCCTCGAAGCGCTTGCGCGTCACGCCTGGCGCTCTGCGGTGCATCTCGTCGGAGCAGAGCATAGTCCACGCGAGATCGGCACTTGTCATTAAAAAGATACTGCAGAGCGCACATACCGGCCACATACTTGCGCAGCGCTATGTACCAGCTTCCACCGCCGTGATTGCACTTCGCAGCGAGTCCGATGAACGGATGACAAACTTCTCCGTCTCCACGACGAGGAAGAACACCAGACCGCCCGCGAGCAGCCCGGGCCAAATACGAAGCGGAATGGCTTCGTTGCCGAATATCGTCTCGAACGGTGTTGTGTAGGTAAAGAGCAATTGCAGTATTACTACGGCAATGATGCCGAGCGGCAGGTACCTGTTGCCCATGTGCGCCCTAAGGGAGAGCGACGAGTCCAGCAGGTAACGGCTGTTCAGAAGATAGGAGACCTGGCCGATCGTGATGGCGTTAACTGCGACTGTCCGGGCGAGCGAGTCTGACGCGCCCTGCGACTTCATCCAGAAGAAAGCCAGCAGCGTGTAGGAGAGGAGCGCCAAGCCGATAAACAGGATGCGCCAGAGACCGAAGGCAGTCACGATGGGGCGGTCCACCGCGCGGGGAGGCCGGAGCATTACGTCGGTCTCGTGCGGCTCGAAGGAGATCGCCAGGGCGAGGGCCACCGAGGTAACCATGTTGACCCAGAGAATTTGCGGGGCCGTGATTGGCAGGGCGAAGCCAAAAAAGATTGCTACCGCAATGACTAATCCCTGTGCGACGTTGGTCGGGAGCATGAAGAGCATTGCCTTCTCGATGTTGTTGTAGACGGTACGCCCTTCTTTCACTGCAGCAGCGATTGAGGCGAAGTTGTCGTCGGCCAGGATCATTCCTGCGGCTTCCTTCGTCACTTCAGTGCCTTTGATGCCCATAGCGACGCCGATGTCGGCCTTTTTGAGAGCGGGCGCGTCGTTCACACCGTCGCCCGTCATCGCGACGATCTGCTTGTCCGCCTGGATGGCCTTCACGAGGCGAAGCTTATGCTCGGGGCTTGCACGTGCGAAGACATCAACGGTGCCGACCCGTTCCTGAAGGGTGGCAGTGTCCATCTCCTCGATCTCCGTGCCCGTAATCGCTGTCTTTCCGTCGCCGATCCCCAGCATCTTCGCGATTGCCGCCGCTGTGATCTTGTGATCCCCGGTAATCATAGTGACGCGAATTCCGCCGCCGTAGCACTCCTGCACGGCCTCGATGGCTTCTTTGCGAGGCGGGTCCAGCAGGCCGATTAGGCCCAGCAGTACGAGACTGCTGGGAAGGTCGGCTGGACCGAGAGCGCCGGCCTGCACCTTCGGGTCCTCAAGCCATGCGAGTGCGAGTACACGTTCGCCCTGGGAGGCGAGCCTGCCGGCTTCGTTCGTAAAGTGCTCGCGGTCGAGCGGCACTGGTCGCCCCTCGGCAGTCTGCTGAAGATTGCACTGCTCGAGGATTACCTCCGGGGCGCCTTTGACGAGCAGCACTTGGTTGCCATCAGCCGACTTGTGGAGGGTCGCCATGAACTTGTGCTCCGATTCGAACGGTATGGCATCGACACGCGGAAACGCAGCTTGCTCAGCCTGGCGGTCCATACCGAGCTTGAACGCGAATGGATAGAGGGCGCCGTCAGTCGGATCGCCCTCTACCTTCCACGCGCCATCCTGCTGGAACAGCTCGGCGTCGTTGCAGAGCAGGCAGACACGCCCCATGAGCGTGAGCACTGGTTCTTTGCCTGCCGCCCTTCCGTCTTTTTTGATCTCCCCTGACGGCACATAGCCTTCCCCGGTAACCTGGTAGGCTGACTCGGCCGTGACGGCCGACACCACCATCATCTCCATCAGGGTCAGCGTACCGGTCTTGTCGGAGCAAATTCGCGATACTGAGCCCAGCGTCTCGACCGCAGGCAGCCGCCGGATGATGGCGTTGCGTCGGGCCATGCGCTGCACTCCAATTGCCAGCGTAATCGTGATCAGCGCGGGGAGCCCTTCCGGAATAGCTGACACTGCGATGCCGACGACCGCCTGGAAGAGCGGCACAAAGTCCATGCCCTTCACCCATCTGCCGTAGCCGAAGATGAGGACGCTCACGACTCCGATGACCGCGGTGATGGTGTAGCCGAATTGCTTGATCTGGCGGAGGAGCGGCGTTTCGAGTGCGCTGACCTCGGCGAGCAACTGGTTGATGCGTCCGAGTTCCGTCTCGTTACCGGTTGCCACGACCACGCCAGTTGCGCGTCCGGATACGACCATGGTACCGGAAAACGCCATGCTTTCACGATCTCCGACCGTTGCGTTTTCGGGCACTGCTTCGACGGTCTTTTCTGCGGGCACGGATTCGCCGGTGAGGGCGGCCTCCTCGGTACGTAAGTTCTTCGCTTCGATGAGCCGGAGGTCCGCAGGAATCTTATCGCCGGATTCGAGCAGCACGACGTCACCCGGAACGAGCTGCTCCGCCGGAATCATTCGTGTTTCACCGCCGCGCATCGTCCGGGCCTCGGCGGAGAGCATGTTGCGGATCGAATCCAGCGCCTTCTCGGCTCTGCCCTCCTGAATGAATCCGAGCAATGCGTTGAGAACGACCACTGCAAAGATGATCCCTGCGTCGATCCACAGGCTCAGCATCAGCTTGGTGAACCCTGCGGCGAGCAGCACGTAGACTAGAATGTTGTTGAACTGTGCGAAGAACCTCGTGAACGGGCCTCGCTTCCTGCCTTCCGGCAAGCGGTTTGGCCCATATTTCCGGAGCCGGGCCGAGGCTTCCGACAGATTGAGACCCTCCTCAGAGTTGGTAACAAGTCGCTTGACGACCTCAGCTTGAGACATAGCATGCCAGGCTGCTGCGTCACTGACCGTGTTCGTATTCATTGTGGTACTCATGCTCGCACTAAACTAAGGAGACTCCTTTGGCTCAGCGAATCTGGCGAATGTGCTCGAGTACTACGAGATAGCTATTCAAGGAAAACGAATCGGGACCTTAGTAATTGTCCGAATCTATCCGAGTGATTTTAGCAAGTTTCCAAATGCTCCTTCGAACCGGGTGTCTTGTTGGTCGCCAGGCACAACTCGCGCTGCACCAGCACCCGGGAGCCTCGCGGTTCGGTAAGACAGGAGTTCGTGGATTTGAATCTCCCCTCTGCCACGTCATCACCTATACGCTACATTTGAATGCGTAGGAATATTTATGAGCGATCAAGTGGATCCGCTACAAATCCGAGGGTCAGAGGAACCCCCGAAAGGGTAGTGACGAAACTCCTCTAGTTCGTCTTTGACAAATACGAGCAGATTGATCAGCGGCATTGAGTCGAGACGCCTTTTGCTGCAACCAGGATGGTGTCGTTGTCGATACTAATAAAGTTTGCAATGGCGGCGCTCAACGCTACCCTTCACAGCAGCGTTGCGCAGGCGTGGCAACTCTGGGTGGACACGCGAAACCCAGACCGCCGGGCTCGCTTCGTAATGGCGCGAGAAAACGTGTAATGAACTTCAGCCGCTTGAACTTCCATTCCCCGCCGATCCGCACGTATTCATCTTCGTATCTACCCGCAAGCCACATCGCGCCTTCCTCGCCTGCGCGATTCCTGCGGGTTAGCGGCTGCAGTAGGTACCAGCGCCCGCTCGCACGATCGCCATCGACCTCTATTATCGGATTCATCACGTTGTGAATCGCGAACGAAAATGCGGAAGGCGCGTGTTCGAAGAACTTGGCAATTGCAGCATGGCCTTCAGCGCGGCCCAGATTGGCGCCGTCCCAAACACCATCGTCTGTGAACAGGGACGTCGCCCAGTCGCGGTGATTCTCTTCGATTCGATCCAGCGCCGATTTGATTGCGTGGGTTACGCTCTGGCGCGACCTTCAGCTACAGAAGCGGCTTTACGGTTCCGGCCACCGAGACCGACCGCACGTGACAGCTCGGCAGTAAGCGCGTCGATTTCCGTCTCGACCCGCTTTGCTCGCGCAACGTTTCCGAGACTCTTGGCCTCCTCGAGTTCGTCGCGCAATTCTCCAAACGGCGTCTGTACTGCACTTTCGCCTGGTCGTCGAGCATCTCGCCTGCATCGCCCAGGTCTCCGGTATGAAAGCCCGACGACGCGAGCGCATCCTCTCCGCGAGGAAGTGAAGCACTTGATCGAACCGAGGTATCCTCCGCATCGGCCGCTATTCCGTGGATGAGATCGAGCGCGTGAAACTCTCTTCCTGGAAAACGGAGCAGCTTCGCGAGATAGGACAGTCCCTTGCTATGTCTGAGGCTGAAGCAATCGCGGTCGAGTCCAACCCGCCAGAATTCGCCTTCCCTGGAAAGCACCTCCGCGATGCGGGGGAGCTGCCCCCTCTGGTCCGTCGGTGGGAGCTACGAATGTGTGGGATATTTCATCCTTGCTTGCCATCTTGCAGCGAATGCATCGTGGCGAACTCGGCAACTTAAATCGGGACCAACAATATCAGGAAGATCCTGAAGAAACCCGACTCGTAATCGCAAAGGCGGACTATTGCCGGAATTCTCCGATGATGCCTCGTGTCTGTCCAGAAGAAGTCGCTGTCTCACCACTGGCGTGGATAAAGGGATTCAGTTGAGTTTCCTTCGATCTACACGGAGCGCAGAGATGCGCGAGGTCAGCGTCGTCGGTTTCATGCCGAGCAATTCTGCAGCACCGCCGGGACCTGAGACTTTTCCGTTGATGGTATGGACCGCTCCCCGCTTGGATAACGGCCTCGATGGGCCACGATGGTACGTTCGACCATCACCAACCAAAGCGAGGAGGGTCCGCGATGAAGATTACGACAGTGGGAATCGATCTCGCAAAAGACATCTTCCG
>JBKPEA010000006.1:0-97711 GCA_046728175.1 Thermodesulfobacteriota bacterium | reverse complement strand
GTGCTGGAGGCGGTACCGGGTCCGGGAACCCGGCATCGTCGTAGGCGCGCGCGAGGATCTCGAGGGGATGCAGCGGGGGAATGCCGGTGGCCTGCTGGATTTGCAGCGCCGCCAGCGGGCAATCGCTAGCCATCACGCGCGCGTCGGCATCGCGCATCCCGCTGAACGCCTTTTCTCCGGCTCTGAGCGAAAGCTCGAAACACTCTTTCTTCATCGCCCACGTGCCGTCGTGCGCGGTGCAGACATCGACGGTCGTGGTCGTGGCGCCCGGGATAATCCGCATCAAGTCGCGCGATCGAAATCCAACCCCTGCGCCTTGAGATGACACGGCACGTGATAGGCGATTTTCCCCGGGTGGTGCGGAAGTCGCGGCGCAAAAGATTTTTCGACTTCAACTGCCAGAGCACCTCGTGCGGATCCACCACTGCCGCCGCGAACTCCTTCACTTCGGCCCCAGCCAGCAAGGTGGGGTACTCGCTGCGCATGGTCCGCGAGCAAGTGGGGTTGACAGCTGCCACCCGATAGCCTTGGCGGACCAGCGGAAGCATCGATTCAATGTTGGTGCGCGCCTGGCGCCGCGCGAATTCGACGTCGCCGCCATCGAGCGCGGGCATCCCGCAGCAGTTTTGCCGCGGGCATTTGACCTCGCAGTTGTTCCTGGTGAGCACCGCCACCGCGGCCGGCCAGCTCCCGGGTTGTAGTAGTTCACGAAACAGGTCGGAAACAGCGCGACCTTCGCGGCCGGTCTTGCAGGTGCCCGCGCAGTGGATAGCGCTTGAGCCACGCCCCCAGGCTCTCTCCGGCCAAGTTGGGAAGCAGCTTGTCGCGATGAATCCCGAGCATCTTCTCCATTATCGCGCGCCCAAATTTCTGGCGGCATCCCAGTTAGCCAGCGCGGGAGCTAGGCCGCCGATTTTTCCGAGCAGATCGGGATTTCCGAGCGCCTTCTCGCGCAGACCGATTCCCTGTTCCCTGGCGCGGACTGCCTTTGGCGCGCATCATCAAGCGCGGGAAATCAAGCTGGAACTCGTGCCCATCGCGCGGAGTGTAGGGACACTTCACCTCGCACAGTTTCCAACCGTAGCAGAGATCGATGACGCGCCAGGTTTGCTCGTCGGTAAGATTGCGGACGTCTTCGCCTTCCTTGTCAATTGCGTCGAACAGCGCCGGGAGGGAGGGACACAGGTTGAAGCAAAGCCGGCAACCCTGGCAGATGTCGTAAACGCGCTCGAGTTCCTTGGCGAGTCCCGCCCTCTCCCAGTACTTGGCTTCAACCGGACTGTAGGAAAGACCCTCGGTCGGCTTGGATTCAATTCGATCAGTCGACATCAACAACAGACGGCATGCGGGCGTTGGATTGGTGGCGGTGCGAAGGAGAATTCCGGCGCGGCCAGCCGCTCCGGAATCTCAGCTCTGCGCCTAGGACAGGGTCCGAGCGGCCTTGGAAAAGCGGCCGGCGTGTGACTTTTCCGCCTTGGCCAGTGTCTCAAACCAGTCTGCGATTTCGGAGAAGCCTTCCTCGCGGGCGGTCTTGGCCATTCCCGGATACATGTCCGTGTATTCGTAAGTTTCGCCGTGAATCGCGCTTTTGAGGTTCAGGAGCGAGTCACCCATTGGCTCACCGGTGACCGGATCACCCACGCTCTTCAGGTAATCTAAATGTCCGTGGGCATGGCCGGTCTCGCCTTCGGCGGTGTCGCGGAATAGCCCAGCGATTTCCGGCCTGGCCTTCGACATCCGCGAGCTTGGCGAAATAGAGATAACGGCGGTTGGCCTGGCTCTCCCCCGCAAACGCGTCTTTGAGATTCTTATGGGTTTTGGTTCCTTTCAGACTTGCCATTTTCTTTCCTCTTGAGCGGACCTCTGATGGGTTCCTGTCGGAACTGTTGTTGCAACCACCATCCCTAATAGTCAGCGGCGTGCCCGCTTGCCTCGCGTGGTCTGTCTCGAACTGCAGCGTTCGCACAAGGCCTGGATTTCCAGCGACGATCCCAGCAGCTTGAATTCGCCGAGTACCAAATGGCCATCCAGCAGACGATCGATCCGGGGAATCTCAAGGTCGCGAATCCGCCGGCACCCGATACAGATCACGGGATGGTGCGGCCTGACGGTGCCGTCGTAGCGCGCGCGGTCGTGCAGCATCGTGATCTTGCGCGCCTCGCCGATCTCGCACAACGTCTCGAGCGTGCGATGCATCGTAGCGAGTGAGATATGCGGATGCTGCTTGCGGACCAGAAGGTAAATTGCCTCGGCGCGGGGATGCTGCACCGACCCGAGCAGCGCCCTGATGATCGCAAGCCGCTGCGGGGTTACCGCCAAGCCGGCTTTGCGGCAGCGTTGCGCGAATTCAGCCAGCCGCCGCGCCGCATATCCGGCGCGTTGTCCCTCGCTGAGCAACTTTAGTTTCGATATCTAGATGATAATAATCATCATCCGATAAGAATTTACGTCAAGGCCCGAACCCGCACCGCTCCACGCTTGGTGTCCCGCTCCCGTGATGGTTTAATCTCAACTGCGATGCTCAAGGTGGTGCTCAGTATCGCCGGGTCGGATTCCTCCGGCGGCGCCGGTATCCAGGCCGACCTCAAGACCTTTTCCGCGCTCGGCGTGTTCGGTGCCACCGCGATCACCGCGCTCACCGCACAAAACACGCTGGGGGTGCGGTCGGTCGCCGATCTGGATGCGCAGTTCGTGGCCGCGCAAATCCACGCCGTGATGGACGATCTGCCGGTGGCGGCCGCCAAGAGCGGAATGCTCTCGCGTACCGAGATCATCGAAGTGGTGGCGGCGGCGGTGCGGGAACGCTCGATTCCCAACCTGGTGGTCGACCCGGTGATGGTCGCGGCCAGCGGCGATTTGCTGCTGACCCCGGGCGCGGTCGCGGCACTACGCGAGCACATGTTTCCGCTGGCGGTACTGGTCACACCCAATCTGCGCGAGACCGAGATCCTGCTGGGACGCGAGGAGATCAACGGGCGCGACGCGATGCGCAGGGCTGCGCGTGAACTGGTTCACATCGGCGCGCGGGCCGCCCTCGTCACCGGCGGTGCGCTTAAGGGCGACGCGCTCGATGTTTTCTTCGACGGTCACGAAATCCACGAATATAGCATGCCCCGCTGCGGCGCCCGGGCGCATGGAGCCGGATGTACCTTGTCTGCGGCAATTGCGGCGCGGCTTGCGCTGGGCGACGCGCTTCCCAACGCGATTGGCGCGGCTAAGAAATTCGTGACCCGCGCCATCGCGCAATCTGCCGCACTGGGACGCGGCGCGCGACCTCTCAATCATCTTGCCTCTGACAAGACCTGATCGGCCGTGATGGACCCACTGAGCAAGACCCTACGTGCCGGCGCCGCGGAAATCTGGAAACGCGAGCTTGCCCACCCGTTCGTGCGCGGCCTCGGCGATGGCACCCTGCCCGCCGATCGCTTTGGCTTTTACCTGGAGCAGGATTACCTCTTTCTGGTTGAGTACTGTCGCGTGTTCGGGCTGGCTTCCGCCAAAGCGCGTGAGCTCGCCGTCATGGGGCTATTTTCGGGCCTGCTCAATGACACTCTGCAGACCGAAATGCAGTTGCACCGTGACTACTGCAGGCGTCTGGGCATCGCGGATGCGGCTTTAACCGCCGCTCGTGCGGCGCCGGTAACTCACGGCTATACGCGCCACCTTCTAAGCACTGCCTACAGTGGTTCGATTGTCGAAATCGTGGCGGCCGTGCTGCCCTGCCAGCTCGGCTATGTGGAGATCGCGACCGTGCTGGAACGAGAGAGTGGCGGCGCGAACAACTCGTTCTACCGGGAATGGATCAAAACCTACACGTCACCCGAATTCGTGGCGGGCGCGGAGCGACTGGTGAAGCTGTTGGATCAACTCGCCGACGGCATCCCGCCACGCGAGACGGCTTGGCTGTCGGAGCTATTCCTGACCAGCAGCCGCTACGAATATCTGTTCTGGGAAATGTCCTGGACCAAAGCGACCTGGCCCGTGTGAATTCGCACCACGCGGAGCAGAACCGGGGGCCGGCAGCGCAGTAGACGCCTCGACCCTCCTCAGAAATCCAGAGCTGCGGCGCGGCGCACCGACCGCAACTATCCGGTTGTCACTCGGTCCAGGAACTTCCGCACCGCAGCATTGAAAGCGGCCGGCTGGTCGATATTCGCGGCGTGACCCGCATTCGCCAGGATGATCTTCTCGACGCCGGGAATCTTGGCCCCCATGTAATCGGCCGACGGGATGAACATCTTGTCGTCCACCCCCGCCAGTACCAGGGTCGGGACCCGGATTTCCGGCAATGATTCGATGACCTTGCCGTCCTTCTGCGTGAGCATTCCTCGCGCCGCCAGCGCGAGGCCCCTGGCGCTGCGGTGATGAGCGACGCGCACTTCGGCCCCCGCCTGCGCGGTGTCGAGTCCGTCCTTTTCGAGTTGCGCGGCGCGTGCTTGCGCCATCTTGTTCCATTCTTCGCGCGGACCGTCCTTTTTGTAGCCGGGCCCGGTGTCAAACAGCATCAGCGCGATGGTTTGTTCCGGATGCGCGAGGTGGAATGCCAGTGACATGAACCCGCCCAACGACAACCCGCCGATAACGGCCCGCTGGACGCTGCACGCCTCGAGCACTGCGCTCATGTCGCCAATGGTGAGCTCGTGCGAATACCGGGTCGGATGGTCGGGCGAATCCGAGCGGTCGTGTCCGCGCATGTCAAAAGCGATCAAATGATAACGATCGGACAGCGCCTCCATCTGTCCCTGCCACATCCGGGCGCTTGCACTGTACCCGTGCGACAGGAGGACGGCGGGGCCGCTACCCCGCTCCTCGTAGTAGATTTTGACCCCGTCGCGATTGAGATACGGCATGATTCCCTCCAGGAGCGCGCGGTGCTCTCGCCAGGTGCGGGGTGTCAATTGCTCGAGCCGGTTTGCCTAGGTCGTCTAAGCCGAGTGCTTCTCGCACGCGCGGCTTGACGCTGGATTCCTCGCACCCGGCCCGCGCGGCATTACAGCTGGGTCGTGGGGATTGCCGTGCGGCCCGCAGCTTCATCCTCCTACGCCACTCTGGGATTCGATTGCCCGCCGTCGACGGTCAGCACCGCTCCGGTTGTGAAGCTGGCCGCGGGACTTGCGAGGTACAGGGCCGCGCCCACGATTTCGTCCGGCTCGCCAGCCCGTCCGCTTGCGTAATTCTTCGCGGCCCGTTGCGTGAACTCTTCGGTGCGCGACCACCCTCGGCTGATATCGGTATGAAACGGGCCCGCCATGATGCAGTTGACGCGGACCTTCGGCCCGTACTCGTTCGAAAAGGCAACCGTAATCGCGTTCAGCCCCGCCTTGGCCGCCGAGTATGGCGCCGTGGTCGCGGAGGGTCGAATCGAAGAGACCGACGAGACATTGATAATCGCGCCTCCGACGCCGGCCTTCATCTTCGATCCGAACAGCGCCGACAGCCGAAACGGTCCCTTGAGATTGACCGCGATCACCTTGTCGAACAGATCCTCGGTGTGCTCCGCCAGCGAGGGGTACAATGGCGACAGTCCGGCGTTATTGATCAGCACATCGCAACGGCCCCACTTCGCGTAGACTTCATCGTAAAGCCGGTTGCAATCGTCCCATTTGCCAACGTGAATTGCGTGCGCCGAACCATCGCGGCCCAGCGCACGGATTTCCTTGACCGTCGCTTCGCACGATTCGATCTTGCGGCTCGCAATCGCGAGATTCGCGCCGGCTGCTGCGAAGCCCAGCGCCATCGCATGACCAAGGCCGCGGCTCCCGCCGGTGATACACACCACCTGGCCGGAATAGTCGTACTGGATGCGCGCCGTCATGATTGCATCGACACCTCGCGCTCGATGCGACCCGCGTACTTGCGGATCGCCGCCTCGCGCAGCTTGGGAATGTGCTGAGACGGAAAAAGATCGCTCGTGGCCTGATACTCGCGCAGCACCTGCCGAGCAAGCGTGATTTTGTGAACCTCGGTTGGGCCATCGGCCAAACCCATATGGAAGCTCTGGATCACCTGTTCGACGAACGGCATCTCGCTGGTCGCGCCCAATGATCCATGCAGATGGAGAGCGCGCGCCGCCACGTCGTGGAATACCTTCGGCATCAGGGCTTTGACCGCCGCGATATCCTTGCGCACCTTCAGATAGTCCTTGTAGCGATCGATCTTCCATGCGGTGCGCAGTACCAGCAGTCGAAACTGCTCGATCTCCATCCAAGAGTCGGCAATTTTCTCCTGCACCATCTGTTTGTCCGCCAGCAGCGAACCCTGGGTGGTGCGCGACAGCACCCGCTCACACATCATGTCGAACGCGCCGCGCACCTGCCCGATGGTCCGCATCGCATGATGAATCCGGCCGCCGCCGAGTCGGGTTTGCGCGACGACGAATGCGCCTCCGCGGGGTCCGAGCATGTGGTCCTTCGGGACCTGCACGTCCTCGTAGTGGATGAAGGCGTGGCTGCCCTCGCGTTCGTGCATGCCCACGGCGAGGTTGCGCAGGATATTCACCCCGGGTGTGTCGGTCGGCACGATGAACATCGACATGCGCTGGTACGGCGAGGCCGCCGGGTCGCTGACCGCCATTACGATCAGGAACGACGCCAGATGGGCATTCGATGAAAACCACTTCTGCCCATTGATGACCCACTGGTCGCCCTTGAGTTCCGCCTTGGTGGTGAAAACCTTCGGGTCTGCTCCGCCCTGCGGCTCGGTCATCGAGAACGCGGACACGATTTCATTGTTGAGGAGCGGCTCTAGGAAACGCTTCTTCTGCTCGGAGGTTCCATAGTGCGCAAGAATCTCGGCGTTGCCGGAATCGGGCGCCTGACATCCGAACACGATCGGCGCGAAGCGTGAGCCGCCGAGAATTTCATTCATCAGGGCCAGCTTGACCTGACCGTAGCCCTGGCCGCCCAGGTCGGGGCCCAGGTGGCATGCCCACAGTTTGCGTTTCTTTACCTCGGCCTGGAGCGGGCGCACCAGCGCATTGCGCTTGGGATCGCGCACGTCATAAGGATGGCCGAGGAGATAGTCGAGCGGCTCGACCTCCTCGCGCACGAATTGTTGGACCCAATCCAGCTCCTTTTGGAATTCCGGTTCGGTTTCAAAATCCCAACTCACGATTGTTCTCCTTCGAGCAGGTCTGTTTTGCTCGTGTGGGTTCTGAGTACCTTGTCTGCGAGCGTGATCGCAACTTCCACAGGGCGCTTGGTGAGCAAGGGACCGGTCGGCTTCGCCTACACGAAGCGGTCCGAGACCCTTCGTTCGTTCGCGTTGCTCACTCCGTAGGATGACACCTAGGTCTTACTAAAGATGCGGGCGTAGGTCTTCTGCGTCGCTGCCGCCGCATCCTGGGCCTTGCGCCGCTCTTCGGGCGTCGCCATCTCGGCAATCATCTTGCGCTCGAGCGCGAGGCCGTCCTTCAAGGTAGTGTCCATGCCCTTATTAATGAGCGCCTTCGCAGTCTTGAGCGCATAGGCGGCGCGCTCGATGTAGACGCGGGCGATTTCCTCGCACGACTTGATCAGATCGGTGGCCGGCACGACGCGATTCACCAACCCAACGCGATATGCTTGCTCCGGCGTCCATGGAAGACCGCTGAAGATCATCTCCTTGGCGATTCCCGCACCGACCAGGCGGGGCAGACGCTGGGTGCCGCCGCCAGCAGGCAATGCACCGAAACGAATTTCCGGGAGACCTATGGTCGCAGTGTCGGCAATGACGCGGATATCGCAGGCCAGCGCGATCTCGCATCCTCCCCCCATCGCGGCGCCGTTGATCGCGGCGATGACCGGAACGTGCGATTCCTCGAGCGCCGTGAACAGGTCGCGACGCGGCGAGACGAAGTCTCCTCCGCCTGCGCCTGGCTGCCCACCACTCGCACCGCGCTGGCGCGCGCGTTCTGCAAAATCGCGCAGGTCTGCGCCGCCGCAGAAATGCTTGCCGCCGGCGCCGGTGAGGATCACGACGCGATACTCGGGGTCCTTGTCGACCTCTTCCATCGCGTTGACCACATCGATCATGAGCTGAAGGCTGATCGTGTTGGCACGTTGGGGACGGTTGAGGGTCAGGTATCCGATGCCGTCCTTGCGTTCGAGAATGATGGTCTCGTAGTTCATGCTGTTTTTTCCTCTACATGGCGAAGGAGTAGCCGCCATTGACAGGCACCGTTTGTCCCGTCATCCAGCTCGACGCGTCCGACGCCAGGAACAGGATCATGTTCGCGGCATCCTCGGGCTCCCCGAAGCGGCGAATCGTGTACGACTTGAGCATTCGCTTGGCGAATTCTTCATTCGAGGTCGCCGCGGCGATCGCGGGCGTACGGGTCGCGCCCAGCGCCACGCAGTTCGAAGTAATCGAGTGGCGCCCGAGCGCCTTGGCCATCGCGCGCATGAAGCCCGCTGCTCCCGCCTTCGCGCCAGAGTAGATTTCGAGATTCGGCTCGCCGACCCTGCCCGCGTCAGAAATTACCGTGACGAGCTTGCCGTAATTCTTCTGGATCATTGCTGGCACCGCGTGCCGCACGCAGTTCAGGACCCCGAACAGGTTGGTACCCAGGAACGCTTGCCAGTCCTTGGGCTCCTGCTCCCAGAACGGCTTGCGCGAGACGGCGCGCGGATCGGCGCCGGCATTGCCGGCGTTGTTGACGAGAATGTCGACGCCTCCGAATTTGTGGCGCGCCTGGTCGAACATCGCGCCCACGGATGCGAAGTTGGTGACATCGGCTTGCACCGCCAGCGTGGCGCATCCTGCTCGCTCGACTTCGACTGCGACCGCCTCGGCGCGGGCGAGGACGAAATCGTTGACCACGACACCGCCCGCGCCGTTGTTGGCGAAATGCAGCGCGACCGAGCGACCGACGCCCTGCCCTGCGCCGGTGACCAGTCCGATGTGACCCTTGAGGTCGAGAATGTTGGTACTCATGATTGGGCTCCTTCAGGCTTCATTGGAGAATTCCGTCCGCGGTCAGGCGCGCGATTTCCTGCTCGGACATGCCGCAGACCTCGCGGAGGATTTCGTGAGTGTGTTCGCCGATGCGCGGGCCGCGCCGCGTCGGCGCAGCCGGAGTGCGATCGAAAACCGCGCGTGCACCTTCGATTTCAACCTCGCCGATTAGTGGATCATCTATCTTCACGAAATGCCCAACATGACGCAGGTCGGAGTCGCGCGCGAGATCGAGGCCGCGGCTGACGACATGCGCCGGGATTCGCGCAGCTTGCAGCTCGACCTCGACCGCAGCGCTCTCACGCGTATGGGTCCACTCTGCGATCGCGCGATCGAGATCGTCGCGATGGCGGAGCCGTCCAATAATCGTGTCGAAGCGAGGCTCGCCAAGCGCACCGCCGATCAGCTTGCGCAGTGCGGTCCATCTGTCCTGCGACGCGGCGTCGATCGCAACCCATCGATCCTTGCCCGCGCACGGATACACGCCGTGCGGCGCGGCCAGCGGTGATCCTGCCGAGCCACGACGTTCGGGAACGCGCCCATTGGCGACAAACTCATAGTACGCAGGCATCATGAACTGAATTCCACATTCGGCCTGCGCCAGATCCAGGTAGCAGCCCTTTCCGGTACGCGATCGGTGATGAAGCCCCGCCAGAATGCTCGCGACGATGAAACGCGGAGTGACCGCGTCGGTCCACGGCCCCCAGGGGCCGCTGGGCGGCCGATCGGGCCATCCGAACTGGTACGTTGCACCGGACATCGCCGCGCCCATCGTGCCCACACCACTGGTTCCTTTCGCATCGGGACCGGTCTGACCGAGGATAGCGGTCGAGGCCATGATGACTTTCGGATTGCGCGCGCTCAGGTCGCGATAAGCGAGATGTAGCTCCTCGAGCACGCCCGGTGTGAAACTCTCGAGCACGACATCGGCCCACTCGCTCAGGCGCAGCACAAGTTCGCGTCCCTGCGGCTTGCGGATATCGAGCGTGATGCAGCGTTTGCCGGCGTTGAGATTGTGATAGCTCACCGAGCGCTCGGGGCCCATCTTGCCGTCCTTGAACGGGCCGAGAGTGCGGACCGGGTCGATGCGCTTGGAGCTCTCGACTTTGATCACATCGGCGCCGAGGTCGGCGAGCGTGCGCCCGCTGGCGGGACCGACCATGACCCAGCTCAGGTCGAGGACGTGGATGCCGGTGAGTGGTGAGGTCATTTGGTTTCTCCGCGGCCCCCCTCCTCTGGCGCGAGGACGCGCCACCCTCTCCCCAGACCAAGAGAGAACGACTTTCGCGGAGGCACACGCTTGGCTCTCGTCATATGACCCCCTGTGCAAACAGCGCCTGGATTTCGAGGCGCGACAAGTTCAATTCCGACTCGAGGAGCTCCACCGTATGCTGCGAGAGCGTCGGCGCCGGGCGTTTCGCTTCGATTTGGAAATTGGAGAATTGCGCGAAGCGTGCCGGCACGTCGATATTGCGGCCGGGGGCGATCTCAACCTTGGTGAACAATCCACGCTCGCGGTACTGCGGAGATTCCGCCACATCACGCATCGTCATCACCGGCGATGCGAGCAGGCCGAGCCTGCGCGCCGCCGCCCCAAACTCATACTTGAACTTGCTGCGCGCGAGCGCCTTGATGCCATCGATAAGCGCCTGCAGGTCGGCAGAACTGCGCTTTTTCTGCTGAAGGTCGCCGATAAACGTGGTCCACGCGACCTCACCCAGCTCGGGCGCAAGGTGCTTCTCTTCGGCCGCCCACTTCGCAAGCCGATTCGTCATCTGTCCGAACACCGGACCGAATGCGACCGAGACCAGCACGAAGCCGTCGGCGCATTCGTAGATGCTCGGAATCTCAACGCCGGCGAACGAAATCGAACCGCCGGTGCGGCCCAGCTCGGCATTGCCCGCACCCGGCCCGAGCATCTGGCTCATCGCGCTGATCATCGCGGCGATACGCGCTGACACATGAGCGTTCTGTCCGCGGCCATCGCGATCGCGGGCCAGCAATCCCGCCAGAGTCGCGATTGCCGCATCGGCGCCCGCTTCCATCATCGCCTGGGGTACAGAAAAGAACGCGGGCGGCCGATCAGGATCGCCGCTCACGCCCGGCGCTCCGCTCGCCGCCATCACGATCAGGTCGGACGCCGCATAGCCGCTCTTGGGGCCGCTCGAGGCGAACGCGCTGATGCGAGTTCGAACCATGGTCTCGGGAAGCGCAAAACCATCGAGTGGCGCTACGCCGCTCCGCGAATCGACCGAGTCGATCGCCACATCGCACTTGTCGGCGAGCTGCGCGAACAATTGCTGCCCGTCGATAGTCGCGAGATCGAGCGTGATCGTGCGCTTGTCGCGGTTCAGCGCCTGCCATGTGAGGCTGCGCTCAATTCCAGGAATGTCGTCGAGAAAAGGCTCGAGCCTGCGGCCCGCCGCGCCGGAGGGTGGCTCGACCACGATGACGTCAGCGCCGAGCGCCGCCAGGTTGCTGCCCGCGAGCATGGTCTCGGGCGAGGACATCTCCAGCACGCGAATATCGTCAAGCATCGCGATGATTCCTCGTGCCGCCATTGGACGCGGCAAGGCTCCGCGTCACGCTGGCGCGCAGCTCGCGGCACACCACATCGGGATCGAACGCGGACGGATCGATTAGATGCTGGATGGCGAGACCGCGCAGGGTCGCTACAATCATTGCCGCTTGTGCATCGGCGTCCGCGTCGCGGCGAATCTCGCCCAACGCGATGCCCTGTTCGATAGATGCGCGGACCCCGGCGCGAAAGTTCGCGTCGGCTGCGCTGATCTCCCGGCGAATTTCCGGCATCGCGCCGAGCGCCTCTCCGATCAGCACGTAGAGCGCGTGCCGACTGCGTGCGACGACCGCGCGCAGGTAGCGTTCCACGAGGATGAGGACCGCTTCGAGGCCGTGATGGCGATCCGCATCGGCCAACTCGTGGCGCGCAAAACTGGCCTGCGCTTCGCGCGTGACCGCACGCACCAGGGCTTCCTTGGATCCGAAGCGATGGCTCACGAGGCCGTAGCTGTAACCCGACAGCTCGCCGATTTGCGCGAGCGTGGTGCGGCTGCTGCCCTGCCGCTCGATCAGCTTGACGGCGGCGGCGAGCATCCGCCTATAAGAGGTCTCGCGGCGTTCGCGCTGAGTGCGGCGAACCGGCCGCGCGGCGGTTGCGGTTCGCTCCATCGGATGGCTTGTAACATATTTGTTGACTAACCAGCAAATGGTCGAGTAGACTTCCACTGCTCCCCGGAGGTGCTTGTCGATGGCCGACTCAGTCCCTGCTCAACCTGCGCTCTACTCCGGATCGGGAAGTCCACCGTCGCTCAACGGTGGTCGATGCCGCAGGTGCGGGTACCTGTTTTTTCCGCCGCAGCAGTACGGATGCGAATCATGCGGCGCCCCGCGCGAGGAGCTCGAAGCAGTCGCCCTGCCCGGCCGTGGCAGGCTGCATTCGTTCGCGACCGTGCATCTGTACCAGGGCCAAGGCATCGAGGCGCCGTTCACGGTCGGCGTCATCCTGCTCGATGACGGCCCGGCGATTCGCTCGGTTCTCACCAACCGCACCGGCGAAGGCCTTAAGGCGGGAGATCGCATGCGCGCGACAATGGTATCGCAGGGATGCGATGAAAAGGGCCGTCAGGTCGTGGAACTGCGTTTCGAGAAATCGGCAAGGTAACGGACGATGAGTAAAACCCTAATCGATCTGCGACCGGTGTACGTCGTCGGTATCGGGCTGCATCGCTATCAGCGCCTGAGTGAAACCACCTACGTCGATCTCGGGCTGACCGCGGTGCGCGAGGCGCTCGCGGACGCGAAGATCCAGTGGAGCGACGTGCAATCCGCGTATACCGGCACGGCGTTTATCGGCATGGCGGCATCGCGCCCGATGCTGCGTCATCTCGGCGCGACCGGAATCTCGATGGCGCAGGTCGAGAACGCGTCGGCATCGGGATCGACCGCGTTCCGGCAAGCGTGCCTCGAGGTCGCCAGCGGCCTCGCCGATGTCGCACTGGCGGTGGGGGTCGACAAGCCGGGACCGATCGCGGGGGCGCCGGGCAAGACCAACATCCGCGACCTGGTCGGCGCACGCGTGGTGCCTTTCACGCACTTCGCGTTGCTCGCGAACGACTATATGAATCGCAATCACGTGACCGCCGAGCAGATCGCGCTGGTCGCTGTGAAGAACAATCGCAACGGCGCGCGGAATCCATATGCGCAGCGGCAGAAGGCGGTGACGCTGGAAGAAGTGATGGCTGGTCCCGCGATCTCCGGCGCGCTGACGCGACTGCAATGTTGCCCGGTGGGAGAAGGCGCGGCGGCAGTGATTGTTGCATCGGCAGATGCGATCGCGCGGCTGGCAATCGATCGCAATCGCGCCGTGCGCGCGGTCGCATCGGTCACCCGCACCGAACGCGTCTACCGCGAGGCCAAGAATTTCGATGCCGAGCTGACGGGTGAGACGGTTGCGCAGGCGTATCGTGAGGCTGGAATCACCGCGCGCGACCTGGACGTGCTCGAGTTGCACGACGCCTTCACGATCGAGGAGCTGCTGTACCTGGAAGCGATGGGACTGTGCGCGCCCGGCGAAGGCGCGCGGAATATCGAAAGCGGCGCAGCGGATATTGGCGGGCAATGTGCCGTGAGCGCATCGGGTGGTCTGCTTGCGATGGGTCATCCGATTGGTCCGACGGGAGTGGGGCAGATCGCGGAAATCACCCGGCAACTCCGCGGCGAGGCGGGCGAGCGGCAGCAGCCGAACGCGCGCATCGGGCTCGCGCACATGGTTGGCGTCGGCGCGGTGTGCGTCGTACATATCTTGCGGAGAGACTGAGGAGCAAATTGCGATGGCTGACAAAAATATCCAGGTGACGCTCGCCAACCGCCCATCGGGATGGGTTAAGGAGAGCGATTTCAAAATCGTCGACCGCGAGGTTCCCAAGCCGGGCGCCGGGCAGGTGCTGGTGCGCAACCTGTGGCTCTCGCTCGACCCATACATGCGCGGGCGCATGAACGACGTGAAGTCGTATGCGGCGTCGGTGCAGATTGGCGACGTGATGGTCGGCGCGACGGTCGGCGAAGTCGTCGTGTCGAACAATCCCGCGCTGAAAAAAGGCGATCACGTGCTCGGCTACTACGGATGGCAGCAGTACGGCCTGTCCGACGGGCGCGAGCTGCAAAAGGTCGATGGCAACGCCGCGCCGCTCTCCGCGTATCTCGGAACGCTCGGCATGCCGGGCCTCACGGCGTGGTTTGGGCTGATCGATATCGGCGCGCCCAAGCCGGGTGAGACGGTGGTGGTCTCGGCAGCGGCCGGAGCGGTGGGAAGCGTGGTCGGACAGATCGCGAAGATCAAAGGATGCCGCGCGGTTGGAATCGCAGGCGGCAAGGACAAGTGCGCGCACGTCGTCCAGGACCTCGGCTTCGACGCGTGCATCGACTATAAGGCCGGCAACCTGATGAGGGACCTCGCGGAGGCCACCCCGAAGGGAGTCGACATCTACTTTGAAAACGTGGGCGGCGACATCCTGGAAGCGGTCGCGCTGCGCCTGAATCCGTTCGCGCGCATCCCGCTGTGCGGACTCATCTCGCAATACAACGCTACCCAGCTGCACGGGCTCAACAACCTGGTGCCGTTGCTCATCAATCGCGTGAAGCTGCAGGGCTTTATCGTGTCGGACCATGCGGACCGCGCGCCGGCGGCGCTGGGCGAACTCGGGAAATGGGTGGCGGAAGGAAAGATCAAATATCGCGAGACCATCGCGAACGGCATCGAGAATGCACCGGGCGCGTTTATCGGGATGCTGAAGGGAGCGAACGTCGGCAAGCAGCTCGTGAAGCTCGCCTGACGGACGGCGCGTGTCACTTCCGCCTGGGATTGCGAAACGGCTGCGGCTGCCGCTTATAGCCGCTCCGATGCTGCGCGTGTCGGGCCCGGACTTGGTGGTCGCGGCGTGCATCAACGGCGTGATCGGAGCATTTCCGGTCGCCAACTGCCGCACCCTGGAGCAGCTCGATGAGTGGCTGGTGCGAATCAAGTCTCGGCTCGAAGCAGCGCGCGGTGCGGATCCGTCGCGCATCGTCGCTACCTTCTGCCCCAACCTGATCATCCGGCACGCGCAGGTGCGCGTGGCACTGGCCTGCCTGGTGCGGCACAAAGTCGAGATGGTCATCACCAGTGTCGGCTCGCCGGAAGTCGCAGTCGGGCCCCTGCACGACATCGGCTGCACGGTCTTCGCCGACGTTGCGACGTTGCGCCACGCCAAGAAAGCGATCGCAACCGGAGTTGACGGGCTCGTCCTGCTCACCGCCGGCGCGGGCGGGCAGACCGGATGGATGAACGCATTCGCGTTCACGCGCGCGGTGCGTGAGGTGTTCGACGGCCCGATCGTGATGGCGGGCGGAATATCGGACGGACGGGTGCTGTGGACGGCGGAAGTGCTCGGTTGCGACCTCGCCTATATGGGCACCAAGTTTATCGCGACCCACGAGAGCATGGCGGAGCCCGAATACAAGCAGATGCTGGTGGAATCGAGCATGGACGATGTGATGCTCACGCGCGCATTCACCGGACTGGACACCAACATGCTGCGACCCTCGATTGTCGCGGCGGGATTGGACCCGGCGAACCTCCCGGAGCGGGTGGCGATCGAAGCGGCCGACCAGATGCATGCGTCTGGCGCCAGCGGCCCGCGGAGATGGAAAGACGTGTGGAGCGCGGGGCATTCGATTTCGGGCGTGACCGGCGTGATGAGTGCAGCGGAGTTGATCGAGCAGACGGCTCAGGAGTACGAGGCCGCCAAGCGAGCCACTTTGGAAACTCTTGGGCGCTAAGCGTTTACTCCGCTCTGAGCGGAGACTCTGCAGTGAAGAAGCCTCTCAGCGGCCCCACGAACGCCTGCGGGCGATCTTGATCCCCAGCGGACTCTCGACATCTTGGCGGTGACTCTTCACTTGATGGACCCCGCTTAGGCTGGCGGTAAGGTGCGGTGGCGCGAGGCCGGCGCCACTCGGAGGATTCAGCTGCGGCTTGAGTTGACCTCACTCGATGGGCAATACTCCGCCTGAACGATCGGTACGGCGCGCCGACCTCGATGGCTGCGACAGCAAGGAGCCTTCTCATGCATGACCTCGTAATTCGTAACGGCAAGATAGTCGATGGCACCGGAGCGCCAGCATTTGCTGGTGATATCGCGATCGACGGCGGTCTAATCGCCAGCATTGGCGGCAAGGCCGGCGCAGGACGTCGTGAAATCGACACGTCGGGCCTCCTGGTCACGCCCGGCTTTGTCGACATTCACACGCACTACGACGGCCAGGTCACGTGGGACCCGTACCTGTCGCCATCGTCATGGCACGGCGTCACGACCCTGGTGATGGGCAATTGCGGAGTCGGCTTCGCTCCGGTTGAGCCCGGCAAACAGGAATTTCTCATTGGCCTGATGGAGGGGGTCGAGGACATTCCCGGCACCGCGCTGGCCGAGGGTATCAAGTGGTCGTGGGAGAGCTTTCCGCAATACCTTGATGCGATTGAGAAGATGCAGCGCGTGATCGACGTGGGTGCGCAGGTGCCGCACGGTGCTGTGCGCGCGTACGTGATGGGCGAACGTGGTGCACATAACGAGGAGGCGACTGAAGAAGACATCACGAAGATGGCGGCTCTCGTGCGCGAGGCAATCACGGCCGGCGCGCTGGGATTCTCAACATCGCGCACCATGCTCCACCGCGCGAAGAACAAGGAAGTCGTTCCCGGCACCTTTGCAAGCGAAGCGGAGTTACTCGGAATCGGACGCGCGCTGCGCGCCGCGGGACACGGCGTATTCGAGATGGCATCGGACATGGCGGGACCCGATGCCACCATGGAATGGATGATCAAACTGACGCGCGAGACCGGGCTGCCGATCACCTTCGCGATGGGCCAGGGTGATCAGAATCCGGACGCATGGCGCCGGATGCTCGATCGCGTGAAGCGCTACAACGCCGAAGGCGCGCATCTTGCGCCGCAGATTTCGCCGCGGCCAACCGGAATGCTGATGGGCCTGCAAAGCTCGCTGCATCCGTTCATCACGCACCCGACCTACCATCGCGAACTGGCGCATCTGCCGATCGACGAGCGCGTCGCCGAGATGCGCAAGCCGGAAGTGCGAGCGCGCATTCTGGCAGAAGAGCCCGGTACCAAGGACCGCGTGACGCGTTACCTGGTGACCAACTTTGCGAAGTATTTCCGGCTCGGCGATCCGCCCGACTACGAGCCCGCACCCGAGACCAGCATCGCAGCGCGCGCACAGCGGGCGGGAAAGAGCGCTGCCGAGTTGACCTACGACCTGCTGCTCGAGCGCAACGGCCGCGAGATGCTGTATGTGCCGTTCTCCAACTACGCATCGTACAACCTCGACGCAGTGCGGGAGATGATGACCGATGCGACCACGACGTTGGGGTTGAGCGATGGCGGTGCGCATTGCGGGCTCATTTGCGATGCGAGCATGCCGACTTACCTGCTCACGCACTGGGTGCGAGATCGCAGCCGCGGGGAGAGGTTGCCGGTCGAGTTCGTGATAAAGCGCCAGACCGCGGACACCGCGAAGCTGTACGGACTCGACGATCGCGGCACGCTGAAGCCGGGATTGAAGGCCGACATCAATGCGATCGATCTGAACGGTCTGCGACTGCATGCGCCCGAGATGGTTTTCGATCTGCCGGCGGGTGGACGCAGGCTGGTGCAGCGGGTTGATGGGTACAAGCACACGGTGGTGAGCGGCGAAGTGACATATGAAGACGGAAAGCCGACCGGTGCGATGCCGGGGCGGCTGATTCGCGGACCGCAGCCGGCTGCGTAGAAGCCTCCCTGACCGGGGGAGGAGGCTGCGCATCTTCTGGCGGCCAGGAGAGGATTCATCAGCAAGGAAGCGCGGGAGAGCTCCCGCGCTTCTTTTTCAGTGGTTCTCCGACGATAGATGCCAGGAGCCGCTGCCGGAAAAGGAATTTTTGAATCGCGCGAGCGTTGCTCGTGCGGAGCAAGGTCCAACCCGGCGGGGAGAGGCTCAGAAGGGGGTTTTGCGGTTACTTCACCTTGAGTGGAAGGCCCGCGACCATCAGGAGGACTTCGCCGGCAGAGCGGGCGATGCGTTGGTTGGCCAGGCCGAGCATGTGGCGAAAGCGCCTGGCCACTGCGTTGTCAGGCACGATGCCGCTGCCGACCTCGTCGGTCACGACGATGCTGTCGAACTGCGCCTGCTCCATGACGTGCACGAGCGTACGCGCCTCATGACGGAACGCGTCTTCACCCGAGTAGATTCGCATCAGGTTCGCGACCCACAGCGTCAGCGAATCAATGATGACGATGTCCGCCCTGCCCTTGAGCGCGTCGAGCGCGCTCGCGACATTCACCGGCTCCTCGACCGTCACGAAATCGGAAGGACGCTCAGCCTTGTGTCGCGCGATGCGCGCAGCCATCTCCTCATCCGAAGCCCCGCCCGTCGCGACGTATACTCGTCTCACTCCGGGTCGCTCCGCTGCGAGTCTAAGAGCGTAAGCGCTTTTCCCGCTCCGCGCGCCGCCCGTGATTAACGTGATCCTTTGCACCACGCCCAAGCCTACTCTCCTGCCACTGCGCCTTCGACGCATGAGCGGTTGACTACCCGGCGAGCGCGGCGTAATTATTTGCGCGCCCGGTGTACGGGAAGCCGGTTAGAATCCGGCGCTGCCCCGCAACTGTACGGGGGGACGAAGGCCCACGATGCCACTGCTGCGGCAGGAAGGCGGGCCCAAGGACGATCCCCAAGCCAGGAGACCGGCCGGGTCATTTGGACGTCAGCCTTCCGCGGGGAGGGTCGGCATCAGGTGACGACCTGCCTGGAGCCCAACCCCTTTTGTGAGGGTGAGGGCTTTTAAGTCTTTTCCTCCGCGGACGGCCGGTGAACGCGGAGGAGTTCATGAATCGGCTGACCTTCGTTGTCATTTGGTTCGTCTTATGCCTCGGAGCGTTTCGTACACCGGGCTACGCGGACCCGGCGCCATTCTCCACACCATCGACGTCCCCAACCCCCGCATCATCCCAGTCCGCTCAGGGCGCTGTGCAGCCGACTCCTGCCCAGGAGACCAGGCTTAAGACCATAGTCGTGACCGCAACTCGGGTGGCGCAGCCAATCGATCAGATTGGCACCACGGTCACGGTGGTGCCCGACCAGCAAATGGAGTCGCAGAAGATCCACAGCGTCGGGACCGCGTTGCAGCAGGTTCCGGGGGTCACCGTGACTCAGAGTGGCTCTCCGGGAACCGAAAGCGACGTATCGATTCGCGGCGCGTCGCCTTCGCAGTCGCTCATCTTGATCGACGGGGTCGAAGTCAACCTCGCGACTACGGGTGCATACGACATTGCGAATCTCACCACCCAGAATCTCAACCGCATCGAGGTCCTGCGCGGCGCCGGCGGCTCCCTTTATGGATCGCAGGCGATTGGCGGCGTCGTGAACATCCTGTCCCAGGAAGGCGAAGGCCCACCCGCCGCGACGCTTCTTTCGGAGGGCGGCAACGGCGCGACCCAGCGTCAAATTGCCACGCTAGGCGGAGCGCAGGGAAAGCTCGGGTTCTCGGGCTCGGTCGACTATTTCTCGAGCGAGGGTTTTCATCTGGTCAACGACAACTCCGATAACCTCTCGCTGCAGGGACGCCTCGACTATCATGCCAGTGATGACACGACCGTGCGCGGCTTCGCCCGCTACATCAAGTCCAACGTCAGCCTGACCAACTTCACCATTCCGTTCGGAGTCCCCAACAATCCGACCGCCCATCAGCGCGGCGAATTCATGCTCTACAAGGGCGAGGTCGAGCATAAGTTCGGTGACCGGCTGGTGGTGCGCACCAACGGGTACTTCGTGCGAAACCAGATTCGGCTCAACGAGACGCCGTTTGCGGGCTTCGACGCCAGCGAGGTCGACAACATTCCGGAAGAGAGCCGTGGTGCGCAGGTCGAGGCGGTTTACACCTGGAACCAGAATTTTCGCACCGTGTCGGGTTTCGATCTGCGGAGCTTGTGGGCGCGTTCTGACAGCACGTCGGTGTTCGCCGGGACCCCGTCGGTGAGCAACTTCTCCGCGACCCAGCAGCAATATGCGGGATACCTCGAACAACAGGCGACGTTTCTTAACGGCCACCTGCTAGCGACCGGAGGCTTCCGCGTCGACGGCAACAGCCAGTTTGGCACAGAATTGAGTCCGTCCTGGTCGGTCCTGGTGCCGATCGAGCAGCTTTCCACCAGGCTGCGCGGCAGCTACTCGGAGGGCTTCCGCGCACCGTCGTTCGACGAACTTTACTTTCCGGGCTTCGGCAATCCCAACCTGAAACCGGAAATTTCCAGCGAATACGACGGCGGGTTCACGACCAATTTTGGCGAACTCGCAACCTTAACCGCGACCTATTTCTCGCGGCGAGTGCACGATCTGATCGTCACCGTGCCGTGCACGGTCGGTCCGGGTTGTCCGTTCGGCTCGATGGCCGGGAATGCGGGCCGGGTCGATACCCAGGGCGTCGAAATTGTCCCCAGCATCACTCTCTATAAGGGCCTGAACTTAAGCGGTAGCGTTACCTACCTCGATGAGACCCACGTCTCCGCGTCCGGAGCCACCCCGACGCGGGTTCCTAAATGGTCCGCACAGTCGCTGCTGCAATACGTCGGCAATAACGTGTTGCACGCGCATGACCAGGTGGTCGGCAGTTTCGCGATGACATTCGTAGGCGATCGCGACGACATCACACCGGTCGGGACGATTCAGAACCATGATGCCTACTATCGGTTCGATCTGGTCGCATCGTATGCCTTGGGGCAGCGATGGAATTACCTGCAGGACGAACAAGTGTTCACGCGCATCTCAAACTTGTTCGACCGAACCTACTCGGAGGCATTCGGCTTTCGCGCACCGCCATTAAACTTCGTGGCAGGCGTAAAGCTGGATTTCCAGTGAACATCGCTCGCGGCCCGGAGCATCGTCACGGCGCGGTTTCGGCTGCGAAGTACTTCTCGAAGATCTGATGGATCTGTCGGCGCCGCTCCAGCAATTCCCGGAGCAGGCGCTCCGGGCCGTCCTCGCCCTGAAAGCCCATCCTGCGCGCCAGGGGCAGCAGCGCGTCATGTTCGGTCGGCACCGCCCACGCCGGCTGATCGCTTTCGATTCTCAGACGATTCTCCAGGCGGGCAAGAAAATAGAAATTGTCCGCCAGAGCGGCCGCGTCCGCAGCCCCCACCAAACCGCTGTCGTGCAGTGCGGCAAGCAGCGCGCGCGTGTTCCGGGCGCGCAGCCCCGGATAATCCTTCCCATGCCGTAGCGCCATCATCTGGGTCAGGAACTCAACATCGATGAGCCCGCCCCGCCCCTGCTTCAGATTGAGGCGGCTTTCATCCTCGATCCCGATTTCGTTCGCCATCCGCTCGCGCATCGCAGCAATCTCGGCGACCCCGGCAGTGTCGAGTCCGCGGGAAAACACGAACTCCTGGCGGGCGCGTTCCACTTCGGCTGCCAAACCCGGATGTCCTGCCACCACGCGCGCGCGCACCAGCGCCTGGCGCTCCCAAACCGCGCTGCTCTTGCGATGGTAGGAAATAAAGCCTGGCAGCGAAGTCACCAGCGGCCCCTGGTTGCCCGAAGGCCGCAGCCGCAAGTCGAGCTTGTAGGCGTAGCCTTCGCGGGTACGAGACTCGAGCACAGCGATCAGCTTCTGCGCGATGCGCGCTGCGACCAAAGCCGCGTCGGACTCGGCCGCGCCAGCATCCGCGTAGACGAAAATCAGGTCGAGGTCGGAGTTGTACGTCATCTCGCCCGCGCCGAGCCGACCCAGGGCAAGAATCGCCATCCGCAGGGTCCTAGGAATCTGATGGCGGCTCGCGATTTCGGTGAGCGCCACCTCAAGCGACTCGGACACCACCGCCTCGGCCAGGTTGGTAAATTCGGTCTCTACATCGGGCAGATTGAGCTCGCCCGCGAGATCGGCGATTGCGATGCGCAAAAACTCCTGATGCCGAAATGCCCGGAGCGTGTCCAAGCGACCCTCGAGGTCGGGACTCGCCCGGACCAGTTCTCCCACCTCCTCCTTCAACTCGGTCAGGGTCCGGCGCGCGCGTACCAGGTCGGACCTGACTAGCGTATCGAGCATGTCCGGATGCCGGATGAAGATGGTGGAAAGATAGCGGCTCGATGCGAACAGCCTGAGCAGGACGCGGCGGGTAACCGGATGCTGCTCCAGGAGCCCCAGGAATGACGTGCGTGCGCCAACTGCGGCAATAAATGCGGCCAGATTCATGATGGCCAGATCGGGATCGGCCAGCGCGCGCATCTCGTCGATCAGGGCCGGCCCCAGGCTGTCGAGCAATTCGCGGCGGCGGGGACTCTGCGTCCAATGCTCGGGTCCGCGCCACAGATGCTCGAGATGCCCGGCGCTTTCCTCGGGCAATGCATAGCCGAGGTTGGCTAACAGCGGGACTGTCAAATGATGCTCCCCGGCATTCGCCCAGGCCGCGACCGCCTGGGGAGAAGCCGCCGGACGCACCTCCTCTTCGCCCCCGGCCAGGGTCTCGCGAAACTGCGATGCAATCAGGTCACGACGCCGCTCCAGCGCATCGACCAGGCGTGCGGACGCTCCCGCCTCCTTCCCGAAACCCATACGGGCCGCGAGGGCGCGCATGGCCGCATCGTCGGCGGGGAGGGTCTGGGTCTGCATACCGGCGGCCACCTGCAACTTGTGTTCAATGTCGCGCAGCAGAACGTACGCTTCCCCCAGGGCGGTCGCCCGCTCCTGCGCCATGTAGCCGTAGGTCTCCAGCAGGCGCAACGCCGCGAGCGCGTTACCGGTGCGAATTCGCGGATCGCGGCCGCCGTAAATCAGAGTGAGGGCGTGGGCAACGAACTCCAACTCGCGGATCCCGCCGCGGCCGAGCTTGATGTTGCGCGCGATCAGCTCGGGCGATCTCAGTTCCGCCTCGATCTGATGCTTCATCGCGCGCAGCTGGCGCAGGGTGTCGAAATCGAGAAAGCGTCGATAGACGAAACTTCCGAGGTGCGCGATCAGCTTTTCGCCCAGCGCGACCGCGCCTGCCACCGCTCGCGCGCGCAACAGTGCCGCGCGTTCCCAGGTCTGACCATAGTTCTGATAGAAGCTGAGCACGCCCTCGAATGGGACCACCAGCGGCGAGCTGCGGCCCCCGGGCCGCAGCCGCAGATCGACCCGAAAAGAGCCGTCGGAGAGCATTTCGGTAAGCAGCTCCCCGGTTCGCGCGGCGGATACCGCCGCAGCCTGAGTATCGGGCGCGTCGTAAAGATACATCAGATCGATATCCGAACTGAGATTGAGTTCGTTGGCGCCGAGCTTGCCCATCGCGACCACGCAAAACTCGCCCGCGTCCTCCGCCCGTGGACCCATCAGATGTTTCACGGCAGCCAGTCCCGCGCGGATACACTCGTCTGCCAGCGCCGACATCAAACGCGCGGTCTCGGTCACTTCGATGCGCCGCAGCAGGTCGGCGATCGCGATCTTGGTAAACTCGCGCCGCTTGAACTCGCCTAATGCCACCGCCGCGTCCTGGCGCGTGGTTGCGACAATCGGATCGCAGCGCATGGTGGCGCGAATCGACTCGACCGATGCCGAGCGTGCCGCGCGGAATATTTCAATCCATCGATTGCCGGCGGCGGTTAACTCGGCCCGCACCAGGTCGGATGCCCCTAGGCAGAAGATCAGGTCGCCCGCGATTGCGGAATCTTGCAGCGTGGTGGCTAGAAGGTCGGGCGACAGCTCGGCGAGTTGCAGAAGCGCGGCGAGCGCGGCGCGCTCATCCGGTGCACGCTCGGCTACGATCGCATCGGGCTGCGCCGCCAGGGAGGGAAGCTTTTGCCGAAGCGTCTCAGCGAGCGGTCGAAGCTCAGGGCTGAGTTCGCGCACCGCTGGCATCGCGGTAAACGATAACAGAGGTTGCCGCTCGAAAGCATGGTGCCGCGCGGACGCCGGGTGGTAGGCTGGCCCAGGATCTGTGGAGGGCGCCGACGATGATCGTCTTGTATACTACGGAACGCGACTACCCTTGGGGGACCTTGCGCTCCACCCATGCCAGTAAGACCAAAGTGGTGCTGGAGGAAAAAGCCGTCCCCTACAGGATCGAAAATCTGCCGCCCGGCAACCTCTGGAAAAAGCCTCCCGAGATGCTGGCCAAGCACCCGCTCGGCAAAGTCCCCTATATCGAGGACCAGGACCTGATCATCTTCGACTCGACCGTGATCAACGAATACCTGGAGGAGCACTACACGAGCGGCACCCGGCTGATGCCGCACCACCGCACCGCGCGCAACCACGTCCGCCAGGCGGAGCAGTTTGCCGACGAAGCCATCCTGGCAGGCAGCCTTCCGCTCATCTGGATGCCGTATTGGAGTCCCCCTGAGAAGCGCGACCAGGAGCAGATGGAAAAGGGGCGTGAACTTCTGCGTGGGCGCGACTTGCCTTTTATGGAGAGGCTGCTGGAGCGAAACCAGAGCGGCGGAGCCTTTGTCTGCGGCGACTTCTCGCTTGCAGATGCGCCGATGATGGCGGTGGCGATGGTCCTGGAAGTCGACGGAATGAAGCTCGACGAGTTTCCGCGGGTCGAGCGATATCTCCACAGCCTGCGCAAACGCAAGAGCTACCGGGCCATCAGCCCTCGCACCAAAGTCGGCGACGCTTCAAGCGGCGGCGGATGATCTTTTCACAAAAGCCCGTTCCAAAAACGTAAGAATAGGGTGCTGGTCGCGGTGAGTTCGCGGGCGCGTATTAAGATAACTTCCGCGGCGCAGACAACCTGACCACGCTCTCTGCGTGGGTACTGCAATCAGGATTTTCTCGATCCCGGAGAATCAGGCACTAGGCCCTGTGGAGATGGCGACGATGATGCGCGGCGCCCTGGTGTCGGGCTCGGTGGCTCCTCGTCGAATGCCGGGGCGGCGCCTCCTCGTCAGGCTCCGATTCGGTATCAGTGGCCGCAATATTGGCGACGTCGTACTTGATTCCCGGAAAGTAAGTCTCTTCGTTCTCGTAGACGTCCATCGCAGCCAGGAATTCCGCGTAGTAGTTCTTCACCGCAAAGCCGAAATGCGGCCCCTGGTAGCGCTCGATCATCGTCGAGTAATCGCCCTCGTACAGGTCCGCCGCCCGAGCGATACCGCCAGTGCCATAGTTGTATGCGGTGATGGCCAGCGCCCAATCACCCAGCAGGTCGTAGTTGGATCGCAGCAACTTCGCGGCCGCCTCGGTCGAGCGAATCGGGTTAAACCGATCGTCGTGGCGGCGCGTGATCTTCATGTATTGGGCCCCGGTTGCCCGCGTAAATTGCCAGATGCCGCACGCACCTGCGCTGGATTTGGCGTGCGTCTGGAAGCCCGATTCGACCTGGGCCAGAGTGACCAGCGCGGGGGGAAGCCCCGCCTGCCGAAAGATTCGCTCCATGGTCGGCCGATAGTACTGGCTGCGCACCAGTCCTTCCCGAAAGCGCTCGCGCAATCCCTCCTGGACCCGGAGGTTTTCCGACGCTATCGAGTAGGCGCTCGCCGACTCTCCTTTGAACATCTCGGCTACCCGCCGCTCCTCGGAGGTCTCCGGCTGATGGCCCGACGCGAGGCGCTGCAATATGTCGACATACTTGGACTTGAGGTAGACGTTGACCCAATCGACATCATCGCGGGTCGGGATCCCATCGCCCGGGAGATGATAAACCTGGTAGACGCGGGAGACCTTGTCGCGATCGACGAGCACAAAATCGCGGACGGAGTAGGTTGTAAAAACGTCGACCCAGAATTGAACGTTGGGCTCGATGTATGCCGGGCGGGGGAAGGGTAGCTCAGCGCCGGCACGGCAGGATGTTGCACCGATCAGGCTCATCACAGCCAGGCTCCCGGCCAAAGCCAACACCACTCCAGTAAGACGACGAAGCAACCTTTCCAGCAAACCGCTCCCTCCGTTGCTCGCCGCCAACTCATGCGAGCCTGTCCTAAATAAGTGCTCATATCGATTACCCTCCCGGGCTCTGATAGTCAAGGATGCAGCTAAAAGCGTGCGAGGTGTAGTTTTGGCGAAAGGTCGATTGCGGCGTCTCCTCAAGTTGACAGGTGTGAAGTTGGCGCTGCTAGTAGCGTTCTGTATCACCTCAGGGTGTCAGACTAGCGCTCCGACGTCCACAAGCGCTGCGGCTTTCAAGGTCGCGCTGCTCACACCAGGCTCGGTGAGCGATGCAGGCTGGAACGCGGCGGCGTTCCAGGGTCTGCAGGAGATCAAGAAAGATCTGAATGTCGAGACCGCACTGGTGCAGACCCAGTCGCCGGCAGATTTCGAGGATTCGCTGCGCGACTTTGCCTCGCGCGGTTTCAACATCGTCTTCGCGCACGGATTCGAGTACACGGACGCGGCACTCAGAGTGGGAAAGCTGTTTCCGAAGACCTGGTTCATCGTAACTTCCGGGAGCGGATCCGCAGCAAATGTCTCCTCGCTGACCTTCAAGATCGAAGAAGCGACCTACGTCCAGGGCGTGATCGCAGGCGGAATGACGAAGACCGGAGTGATCGGCGCTGTAGGCGGAATCGAGCTGCCATCGATCAAGCTGACCTTCACGGGAATCCGTCGGGGATTTCTCGCGATGCGGCCTCAAGGACGGCTGCTGGTAAGCTTCACGGGCAGCTTCGATGACGTAGGAGCGGCGAAGGAAGCTGCCCTCGCGCAGGTCAGCGCGGGAGCCGACTTGCTCTTCCATAATGCCGATGCCGCCGGGTTGGGCGTGTTCCAGGCTGGGGTGCAATCACGCATCTATGCGTTCGGCACCAATGGCGATCAGAATGCCGTCGCGCCCGACAACATTCTGGCAAGCGCCGTGACCCACATCCCGAAGGCATTCGTGCGCATTGCCAGAGAGATAAAGAACGGTGAGTTCCAGGGCGGGATGCTGGAATATGGGATGAAGCAGGGCATGGTCGAGGTTGTCTACAATCCACGCCTGCGGTCAAAGATTCCCGCGGCCACGCTGGAAAAGGCCAAAGAAGCCCAACAACAAATCATCGACGGGAAAATTGTTCTTGAGTAGCCGGACAATTGAGCCCTCAAACGCCGGGCCCCTCGAAGGGGCGAGAGACAGCTCCACGTTGCATGTGATACGGGTCACGGCGCTCACCGGGCGGCGTCAATCCGATGGCCCTCTCGCTAACGATTTTCACACTGAGGGAGTCGGACATCACGCGCGAAGTTTCACCACGGGCACGCTTGAGTAGCCATTCCGCGCGTGCCTAACTGTAGCTCAAGAGTCCCCGATGAGCGCCGAAGAACTGGAGATTGCGCCCGCGCGCGGGCCATTGCACGCTGATATCACGCTGCCGGGCTCGAAGAGTATTACCAATCGCGCGTTATTGCTCGCCGCGATGGCATCGGGGCGATCAACTATCGAGGCGGCCCTGCTGAGCGATGACACCAGCGCCATGACGGTGGCGCTGCGCGCCCTCGGCTTCCGCATCGAGGTCGATGAGGCCACGCATCGAATCTCCGTCGATGGCCTGGGCGGCGCCATTCCAGCCTCCAGCGCCGAACTTTTCGTCGGCGGCGCCGGGACTGCGATGCGCTTTATCGTGGGGTTCCTAACTCTTGGCCAGGGCCGCTATCGGGTGGATGGCAACCAGCGGATGCGTCAGCGGCCGATGGGACCACTGCTGGACGCGATGCAGCAGCTTGGCGCAAGCGTGTATGCCGAGCGTGACAATCGCTGCCCGCCGGTTATTGTTGAAAGCCGCCGCAGTGCCTTCGGGGGCGGTGAGACGACCATCGATGCACGCGCATCGTCGCAGTTCGTGTCCGCGGTCCTGATGCCCGCGCCGCTGTGGCTGCGGGGACTCAAACTCCGGGTGCTCGGTGACACCGCGCGCCCATTCATCGAGATGACGCTGCGGCTTATGGAGGTGTGGGGCGTGCGTAGCGAGGTGGAAGGCGATGTGATCACGGTACCCGGCGGGCAGACCTATCACGCGCGCCGATTCGTGGTAGAGCCCGATGGGTCTGCGGCAGGATATTTCGCGGCCGCCGCCGCGCTCTGCGGTGGCGAGGTCAAGATCCAGGGGCTCCATCGCGATTCCGTCCAGGGTGATGTCGGTTTTTTTGACCTTCTCGAGCGAATGGGCGCACATGTCGAATGGGCCGTTGACGGAGTTGTGATTTCGGGAACCGGCGGCCTGAATGGCGTAGACGTGGCGATGAACTCGATGCCGGACATGGTGCCGACGCTCGCGGCAATCGCAGCATTCGCTTCATCGGGCACCAGAATCCGCGAGGTCGGTTTCATTCGTTACCACGAGAGCGACCGGCTGCGCGCGCTGGCGACGGAGCTGCGCCGCCTTGGCGCGACGGTAGCCGACTATGAAGATGGAATCGGGATCGAGCCTTCGCGTCTCGCGCCGGCCACGATCGAAACCTATGACGATCACCGGATCGCCATGAGTTTCGCCATCGCCGGGCTCAAACTCGCCGGCATGAAGATCAACAATCCTGCCTGCGTATCAAAGACCTTTCCGGATTTTTTTGACCGCCTCGCGGAATTGACCAAGTAGCACCACGCATCCGCGCAGCTTCGACTACGCGTTGCCGGCCCCGCTAGGGGCGGGTCACCCGATAGATCGAGAAGACGCCGTCAGGATTACGCCGGTGAAAATACAATGATCGGCCGTCCGGTGAGATGGTCGGCGCTTCGACAAAACCGGCGATTGCGGGGATCTTTTCGGCTGCTCCAAATGGTTTTGCGGTGCTGGTGCGGCTTGCCATCAGAATGGCCGGCTCTTTGCCGTATAGGCGGGTGAAGAAAATTTCCAGCTCATCCGCCGAGGTGCAGACCGCGTAATTGAGCCGGCCCGCACGGTTGATGGTTCGAAGAATCTCTTTCGCCCGCCCGTCGCGCATGAAATCGTTGTCGTTGCGATGCGCGACGAGCACCTCCGAGGAAGCGGGCACGCTCCCACCGGTGAAGAGGCCCTCCGCGAAGTAGAGCGTGTTCCCGTCGGCGCTTACCTCCTGGTCGAAATCTACGAACCCGCGCCTGGCCGGCGAAACTCCCGCTACGATCGCGGGACCACTCACCGACCCCTTTGAATAATTGCCCGAATAGATGGTGGACAAGGTCGTGTCGTAGCTGCGCGTGGACACGAAATAGAAGTTGTTGCTCAGATCCATCGCCGCGACCGCGTCGAGCGCGGGACCGTTGACCCCGGCAATCTCGCCCTGAAGTTGAAAGGTCAAATCGTCAACTTTTGTTGCCCAAAAGAGATTCGTATCGATGGTGGGCGCGTTGGAGTTGTTGAAAAACAGCACCCTGCCGTCACGGGTGAGAAACGGCTCCATCGCGTCCTGGTTATGGCCGGTAATGGTAACCGCCTGCAGGTTTGTGAAACTCGCGGCCTTCGCCTCTGTCGACGTGTCACTCGCGTCCTGGGCCCACGCGGTGGGGCCGACCACCAGGGCAGCACCGATGATAACCAGGCATCCGCGCAGGAATACTTTGCCGCGCATTATTTGCATCGCTTGAACCGCGCCGAATTGCGTCAGACTCACCTGGGTAGCGAGTCTCATTTTTTATCGTCATTCTGGAAACGGAGTTCGCGGAGCGAAGAATGACGGAAACTCAGGATCGTCCCGTTCGCCTCATAACTTCTGCGCAATTTCCCAGCCCAGCTGTGCGCTGATGCTGGCGCGCCGGCCGCGGTCCGCGGCGTCAGGAGCAGAAGCGTTGCCGAGCTTCGCGCGCATGGCGATTCCCTGTGCGATTGCCGCGCCGCGAAAGAACGCGAAGGCGACAAAGAAATTCCAGTTCTCGATATTCGCGCGCCCGGTGCGCCTGCAGTACACGGTCAGGTATTCCTCTTCAGTCGGGATTCCGAGCGCCTTCAGATCGTGGCCCGCGAAACTCCCGGTGTCCGCGTGGTCGGGCGGATAATGATAACCAAGGCAATTCCACGCGAGGTCCGCGATCGGGTGCCCGAGTGTCGATAGCTCCCAGTCCAGCACCGCGACTACCCGCGGCTCGGTCGGATGCAGTATCAGATTACCCAGGCGAAAGTCTCCGTGTGCGATCCCGGTCTCGTCTTTCTCGGGAATATGGTTGGCGAGCCACTCCATGAGATGATCCATCGCAGGAATCGGTTCCATCTCGGCCGCCTTGTACTGCTTGGTCCAGCGCGCGACCTGCCGCGCTACATATCCGTCCGGCCGGCCGAAGCCTTCCAGCCCGACGGCGCGAAAATCAACTCGGTGCAGCCGGGCCATGGTCTCATTCATCGAATCGTAGACCGAGGCGCGCTCAGCCGGCTTCAAGCCCGGAAGAATGGGCTCCAGGATGATGCGTCCTGGCACGAAGTCCATCACGAAAAACGCCGTCCCGATCACCCCGGTGTCCTCGCATAGCAGATGGGCTCGCGGCACCGGGACGTCGGTGTTCTCGAGCGCCTTGATGATGCGGTATTCGCGCTCCACCTGGTGTGCCGATTGCAGCAACGTGCCGGGCGGTTTCTTGCGCATCACCAGGCGCGCGCCCGAGGCCTCCAGCAAGAAGGTTGGATTCGATTGACCGGTTATGAACTGCGAAACGACCAATGGGCCGCGAAATCCGGCCAGATGCTCGGTGAGATGACGCTCCAGGTTGCGCTCGTCGAAGCGATGGTTGTCTCTGACCGGCGTGGTCAGTCCTTCAATTGGCATGCGATTGCTCCGCTCCCGGGCCCGCAAAAATCGACCCGCCGCCTTTGCCGTCAATCCAATGTCGTGGTACTCCCATTGCAGGTCCAAACTCAATTGCATCGCAATGGCGCGGGGGTCGGGGCGCGCTGGCACGCATAGACCCCGACGCCGTATGGTGAGCGATATGATCAAGGCGACCGAAGAAACCCAGGACGTTAGAGGCTCCCGGCTGGTGATGGTCAAAGGCGGCAACGGCAAGCCGCTGCTGATTTTTCACGACGAACTGGGCTACCCGGGATGGATGACCTGGAACGAGAGTTTCGCGCATGAGCGAACTTTACTAATCCCCCTGCAGCCCGGCTACGGAAAGACTCCCCGACTGGATTGGATCCGCACCTACCGCGACCTTGGGGGCTTTTACTCCCACATGGTGCGGGACATGAAGCTCGACCCGGTCGACGTGGTCGGCTTTTCTGCGGGAGGCTTCGTCGCCGCGGAGATGGCCGCCGCCGACCCGCGGATATTTTCGAAGATGGTCCTGGTCGCCCCAATGGGCATCAAGCCCGAACAGGGCGAAATCATGGACGTGTTTCCGATTACGATCCGAACTCATCTGCGTGCCACGGTCGCGGATCCTGCGGGCACTCCGGAATTCGCAAAAATCTACGGTGGCGAGATGACCCCCGAGCAGTTCGAGGCCTTCGAGGACGCGCGTGCGGAGTGCGCGCGGATCGGATGGGAGCCCTACATGCACAATCCCAGCCTGCCGCACCTGCTGCAGGGGTTGAAAACCCCCACCTTGCTGGTCTGGGGTTCCAGCGATCGGGTCGTGCCAGGCGGATGTATCGATGCCTACAAGCGGGTTATTCCGTCCGCACAGGTCGCGATTATCGACAAGGTCGGTCATCGGCCCGAAATCGAAAATTCTGCGGAGTTCGAACGCGTTGTCAGCCGGTTCCTGGCTGCGTAGAAGAGGTGCACCATGAAGGTAGGATATTTCACCGAACGTCCGGTCCGCTGGGTTCCCGAAGAGATCATCCTCAAGAACGGCGCGCACTTCGCCGTATCGAACAAGTATTTCGATCGCGAGAAAGCAGCCGACGATTACAACTACTGGATCGATGAGAACTGCTACGCGGAGGAACTGGGCTTCGACGTCGTGGCGTTGAACGAACATCACGGCAACCCGTTCTGCATGGGCAGCGTGATGAACGTCGAGGCCGCGATCCTTGCGCGGCTGACCAAGAAGGCGCACATCCTCTTGATTGGAAATCCGCTTCCGGTGCTTAAGCATCCGCTGCGGATGGCGGAAGAGCTGGCAGAAATCGATCTGATCTCGCGCGGGCGGCTCATCACTGGATGGGTTCGTGGCGCGGGCAGCGAGCAGTTCTTCAACAACGCGAATCCTTCCTACAACCGGGAGTATTTCGAGGAAGCACACGACTTTATCGTGCAGGCGTGGACTAAGCCGGGACCGTGGCGCTACGAGGGCAAGCATTTCCACTATCGCCACGTGAACCCGTGGGCGTTGCCGTATCAGAAACCGCATCCTCAGATGTGGATTCCGGGCACGCTCAGCCCCGAAACCGTGCTGTGGTGCGCGCAGCGTGGATATCCCTACTTCGGACTCGGCACGGCTCTCGCGGCGACCTGCGACCTGTGGGAGTACTACGCCGACGAAGCGCAACGACAGGGTTACCAGGCTGATTCCGAAAATTTCGGCTACCTGGTTCCGACCTTCGTCGCCGAAACCGACGAGAAGGCACAGGAACTCGGCAAGGGATTTCTGTTCGGCGGCGGCCAGAATACTTTCGCGCGTCCCGAGCACACCCTGCCGCCGGGATACAATTCCAAAGACGCGATCCGTCGTCTCTCCAAGCAGCCGCAGGGAAGCTGGCTCGGAGTGAGTGGCGAGAAGCTAAAGGCGACCCAGGTCGAAGAAAAGAAGGAAGTCGATGCGGAGGAAATCCACCGCAAGCTTCTTCCCGGCTACGAGCGCGCGCAGAAGCAGCATCAGTTCGTCATCGGCAGTCCAAAAACTGTAATCCAGAAACTCGAGACGATCATGAAGGTGCTGCGCCCCGGCTCGATCGTGGTCTTCAACGTGCAGGGACCCATCAGCAACCAGGATCGGCAGAACAGCATGAAGCTGATGGCGAAGGAAGTGGCGCCGGCGATCAAGGAGTTCGCCAACACGATCGGGCTGGTCGATGCGATTACGCGTCCGCCGCGGCAATCGAAGATCCAGGCCGGGACGAAGCGCGCTCCGGTGTCGGACAAGGGTCCGCTGAAAGAGATCGGCCTGATCTAAGGCGAACGGGAAGCTTTCCACCATGGAGCCGGGGAGCTGACACGCCCCTCGGCTGCCATTTGCACCCGGACGGGGGCTTGGGGTGGGCCCTCACTGCCGCGCGATGAGCACCCCAAGATCGTTGGAGACCGCGATGCCACCGTGTTCTGCGATCGCGCGGTCCAATTCCCAGCGCAACTTCTCGAGCAGCTCCGAAGGCACCGCGCCCATCCGCGCCGTCGAAAGAAAGTAGTCAATCACCGGCTGGGATTCGGTCACGTGCATCGAACTCCGGTACCGTCTGACTTCTACGCTCCCGAAAGCCGACTTCAGTTGATCGTACCCGGTCTCCAAGCCAAAGCGCTCCGACGCCGAAGTGACCCGCCTCGGTCCAAAAATGCGGCCGGCGATTTCGCGCAGCTCGCGCATGTGGGCCCGGCCCATCGTCGAGGCGTACAAGCTCCCGCCGGTGCGCAGCACGCGACGAATCTCGGCAAACGCCGCGGGTCGATCGTCAAGGTGATAGAGCATCAGCATTGCGACCACCGCATCGAAGCTCCCGCTCTTGAACGGCAGTGCACCCGCGTCAAGCTGACAGTACTGGGCCGCCTGGTAGCGCTGGCCCAAATTGGCACGCGCCTCATGCACCATCCCGGCCGAGAAATCGGACAACACGATCTGGGTGCGGGCGGGCAGGCGATCCGCATTCTGCTGCCACAGCGCTCCCGGCCCACAGCCCAGTTCCAGGATTGCGCGGACGGAGGCGAGCTCGAATTGGTCGAACACCCAGCGGTAGAAGCTGTAACGGTTGGCGCCGAAGCGCGCGTGCAGCGCGGTGCGCTTGCGGAAATTGCTGGAGTCCTTGTACTGCTCCTTGAGAGCGGTCCGCCCCGGATTCTCAAGCGGCGCAGCTGGCTTTCCTTCCGGCATGGGGCAACTCTGATTATTTCATCTCGCGCAGCAGGAATCACCGGAGTGAATTTTTCTACATACCGAGCGTTCAGCTGGCTTGCGGTCCCTATTAGCCTTGCTATAAGAACGAATTAGCTGCGGTGACTCTTTAACAGCGCACCGACAGTGCACGGGAGGAAGTTCGATGGCTGATTTCGATGTTCAAATCAAAGGTGGAACTGTAGTCGACGGAACCCGGGTACCCCGCTATCGGGCGGACGTCTGGATAAAAGACGGGAAGATCGCGCAGGTAGGCGGCCGTGCCCCCGGCTTCGCCAAGCAAGTGATCGACGCCAACGGGCTGCTGGTCGCGCCCGGCTTTGTCGATCTGCACACCCACTACGATGCGCAAATCCGCTGGGACCCGTATTGCACCATCTCCGGTTGGCACGGCGTCACCTCGGTGGTGCTGGGCAATTGCGGCTTCGGTTTCGTTCCGGTCAAGCCGGATTTTCGCGATCGCTCGATGCTCACGATGACACGTACCGAGGCGATTCCGTACGAAGCTATGAAAGCCGGAATGAGGTGGGATTGGGAGACCATCCCGCAATACCTGGACTCGCTCGAGCATGCGCCCAAAGGGATCAATTGCATCCAATACCTGCCGACCGCATCGCTCATGACCTACGTGATGGGACTCGAGGCCGCCAAGACTCGTCCGGCCACCGACCGGGAGCGCAGCGAGATGGCACGCTTGCTGGCGGAAGGGATGGATGCAGGGCTGTGCGGATTCTCGATTCAGCGCCTCGGGCCGGACTCGACGCAGGCGGACTTCGATGGCTCGCCGATGGTTACCGACACGATGTGCGACGAGGACATCCTGAACCTTGCGCGGGTTCTGCGCGAGCGCGATGAAGGGTTCATTCAGATCACGCAGGCCACCGGGCGCATCAAGGACGACCTCAATTTCCTCGAGCTGCTCGCCGCCGAGGCCAACCGGCCGATCCTGCACAACGCGATCGCGCCCGCGCGCCGCGACCCGAAGCCGCATCAGCGCAGCCTGGCCTGGCTCAAGCGCTGCCGCGACAAGGGCCTGCCGATCTTCGGCCAGACCGCCACCTTCCGCACCGGGTTTGCGTTCACGCTGGAACATTGGAATCTGTACGATGCGAGCCCGGCGTGGCGCGCCGTCACGACCGGTACCCCGCAAGAAAAGATCGCCAAGATGAAGGATCCGGTGCTGCGTGAAGCGATCAAGCGCGAGCACGACGCTGCCAACAAGAAGCTCGAGGTGATCCAGAAGGGAGTGGGTGGCGCGTTGAAGTACCTGATGGTGCAGTGGGTCAACGACAATCCCGCCCTTGAAAAGTACCTGGGCAGGTCGGTCGGACAGATCGCAATGGAAGAGCACAAGCACGAGATCGACGTGATGCTCGATTTGTCGATCGCCGGCGATCTGAAGGTGGAATTTCTTGGTCCCAATCGCGGGTTCAACGTCGACTTCTATGCCGAAATGATGAACGATTCGCCGTACACGATTCCGGGCGTTTCGGACGGCGGCGCCCACACCAAGTTCTTCAACGGCGGCGCCTACACGACCGACTTCCTCCGCTGGCTGGTCCGCGACGAACAGCGCATCACCCTGGAGGAAGCGCACTATCGGCTCTCTGCGCTGCCTGCGCACGCGGCCGGCTTCCGCGATCGTGGCACGCTGCGCGAAGGCCAGGCCGCCGACGTGGTCGTCTACGACCTGAACGGTCTCGGCGTCGAGCCCGACTGGGTCGGCGAGATCGCTCACGACTTCCCCGGTGGTGAGTGGCGCCGCGTACAACACGCCCGCGGCTATAAGGCGATCCTCGTAAATGGCGAGATGACCTGGGACGAAGGACGTTGCACGGGAGCCACGCCCGGCAAGCTGCTTCGCAATGGCCACGCCTGACGCTCGATCATCCGGTGAGCGATGATCCAAAGGCCGGAGCGTAATCGCGCTCCGGCCTTTATTTTGTTCTCCACGTCCAGCGCCAAGGGCTCTCAAGGCCGCTGACCACCGCCTGCACGACTGCGAGCCTCCCCGCTCATGGATGGCGGAGACGAGCTTTCTCCTCCCTGGCAAGGACGGAGATTCCACTCATAATGGTCAGTCACCGCTACGATTATCGATCGTGGCCGGAAATTCATTTTTTGGCGGAGGCTTCTTTTATAGGATAAGGCTGTGTAGCAACCGACCCGTCAGTTCGCGCCGAGCGGAAGTCGATATGCCCTGGCAGCCGTTCCGTGAAACAACGCGGCTTTCTCCTCGGCGCTGCATCCCGCAGCGATCTTCTTGAACGCGTTCCACAGCACCGCGTATGAGCACGACGCCTTATCGACCGGGAAATTGCTCTCGAACATGCAGCGCTGCGGCCCGAACTTGTCGATGGCGTACAGGTAGTAGTCGCGCGTCGCTTCCACCAGCTCGTCCGAGGTCGCGGGCCTCGGCCGCTTGTGCCATCCGTATCCGTTGACCGGCATGTTGATCCCACCGAGTTTGGCGACAACATTGGGGCACTTCGCCAACTCGGCGAGGTCTTTCTTCCACTGCGTGAAGATCTCCGCACGCTTGCCTTCGTACGGCCCGATGCCCAGCGGACCGCCGAAGTGATCGAGAACTATCGTGACGTTGGAAAAGACTCGCGCCAGTTCCGTCAGCGCCGGAATCTGGTGATGGTAATTCCACGCATCGAAGCTGAGCCCCAGCTCTCCGAGCTTCTTGAGGCCCTCGCGAAAGCTTTTTTCCCCGTAGAGGTCAGGAGGAGGACTGGTGTGCGACCTGCGGATGTCCGAACTTTTGTCGAATGCGGCGGCGTGGCGGATTCCGCGAAAGCGGGGTGATGCCGCGATGTGCGCCTGCAGGACTGGTTCGACTTCGGCACCAAGGCTTAAGTCCGCGAAGCTGACGATGCCCAGACAAGCGCGCGTGTCGCCATAGCGGCCGCTGGCGCTCTGTGCGGCGATTCCATTGACGAACTCTGTCTCACCGATTGGCTTGAGCGCCCGGGGACCATCGCCCCGGTACATAGAGCCGCACTCGACGAACACCGTGGCGATCACGCGATGACCGGAACCGGTATCGCGCAGCAGTTCATCGAGGAAATAGCGGCTGGTGGGAAAGTCCCACAGGTGATGATGCGGATCGACGATTGGCAGGTCCGGCTCGAGTATCGATTCGGTTACCTGAGCCAGCCACACTTCGCGTTCGTTAGTAGCCATCGGCTTTCCCTCGCTATCCGCAATGTCGATCGGAGAGCGCAAATTGGCAAGCGGAAAGTGCCTGCGCGGTTCGCGCAGCAAACCAAAGTCAGATTGAGCCGCTCACAACCGAATTCCTTTCCCGCATAAGGCCGATAGTCTGATTAGACGATGCATGACCGGTGTCTTCCCCCGAGGATCGTCGCCATGGCCACACCTATTCCCGAGGGCAAGTATTGCAGCATCCGGGCCGGCATGACGCTCCACTATCACGAGGCGGGGACAGGCGAGCCGGTAGTGTTCCTCCATGGCAGCGGACCGGGAGCCAGTGGCTACAGCAACTTCAAAGGCAACTACCCGGTGTTCGCCAACCGCGGGTTTCGTGGGATCGTTCCCGATCTTCCGGGTTTCGGTCTTTCTTCAAAACCGGAAGACGCTGCGTACGTTCTCGACTTTTTCGTCGAGGCGGTGCACGGCCTGATTACCAAGCTGGGATTTGACCGATGCATACTACTCGGCAATTCGCTGGGCGGCGCGATCGCGCTCAAGTACACGCTCGACCATCCAGCCATCGTCAACAAACTGATCCTGATGGCGCCCGGCGGATTGGAGGAATTGCCGACCTATCTCCAGATGGAAGGCATCCAGAAGATGATCCAGGTGTTCACCGCAGGACCGATGGACATGGATGCGATGCGCCGGCTTTTGACTCTGCAACTCCACGACCCGTCGCTCATCTCTGATGAGCTGCTGAGGGAGCGCGTGGGCGTATGCGCCGATCAGCCACGCACGGTGTTGACCACCATGCGCGTGCCGAACATGGAAGAGAGGCTTGGCGAGGTGCAGTGCCCGGTGCTCGGCTTCTGGGGTACCAACGACCGCTTCAATCCGGTCAGCGGCGCAACCAAAATCGTCGAGCGCTGCCCGCAGGCTCGCGTGCTGCTACTCAACCGCTGCGGCCACTGGGTGATGGTGGAACATCGCGAATTGTTCAACCGCACTTGTGTGGATTTTCTGCAAAACGGATAAGCTACCGAAATCCTCGGTCGTCATGCCCTCTGCGACCTGAGAAGTGCACCGCAGACCGTCAACGGTGCGGGTTCATTGCCAGCAGCTCGGCTGGAACGGGGACGACTGCGACCATTCAGTCCGGAAACTTGACCTTCACGGTTGGCGTGTCTGCGATCGCTTGGCACGCGAGTATCCAGCCCTCCGCAAGATCGTCGGGGTCGAGCACTTCGTTGTTGCGCAGATGAACCTTGCCCTCCAGCAAAGTGCACATGCACGTGCCGCATTCGCCCATCCGGCATGAATGAGGAGCTTTCAGCCCCAGCCGGAGCATGGCAGTCAGCAAAGGTTCGTTGCGGCCGCATGCGAGCGTGTGATGCGCACCATCGAGGTCCACTTCAAGTTGGATCGTGTCGTCTGCCACAAAAACGCTGGATCAATAGGCGTTGGTTATCCGAATCTGCGCGCCGCTGATGAAACGGGACTCGTCCGAAATCAGAAATAGCACCAAATTGGCGACGTCATCCGGATCGCAGAACCGCGTGGTCGGGTCCGCGTCGTAACCGACGGTGCTAGGATCAGGATTGCCGAGCATCGGCAGGACCATCGGCGTGAGCACGCCGTCCGGATGAATGGAATTGCAGCGGATTCGATAGCCGGCGCTGCGGCAATGGATCGCGACGCTGTTGGTCAGCGCCGCCACCGATCCTTTCGATGCGCTATACGCGGCCGCGAACGGAAGCCCGAAGGCCGCGACCGACGACATGTTGACGATCGAGCCACCGCCGGTCTTCATCGCGGCCACCCCATGCTTGCACCCGAGAAAATAGCCGTCGGAATTGACGCGATGAACTTGCCGCCACTGCTCCAGCGTGGTGTCCTCGACCGAGGCCATCAGCAGCACGCCCGCGTTGTTCACCAGCCCCTGGATCCGCCCAAATCGCTCCTCGGTGGCGGCAATCACCGCTTTCCAGTTTTCTTCATCTGAAACGTCGTGGCGGAGAAACATTGCCGCGTCACCGATTTCCCTGGCGACCGCGCGGCCCGCCTCCTCGTTCACATCGGTGATCGTAACCCGCGCGCCCTCGCGCGCCAGCGTGAGCGCGTCCTGCCTGCCTATGCCGCTGGCAGCACCGGTGACTATTATAATTTTTCCTTCAACCCGTCCCATGCCGGTTTCCCGTGTCAGGCGCTCGCGGTGGCCTTCTCCCGGGTCACCGCCGCTGATGCCGCGGAGCCTCCCGCGCGGCGGCCAGACCAGATGCAGTCGGCGAGCGCGAGACCGCTTACGTAGTGGTTCGATGCAATACCCACCGCCGCACGGCCGGCAGCGTAGAGACCCTCAATCGGGGCGCCTTCGCGCTTTCGCACCGCCCCGGTGCGCTCGTCCACGCGCAAGCCTCCCAGCGTCAGGGCGGGGCACGGGAATACGCGCAGGTCAGCCGAGATATTGAGGGCGTAGAATGGCGGCGCAACGATGGCCTGCAGCAGGTCAGAAGACTTGCCCAGCGGATCGTCCCCGCTGGCCGCCGCCTGATTATAGTTGGTCCAGCTCTCAAGCAGCATCGCGCGGTCGGATCTCATCTTGCGGGCTAAGATTTCGATCGTCGGCGCGCGCTTAGCTCCGGCGAGCATCAGCACCAGAGCCGGCACCCGTTGAAACCCCCACAGCCCCCCGAACATCGCTTCTCTCATCGCGTCGTGGCGAATCGTGGAATCGATCACGAGCCATGCCTTGCCGCCATGATGTTCGCACATCTCGTAGCCCAGCTTTGCACCGTACACTTCCTCGTTGCAGAAGCGCTGTCCCTGCGCGTCGACAATCATGCCGCGCGCCCACGCCAGAGGTGGATTGATGAAGCGCCAGGCCGTGATGCGTTCCAGGTGAGCCGCATCGCCACCGATCGACTGCCCAAGCCGGATTCCGCTGCCGTCACAACCCGAAGTGCCCAGCCGAAAATTTTTCAGATACGCGGGAGCATGCTGCGAAACCATTTCGCGGTTGAAAATGAACCCGCCGGTGCTCAGCACGACCCCACCGCGCGCGCGCACCCGGCGCGGATGGGCTTCATCGAGTTCGACCTGCAGGGCCCGCCGGCGCAGAGAATCCGAGAGTGCCGGCGCCGCGTAGTAGGACCCCTCGGCCCATCTGCTGAATCGCCGGTGATGCGTTGCTGCCGCGCTGCCCGGATCGAACTGCCACACCTCGGCCCCGAGCACGCCGCCGCCCGTTTCGTCGACGATCAGGCGGCGTACGGTGGACTGAGTAAGCAGGCGCACGCCCGCTCGCAGCGCGCTGTTGCGCAGCGCCCGATACAGCAGAGCTCCCGACAGTCCGGCGCCCTTGACCCGATGACCGCGCGGCGCGGGCCGGTGTGCGCCTGCATATTCCCTGACGGTCTCGTTGCCCGAGAAATAGAGATAGCACCCGTCGGGCGGATAGGAGGTCTTGCGCGGTGGCAGAGACGAATCGAACTCGACTCCGTTCTGCTCGAGCCACTCCAGCAGCGCGACGCTATGGTCGCAGAAGGCGCGCAGCGTCGCCGACGAAACCGCATCGCCGACTTCCTTGCTCAGATATTCGTACATCGCTTCGGGCGAATCTTCGTAGCCGGCCGCTGTCTGAAAGCGGGTACCGCCGCCTGCATACACCACGCCGCCGCTCCTGGCACTGGCCCCGCCCCCGCCGAAGCGATCCGCCGCGATGACCCGAGCACCGGCCCGCGCGGCTTCGATAGCTGCGCTGGCCCCGGCCGCGCCAAACCCCGCCACCAACACGTCACAGCTGTCGTCCCACGTGATGGCGCTCTCGCCCGCGATGCGCAGCGGATCATCGACGCGAGTCACCGCTGAACCTGCAAGGGCGGCGGGCGCATCGATTCTCGAAGCGGCTGCGGTCATTCGATGAATATGTCGGTGAATTCCGATGGCGCGCCAAGGTACGCGCGGCCTGACGGCGGTTGCTTGCCATCGATGTCTTTCACGCCGTAACGCTCTGCAAGTTCCGCGGCGAAAAACGTCTTTCCGCTCAGCTCCATCCGCCCGGGATCATTGAATACCGCGTCGATGATGAGGCCGCCGAACTCCGGCGACTCGGCGATTTCGAGCATCGGCCCGTACTTCGATTTGTTGGCGTCGATCATCATGACCTTCTCGGTCTTCACCAGGCCGAGCCACACCGAAATCACCACCACATCGAACGGTTTGAAGTCGTGCGCCATATCATGCGACATCTTGTCGCCGCCCGCCTTGGCCGCTCCGTAGGCGGGCCCATGAACATAGCTCCTCGCGCCGGGCGAGGATGAATTGAAGATCAATCCGCCGTTACGGATGAGGAGCGGTGCGGCCAGGTGCGAGGCCACGTAGTTCGATCGGAGACCCACCTCCAGCAGCTTCACGAATCCCAGCGGCTTCTCCCAGAACGGACCCGTTTCCGTAAGACCGTCGGGGATCGCGATGGCATTGTTTACCAGGATGTCGAGGCGCCCCGATTCTTTTTCGACGCGCTCAAACAGGGCGCGGGTCTGATCGTCGTCGCTGTGATCGCAGACGACGGCGATGCCGCGTCCGCCCCGCCTGGCCACTTCCTCGGCGGTAGAGAACACCGTGCCGCCATAGGGATTGTCGCCCTGCTTTGCGCTGCGTCCGGTCACATAAACCGTCGCGCCCGCGGCGCCCAGCGCGATTGCGATCCCTTTGCCTACCCCAAGGCTCGCTCCGGTAACCACCGCGACCCGACCGTTTAGCATGATCAGACTCCTGCCAGGTGATGCGCCGCGATGTAACCGAACGTCATCGCGGGACCCAGCGTGGAGCCCGCGCCGGGGTAGCTTGGCCCCATCACCGCGGCGGAGGTGTTACCGATAGCGTACAAACCCGGGATCGGCTGACCATCGTCGCGCAACACGCGCGCGAATTCATCGGTCAGCAGGCCGCCCTTGGTGCCAATGTCGCCCGCGTCGATGCGGATCGCATAGAACGGCGCTTTCGCAAGCGGCGCGAGACACGGGTTGGGCTTCACGTTGACGTCGCCGTAGTAGCGATCGAAAGGGTTGCTGCCCTTGCGGAAGTCCTGGTCCTCACCGGTGGCCGCAAACTCATTCATCCGCGCGACCGTGGCACGGAGGCCCGCCGCGTCGACCTCTATCTGCTGAGCGAGCGCGTCGAGCGAATCGGCCCTGAAATAGACCTTGCCAAGCCAGCTGGCGGGAAGGGCTTTGTCCGGACGTGCCATGCCGGGAAGCAGCGGGCCCATTGGATATTTGCGGCGGAACTCGGCGTCAAAAATCAGCCACGCCGGCAGGTTTGCGCCGGTCTTCTCGTGGTCCGCGTACATGGCATAGACAATGTCACTGTACGGCGCGGCCTCGTCGACGAATCTGCTTCCCTTGCGGTTCACCAGCACGCAGCCGGGCAACGCCCGCTCCACGAACACCGCGCGGCGCTTCTCGCGCCCCATGACGAACAGGGTGGGTGCCCACCACGCGTGGTCCATCAGTGCGGTCTGCGCACCGAGAGTCTGTCCCGCGCGAATCGCGTCCCCGGTATTCGACGACGGCGTCACGGTCCACTCGGCGCTGGTGGGCTTGGGCAGATACTGGTCGCGCATCGACTGGTTGTGCTCGAATCCACCCGCCGCCAGCACCACGCCGCGCCGCGCGCGAAGGCGCACCGTCTTGCCGGCCCGGGTCGCAATCACGCCCGCCACCCCGCGCGAGTCGGTGACCAATGACTCGAGCGGAGTCTCGAGCCACAAGGGAATATTCCGATCGAGCATGGAGCGCCGCAGTGCACCGATCAGCGCACTGCCCAGCGTCAGCCGGCGATCCCGCCTGGAACGGAACCGCCAGGGCAGGTCGAGCCAGTATTTCGCCATGCGCCTGAGCAGCAGCGCGATCCATCCGCGCTCTTTGGTGAGCATGGTGTGGGCCTCACCGGCGGTCATTGCGACCCGTCCTCCGATCAGAGTGCCCGGCTGGGGCGGACGCATATGCGCAAAATCGTCACCGAGTTCGGCTGCATTGAATGGAATCGGATCCAGGGTTCGATACCCTGACTTCGCTCCGGGCAGATTCGGATAGTAATCGGAGTACTGCGGCATTGAGCGATAGCGGAGCCGCGACTTCTCCTCCAGGTACCGGAGCATCTTCGGCGAGTGTTCCAGATATGCACGCAGGCGCGTCTCCGAGACCATTCCGCGCGTCGCGGTCTTGAGATAAGTCAAGGCGTCATCGTAGCTGTCGCTCCCGCCCGCGGCCGCCATCAAATGGTTGCAGGGCACCCACACACCGCCACCCGAGATCGCGGTGGTGCCCCCGTACTGATCGCTCTTTTCGATCAGCAGCACGGACTGGCCGAGATCGTGCGCGCATAGCGCCGCGGTCATGCCGCCCGATCCCGATCCGACCACCACCACATCGAACTCGTAGTCCCATTTCCCGCCGAAGGGGGGGACGTTGACCCGCGCGCCGTCGCTCATATGAAAAAGTCGGAGTTAGCCAGGCCCAGCAACACTCCACCGTAGTTGCGCGCAAATTTGTCCGCGTTGTTGGCATAGTGCAGCCGCGCCGCATGGATGTCGGCGAGAAAGCGCCCGATCGGATGGTCGGTGTAGACGCCTTGCCCGCCACACGCGTGGAAGAGGCGATCGATGTGTTCCGCACAGCGCTGTGCAACCGCGGCCGACTGATAGCGGTAATGAATTCTATCGTTTATATCGAGCGGCTCGCCGCGCCTGAGCGTGTCCATCATCGCCGCGAAGTTGCGGTGCAACTCAAGCTTCATGTCGTCGATGGCGAGGGCCGCCTCGGCCGCCGCAATTCCGGCGGAAGGATCTTCGGCGGTCCGCGACATGTCGTTGGTGCTCACGCGCGTGGATGCATATTTGCGAAACACGTCGAGCGCGCCCTGGAGCGCGCCGAGCGAGGCGCTCGACACGGCGCGGACGAAGATTTGTCCGAACGGGAGCCTGTAGAGCGGCGCCGGGTTGACGCTCAGACCGGGACTGGTCCCGGTAAAGCCATCGATCGCGCGATGGGTCCGGTATTCGGGCACGAACGCCTCTTCGATAACAACCTCTTTGCTGCCAGTTCCGCGCAGACCCCAAGTGTGCCAATTATCGTTGATGCTGACATCGGAGCGTGGAACGAGAAAGGTCCGGTAGTCCGGCGCGCCTGCTCCATTGCCGGCTGGAACGACTCCACCCAGAAAGAGCCAGTCGGCGTGATCGACGCCGCTGGAAAAGCTCCAGCGCCCGCGAAACTTGAACCCGCCGTCGACCCGTTCGACCTGGCCGCGCGGCATATAACTCGAAGCGATCAGAACGCTGCTGTCCTTGCCCCACACGTCTTCCTGTGCGCGCACATCGAACAGCCCCAACTGCCAGTTGTGCACCGCCACGACCCCGTAAACCCAGCCGCTGGACATGCATCCCTGGGCGAGCGTCATTTGCAGGTCAAAGAAAATCTGCGGGTCGAGTTCGTAACCTTCGTACCGTTTGGGTTGAATTACCCGGAAGAACCCCGCGCGTTGGAACTCCGCGATCGTCTGGGCAGGAATCGAGCGTTGTGCCTCAGCCGCGGTCGCGCGCTCCGCCAACACCGGAATCATCTCGCGCGCCCGCGACAAGAGAGTGCTCGCCAGTTCACTCTGGCGACTCTCCGCGTCGGCCGTCAGCTGGCGTACGGATGTTTCTGCCACGCTTCGCCCCTGCTCAGTCTACCCTTGAATCGCGGCGATGATTGCATCGCGCACCGCGCTTACTCATCGTCCGAAGAGACTAGTGAGACCAGCCGATTCTAGCGCCGCGCGGCCACTAACAGGAACGCCGGCCGTTTGCGTTCATCAGCCCAACCTGGTTGCGACGCTATCTGTCTTCGCGTGGGACCCCATTCGTTAACTTTGGAAATCGAGAACCCCAGCCGAAGGAACATATTAATGTAGGTCGCCAGGGTGCGGTGTTGCTTGATGACGCCCCTGGCGAGCCAGTCCGTGGAGCGAGGACCTTCTTCCAGATAGCCGTCGACCGGCCAAAACTTGCACCCAGAAGCGGTGCGCCACCTGGGAGCGGAAGGAGCAGTATAGATGGGGTGCTCGACCGAAAAGACCAGGGTTCCACCCTAGACGAGCGATCGGCGAAACTTCGAGATCAGTCCGCCCAGATTCTTCACGTAGTGAAGCCCCAAGGAACTAAAGACCAAGTCAAATGAACTCGACTGCAATCGCAAGCGGTCCAGGTCGGCCCTGAGGTAATTAATGGCCGGATCATGAGTTTCAGCGCGGGCTCGCGTCAACATTTTCCGCGAAACATCGATGCCCAACACCCGGGAGGCTCCGTTTTGTCGGGCCCAGCGGCTGAACCATCCAAACCCGCATCCGAGGTCCAGGACCCGAAGCCCGCCCAGGGCGGGCAGTAAGGCGCGCAAGGCCGGCCATTCCGGAGCGCCTGCCAATCCTTGAAGCGAACGGGGTAGGCGCTGGTACTTTTCGAAGAACTTCTGGTTGTCGTAGATGTTCTGAGTCAACCGCGTCCTGCCTTCACCCGTGAGCGTCCGCCTGGCGCCGGAAGCGCGTCACTGGAGAACTGCTTCAGCCCAGCCAGATGACACTACTCAGGAGCAGGCGTACGAGCGTGGTCTGCCGCGTCACGCCGATTTTCGCGAAGATCGCACGCAGATGGGCGCGGGCGGTATTTTTGCGGATTGTGAGCCGCTCCGCAGCTTCGTCGAGGGTAAGCCCATCCGCAAGCGCCAGCGCGAGCGACGCCTCGGCGGGCGTCAGGTCAAACAGGCGCCGCACGGTCTCGCGCGATGCCTCGCTGCGGCGCTCGGGGTCGCGAATCAACAGCGCCACTGCAGGACGTCGGTTGCCCTCCGACCATTCGGCATGTGGTACGCTGCGCACCACTACGCCAAGCTTGCCCCGTCCCGCCTTGCGGGTGATGGAAATTGCTTCCGCCACCCCCGGCGAAGCCCCGTCGGTGGGACCGCTCATGGCTTGCTTGATCAATCGCTGCAGTTCCCGATTCTCCGCGGGATGCACCGCGCGCAGGGTTTGGTTCGCCAGCAGCAGTCCGTCGGCCTCATCCAGCATTTCGCGCGCCACCGCATTACTTTTCACCACCGCGCTGGTCTCATCCAGAATCACGGTCCCCACCAGCATCCGGTCGATGGTGCCGGCGTAGAGCCTGCGCTCCGAGTCGATCAGGGTGAGCTGCGAATGGAGAATCACGGCCCGTTTCAGATGCGGCAGGATGGCGCTGCACAGCGCCGTGTCACTGGGCGAAAACGGCCGCTCACGATGCGGCCGTGCGGCACGAAACCGGCAATGAATTCCATCGTCGGTCAAGATGTCGGCACCCAGGGCGTGGAGGATGTCGAGCGGCTTGAGGAACTGCTTATAGAATTCACTTTCCCGCCACTTGCCGTTGCCCGCCAGCTCGTCGGCAATGAAGACCCGGTCGGGCGGCAAATCGATAAACGGATCGAGGGCGTAGTAGTACTTGTTGTATTCGGCCTCCCGAGTAATGGGCGCATCGCCCGCCGCGTTGACCATAAACCCTTCGCGATCCGGCGACGGAGGCCGCAGCATCAGCGTCACGTAGTTGGCGCGCAGATGAACCCGCAGCAGGTCGAGTGCGGTCTTCCACGGTACTGGTTCCAGGGGACCCTGATAGATCGCGGCCAGGAGGTCGCTGAATTGTGATAACGAGAGCGGAACTGAATCGAAGGATCCCGGTTCAGCCCGTTCCCGCCGGGAGGATGCATTGCGCACCCTTGTTGATTTACGCCATGCGCAGCACAAAAAGAAATCCGCAAACTAAGCCGGTTTCACGGATTTCCGAACCCGCGCCCCCTTTGCGGCCTTGTGCGCTCTATTCCTCGAAAACGTGATGCGGCTCCGGCGGGTGGTCGTATCCACGATTGATCTCCACCACCTGGCGCTTGTGGGTTTCCTCGGGCACCGCGTCCGTGTCGAGATAGAACTGCTTGTACCACTCACGCAGCTGGTAGATGGGTCCGTCGTTCTCGCACAGCAATGGATTGTCGATCCGGACCTTGTGGTCCCAAATCGCGACGTCCTGATAGAAGCCCTGCTGAATCGCCTGGATGTAGGCGTCGCAAACCTGCTTGGACATCTCCTCGCTCATCCCCTTCATCTTGCGCACCAGCATCCCGAAGCGCAGGTCGAAAGAGCTGAGCGTTATCGGAACGTGGCAGTTGAGCAGAATCGAATCGACCGTGAACCCACCCATGTCCCCGCGCATTTGCGTGATCTGATAGGCCGGCCCAAAATAGGTCGCGCAGGTCGCCAGGTTTCCCTGCATTCCGCCCTGCCCCGACCCAATCATAATTTGGGTCGCCTTGTGTCCCTGAAACACATTGGCGAAGTAATCGACGGGTGCGCCGTGCACCACCGGAAAATGGGCCATGTCCGACACGTTGTCGATGAGCTCGCGGCAATTGGTATTGATCGTCCACTTCACGATTGCCCAGTCGGTCCATTCATCCGAGTAGCACGCATCCATGCGCGGAATGGCGACTTCATCGGCGGGCGGATTGCCTTCGGGATCGTTCCATACGAACAGCAGCTTGTTCTGCTCGCTGGTCGGCCACGACCTCACCTGTGCTTTGGGCGGAATCCGTTTGCTGTAAGGAATGTGATTGCACTTGCCGTCGGGACCCCAGCTCCACGCATGGAACGGGCATTGAATCGAGTTGCCCCTAATCTGCCCACGGCTTAAGTCGGCGCCCATATGCGGACAATAGCTGTCGAGCACGTGGATGCCGGCGTCCTCGCCCAGATACGCCACCAGCCGCGTGCCGAAGGCATTCAGCGTGTGCGGCTTGCCGTCGCGGTAGTCTTCCGCGAGGCCAAGACAATGCCACCCGCGCGCGTAACGGTTTTCTATTGGAGCGGCTTCGATCGCACGTGCAAGCGCCATAGTTTACCCTCTTGGTCTTCCATCCAAGGAGAACAATCCCCATTATAAGATAGGTGCGTCCTGCTTAGAGTCTATATTTCCAGGGCGCAAGCTGCTCATCGTCCCTTTGGACGATGAGCCCGGCCTGCTCGGCCAGGTTGACGAATCGCGGCCCGCCGATCGATTGTCCCTTGAGGAAACCATATGGACCCCTGCCCCGGGCAGGGTCACGGGTTGGTTGACCTCAGTCTGTGAACCGTCACTTGGGAGGAACCCACGATGCCAATTACCGGAGGCTGCGCCTGCGGCGCGGTGCGCTACGAATGTTCAGCGGACCCCATTATGGCCGCCAACTGCTATTGCCGTGACTGCCAGCACTCCACCGGCACGGCGATGGCATCTGTGATGCTTATTCCAAAGGCGGCGCTCAAAATGACGGGAGAACTGAAGCACTACGAATCCACCGGTGACAGTGGCGGCAAGGTGAGCCGTGGATTCTGTCCGAATTGCGGCTCACCGATCATCTCGCTTATCTCGGCCATGGAGTCGATGGTAGCCCTCAAGGCCGCCAGTCTCGACGATCCATCGATCTTCAAGCCGATGGCACAGGTCTTTATGAAGAGTGCGCCGTCGTGGGCACCCGTCCGCGAGGATTTGCCCAAGTTCGACAAACAGCCGTGAATCCGCTCGTGTACACACCGTTGAAAGAGATGCGACTGATCGAGTGACAACATGACTCGATTTACCACCCTCCACCTCTTCTCTGCGTTTTCCAAAATCGACCGCCAAGTTGTAGCATCCGGACAAATCATCGGAGGTCTCTCGCTATGGCTATTGACTACGGCGATTACGAATTCCTGAACATCGCAGTTGCGGACCGTATCGCGACCATCACCATTAACCGTCCCGACCGCCTCAACGCGGTGCACAACGCGCTCCATCACGAGCTGGAGCAGATCTGGATCGACGTGCGAGCAGATCAGGATATCAACGCGATCATTCTGACTGGCGCCGGACGGGCGTTCTGTGCGGGCGGTGATGTCAAAGGCATGGCGGAAGGCAGCCTCTCGGGAGTGGCGCCCAAGAAAGGCAAGGGCCACGGTCGCGGTCCGATTGCAGCCTCGAACGGGCGCCGCGTCATCGAAAACATGCTCGATGTGGAGCAGCCGATCATCGGCGCGATCAACGGCGATGCGATCGGTCTGGGCGCAACGCTCGCGCTCCTCTGCGATATCACGGTCGCTTCGGAAAAAGCCCGTTTCGCTGACACTCACGTCAAAGTTGGAATCGTGGCCGGCGATGGCGGCGCAGTCATTTGGCCGCTGCTAATCGGGCCCCACCGCGCCAAGGAGTTCCTGATGCGCGGAAATTTCATCAATGGCGCCGAAGCCGGACGCATCGGCATGGTCAACTACGCGGTCGGCCCGGAAGATGTGATGACCAAGGCCCGCGAGCTGGCGCGGGAATTAGCCGATGGACCCACGTGGGCAATCCGCTGGAGCAAGTTGGCGGTCAATAAATGGCTCAAGCAGCAGGCCAACCTGATCCTCGACGCGTCGCTCGCCTACGAAATGATGACCTTCAACACCAAGGACCATCAGGAAGCCGTGAAAGCATTCGTGGAGAAGCGCAAACCCAATTTCGTCCGAGCCGAATAGTCCGCCGAACGGCGTGCAATTTTCGCTCTTGCCCCGCTCGCGCCCGTCACATACGGAGAACAGAACGGGGGGTAGCGTGGCCATGAAGCGATTTTTCCTGGCGTTTGCGATTGCGATCGTGTTCGGCGGCTGCGCCGAAGAACAGCACCTCGATCAGGATGTAACTCAGCTCCATGAACAGCAGGATGCGCTCAGTGCTGCAATCAAGAAGATCCAGGTGGTGTCGAGGGACACGGTGAACGGCCATCCCCAGTATACGAAGCTCGGCTCCGTGCAGGGTTACTGTTTCAACACGCCTAACTCCACCAGCGGCCAGGTGGTTCACGGCGATGGCCTGCGGGCCGCCGCCTATCGCAAATATGGTGATCAGGTCGACGCGGTCGTGGCCACTACGATCTACTTCGTGGCCAACGATGCGTCGGCAGTTTCCGAACCGTACACCGAGGGCGGCTACTTCGAATGCGCCGGCACGGCGGTGCATTTCACCGGTGCGGCCAATTAAGTTGGGATGCGCACGGCACACCCTGATGGATGAACCTGATAAAGGGAAGGGTACCGCGCTGCCGGCACAGAGGTCGGGTTTCATTCTTGGTGCTCGCAGCCCGTAATTAAGTTTGACCCCAAGCCCTACGAGCACCCTGGATTGTGGCCGCGAGCGCGCGGATTCTCACTGGAATCCGAAAGCCAACCTGTGAGAACCGCGCGATCTGCGGACCTGCGCCTTTGACCCTAATTCAGATCGATCTGGTACAAGCGCGCCGCATTTTCACAGACGATCTTGCGTTTTACCGGTTCTGGAACCTGCTTGAAGTCGCGCGCAATCACGTCCTGTGAATGGGGCCACGTCGAATCGGTGTGTGGAAAGTCCGACGCCCACATGAAGTTGTCTTCGCCGAAGAACTGCACCAGCATCGGGCCAACCGGATCGTCCTGGAAGGTCGCCCACACATTGCGGCGCACGTATTCGCCCGGCGTCATGTCGAGTGGCTCTTCCATCATCGCGCCGAACTTCTCGAACGCGTGGTCGAGCCGGTACATGTAGTGCGGCAGCCATCCGCTGTCATTCTCCGCGGACACGATCTTCAGACGCGGAAAGCGCATCAGCACGCCCCCGCAGATGATATCGGTTAGCGAGCGTTGCACCTCGTGCAGAATATTCATGTAGCCGCGAATGAAAGACGGCTCGCGCGTCTTGGCCTTCTGCTGTTCCTCTTTGGAGCGCGGGGGTCGCTTGCCGGTGATGACGTGCAGCGACAGCGGCATCTGCAGGTCCTCTGCGACCTGCCAGAACGGATCGTAGGATCTGTGCCAGTAGGGGCTTTCTGCCGGAGGCGAACCCCAGATCATTGCCCCCTTGAGCCCGATCTTTTTCGCGCGTTCCAGCTCCTTGGCGCCTTCGTTGACGTCCTCGAGCGAGATCAGTGCAATCGCGTGCAGCCGGCGCGGATCGTAAGAAGCAAAGTCCGCGACCCAATCGTTGTAAACCCGAAAACACGCACGCTGCAGATCGGCATCATGCAGCCCGAACAGGGGCATGCCCAGCGTAGTGTACAGCACTTCGCCCTGCACACCATCGACGTCCTGATCCTTGATGCGCTCGGCCGGGTCCCAACCGCTGGGGCGTGCCGCCTTGTAGCCCTCGTCCTTGTTTGCGCGCTTCATGAATTCGCGGAGCTCTTCGCCGCTGCGGCCGGCCGCAAATCCGCCCGCGACCGGAAAGGCCGGAATGTCGGGCGCCACAAAGATAAACGTGCCGCGGTTCTCACTCCTGATAATGCGCGGCGCACGATCGCGAAATTTCTGGTCCAGCCTCTCGGTCCAGAGATCCGCGGGCTCGGTCATGTGAGAGTCGGCGGAGATTACCTTGATTGGTGTTGCTGCCATGGGTCAGCACCTCCGAGCTTGATGAGCTCTAGGCGACTTCTAGCGCAGCTGGCCGTCGACGTACTAGCCGGACCAATGGGGTGGACGCGAATGTCGGGTTCACGCAGGCTTTGGCCGCTGCCGGCGACCGGCGGCGGGTGCCGCAATTTTCAATCGTTTCATCGGCGGAGTATCCTCGATCCAGTGTCCGCGTCTTCGCTACCATTCCTGCGTCTTTCCGGCCCGCCTCGCGCGCAAGGACGCCAGCACGGCGACGCTTTGCGAGAGTCTATCAGCGACGTACGCCGCCGCTGGCGGGAAAGCCTGACCCAACGCTTTGGCGTCCATCCCGAGGCCTTCATCGAATCGTTTCTCGCGCAAACCCGGTTCGTCGCCGCGATGCGGCACTGGACCCCGGCGCTGCTGGAGGAAATTGAGGGGATCGCCGAGGGCAGCGGACGATCCTTGCCCGAGACGCTGGCGTTTCAATTCATGGACGAGGAATGGTGGTTCGGCGCGAAGCACTACCGTCAGGCCTCTGCCGAGGCCAATCACTGCAGTATCATTGCGAGCCGCGGACGCGACGGCCAGCCTCCGATTCTCGGGCAGAATATGGATCTGCACGCCTACCTGGACGGCGGTCAGGCGCTTATCAGCACGGCCATAAACGGCGGACCGCGCACCACGGTCATGACGATCTGCGGAATGATCGGACTTTGCGGCGCGAACGAAGCCGGCGTCGGCGTTGCGGTGAACACGCTGTGGCAGTTGCCGAGCGCCGCGGATGGCCTGCCGGTCGCGTGCGTAATGCGCGGGATACTGGAGCAACCGAATCTGACCGCTGCCACGAAATGGATCTGCCAGCCGCGGCACGCTTCAGGTCAGCACTATCTCATCGGCGACCCAGGAGGATTTGCAAGCTTCGAGGCTTCGGCGTCCGGGGCAAGCAATATTCCCTGGAAGGATTCTCCCGTCTTCATACATACTAATCATCCGGTTGCGGCTCCTCGCAACGAGCGACTTGAAAAGGCCGAAGAAAATTCGCGGGGCCGCTACGCTAAGCTCAGGGATTTGATGGCCGCACGGACGCCCACCATTGACGAGGTCAAGGCTGCTCTCTCCTCCCGCGAAGGACCGCATCCTATCTCGGTTCGTCCTTCGCCAGACGACGCGACGAGCACGATGACCTTCTCTTCGATCGTGATGGAGTTGAAGCGCCCCCCGACAATTCAACTCGCGGGCGGTCCGCCCTGCCTGAATGCCTATTGCCCGATAGGCTGAGTCGGCGCCAAACTACCGCAGGCTCTGCGATTGCGGCGCCAAACATTTAATGCCACAGTCGCTCCTTCTTCGCGCGTGAAATCGTCGAGAAAGATCTCGGTGAACGCGGACACGGCGGCGACCGGGTCACGCCCGGGAGTGCCAGAATCTTCTGCCCGCGGGCGAGCAGTGACTCTGTCTCACGCCGGAGAATGGCCAGCAGTAGGGCCAATTTTGAAGGGAAATAGTTGTAAAGCGTGCCAACCGCGAGACCCGCGCGCGCCGCGACCTCCTCCATGGCAACTCCCGCATAGCCTTTTCTGGCGAAGAGCCGCTTGGCGGCCTTGAGGATTCGGCGCTCGCGTTCCTGCTTCTGCCGGTCGCGGAGGCCAGGTGCACGCATTTCGAAAGATGAATCCATTCATTACTTTTTGGAGCGCGAGAGGCTGGGCGTTGTCAACAAACCTCAATGGGTTCCTTTTTCGACCACGCGAAGGAGAGGGACGACTCTGCATCGGCAATGTCTTAAGATGCCGGAAGGAAACGCGCGATGGCTTCCACCCGGCGACCAGCCTTGTAAGCAAGGCCTACGACCGCGTGAATAAAAATGGCAAGCTTCGCGCCCGCGCCTCGTGCCTGACGGGTCGACGCTCGCAAGCAAGTCTCAGAGCATGCGCTGAATCCTTCGCGCGAAGGATTCGTAGATCCTCTCGAAGATGGAGCGCGACTTCCACTGTTCAGGATCGATTTCCGTCGCGTTCTGGAGATCGCGACTAAACATTCGATCCATTTCCTGCCCCAAGCCCTCACTCAGGATCGTCGCGGTGACTTCGTCATTGCGTGCGATGCTCCACCAATCCAGGTTCGAGGAACCGACGGTTGACCATACGTGATCTACGGTCGCGGTTTTCGCGTGCAGCATGTTACCGCGCCACTCGTAAACCTTCACTCCAGCGTTCAGCAGATTCAGATAATGAGAGCGGCCCGCCGCCTCGACCAGCGATGAAGTGTTTGCTCCGGGAACCAGCAACTTGACGTCGACCCCGCGCCGCGCTGCCGATTCCATCGCGTCCAGCATCTTGGCATCCGGTGCGAAAAACGCGTCGGTGATGTAGACATTTCTTTCGGCATTGTTGATTGCCGAGATCAGGGTTACGTAGATCAGACTCAATTGTCCGGGAGTAAAACCGATAATCCGCACGATGTCGTTGCCCTGCTCGGACAGGGTGGGAAAGTAACGCTTCGGACTGAGTGGCAGCCCTTGCTGGCTCATCCATTGCTGGAGGAAAAGCTTTTGACACTCCGCTACCGCCGGTCCCTCGATTTCGATATCGGTGTCTCGCCACGAGCCCAGATCCACCTCCGCCTGGTTACTCTCTCTTTTTGCACTTTTGGAACTGGACGAGCTTGAGTAAACGTCCGATAGGTTTATCCCGCCCAAGATCGCCGTGTGGCCGTCGATAATCATCAGCTTGCGGTGGTCACGGTGTGCGGTTTCCCAGTGAAAACGCCGCGCCGCGGGACTTAACGGATCAAATTGCAGGACCCGGATTCCGTTTTCTCGCATCCGCTGAAAGAACGCTGCGGGCGTGCTCCACGAGCCGAAACTATCGTAAATGACGTTGACCTGGACGCCCGCACGCTGCTTGGCAATCAGCGCTTCCGCAAATTCTTGGCCGATGGGATCATCGATGAATTCATAGCTTTCCAGGTTGATGTTGTCGTCGGCGCCCTCGATCGCGCTGAACATCGCGCGGTAGGTCTCCGCGCCATTCTTAAGCAAGGTGACCTTATTGCCGACGATAAGGGGGCTGCCAGTGATCGCCTGCTCGAATGCGAGATGGCGGTGGAGGATGTCGGTCTTGCCGCTGGTCTTCTCCAGGCGCGCGATGAGCACCTTGCCGCGCGCATTAGACAATGGGCCCTGCGCGTCCGCAAATTTCAGGTGCTTGTGGCGTCCGTCCGCGACCGCGGCCGAAACAGAGTCAGGCGCATCGGCTATCGGGCTGCATCCACACAGGTACGCCGCGAGCAGCACGAGGAATATCAACCTGAGCCGCCGCGCTGACCCCGCGCAGGTCGTGGTCGGATGGTCCGTCAAGGTCGCAACCGCAAACTCCACCGCCTACCTTGATTTTAGCGATTTCGAAGCGCTCTTTCGCGATAAATCGACATTGTGGTTTAGGCTCAGAGAATCGCAGGTTGAAAAAGGGCAGGCGATTGCTGGCCGTTCCCGAAAACTGGGGGCGGTGAAATCGGTCTCTGAAGCCGCGGCCGCCGCCTACGTGCGGTTCGCGGCACGCGACCGGGGCACCGCTAGGGAATAAGCAAGACCCTGCCCACCGCCTGCCGGCTTTCGATATAAGCGTGCGCAGCCGCGGCTTGCGAAAGCGGAAACGTTCGGTCGACCACGACCTTGAATTCCCCGCGAGCGGCCTCCTCAACCAGGCGCTGGATCATATTGTGTGCGCGATCGGTCGCGATCTCGGCGCCAAGAAAAACCCCGGTCAGCGATCGGTTACCCGCCATCAGCGACGAGACGTCCACCGTCATCGCCTCGCGGCCCGCCGCACCCACCATCGAGATCCGACCGCGATAAGCCAGCGACATGATGCTGCTCTGTAGGGTGGCGCCACCCACCGGGTCCACTATCAGATCGACACCCTTCTTGTTGGTGAGCTTCATCACCGACTTAGCCACGTCGTCGCGCCGATAGTTGATCCCGCGATCGAGGCCGAGGGGTTTCAGCCGCTCAAGGCGTTCGTCGCTCGATGCGGTCGCAAGCACGGTCGCGCCGGCACGCTTGGCAAGTTGAATCGCTGCGACGCCGACCCCGCTGGCACCCGCTTGCACGAGGACCGTCTCGCCGGCCTTGAGATGACCGAACTCGAACAGGCAATCGTCGGCGGTGCCAAACGGCACCGGAATTGCCGATGCTAGTTTGATATCGAAACCCGCCGGCACCGGCCATGCGTTGCGGGCGGGAACGGCGCGCAGCGCCGCGTGCGATCCAAAATTGAAAACGGTCGTGACCTTCTGCCCGATACGAAGATGGTCGACCTCGGAGCCAACCTCGACGATCTCGCCGCCGGCCTGGTAACCAACGATGTGTGGCTTTGCCAGCAACGGTCCACGCCATCGGTTAAGCGTGTCTCCCCCTTCAATGCTGACGGCTTCCACCCGAATCACCACGCCCTTGGGATGACAGACCGGATCGGGAACCTCTTCATACTTGAACACCTCGGGGGTTCCGTTCTCGTAATACACGGCTGCCTTCATCTTCGATCTCCTTGCGGCTCAGCAAACCTTGACGAGAATCTACAAGGGCCGCTCACAATAGACCAACCCCGCAGGACCTGCGCCGCGCTCGACGCATGAGAACAGCCGCGGAGGCAGTCCGCCAAGCGTTCCCTCGCAAACGCCGCCTCGTGCGAAACCACTTTGGCGGAGCAGATCGGGCGCGGCAGTAAGCTTGGATTCCCTCTAGTGGCCGGGCGGCCATTCCGGATAGGAGAGAAGGTCTTTATCATAACGCAGCCACGGAACATCATGGGCGGTTCAAAGGTGCGCGACCGGCCGTACACCCGGATCGTCGTCGAGGGTCGCCACGCGAAGAATCAGCTCGGGTTGGCCCTCGCGTTCCGCGACCAGATGCGACCCGCATACGCCGCTTGCCCGGCAAAGATTCAACGATGACAGCCGCTCGCGACATTTGAGCCATCTGAAACGATCGCGATTGACCCGAGCGGTCGGGGTGAAGGCGGCGGCGTTGGACTTTCTGCACCTACGGCAGTGGCAATGTCCAATCGACCCATCCAGTTGGTCGATTTCGTATAGCATCGTTCCGCAAAGACAACTTCCCTTTCATGGCATCACTCAACTCTTGCGTAGATGATATTTGCGCAAGCTTTCCAGGAACTCCCTGCATTTTATCGAAGAGACTCCCGAGCGCTTCAACTTGGCGGTCGGCGAGTTCAACCAGCGGCATAGTGCCGTAGAGCTGCTCCAAGTCCTCGCGTGACTCGGCATCAACGATCGCCACTGCGTGGTTCTCGCCGTGATAGGCGCAATCGATGCGGCCCGAGTCAAGCTGCTCACGAATCCATCCGATCTGCGCCTCGAATTCCCGGGGGACGCGGGAGCTTCTTTTCGATTCCCTCGATCGGCCGGGTAAATACCAGGAACTTCATAGGCAGCTCCTTAGTTCAGCGATGCCCCGAAGTATGTTACGAAGTGTCAATCGTGACAGCTCAATGCTCGGAGCGATCGGGAGAGAAATAGCGCAATGGTTGCCCATATCGCGCGGTCGCGGACCAACGGAATAGAGGTCGTGATGCTGCAAAGGCCGCCGGTCAACGCAATGGACCTTGCGTTGCTCGAGGAACTGAAGGAGCTCTTTGCAGCTCTAGCCGATGACAGTTCCGCTCGCGCAGTCGTATTAACCGGCCAAGGCCCGACGTTCTGCGCCGGCCTCGACGTGAAGGTAATGCCGCAGTATGGCAAAGCCGAGCAACTCCGTTTGCTCGAGGTGCTCAACGAAACGATTCTGGCGGTCTACTGCTGTTCGCTCCCAGTGGTCGGGGCCATCAACGGGCACGCGATCGCAGGCGGCCTGGTGCCGGCTCTTTGCTGCGACTGGAGGATCGTTGCGCTAGTCTTGCTGAACCTGAGGTGAGTCTCGCGGAAGAAGGTGGCGATCACTTACCCGGTCGCCGCAATAGAAGTCGTGCGCAGCGAATTGCCGGCGCACATTGCGCGGCGTCTGGTCTTGTCGGGTGAAAACCTGGGCCTTTCCGAAGTGCTGTCTGGTGGTGTCTTCGACGAATCTGCCCCGAGAGGCACGCTCATGGAGACTGCTTTGGCGAGGGCCGCGCGCTACGCCGAGTTGCCGCGCGCGGCCTTTGCCACCATCAAGCGTCAATTGAGAGAGCCGACTTTGTCCGCGATCATCTCGGCGCTGGACGAGGGCAGCGAGCCGCTGCGCGAGCACTGGATCTCGGAGGAGACCCTTGCCGCCACCAAACGCCCGCACTAGCCCGGCGGTCTGGTTCTTCCTCCCGTCCCCAGAAGCGTCAGAACTCGACCGCGTGGACGAGCCTGCATGCGACGAACGGACTGAAGCTTCACCCACGGCGTAAAAGATCAGTCAGCGCCGCTGCAATCATCGGGTAGCGCCAGGTAAACCCTGACTGCTCGAGACGGCGCGGACGGACTCGCTGTCCGGTCAGCACCATCGCCGCCGCTTCGCCAAGCAGAATTCGCAGCGCAATGGTGGGAACCGGCATGAAGCTCGCCCGGTGCAACACCGCACCTATCGCTTTGGCCAGCTCGCGGCTAGTTACCGGATTGGGCGCGGCCGAGATCATTGGACCGCTCATGCGTCGGTCCTCGAGTGCCGCGATCATGACCGCGAGCTGATCGTGGAGGTGAATCCAGGGAACGTACTGGCGGCCAGATCCAAGCGGCCCGCCCATACCAAGGCGGAAAGGCATTACCATGCGGGCCAACGCGCCCCCGTCCGCGCCCAGCACGATTCCAATCCGCGGAATGAAAACTCTCACCCCCGATTTGGCGGCCTCCAGCGCGGCGGCTTCCCAATTGCGGCATACAGTGGCGAGAAAATCGTTGCCGGGCGGGTCATCATCTTCGACTATCTCGTCGCCACGATCGCCGTAGTAGCCGACCGCGCTTGCCGAAATCAACACCGCTGGGCGCGATGGCGCCTGCGCAATGACTGAAGCGATGGCGCTCGTCAGCTTGATCCGGCTTTCGACAATCGCGTTCTTGCGGCTGGGGGTCCAGCGAGCAGAAACCGGCTCGCCGGCGAGGTTGATGACGGCATCGGCCTTCGCGACCGCCTCGCGAAGACCGGCGGGCGCCGAGGCCAGCCCGACCTCGGGTCCGAGCAGGCCGCGCGCCCGGCTCTCGTTGCGCACCCACGCAGTCACCTGGTGGCCGGCTCCGCGCAACCGCGCGGTCAGCTTCCGGCCGATAAATCCGGTCGCCCCCGTAATGAATACTTGCATCGCTCCCCACCCGGGACCGCGTGGTTTAGAGTCCGCCGATGCACAGGTACTTGATCTCGAGATACTCTTCGATGCCGTACTTCGACCCTTCTCGCCCGATACCCGACTGCTTCACACCCCCGAACGGTGCGACCTCGGTCGAAATGATTCCCTCATTGATTCCCACCATCCCGTACTCCAGTCCCTCGGCGACCCGCCAGATACGTCCATTATCGCGGCTGTAGAAGTAGCACGCGAGGCCATACTCGGTATCGTTGCCCATCGCGATTGCGTCGCGCTCGGTTTGGAAGCGGGTCAACGGCGCGACCGGACCGAAGGTTTCCTCGTTCATGAGGCGGGCGGTGAGTGGAACATCAAGGAGTAAGGTCGGCTCAAAGAACGACCCACCGCGGGCGTGGCGCTTCCCGCCGATTGCCAGGCGAGCACCGCGACTCAGCGCATCGGCGACATGTTCTTCGACCTTCTTTAGCGCATGCGTATCGATGAGCGGCCCAATCGTCACGTCCTCTTCCATGCCATCCCCGACTACCAGCGCCCCGATCGCATCGCGCACGCGCGCGGCGAAGGCATCGTAGATTCCGTCCTGCACGAGTATCCGGTTGGCGCACACGCAGGTCTGACCCGCGTTACGGAATTTCGATGCCATTACTCCGGTTACAGCCCTGTCCAGATCGGCATCGTCGAAAATGATGAACGGAGCGTTGCCGCCAAGTTCGAGCGACAGCTTCTTGATCGTCGGCGCGGACTGCTCAATCAAGATCCTCCCGACCTCGGTCGAACCCGTGAACGAAAGCTTTCGCACCGCCGGATTCGCGCATAGTTCGCGCCCAATCGCGATTTCGTCGCCGGTGATGATGTTTAGGACCCCCTTGGGTACGCCCGCCCGCTCGGCCAGCTCTGCTAGCGCGAGGGCAGAAAAAGGAGTCGCGGGGGCGGGCTTGATTACCATCGCGCATCCGGCTGCAAGTGCCGCCCCCGCCTTGCGCGCGATCAACGCGTTGGGAAAGTTCCACGGCGTGATGCCTGCCGCCACGCCGATCGGTTCTTTCAACACCACGATACGCCGGTCCCGCGCGTTGGCGGGAATTACATCGCCATAAACGCGGCGCCCTTCTTCAGCGAACCACTCGATGAACGCGGAGCCGTACGCGATCTCGCCCCGCGATTCGGCGAGCGGCTTGCCCTGTTCCAGCGTCATGATAGTGGCCAGGTCTTCCTGGTTTTCCATGCACAGCTCGAACCAGCGGCGCAGGATCGCCGAACGTTGCTTGGCGGTCAGCTCCCGCCATCCGGGGAAAGCCTTTTCGGCCGCTGCGATTGCTCTGCGGGTTTCCGCCGTGCCGACCGTGGGCACGGTACCCAGCATGTGGCCGCTGGCGGGATTCCTTATCGCCTCAACCGCACCGTTGTCAGCATCGATCCAATTGCCATCGAGGTAGCATTGTTGACGAAGCAAGCGACTATCACGCACGGCCATCGCCTTGTCCTCCGGATTCCTCAGCGGGCGCGCCTGATCGTCGCGCCGCGGTAAGCTCACGGTCAAGGCGCGAGGCGGGCAGGTTGCTGCGGGGTTGTTCGCAGGTATCAGCCGCTAATACCTGCGGGCTTTTTTCTCACTGGCGCTCAAGGCGCGCGATCTCGTGAAGGTCCATCGACCAGGGGAGCGCCGAGCGGCACCAGACCTGCCGGAGGGGCCGCAGCTCGGCGCGCTGTCGGAGAGTGCCGATGCGGAGTGAATAGGTGGGCGGGTGGTTGGTGACAGCCGCTGCGTAGATCGGCGTGCCACAATCAGGACAGAAAGCATGCGCACGTCGCGTGCCGCTCTCGGCGGTGGTCTTGATGTAAATCCTCGGCTGCCCTCTAAGCAGGACGAAGCTCTCCGCTGGGGTCTGGACGTTTGCACGGAATGACGACCCGGTGAGGTTCTGGCAATCAGTACAGTGACAAATCGTAACCGTGGCGGGATCGACGTTCGCCTCAAACGCGATCTTGCCGCAATGACACCTGCCATCGACCTTCACGGCGTTTTCCTCCTATCACACAATAGGATGCAGATGTTTTTGGACAGCGCGCCTTCTTCCTTCCTCTTGTGGCAGGAAATTTCGACCCGCAGCGTTGGCATCTGGATATCGACCGAGGGCTCAGACTAGGAGCGTGCTTAAGACGGCGGAGCAACTTCCATTCGCCCGCGGGACCTTTGCTCGGAAAGAAAAGACACGGGTGGGCAGAGCGCCCATCCCTGGTGGTTCCATTTTCGCCGACTAGTTCGCGGCCACCGCCGAGCTCTCCGCCTGCATCTTGGTCAGGGTCGCGCAGAGCGCGTTTTGCCACTTCAGGGTGGAGAGCTCATCCTGGGCGAAGAGCTGCACCATCTCCTTGGTCTGCAAATCCTCTTTCAGCTGCGCAGCAAACTCGAAGAGCGGACGGATGGTCTCGTCAGGGTGCGGAAACCGGGTCGCGCCCCGGTGCAGCTTCTGGTAGTCCGAGATGCTCGGGTTGCCCAGGTACGCCAGGTTCTTGCGCAATTCCTCGGTGTGCCGATTGGGCATAGTACCGCCCAATTCCTTGAGTCGTCGCTCGAAGGCGCGGCCATGGTACGCCTCGCGCTCCGCGACCATCTTGAGACCACCGCGGATACACTCAGTCGTGCAGACCTCCAGCCATTTGTGGATGGCCTCGCCGCCGTTGGTCTCGGCTGCACTCACAGTCTCGAGAAAGCGCAGCACGGCCTCGCGCTCGGATGGGTAGCTGCGGCCGAATGCCGTGAATCCGTTTTGGCTATTGGCGGAACCATTCTCGAGGCTCTGCATCTCCAGCTCGAAAGCCGCTTCGTTGATGATGCCTGCGCGGTACGCGTGCAGAATCTGCCTGAATTCGAAATCGCGGTTCATGGCTCCCTCCGTGAGCGGAAACCGGCCCGGGGATGTGCAGAACCTAAGACAGGGCTGTCTCGCCTGTCAAACCCGCTGAACGATCGTTTAATGGGCAGCCCGGCAGTCGGTTTGGAGTGCGGGACTTTGCCGAAGTGTGGTAAAGCAAACCACGAGCCCAGTCGCCGACGGAGGGTGCGCGAACGATGAACCAGCTTAATACCGAGCGCGAGCAGCGCTTCATCGACCTCGCGGCGGGCCTGGCCGATGAGTTCGCGCCGCGGGCCGCACAGCACGACGAGGAGGGATCGTTCCCCTACGAGAACTACGCGCGCCTCAAAGAAACTCGTTACACCACGCTCATCATTCCCGAGCAGCTCGGCGGGCTAGGTGCCACCCTGCTCGAGCGAATCAAGGCGCAGGAACGCCTCGCCCAGGGGTGCGGCGCGACGGCGCTTGCGATCAATATGCACTTCAACACGCTTGGGTTGCTCGTCGATCTGCATCGAAAATTCAGGGCGCCCAATGTCGAGGCGATGCTGCGCCGCATCAGCGCCGAACTCCTTATCTGTGGCGGTTCGGGTTCGGAGCCCGACAACGCGGTTATCAACCTCCGTCCGCGCACCACTGCGCGACGCGTGGAAGGCGGCTGGGTGGTGAACGGACGCAAGATCTTCGGCACCCAGAGTATCGCGCTCGACCTGTTCTTCGCCGAAGCGATCTGCGAAGACGCGCCGCAAGGACCTACCATCATCACGTTCTTCATCCCACCCCGCGAGACCCCGGGGCTGGTCTTCAAGGACGACTGGCACGTGATGGGCATGCGCGCGACCGCCTCCCGCAGTTCGGAATTGAAAGATGCGTTCGTGCCCGATGCCGCGATCGTGCTGCAGCGGCCGGTCTCGCCCACCGGCCGGGTCACCAAGGTCTTTGCCAAGGCGCCCTTCACGATCGGTGCGCCCTATATCGGTATCGCGGCGGCAGCGCGCGATTTCACCGTGGAGTTCATGCGCGACCGCCAGCGCTTTCCGCTCAAACATCCGATGAGTCATCTGCCTGCTGTTTACACCAAGGTCGGCGAGATGGATTTGCTGCTCGAAGGCGCGCGCGCCGCGATGTGGAAGGCGGCGGCGGAAGTCGATCGAGATGATCCGCGCAGCTGGTCGCGCAAGGCGGTCGCCGCTCGGATGATCGCGGTGGAAAACTCGGTGCGGGTGGTCGATCTTGCGCTCCGCGCGGTCGGCGGCTCGTCCTATTTCAAACGCCTGCCGCTGGAACGGCTATTCCGCGACGTGCGCGCGGGCCTGTACCATCCGTTTGATAGCGACGAGACGCTCGAATTCCTTGGCAAGAGTGCGTTCGGAATCCCGCTCTTCGAAGGCCTCGCACCGGAGGGTGAACCGCCCACGCGGACCAAGGCGCACAGTCAAGGAAACGGCAGCCGCTGAACTCTCCTCCTTCGGGCCAAATGTCCGAACGAAGAACCTCCGCGATCGAAGCCCGAAGCACCCTTTGACCTGGGGAGTGAGAGCCGCAAGCAGAGCGGATTAGGCCGTCGCAGGCACCGGGGCCAGCCGCCCTTCCACCGCGCTCAGCGGCTGGCAGCCGAAAATCGAAACCGAGGCCGCCAGCCACATCGCGACAAACACGATGAAAGCAGCGTTGTAACTGCCGCTGACATCAAAGATGTGGCCCGCCAGCACCGGGCCAACCGCCGCACCGACGGTGGCGAACATTCCCGTGATTCCCATCACCGAACCAAGCCGCCTAAGCCCGAGCGACTCTGCCATCACCATCGGCATCAGCACCAGCGGCACGCCGACGGTCAGACCGTAGAAGATCACGTACCCCAGCAGCGCGCCGGTGCGCGCCGCACCAATCAGCATTGCCATTCCAATCATGGAGAAAGCAAAATTGGTCGAGAGCGCGACCCGCGCGCTGACCCGATCTGCAAACAAGCCCATAACGAGCTTGCCAACCGAGGTCAGAAAAAAGATCGCGCTCAACACGCCCGCGGCAAAGTTCGAAGTGTAACCAATGCCGATCAAAAACGCGATCAGGTGGAGCCCCGCTCCCGCGATCGAGCAGGCATAAAGGAACTGCGCCGCCGAAATCAGCCAGAACGAGCGCGTCCGAATCGCCTCGCCGATCTCAAGGCCAGGCAGCACAAAAGACGAATGTGACTGGGTCGGAAGCACGGCAGGGGCCTGAATTGCCGGACGTGATCTCACCGTGAGAAGTACCAGCGGTATCACGACCAAAATCATCGGCACCGCGAGCGTCACATACCCGGTCCGCCATCCTCCCCACGCGATTGCGTAGTTAGAAACCATGGTCATACCCATTCCGCCGATCGAAGTTCCCGCGAACGTTACGCCCAGCGCGAGACCACGCCGCGCCCCGAACCAGTTCGAGACGATGAGCGAACAGGGAATAATCGTCGCTGCGGTGACGCCGATCGCGATGATCAGATTCGCGATCAGCAGTGGGAAGTACGAATTGACCCGGCTCGCAAACAGGAATGCCACGCCCGTGACCGCGGCCCCGCCCATCATCACGCGTCGCGCTTCGAATCGATCGACCAGCCCTCCCACCAGCGGGCCGACCAGTCCCGCGGCCAGTGCGCCTGCGCTGCCGAGGGTGGCGAGATGGGCGCGGGTCCATCCGAACTGCTTTAACAATGCGGGGAAGAACACTGCCCCCGTGTTGATTCCCCCGCCCCAGACCACAAACAGGACCACGAATAAACTCGCGACGATCTTCCAACCCGCTCGTTCCTGCTGCGTCATTGGCAATGTCCGGCGACCAGTGCTGCGCGAACCAAACGCGCCTGTACCACGGAATGCTGACAATCTCCAGCCAGCCGTAAGCTTGCCTTCCACGGCGCGGGCCGACCTTGCGTTTACCGGGCAGCGGCGGTGGGCCGCCATGGTTGACCCAGGTAACGGCACAGAAGGCGCCCAGCCGGAAACCTCCCGCGGCGAACAGCGTATGGAGCGGACTTCTTGTGTAGCTGATCACGGCAAACGCCGGGAGCAGATACCAGACTCAGCTCCAACCCGCGGCGTTTATCCGCCGCCGCTCGGAAACCGCCCGTTTGAACACGACATGGACGCGTCCGCGGCCGCCGTCGATGCGACCATGCCCAGAGCGATCCAGGAAGGTCCGTCTAAGTCCCCTTTCCTGCGTCTGCTCCGCCAGCGCTGTTAGAGCTGTATGAGTAGTGAAAAAAAGACCTCAGCGGCGATGAGGCTCACCGCAGATCCCGTTTGCTTAAGGAACGAAAAGCTTACTCATGACCATGGCGTGCTTCTGGGCTTCCCACCCGGTCCAGTGTAGGTCGCAGTGTAGCCGGGTTCCTTTTCAAACTTCACCCGCGGCATCGCGTCACAGAGGCCCTTCCACGCTGCGATCAGTTCACTCTCCGCCTTATAGTCAAACGGATCCTGGAGAATCCTTTCCGCCGCTCCACCGGGTTGCGGAGGGTTATCGCGAAGCCATCGCGCCGTGTACGCCAGGCCGGTCTCGGGTGCGACCACATCCGCATAGCCAAGGTCAACCTTCAATTTGGTCAGGTCGAGGACCCGGTGCGTAGTCCAGGGTTGGGAGATCAAAGGACGCGCGGCGAGTGCGAATTGCCATGGCATCGAGACGATTTCCAGTCGCCCGTCGAGGGCGTTTGCGATCACTTCGGCGATCTGCCGAAGGGTCAGCAAGCGTTCGTCACCGCAATTGTAGATTTGTCCACGCGCCTTCTCCGGACGATCGACCGCCAGCAAGACCGCGTGAGCCGCGTTCTCCACATAGGCTGAATGATTCAGCGTGAGACCGTCGTCGGGCATGATTATCGGTCGTCCGTCCAAGATTCGCCGCACGATGCACCATTCGCGCGGCGCGACCTGGTAAGGGCCGTAGAGGAGCGGATAGCGAAAGTGCGTGGCGTGCGGGTGGCGGTCAAAGACTGCCTGCTCGGTCTGCACCACGCGCCAGCCTTTCGGGTCCTCGCTTTCGGTCGAGACCAGGGGCGCGGCCTCGGCGGTGGGAATCGGCATGCCGGCGGGATTCAGCGTCGGCGGGTTCATGTATCCGCGATACGCGGGGGCCCCGCCGATCGAGATGAAGCGTCCGGTTCGTCCGGCCATGATTTCCGCGATTCGGCGCAGGCGACCGTAGGCTGCGACCGTAAGGTCGAAGTCTCGAGTGCCGAGCGTCTCGGTCAGCGCGCTCTCCGAGAACGGGTCGCTGTGAATGTGCTCCACCGTGTCCGGAATTTCCTTCACCTCGTGGCGGCCGGTATGAAGTATCGCGACCTGGTAGCCGCGGCGCAGCAGGCCGTTGACGATGAAGTGGCCGCTGGGCCCGGTACCTCCGATGACGAGCGCCTTCAAGCTTGCCCTCCATTCGCGCTGCCACCCGTGCACCGGTGGTCGTGCGATTCAGAAAGTAGGCTGGTGCTGAATCTCTTTGTATTTGTAGTAGCCGGGGCCAACCCCATACTCCATGATTCCGAACCCGATATCGTCCCCGCACCGCCATTCGATCAGGTGATCACTTAGCGTACTCGCTTGGGCGCAGGTCGCCAGATCGTCAAGGTCCCAGACCTCATGTTCGCAGTAATACTCGCCCTTGTTGTCGCCGTGGTACCAACCGCGATACCCGCCGTAGGCTCCGCCCTTGAGGTGCCATCGGGGCGGATGAGTGGCGAATGACACTTGGCGCTGCTCTCCGTTTTTGAAGCAGAGCAGGATGTCGCCGCCCTTCAGAGTTTGTACGGGCCCCGACGGGTCCCACCTGAATTCCTGCTCGGTACGATCGAGCAACCATCCCGGGTCACGCGGTCGTCCGAACGGTGAAGCCTTTTCGCCGCTGAAATAGCTGTACTTGCCGGCGCTCCGCTCGACGAAGCGCCAGTGAAATGCGTACTCACGAAACTGCGCCACCGACCAACTGAACAGGAAAGGCGCGAAGGTAGTCCGTTTGGTATCGGACGCGTCGGTCCGAAGTGGCCGGCGCGTGCCCCAGGAGCGATCGCGATGACCCCACCAGCTTTCCTGGTCAAGCGCGATCGTCGTGCCGTCGATCTGAAGGATTCCTTGCGCTCGGCCCGCCTGATCAAACCGCGAGATGTCCTGCACCGTTTTACCGCCGCTCTCGCGGAAATCGTGTTCCTCCTCGTGCGGATTCATCGCCGCGGTCCATTCGAGATCGAGGCGTAGGCTGGAGGGATTGTCAGCGAGACGTACCCGCAAGCGCCGCAGGCCTTCGATCACTTCAACCGACAGCGGTCCGATCTTTACCTCGTCGATGCGTGGACGGAGCAGGCGCGAGGCACGAAAATTGTACTGCTTTCCGCGCCGCCACACGGTGACGAACCCGTCCTGCACGTTCTTGTTCGGGTATTGGCCGACACCAAGGCCCAGAATCGTGTCCTTGTCGCGGACGTTGTAGACGCTGATGTAGATCCGCTCGGTCCATTCGGGGTTGTCGGTGTGCACATGGTCCATGGTAGCCGGCAACTGATGGCACAGCATTTCGTCCCAGGCACTCAACATGGCTTAGATTGTCCTCTTGCTTGCGGTTGCTTTCGGACCGACCCACAGCGCGGGGCCAGTCTACTTACGTGGCCTCCTAGAACCCCAACGCCCTTGCGGCCATGTCGAGCACCACCGGCACCGAATAGGTAGTTCGGGCCAGCCGCAGGTCTTTGTTTTTGCCTTCCGCGAAAAGCCCCGAGGCGCTGAGCCAGAAAGCGGTACTGCGCATCATGTACAGGATCTCGTAGTAGCGACACACTTCGAGATCGATCTTCAGCCCGGTGAGCTGCTGGTAGTAATCAAGAAAGAAGTTGCGCTCGACCACGCACGACAACAGCGGCGAGCCCTCGCGATTCAAATCGGAAAGCACGTAGGCGACGTCATACATCGGATCGCCGATGACCTGCAGCTCCCAATCGATGATGGCGCTGACCGCGTCGTCCCGAATCATCAGATTGCCGGTTCGATACGCGCCATGAACAAACGCCAGCCGCTGCACCTCGGGCGCGTTCTCCTTGAGCCACATCAGGAGTTCGGTCAGAGCGGGCTCCGGCTTGCGAATCGACTGGTTAATCAGACTTTCCCATTTCGCAATCTCGCGCCGCGCGAAATCTCGGCCCTCTGCAGGCACTCCGATGAAATCCAACCCGGCCGCTTTCCAGTCGAGATTGTGCAGCGACGCCAATGCTTCAACGAAACTCCGCGGGAGAGCACCGCGCTCGGCGGCCTCCGCGTAAAAACTCTTGCCGGCCTTCGACCAGGGATTGGGAGCTTCGCCCTCGACCTTCTCCATGACGAAGAAGGGGCCACCCAGCAGCGCAGGATCGTCCTCGTACCAGTAGGCACGGGGAGTCGGCGCCGCGGTCAATTCCAGCGCCTTGATGACCCGGAATTGTTCGTGGAGGGAGGAGAGATTGCGGAGCAGGCCAAAGCCGGGATCTTTTCGCAGGCAGAAGCCCTGGCGCATCTGCCGGCCCTCCTGCCGCCAGTTCGCATAGAAGGTGTAAATTTCGTGCGACCATCCGCCGGCGCTCTGAACGAAATTGGACAGGTTCAGCTCAACCGCTCCCGGCAGCCTGGTCCTGAGATAGTCGGCTATCCTTTCCGGGACGGAGGGAATGCTCATTCACTGCCTCCTTTCCCGGCAATCTCGAGGTCGAGATTCAAAAGATCCCTCAACGCTCGACGCACGCGCCGATTTGCAGCTTCAAAAACGCTTTTGCCGATCTCGCCACGCGCCTGATACAAGCGCGTGATCAGATCGGAGAGCGCGGCTTCGTCGCGCGAGTCGGCGCTCGCGATTCTCGCGGGAAGGCCGAGCTTGCCGATATCATCGAACAGCGCTTCCAGAACCGCGCCCTTCCCTGACTCGCCCGCTCCGCGCTCCTCAATCTGCCGGGCGACCAATTCCAGGATGGTCGCGGCCATGTACGCCTGAGCCTTGGGGTAGGGCTCGGAAATGGCGGGTCCGATAACCTGCCGCAACGAACTGACTATCTCGCCGACGAGCAGCTTGGCCGACAGCATCGCGTTCTACCGCGCCCACACTCCGCTCGCATCGGAGCGATAACCGAGCGCGCGATAAGCGGCGTCAACCAGGCTCTGCCCGCGATCGTTCATCAGGATTCCGAAACCCATCCGGTTCATCGTGTAGCCGAAGCTCATCCGGCATTCCGGATCAGCAAAACCAAGCGAACCGCCCGCGCCGACGTGCCCGAAAGCCGGCTCTCCAATCAGCAGCGAGCAGTGCGCCGCATTGTCGAGCCGTCGATTGTCCATCGCCTTCATGAACCCCAGCGAGAATCGGGTTGGAATCCGGAGCGTCGCGTCCTCGTGGGTCGCGACCGAGCACAGCGCCATACGCCGCAACGTATCGCGGCCCACCAGCCGCACGCCGTTCAACTCGCCGCCGTTCGCCAGCGGAGCATACAGGCCCGCGAGCCCGCGCGCGTTGGAGATTCCGTTGGCCGAGCCGATTTCCGCGGCGTGGGCCTCGCGGCTGTTCGCGTCGAAACCGCCCATGTTGAACATGAAGTAGTGCGTGGCCGAATCCTTCTCCTTGACCGCGGCCTGCGAGATGCGGCTGTTGCGCACCTCGTCGGTGATTGGCGCATAGATCATCGGTGCAACCCGCGGCTCCTGGTCCGCCTCCAGGCCGATCGCAAAGTCGAGTCCGAGCGGTTTGGCTACTTCTTGGCGGAAGAAGGCGCCGAGTCGTCTGCCCGTCGCACGATGCACCATCTCACCGATGGTCCATGCCAGGGTGATACCATGATAACCGTTGCGCATTCCCGGCTTCCAGAACGGCTCTTCGCGCTCAAGCAGTCCGATCATGTAGTCATAGTCATAGAACCCGCCTTTCTTTACTTTCGTGCGAAGGTGCGGAAGGCCGACCGAATGATCGAGCATCATCGTGACCAGCGCCTCCTCCTTGCCCGTCTGTGCGAAGGTCGGCCAGTAGCGCGTCACGGGTGCATCGAGATCCAGCTGTCCGCGATCGGCGGCCATATGCGCGCACAGCGCGGTCGCACCTTTGGTTGCGGAAAAAACTATCGAGATGGTGTCACGGGTCCATGCTGCGCCATCGACCGCAACCCGGCCACCCCACAAGTCGGCGACCTTATGACCCTCCACCGTGACGCAACAGCTGGCGCCTAACTCCTCGCGTTTTTCGAAATTCTCGACAAACGCGTCGACTACGCCTTCGAACTTGGGATCGAATTCACCCTCTACAGTACCCGCGCGCGTATTTTTCGAAATCGTTCGATTCGCCATCGCCTCTGCTCTCCCGATTAATTCATCAGCGAGACTTTGCTGTTCGCCGCTGCTGCCACAAGCTATTTGTTCTCGTACCACTGGATCGCACCCCGCAGTCCACGTTCCTTTTGAACCGCGCGAATCTCCTCATTGCCGGGGCCAAAATGGAAGATCGCATCGAACTCGGCGCCGGCCAGCACCGTGGTGCGAAAGCCGCGGATATCCATCGCGCGATTGATAGCGAGCTTCTCCAGCCAGAGTTTCTGCGCGGGAACCTTGGTTACCCGTTTTGCATAGTCGTAGGTCTCACGCTCGAGGCTCTCGGCGGGAAAGGCGCGGGTTGCGAAACCGAGCGCTTCTGCCTCCTTGCCGCTGATCCGGCTCCCCGGAAGAAACGCCAGGTACTTGGTGCGATGCGGCCCCACCATCCAGTTCCAGAACGAGCTCACGTAACCGGCACCGGCGGGAATCGAAGGAAACCCGATACTGGCGTTCTCGGCGACGAAGATCATGTCGGTAGAAATAGCGAGCTGCGATCCACCCGCCAGGCAGTACCCGTGAACCATCGAGATGACCGGTTTGGGCAAATCTCGCAATCGCAGCCAGTGTTCGACGTAGTGCTGCAGCGACCTTTGATCGGAATCGAGCGTGTAACGCTCGCCGCTGGTGCCGCCCAAGCCCACCGTCAGGTCGTAACCCGTGCAGAAAGAGCGCCCCGCGCCGCGAATAATCAGCACTTTGATATCAGGGTCCCTCTCGATCTCGGTCAGCGCCTGGCCCATCTCCGCGATGAGTGCCGGCGTCATAGCGTTGAGCTTCTCGGGCCGATTCAGGGTCAGCGTCCCGATAAGCTCATGTTTGTCCAACAAGAGATTGGTGAATGCCATAAGAGCGCCTCCGCGCACCCAACTCGCTTTCCCCGATGAGAAACAGTTTGCGCGCAAACTTGCAAACGGCTAGGACCGACGCTGGGTGTCTCCCACCGGAGTGGCATTCCCAAGGTCTCTATATCGGCGGCAAAAGGCCCCGCGTGTCGAGATAGGACGTCATAACCCCGCCGCGAGCGTCCGCATCCGCCAGCGCCACGTAACCGTCCGGACGCACGAGGTAGGCGGCGTTTCGCCGAAGACCCACCTCACTCATATCCGGACGCCATCCAAAGACCTCGAGTGGCAGTTTTAGTGCCGCGCACATGGCGCGCAGCTCAGAGGCGGCGTCTCCATACACGTGGAGCTGCCATTCCAGCGAGGAGAGTGGCGTGAAGTTGTCCTCGCCGTTTAAGTCCAGCTTGACCCACGGCAAGCGATCGCCGCCGTGCACCCCTCCAGCACTGCCTTCACTCAAGGTGCTTCCCCGATAGTTGACCGCCGTCTGCGAAACCGTGCGGAACAGAAGGCGTCGCACGGGCGCCAACGCGAGCAAGGACGGGAAGACGGCTGGCACCATCTGCAGCCGCAGACATCGCGCGATCGCACCCGCACTCGTAACCCCGGTGAAGGCCCGGTCAGTCGTGGCGACCAGTCGCCGTGCAAACGCGATGCGTTCGGGTTCGTAACTGTCGAGCAGTCGCACCTTTGCACGTCGCTGCAGGACTGCGCCGAGTTTCCATGCGAGATTCACCGCATCGCCGATGCCGGTGTTCATCCCTTGTCCTCCGACCGGGCTGTGAATGTGCGCGGCATCACCTAGCAGGAATACGCGCCCCTGGCGGAAGTGATTCGCGACCCGATGGTGCACCTGGTAGGTCGAGAACCAGTTCACGCGCTCCACTTCAACTCGCATCCAGCCGATGACGCGCTTGCTGATGTCGTCCCACGACAGATTTTCGTGTTGCTCTTCGGCTTGCTGGCGGATGGTGCCAACCAGCCGCGCGCGCCGCTCGTCCTTCAGGGGAAAGACGGCCAGAAAATCGGTCGTGTCCAAACCGACCTGGAGTTCTCCGTTCATGGCAGCGCCACGCCCCTCCACGTCGGCGACATAGAAGAGATGGGCGTAGGTGCCTCCCGGGAAACCGATCTGTAGCTTCTCGCGTACTGTCGAGCGCGCGCCATCGCACCCTCCGAGGTATGCGGCCTCGCAAGTTTCCAGCTGCCCGTCGGGCAGCCTAAGACGCGTGCAGACTCCATCCGGCCGGTCTTCGAAGTCGATCAACTCGGTGCGGCGCTCGACCTCGACCCCATGTTGGGCCAGATGATCGATCAACAGTCGTTCGTGTTCATCCTGGGCAAAGATCAGTGCGTATGGATAGGGGCTTAAGCCCGCGCCGAGATCGCCAAAGACCGCGTGCGCCACGTGTTTGCCCGCCACCCACAGATTGACGGCAGAGGCCTTACGTCCGCGTGCAACTACCGCATCGGCAAGACCGAGCTGACGGTACAGCTCGAGCGTACGAGCCTGCACTGCCAGGGCTCGCGAGGTCGTCCCCGCCTCCGCTGTCTTGTCGACGATACGCACCCGCACGCCGCGCCGCGCCAGCCATAAGGCCAACACGAGGCCGGTCGGCCCCGCCCCCACGATGAGGACATCGGTGGTGCGAGTTGAGGCTGCGGCATCCATCACTTCTGAGCGTATCACTACGAACTGCACCCCATCCTCAATTCAGTGCTTGTGACCGGTCCGGCAACGGAACGGATTTCTCAGCGGAAGAACGCGTCAGTACGAGTAACTCATTTTCGAGGTTGTTCCCCGCGAGTTTGATATTTTGGAAACGGGGGCGCGTCAGCGCTTCCGCCCGGCGCGCAAATGTCCAGAACGATATTGATGGGCGATCCACAATTTTTCTCGGTGCGGGGCGGGGCCAACCCCCACACGCGCAACGTCCTGGGTCTCAAGAAGAGAGTCCATGCAGAACGGGCCCGACGGCAATGGCATTCGCTGGCCCATGCCCTGATCCAGCGCGGCGTCGAAGTTATCGTAGTCGAGCCCCAAGAGTTGCTTCCCGGCCTGGTCTATCCGGCCAACGCAGGCTTTTTATTCCCACTGGAAGGCGTCTCTGCGGCCCAGAAGATCTTCTACCTGGCCAACCTGTTGCCCACCCGCGCGCCCGAGCGAGAGGTCTATCGCAGCGCGATAGAAGCTATCGGCTTCGTTACCGGAAACCTCGCAGCGCGCTTTGAAGGCGAGGCGGACTTTTTCCCCGCCGGCCCCTATATGATCTTTACCTACGGCAACGTGGAGCGGCAGCGTTTTGTGCCGAGGGCTGGACTCCCTCCATGGCGGCGCGTTTATGGTTTCCGCTCCGAGCACGGCGCGCTGCCCGAGCTTCAGTGCATCGCCGCAAACAGGCCTATTCTCCCATTGGAGCTCTGCGACGAGGCGTACTACCACGGAGATACGGTGTTGTGCTCCTTCGGCCCGCGGCGCGAATATCTGCTCGCCTTTATGGATGGGCTAACGCAGGAATCGCGTCTGCGCGCGCGTGGCGCATTTGGTGCCGACCTGATCGAGCTCGACAGCGTCGATGCGGCCCGCTACGCGGCTAACTCATTTCAGATCATCAGCGAAGGAAGATGCGGCCTGATCCTTCCCTCCGGTTTGAGCTCGGGGACACTCGCGCAAATCCGGGACCGGGGCGTCGAGCCGATCTCAGTTGACGTCGGCGAGTTTCTGGCCAAAGGCGGTGGCTCTATAAAGTGCATGATTCTCGATCTCGGTCCCAGTTCCGAGCTGCCAGCCGACCCCGGGGCCACGTCGTTTCGGGCACGCCGCAATTATTCCCGCGTGTTTCAGCCGGGTCAGTGACCTATGTCTTCAGCACCTTCATTTCTGCTCCGGGCGGCCGGGCCGAGTGACCATCGGCAGATTCTGCGCCTAGCGCGCGAGCTGGATTCGACCAGCCTGCCGACCGATTCCGGGGAGCTTGCCGAGATGCTCGAGCACTCCAAAGCGGCGTTCGCTGGAAAAATCCGCGACCGCGCCCGGGCCAAATACGTATTCGCCGCGGAGGAGATAAGCCGGCGAAGAATCGTCGCCGCTTCCATGATTGTCGGCAAGCACGGCACTCCCAGCTCGCCCCACTACTATTTCGAAGTCGATGCTGACGAACGCTACTCGCACACCCTGCAGCGCATGTTCCGCCATACCTACCTGAGGCTTCGCCACTCGATGGACGGACCGACGGAAATCGGCGGTCTGATTGTGGCTCCCCCGATGCGTGGTCATCCAGAGCGAATCGGCAAGCAGATTTCCTGGGTGCGGTTTGCGTACATTGCACGCAATCGTCGCCGCTTTGAGCGCCACGTTATCGCGGAAATGCTGCCGCCGACCCAACCGGGTCACGGAAATCGGTTCTGGGATCACTACGGCCGGCTGGTGACCGGACTCTCCTATCGGCAGGCCGATCGTCTCTCGACCCGCGACAAGGAATTCATCCGCGCGTTGTTCCCCGACGCGCCGATTTACGTGTTGATGCTCCCGGAGGAAATTCGCAACGCCATCGGCGAGGTCGGCGAGGATACGCGCGGAGCCCTGCGAATTATTGAGCAGGCCGGCCTGCGCTACCTCAACCAGATCGATCCGTTCGATGGCGGACCGTACTATGGCTGCGCCGTCGATGAGATTGTACCGGTCAGGAGCTGCTCCAGTTATCGAGCCTCAGCCGGGCCGCCTCCCGGCGGCGCGGAGCGTTTCCTGATTGCACGGCACGATGCGCGCGGATACCGCGCACTCGCATCGACCGCGCAGACGAGGAAAGGAGAGATCATCTTTCCTCCTCGAATCTTCGAGGTCCTCAAGATCCGCGAAGGCGATCAGGTCGATTGCGTACCTCTAGGTGCTTGATGCCCCGCCGCCGATTGCTGCACAGCAATCAGCGGGGGGCGCTAGTATAGGTTCTCACTCGTGCCAAGCGCGCGGCGGCATCGGCATAGTCGAGCGTTACTCCTTGCTCACCGGGACCGGGACGAAGTTCGCCCACGCGGGTCCCGTCTGCAGGTCCAGGATGTGAGGAGGATCATTTGGCGGGAGGTTCGCAGCGCCAATTCAAGTGTTCGCCGGAGAAAAACCATGAGCGAAATCGGATTGTTCGAGACGATCCATTCGACGCGCGCGATCAGGCACTTCCGGTCGGACCCAGTCCCCCACGAACTCCTCACCAAGGTTCTGGAGGCTGCTGTCCAGGCGCCATCCGCGGGAAACCGCCAGCACTGGCTGTTTGTGGTCGTGACCGACGACGCGCAGCGGCGCAAGATCGGCGACATCTACCGCCGGGCGAGCGCGTGGGTCAGGGAGGCATATCTGAGCAACAGCCGACCAGCCCACATGACCGAGGAGCAATACACCCGGCTTTGGGCAGGGGGAGTCTACCTGCACGAGCATATGGGCGACGCACCGGTTCTCCTCCTCCCCTGCCTGCGAGTAACGCCCCATATACTGCCGGCATCAATTCCGGCAGAGGTGCGCGCGGAGATGGAGTCGACCGCTCAGTGGGTGGCAGGCGCTTCCATCTATCCCGCCGTGCAAAACATTATCCTCGCCTGCCGCGCGCTTGGTCTGGGAACGGTGCTTACCACCAATCACGTGGTACTCGAGGCGGAGGTCAAACGCGCGCTCGAAATTCCGGAGGATGTGCGAACTTTTGGCCTGATGCCGATCGGCTATACCGACGACAAGTTTGGCGGGGTCAAACGTCGACCACTCAGCGAAGTGGCGCTCCACGATCGCTTCGGAAATCCGTGGCCCAGCTGAGCGGTCCCCAGGCTACAGCATGCGCGGCGGCTTCAGATCGCTCCCCAACGTCGCTTTAAACGATTTGGAGAGGCGCTCCACCGTCCACGGCTCATCGCCCATAAGGATTCGTTCGGGCGCCAGGTGAGAATAGCGCGTGATCCGGTAACCCATCGCGCCGAAACATTGCCCGTTGACGTACTGGGCCTCGTCGCTCGCGAGGAACACCACTATGGGCGCCACGTTAGCCGGGTCCATGATGGTGTTGGCCGCGCTGCTGGACTCGCGGAAAGGACCGCCCGGCATTCTCGTTGTGGGAATCGAATCGGTCATGCGGGTCGATGCTCCCGGCATGATCGCATTGACAGTTATATTGTACTTCGCCAGCGCCACCGCACTGCTGTAAGTCAGGCCGAGAATCGCGGCTTTAGCGGCGGCATAGTTGGGCTGACCGGGAGCTCCGAGCGCGGCGCCGGAGGAGAAGTTGATGATCCGGCCCTGCTTGCGCTCGCGCATGTGGGCCGACGCCGGCCGCATGGTGCAGTAGTGACCCTTGAGATGGACACGAATTACCTCGTCCCATTCCTCCTCGCTCATGTTGAAGATCATTCGATCTCTCAGGATGCCGGCGACGTTAATCAGGATATCGAGCTTGCCGAACTCCTTGATCGCCACGTTGACGACGCCCTCGCCGCCGCTCACCGTCGCGATGTCCAGTCGATTGGCAACCGCAACCCCGCCGGCCGCTTTGATCTCTTTGACAACTTCTTCCGCGGGCGTGGTGGGTTCCTCTTTGCCATCCACCGTCACCCCCCGATCATTAACCACCACCGCGGCGCCGTTTGCCGCCAATGCCTTAGCGACAGCGCGCCCGATTCCGCGCCCGCTGCCGGTCACCACTGCTGCTTTGCTGTCAAGGATTCCCATTACTGATCTCCTGGTGCGTCGTATCTTCCCGTGACTGTCGTGCTTGCGTTGCGAGCGACTAATCTCCGAAGAACCGCTAATTCAGTCCGTACAGTTTCGCAGCCGTATCCCGCACGATCTTGCGCCGGTCCCCCTCCGAGATCTTGCTCAGATGTTTCGCCACGTAGTCCTGCGAGCGCGGAAATGTCGCCTGCCGATGCGGATAATCCGATGACCACATGATGTTGTCCGACGGGTACCAGTCGAGCAGATTTACGAACACCGGATCATCGATGAAAGTCGCATAGACCTGCCGCTTGATGTACTCGCTGGGCTTGAGCGGCAGCTTGAAACCGCGCGACCCATATTTGTCGATGCGAAACAGGTAGAAGGGGATCCAGGCGACGTCGTTCTCGGCCGAGACGATCTTCAGACGCGGAAATTTCTCGAACACCTTGCCGAACACCATCGAGGTCAGGGAGCGTTCGATAGGATGAACCATCGAGATGAGCCCCGACATGAATTCGATACCGCGCATCTCGGGATTGACCACCTTGCTCGCATGCCCGGCGGTCCCCTTGGCCCCGGTCAGAATGTGCAGCGAGAGCGACATGTCGAGGTCCTGCGCCACTGCCCAAAACGGATCGTAGTCTGCCAGCGAATAAGGCCGGTCCATGGGCGCATCGCCCCAGATCATCGCTCCAGCCATGCCACGCGTCTTGATTCGCTCAAGTTCCGCGACCGCGGCCGGTATGTCTTCCAGGGTGATCAATCCAAGCGGGATCAAACGCTTGAGATCGTAGCCGCAATAGTCGGTTGCCCAATCGTTGAACGCGCGAAAACATGCCGCGCGAAACTCGGCATCGCCGAGGCCGAACAGCGGCATCCCCATCGAGGTGTAGATAACTTCGGCGCAAACGCCGTCGCGATCCTGATCCCGAATACGTTCGGCCGGATCGTGGACCGCCTTGGGCGCCTCGGCGAAACCGCGTTTCATGAATTCCTGGATTTCCTCCGCCGGGACTCCCGCGCTGAAAAACGCCGCGATGGGCGCCGGCGCGAGATCCTCGCAGACGAAATATTCACCGGGCCTGCCGTCGAGCTTGACCGCGCGCGGCGCCCGGTCGCGGAATTTTCGATCTAGTCTTTCCGCCCACATGCCGGGCGGTTCGACGAAATGCGAATCCGCCGAGATGAGCCTACTATCTGACACGGTTCGTTCCCTCCTCGCTGGCCAGGCAGTCGAATGGGCGTAGAACTGTTGCGCGACTTTCCTCCTACTAGCGCAAACCGAGGAAGAACGCACACCGCTGGTTCGCGCGCTTCATCTCCGTCGTCCGGCCTGGTCGCCGTGCAAAGGCGAGCAGACTCACCTAGGCGTCCTATGCGACGCGCAGGTCCGCGCCGCCGCTGACCGGCAGGGTAGCTCCGGTGATGAAGCCCGCCGCATCCGAGGCAAGAAACACGACCGCATTGCCGATGTCCTCGGGCTGGCCAATACGGCCGAGCGGAATATTTCCGGCGATCCGCTGGCGTTGTTCCTCGCTGGCAATGCGCGCCATCGGCGTTTCGATCGGGCCGGGCGCGATGGCATTGACGCGAATCCCGTGGCGGCCGACCTCATAGGCCAGGTCGCGGGTGAGCGCCACCAGTCCGGCCTTCGATGCCGCGTAGGGAACATGAGGAACCGTGACATGGAAGGCCGCGATCGAAGCGATGTTGACTATGGCCCCGCGCTTGCGGGCGATCATTTCCGGCACCACCTCGCGGCAGCACAGGAACGCTCCCTTGAGATTGACGTCCAGGACGCGATCCCAGTCTTCTTCGGTCTGCTCGATCATCCGCCTCACCACCACCACGCCGGCGTTGTTTACCAGGAGATCGATTTTCCCGAACCGCTCCAGCGTCTCTCCCACGACGCGCTTCACATCCCCCGCGCGCGCCACGTCCGCCGAAATTCCGAGCCCCCGCCTGCCGAGACTCTCGACCTCGGCGACCACCCCGGCAATCCGGTCCTCCGCCTGGTCAACGACCGCGACTTCGACGCCAGCTCGGGCCAGGCACCGGGCAATGCCACGCCCGATGCCCCGCCCGGCCCCGGTGACGATTGCAACTCGATCGCCAAGTGCTTGGGTAGACGAACTCGTTTGGGATCGTTCAGTCGTCATGTGCCTTCTCCAAGACCAAAGACCGTTGGGTAAACAGTAACATTGATTGCCGGTGAGGGCGCGGAATTGGGGGGGGCTCGCTGGCAATTCGACGATAAACCGATCTAGAGAGATAATGATGCGCGTCCCGACCGCTGCCAGCTGCGAGTGACACTCATCCGCACGGAGGTCGTTTGATGGCTACCGGAAGCGAACCCAAACACAAAGTCGTCATCGAAAAGAACCTTGCGATGCGTACACGCGACGGGGTGACGCTGCGCGCGGACGTTTATCGCCCCGATGCAGCCGGCAAGTACCCGGTGCTCGTGATGCGCACGCCATATGACAAGAGCCAGGAGCTCGCGCTTACCGAGAAGGACTATTTCCCACCGCGCGGCTACGTTCTGCTGGTGCAGGACACCCGCGGACGGTTCAGCTCCGAGGGCGAGTTCTATCCTTTCGTCCATGAGGCGGCCGACGGCTACGACGCTATTGAATGGGCCGCGGGGCTGCCCTGGTCGAATGGCAAGGTTGGGATGGTGGGACAATCGTATCTCGCGCTGGTGCAGTATTATGCGGCGACCAAGGCGCCGCCGCACCTGCTGGCAACCTGTCCGGTCTCGGGACCCGTGACCTATTTCGAAAACTGCCTTTACCGCCGCGGCGTGTTCGAGTTGGGCTGGGTCCTTTGTTACTTCACCTTCATGGCGCGCAACACGCTCCTGCGCAAAGGCACTTACGATGCACACCAGGAGCGCCTGGACGGTTATCTTGCACGTGCGGATATTCCGCTAAGCCCGCTCAAGAACGAGGTTTACCGTCATCTGCCGGTGGCCGATTGGGCCGAGCGGCTGCGCGAGGGCGCCCCCTACCTTGCCGACATGCTGAAGAACTGGAAAGCGGGTTCGTACTGGAGTGAGACGGACTTGCGGCCCTCGTGCAAGCACGTGACGACGCCAGCAATGCACGTCGGCTCCTGGTACGACGCGTTCCAGTTCGACACGCTTGCGATGTACACGCAGATGCGCCGCGATGCGCGCACCGAGAAGGCGCGACGCGGCCAGCGCCTCGTCATGGGGCCATGGGCACATCTTCTGCCCTATTCGGTCCCGACCTCGCGCGGCACCGGTGATATCGACTTCGGCCCCGAGGCCAAAGTCGAACTGCTCGCCGACCAGGAGCGGTTTCTTCGCCATTGGCTCAGCGGAACCGAAAGCGAAATCCTCGATGAGCCGCCGGTCAGGATTTTCGTGATGGGTGAAAACCGCTGGCGCGACGAGCGCGAATGGCCGCTCGCGCGCACCAACTACACCAAGCTCTTTTTGCACAGCCGCGGACGCGCCAACTCGACCCGGGGTGACGGCGCGCTGTCCTTCGAGGTCCCGCGCGACGAACCGACCGACGAATACCTCTATGATCCGAATGATCCGATCCCCACGCGCGGTGGCACCACCCTGGGACTGCCGCCGGGAGTCTACGATCAAACCCAGAACGAACAACGAGACGACGTCCTTGTTTATACAGGCGAGCCGTTGGCGAAGGATCTCGAAGTGACCGGGCCCGTCTTGATGCGACTGTGTGCGGCCTCGTCGGCGTGCGATACCGACTTTGTCGCGAAGCTGGTCGACGTGCGCCCGGATGGTTACGCGCAGAATATCGTGGAAGGCGTGGTTCGCGCGCGCTTTCGCGATTCAGCGTCAGCTCCGACGCTGATTACCCCAGGGACAGTGTACGACTACGCGATCGATTTGTGGTCGACGAGTCACGTCTTCAAGGCGGGCCATCGGCTTAGACTGGAGGTCTCCTCGAGCAACTTCCCGCGTTACGACCGCAACGCCAATACCGGCAATGACCTCTTAACCGACCGCGAGCTCAAGTCGGCGCGGCAAAGCGTGTTTCACTCGGAGCGCTATCAGTCACATGTGGTACTTCCGGTCATTCCGCGCTAAGGGCGCCAACTTTCTAAACGCGCGTCTTGGCCGCGCCAAACGAACCTCACTCAGCGCGTGAGGGGCAGGACTCGCCCCTGCGGCCGCGGGCAGGCTTTCGACCAGATGACGCGTGAGGTATCTGATCTACTACCTAAGAAACTTCACTGCTGAGGCGTCGCGTTACCGAGACCGGCCGGGCGAGGTTCGGATGGCGCCAACGGAGCGGGATTCAGTTCCTTCAGTGCGGGCATCACCTCCCTGGCAAATAGACGCATGCTCCTTTCCGCCAGGGTCATGGGCATCGCACCATACTTGAAGACGAACATTATCTCGTCGGTGCCGAAGGCGTCGGCGAGTTCGGTCGCTCGCTTGATGGTTTGTTCGGGTATCCCCCAGGGATGACTGTTGTAGAACCCGCGCTTGAACGGGGACGCATCCTTGCGCATCGCCTCCTGTTGCGCGCCGTAGGACTCGTAGCCCTTGATGCTTCCCAGGTGGTTACCGAGCAATTCATAGTGACGAAGCGCTGAATCGGCATACTCGACCATGTAACGCTCCGCCCCGGCCTGCGCCTCGCGCTCGGTTTCAGCAACATAGGTCCACAGCGCCAGCTTGGTATGGCTTGGTGGGTGGCCGGCCTCCCTCCTGAGCGCCGCGTAACGGCGCATGTTGGCCAGCGCGAGGTCCAGGCTGGTGGTCGGTATGGTGAGCGGTCGCACGCCGTGCTTTGCGATTATCTCGACCGTCTGCGCCGTGCCGCCCGCGCACCACAGATTGAGGCTCAGGTCTTTTTCCGGCTGCGGTCGCAGGCGCAGATCATGGATCTTGTAAAATTCGCCGTCGAAGTCGCATCGCCCGGTCGCCAGCAACTGAGTGAGCACCTGGAGCGATTCGTCGAACCGGCCGCGCGCCTCGTTCTGGTCTATGCCCAGTCCGGCGTACTCGCGGCGGCCCAGCCCGCGGCCCACACCGCAGATGATGTCGCGCTCCGGTCCGAGGAACGCGTCCAGCATGTTTACGTCTTCGGCGACCCGCACCGGATTGTGCCAGGGCAGCACCGTGACCATCGTGTCCAGGTCAACCTGCCCGGTGATGCCAGCGATATAGGTAAGATACTGAAGCGGGTTGGTCACCATCGTGTATGGCGTGAAGTGATGCTCGATGGTCCAGACCGCATCGAAGCCGCTTGCATCCGCGATACGCGCGATGTCGAGTTCTTCGTTGAAAATCTCGCGGTCTGAACGCGCGGGGCGGCGGGCCACGGATTTACCCTGTTCCTCCGCTTCGTAGCGATCCCAGTCGGTGTAGTTCTGATTGAAGATGGTTGCTCCAACTCGCATTTGGTTCTCTCCCTGAGTGCGCCGGCCGCCTGAAGTTCATTTCTGGTCGCATGCGACCGCCGCACCGGACTGAATCAGCCGCTCGATCTCCGCCGCGCTGAATCCTGCTTCCTTGAGAATCGCGCGGGTGTGCGCTCCGTATTCGGGTGGCACGCGCGGCTTCTGCTTCTCGCTCTCGGCGAGGAAGATTGGGCTGTTCACGGTTTCAACAACGCCATGACCCGGATACTCGCAATTCACGATCGCGCCGCATTCGCGCATCTGCGGATCGCGCACCGCTTCGTCGAGGGTCGGCAGCGGTGACCATTTGATATCGTGGAGGCGAAATTTCTCGCGCCAATGACTCAACGGTTTCGATTCGAACTGTGAGAGCAGGATCGCGTGCAGCTCGGCGGCGTTCTCCTTGCGTGCCTGTGCGGTCGCGAAGAGCGGGCTGGTCGCGAGATCGGGCTCGCCCAGGGCCTCGCACAGCCGCGCGTACTCGCGCTCGGGATCGAGCAGCGCGATGATCATCGCGTGCTGATCGCTGCTGGGGTACGCGGCAATTAGGGGATTCATCGGACGGGCGCCGGGCGTGCGCTCCGGAAACCTGGCCGCACACAGCTTGGCCTGGATATCGACACTGTTGGCCCACGCTCCCGCCGCCATCAGTGAAGTGCTCACCTTGGAGCCCTTGCCGCTGCGCTCGCGCCGGTACAGCCCGAGCATGATCGCGCCGAACAAGGTTGCTGCCGTCGGATGGTCGCCGATCGCCGGCCGTGCGCCGGCAGGGCTGCCATCCGCGCCGGTTACGCTCGTCATCAGACCCGAACGCGCCCAGTATGCAAGCCCATCGTAGGCAGGGGCGTCCGCTTCTTCCCCCTTCTCGCCGTAGCCGGTGATTAGTGCATAGACCAGGCGGGGATTGACCGGCTGAAGGTCCTCCCAGGTCAGCTGGAATTTCGCAAGCAGCGACGGCTGGAAGTTCGTCACGAATACGTCTGCGCCGGCGACCAGTCTGAGGAGCGCCGCGCGGCCTGCGGTCCTCGTCAGGTCGAGCACAATGCTGCGTTTGTTGCGGCTGGTCAGAAGCCAGGTGTAGTGGAAGTCGGTGCTCGGATATCCGGGAACCGAGGAAAAGGTTCGCCACAAGTCGCCGTCCGGCGGCCGCTCGACTTTGACCACGTCGGCGCCAAAGTCCGAGAGAATGGTGGCCGCGGCCGGCCCGGCGACATAGGTGGCGCAGTCGATGACTCTTAGGCCGGCAAGGATTCCCGCGTCTGGATCCATATGAGTTTTGCTCCCAAAGGATGTCCGCTCTGCCCTGGTTCTCCCTTGCGCGGAGATTGCCCGAAGGCTCGCAGAGGTGGTTCGGCAAAGACTCGCTTTTTCCGCCCGCCAAGTGCAAGAGCCACCCGCAATGGAAACCGAGAGGCTGATCCGATCGACAAAACGAGCAGGGCGCTGTTCAAACGGCGTCTCAACGCTGGCGCTGATCGAATTGCAAAATCGTTCCGTCTGGATCCTCGAACAAACAGGTCAATACCTTCCCGCCCCCTTTTTCACCATAGGCGATTGTGTCGGCGGCATACGGCGCCATGAGGATCTTCACCCCGGCGCTCCTGAGTTTTTCCACCCTCTTCTCGAGGTCGTCCACCGCGAAGGCAAAGTGATGAAGCCCAACTTGATGAAGCCGCAGCGGCTTGCCCGAGGGCTCTCTACCCAGGGTTTGTGACAGCACGAGAAATCCGCCCTCCTTACCCCAGCGCAGGTAAACCGCGTGACGAGAGCCCGACCCGACCTTTTCTTCGGTGTCGAGCATCACCTCAAGTCCTAGGAGATCGCGGTAGAAGGGGAGCGAGCGCTCCATGTCGCTGACCCCGATGGCGACGTGCGAAATTCCTTTCATGAGGTTCTCCTTGGGGAAGATGATCTTCCGCCTGAAGCAGAGCAGATCAACAATCGATCTTCGTCAAGCAATAAGGTTCGTATGACATGTTTGCCAAGGCGCTAATCAATAAATCGCTGGCCACAATAAACAAAGGGCCGCCGCGCGGCCCTTCAATCGGTCAAAATTGCACCTGGGTCGGTGTGTGACTCCTTCCTGGTCCTCCCCGTTAGCGGAAGGACCAGGGAAAGGCGGACCGCCTAGTTAAGCTCGATGTTGTAGAGCTTGGCGGCGTTGTCGCACACGATCTTGCGCGTCACCTCTTCCGGCACCCCCTGGAAATCCTGCTGGATGACCTTGAGCGAATTTGGCCAGGTCGAATCGGTATGCGGGAAGTCCGACGCCCACATGTAATTGTCTTCGCCGAAGAACCGGTACGTCATCGGGCCAATCGCGTCGTCCTGGAACGTTGCCCAGACGTTTCGGCGCACATACTCGGACGGTTGCATCTTGAGCTTGGTATCCTCGCGCATGGTGCCGAATTTCCCGTACATGTGGTCGCTGCGATACATGAAATGCGCGATCCAGCCCGTGTCGTTCTCGGCCGACACGATGCGGAGCCCTGGAAAGCGCTCGAACACCTTGCCGAAGATAAAACTCGAGAGGGTGCGCTGCACCTGATACACGGGCTGCATCGTTCCGATAAGCATCCGGACCCCGCCCAGCAGGACATTGCTTTCCTCGCGGTTTTCCTTCTTGTCGTCCCGATTGCGCCCCTTCTGGTCGCGCTGCGTGATCACGTGCAGCGACAGTGGCATCTTCATTTCCTGCGCAGCCGCCCAGAACGGATCGTAGAGTTCCGCGTAGTAGGGCTTGTCCTCCGGCGGCACTCCCCAGATCATCGCACCCTTTAGTCCCAGCTTCGCGCAGCGCTCCAGTTCCTGGACCGCCAGGGGTATGTCGTCGAGCGAAATGAGGGCGACCGGATGCAGCCGCTTGGGGCTGTACGAGCGGAATTGTCCCACCCAGTCGTTGTAAACCGAGAAACACGCGCGGCGCAGTTCATCGTCATCAAGCCCGAACAGCGGCATGCCGAGCGTTGTATAGATCACCTCGGCCTGCACGCCGTCGATGTCCTGATCCTTGATTCGTTCGGCCGGGTCCCATCCGCTCGGCCGGGCCGCCTCGTAGCCTTTCTTCAAATGCTCCTTCAGCTCTTCACCGCTCTTGCCGATCCCGAAGCCGCCGGCCACCGGAAAGGGCCGAACCCCGGGCGCGATAAAAAGATAGCCTTTGCCGCTTTCGCTCTTGACGACTTTGGGCGCTCGATCGCGGAATTTGTTATCGAGGCCCTTCTCCCATAGATCCGCCGGCTCCATCATGTGAGAGTCGGCGGAAATCACCCGCATTGTCATTGGAGTCCCTCCTGAATTTTTAGTGAAGGCTGTTGGTCTTGGGGCACTCGCCCAATGGGATGTATTGCACCTCATGGCGTTGACGGCAAGGCTGCCATACTTCACCGCGATTGACAGGTGCAGGGGACCGGGACTAGTCCCGGTCGAAGGAGAACCCCATATGGAACGAACCTCGCAAGCTGTGGTCCCTCCCTATGCTCCTCTCGAGGTGGGACCCCGCGCGATCCCGATGCCCACCCATGTCAGTCTCGAGGCGCAGCAATACATCGCGATGCCGCGGCTCAACCTGTTATCAGCCGACAAGTATCCAGCCCCACACGACAAGGAAGGCTGGCGGAGGAATATCGCCGAAGTGAACGGGATGATGAAGATGATGGAGGACATGGTTCTCCCTCTCTGCCCGGTCACGGTTGAACGCACCACCATGAACGGGGCACGGGTTGCGGTGGTAACTCCCAAAAGCATCGCACCCCGGCACCGGGATAGGGTGCTGATGAATATCCATGGGGGCGCGTTTGTATATGGTGAGGGAATGATCGTGGAGGCCGCGGTCGCCGCCCATCTGGGAGAGATCAAAGTCATTGCGGTGGATTACCGGGTTCCGCCGGACCATTGCTTTCCCGCCAACCTGGAAGACACAAGCGCGGTCTATCGCGCGCTGCTCGAGAGCCATCGGCCCGGTTCCATCGCAATCTTCGGCACCTCGGCGGGAGGGACCTATACGGCGACGACAATCCTCAAGCTTCGCGAGCTTAACCTTCCTTTGCCTGCGGCCGCGGGAATACTCACGCCGGGCTGTGATCTGAGCGGGAACGGCGGCGACACGACGTTTACCAACGATGGCATCGACAGCGTGTTATCGGGAGCCCGCCCCCGCGAGGGCACCGGACCGAGCGCGCTGTTTATCGGCAACCACGACCCGAAGGACCCGCTCATTTCGCCCATCTATGCGGACTTCAGCAAAGGCTTCTGTCCGACCTACTTCCTGGCCGGGACCCGCGACTTTCTCCTCTCTTCGACCGTACTGCTTCATCGCGCGGTGCATCGCGCAGGAATTAAAACGGAGCTTCATGTGTTCGAGGCAATGTCGCATGGCTTCAACATCATGGCGCAACTTCCGGAAGCGCGCGAAGCAACTCTGGACATGATCCGGTTTTTTGACGAGTACATGGATGCGGCCGTGGTTTGACCGCTGCTTAAATTCAAATTCAAGCGAGGTGCACCGACCATGAAAGCAATGGTGATGGAGGAAATCGGAAAGCCCATGGTGGTGAAGGAGTGGCCGGAGCCCAAGTGCCCTCCCGACGGAGCGATCGTACGCGTGGAAGGCAGCGGCATCTGCCGTTCGGACTGGCATTTGTGGCAGGGTGACTGGGGTTGGATCGGTTTCAAGCCCCGGATGCCCACTATCCTGGGGCACGAATTCGCCGGCGTGATCGAAGAGGTCGGCAAGGACGTAAAGACACTCAAACCCGGCGCGCGCGTCGTGGTTCCGCTCGCCCAGGGCTGCGGCGTATGCGACGATTGCCGCACCGGCCATTCCAATCACTGCATGGGCGCGGGCATGGGCGGCTATGCACGCTACGGCGTCCTCAGCCACGCCGACTACAACTATGCGCCGCTCCCCGACAAAATAAATTTCGTGGAAGCGTCAGCGATGGGCTGTCGTTACGTTACCGCGTTTCACGCAATTCTTGACCAGGGGCAGGTCAAGGCCGATGAAACGGTGGTGGTCTACGGATGCGGCGGCGTCGGGCTGTCGACGATCCAGATCGCGTCGGCGCTGGGCGCGCGAGTGATCGCGGTCGATCTCGATGATCGTAAGCTGGAACTTGCCAAGCAGGTGGGCGCCAACGATGTCGTGAACGGTAAGAAGGCCGACCCGGTCAAGGCCGTGATCGAGCTGACTCGCGGAGGTGCCGACGTCAGCGTGGATGCGCTCGGTATCGCCGTCACCTGCCGCAACGCAGTCCTAAGCCTCCGCAAGCGCGGTCGTCACGTGCAGATCGGCCTCACGACGCAGAGCGAGAACGGCGACGTCAGTCTGCCGGTGGACCAGATCGTGTTCAAGGAAATCCAGTTCACGGGCTCACTCGCGATCCAATCGTTCCGCTATCCCGCGATGCTGAGCATGGTCGAGCGCGGGCTGCTGCAGCCCAGGAAATTGATCACCGAGACGATTCCACTGGAGAAGGCGTTCGGCGTACTAGAGCAGATGTCCAAATTCGAAAACGTGGGCATCAGCGTGATCAATCAGTTCTAGCGGTCCGCTTTGCTTGGACATCCTGGCCGGCGGGAAGGCAACCGGCCAGCGGGACACGAGAGCACCACGCAGGCCACGGCAGAACTGCCATTGTCCCCTGGGGTCTTGTGAGTCCTGGTGTTGACCGGCTGCTCTTTTCTCGCAGGCGATGAGGATTGTTGCGCGAACTATTTTCGCGGCGTCATTCCTTCGAGAATGTTGACTTCACCCGCGAAGTCCTCGAGTTCGACCTCGGTCGTCTCCAGGATACTGGCGGTTTGCCGCCAATGACCGATTATGATCAGCAACTCGATTATCTCTTGCGCGCTCAGGTGCTGCTTGAGGGCCTCGAGCGTCGGTCGCGAGGCTTTGACGTTTGCGTTCACCTCGTCGGTAAATTGCAGCACCAGGTGCTCGACTTCGCTGAAGCATCGGGCAGCTTGCCAATTGTCGATCGCCGCAATCTGCTCGTCGGTCACCCCAACATGCTTTGCCGCCGGCACGTGTTGCGTCCATTCATAGACCGAATGGCAATCCTTGGCGGTGCGAAGAATCGCAATCTCGCGGAGCTTTGGATCGATCACGATCTGCGTAAAGAGCGCATTACTCAAGCGGCTGCGTTGACGAAATATGCCCTGGGCGTTGGCGGTCATCCTCTGGACATTAAGGACAATCCGTCCGGATTTGAGGATCTTGAGAACTTCCGGAGAAGCGTCTTTGTCGTCGAGATAGGGTAGCAGTGCCATGGTGCAGCACCTCCGGATGGTGGTGAGTCGGCTCCTGTCACGGAGCGACTCCCATCGTGGCAGCGCCCAGCACCTCTGTAGATCGGTTCCGTATCGGATTACCAGCGCCGGCTCCGAAGCCTTTCACTGTCACGCATTGACGCGGCGCGATGCTCAGGTGGTAAAGGATCACCGTCAGGTGGGAGAGTGGATCGAAAAACCGACACGGAGGAACCAATGTCATTACTGACCGGCGGCGGCGACTACCTATACGAAGTCATCGAAGAATGGGGCGAAATGCCCCACAAGTGGACCTACGACATCGCAGGGGTCGCCATCGACTCCAGGAGCCGCGTCTATATGTTCAATCGCGGCGACATCCCCGTCGTGGTCCTCGACAGCAGCGGAAAATTCCTTCAGAGCTGGGGCGACAAGAAGATGTTCCCGCGCGCCCACGGAATTACGATTGGCCCGGACGACAGCGTCTGGCTCACCGATGTTTTCGACCATACGGTGCGGAAATGCACCAGCGACGGGAAAGTCCTGATGACGATCGGCGTAAGCGGCAGGCCTGCCAAAGCGATGAGCGGCGAGCCCTTTAACCAGTGCACTCACGTCGCCATTAATCCGCACACCGGCGACCTCTTCGTCTCCGACGGCTATCTCAACCCCAAGGTGCATAAGTATTCTCCGGATGGTCGCCTGCTCTATTCATGGGGCCAGCCGGGCAACGATCCTGGCCAGTTCAATTTGCCACACAACATCGCTACCGACCGCGACGGCTACGTTTATGTCGCCGACCGGCACAACAATCGCGTGCAAGTGTTTACGCCTAACGGCAGGCTCGAACACGTCTGGACCGGGATGGCGATGCCGTGCGGCCTGTGTATCGACACGCGCAGTCCGGAGCAGCTCTGCTACATCGGTGAGCTCAGCTCGGTTTGGTGGACACAGGGGCTGGCGGATTTCTGGGACGCATGGAACCGTCCAGGCATGGGTCCGCGTGTAAGCATCTACTCGCTCGACGGAAGACTGCAGGCGCGTCTGTGCGACAATGGTCAGGGCGACGGTCGTGGTCAGCTGGTCGCTCCGCACGGGATTGCAGTGACTCCTGAGCGCGACATCCTGGTCGCCGAAGTGTCCCACACCATCCTCGGGAGCAGGCTCAAGCCCTCCAGACCGGTACGAAACTTCCTGCGGCTGGCAAAAGTTAGGAAATCGGAACGTCAGACGCACGTGTGAGGCCCACCGCAGACATTGCGACCGCGCGGCCGGCTAACGCCGATTGAAACCAGGAAGTAACCGTCATGGACAATCCAACGGTAGTATTCCCGCGTCCGCGCCAAGTTACGATCGAGGATCGCGAGCGGCCCCGTCCCCACGATGATGAGCTCCTCATCAAGACCGATGTAACCCTAATCAGTATGGGGACCGAGCTGACCATTCTCTCCGGCGAGTTTCCCGAGCGCTCGGCCTGGGCTAATTACGGGCGCTTTCCCTTCCTGCCTGGCTACTCGAACATCGGGCGAGTGGCCGAGGTCGGCGGAGGGCTCGACAAAGATTGGATCGGTAAGCGGGTCGCGACACGCACACCGCATGCCCGGTGGGTGACCGCGCCGGCCCGCGCCGCCATGGGCGTCCCGCCCGCCGTGAGCGACGCGGATGCCGCACTTTTTGCAATTGCCGCGATTGTGATGAACGGAATCCGCCGCGCGAAGGTGGTCTGGGGGGAGACGGTGGTGGTGTTTGGTCTCGGAATTCTTGGTCAACTCGCGGTCCGCTTGGCCGAATTGGCCGGCGCGAGCAAGGTCTTCGGCATCGACGTGGCGGACTCGCGTCTCGAGCTACTTCCGAAATCGCGGGTCGTCGTCGGCCTCAATCCGCGCACCGACAACGTGGTAAAGACGGTCAAGGAGCACAATCACGGCCGGCTCGCCGATGTCTCTTTCGAAGTGACGGGTGACCCGAAGCTGATTCCCAGCGAGTTCGAAGTACTGCGCCGCCAAGGCCGCTTGGTCGTGCTGAGCAGTCCGCGCGGGCCGACCTCGATAGACTTCCACGATCTTTGCAATTTCCCCGGCTTCGCGATTGTCGGTGCGCATGAAATGACTCATCCGGCGGCCGAGACACTGGAAAATCCGTGGACGCATCGTCGCCACTTCGAGCTGTTTTTCGATCTGATAGCCGCAGGGCGCCTGGAAGCGGCATCGCTGGTACGAAATAGTTTTTCTTACCTCAGTGCAGCGGAGGTTTATTCCAACCTGCTAGCCGACCGCTCCCGCTTCATGGCAGTGAGCTTCGACTGGAAGAGCAACTGAGGTCGCGATACGGCGCGGCTATTGGCTAGTGACCGGCGAGATGTCGACGCTTCGTCTCGGCGGTAAGCAAAAACTCCTGGAGACCTGCCAACCCCCAGCCGCGCCGCAACTGCCGAAAGCTCCCTACTTAAGGCGGCTTGACCGCACTCCGAGCGGAGCGCTACGAGATTGGCTATGCGCGCAAATACACGGTGTGCATCCACTCTTCTACTAGCGCTCCTGGCGGCTGCGCTGGTGGGGCCGCAACCGGCCCGCGCCGAGATCTCCGCGCGCGATGCGCGCGCGCTCGCCGACGCCAAGTTGATCTACATTGCGACGGTCCGCAAGGACGGCAATCAGAGTAAGGCGGCGCCAGTATGGTTCACGCTAAGTGCCGATAACCAGGGGATATTGATCCAGACCGGGCCGGAGACCTGGAAGGTCAAGCGCATCAAACGTGGCAGCCCGGTGCTGGTTTGGATCGGCACGGCCGGAGGGCCTGCGTTCATCGGGAAGGCGGAGATAACCCCGGACGCCGGTGCACAGCAGAAAATCCTGACCGACATGCATTCAAAATACTGGGAGAATCGCGTGCTGGGGGTGGGTCCCTCGGCCGAACGCTTCAAGAGCGGGGACCGGCTCGCGATAGTCATAACGCCGGTGCGCGACTTGCCGGATGGCTTCAGTTCCGGTCCCGGCACCCCCGCGCCAAAGCTCGAGAGCTCTGGCTCGTAGTCTCATCCGTTCCCGACTAGCCGGGCAAATCGAGGTCGTAGCACTCGACCAGGTTGTCGTGCAGGACCAGGTTTCGCTCCTCTTCGTCAAGCTCCGCGGTATGTTCTTGAATCACCTCGCGCGAGCGGGGCCAGGTTGAATCGAAATGCGGGAAATCGTTGGCCCACATCAGACGACGAACGTTACACAGGTGGCGCAGCTTGAAGGCCATCAGATCATCCTGGAATGTGAGATAGACGTTGTGGCGGAAGTACTCGCTGGGAGCCTTGGACAAGGGTTCGGTCCTGATGTGATGACGATGGTGATCGTAGGCGTAGTCCATCCGGTACGTAAAATGTGGCACCCACCCGGCATCCGCTTCGGCGCAAATCAGCTTGAGCGTGGGGTGGCGTTCAAAGACGCCACCGAACACGAACATCGCCAGTAGATCCTGGTTGCCACGAACCAGGTTCATCCAGCCGTTCAACTTGGTATTCACCCCGCGGTTGCCGTCGGAATACGGGCTGTCGGTGGCTTCGTTCGGGTTGCGACGACCAGCCAGGTGATGGAACGTCACGGGCAATCCCAGATCGACGCATGCATCCCAGAACGGGTCGTAAAGCCTGCTGTCGTAATCCTCCTCGCTCGGCCACCCGGGGAGCATCACTCCTCGCAATCCGAGCTCCTTAATCTTGCGCGCCTCCGCAATGGAATCGTCTACGGTGCGCAACGAAACCTGGCCTACGCCGAGCAGGCGCACCGGCTGGGTTGCACAAAACTCGGCCAGCCACAGGTTGTACGCGTCCATGCAGGCTTTTCGGTAGTCGTAGTCGAGATGCTTGCACAGCAGCATGCCGACGCTTGGATATAGGATTTCGGCACCGATGCCATCCCGGTCCTGGTCGGCAAGCCGTACCGCCGGATCCCAGCCCCCGCGCTGCAACCAGCCCCGATTAACCCGTTCCAGATTCGCGATCGCGACTGGATCTACGCCTGCCGCCGAAAGCAGAGTCACTGAAATCGGGCGGTCGATGCCGTCAATCACGTAGATGTCGCCGCGCCGACTATCGTGTTGCATGCGTGGCGCCCGATCCTTGAAGCGACGGTCAATGCGGGACACGTAGGCGTCGGGCGGTTCAGTTACGTGCGAATCGGCGGAGAGGACCGGCTTCAACATTGATGGTTTCCTCCTGAACTGCGATTTGATGTCGGCTTCGATGTGCACGCTCGGCGAGTAGAGAACCCCTTCATTCGACTTACGCCGGCGCGTGATGTTGAATCGAATCTGCAAGAAGGACCCGTCAAAGTCAAATCAGTCTTCGGTAGTCAGCACCGATGGTGTTCGGCGAGCAGCAGGGCGTGCAAGCATTGACCGAACCATAAGGAGTCCGGCTATGAAGCGAAGCATCAACCGCATCCTGGTTTCGCACGCGGGCAGCCTGCCCCGGCCCGAAGACCTGCGTGCGATGCTGGCAGCCAGGCAGTCCGGACGATCCGACGACCCGGATGCCCTGCAGCAGAAGGTACGGAGCGCGGTTGCGGAAGTCGTGCGCGCACAGGCAGACGCAGGAATCGATGTAGTTAATGATGGTGAGCTATCGAAGGTCAATTTTACCAGTTACGCTCGACAGCGCCTGAGCGGCATCTCGGAGCGGCCGAACGATTCCGGACAACCTGCATTCAAGATCTGGGGGCGGGACGAGGCGGAATTCCCGGAGTATTTTGCCAGAATCAACTTCGGCATTGGTGGAGCAGTATGCAACGGCCCGCTGAAGTATACGGGGCACGACGCGGTGCGGGCCGACATCGAGAATTTCAAAGCCGCGCTGAAGGGGGTGTCGGTCGAGGAGGCATTTCTGCCCGCGGTGGCCCCGGGGACGATCGAGCACTGGCTAGGCAATGAGTATTACGCGAGCGACGAAGCCTATCTCTCGGCGATCGCCGATGCCATGCACGAAGAGTACATCGCGATCACAGCAGCGGGGCTGATTCTTCAGATTGACGACCCCGACCTCGCCGACGCCTGGCAACTCCATCCGGAAATGAGTGTCCCCGCCTACCGCAAGTTTGCGGCGCTGCGCATCGAAGCACTCAACCACGCGCTGCGCGGAATCCCGGCGGAGCGGGTGCGTTTCCATATGTGTTGGGGCAGCTATCACGGTCCGCACAAGTATGACATCGCGCTCACGGACATCGTCGACCTGGTGCTCCAGGTGAATGCCGAATGCTACTCAATCGAAGCCTCCAATCCCTGTCACGAGCACGAGTGGCGGGTATGGGAGGAAGTGAAGCTGCCAGACGGGAAATCGCTGATGCCTGGGGTGGTTGGGCACGCGAGTGACTTCGTCGAGCATCCGCAGCTGGTGGCTGAACGCCTGCTCCGCTACGCGCCACTGGTAGGGCGCGAGAACCTCATGGCCGGCACCGACTGTGGACTGGGCACCAGGGTGGGCCACCCCAAAATTGCCTGGGCGAAGTTCCAGGCGATGGCCGAGGGCGCGCGCCTGGCCACCCGGCAGTTGTGGAAGAACTAGCGCAAGCGGTGGGTACACTATCCGCTGGTTGCTTTCACGAGGTCGAGGCCAACCGCCTCTCGGCGGGCATTTGACGGTTTCTGACTCGGGCGGCCGGCGGCTCGCGTATCACCTTTATTTGCGGTGGGCTGTTGATTTGCGGTTCGCCGCGCGGAAGCAGCGCCCAGTCCGTCAGGAATGCGAGAGCCGCGCGAAAGCTCTACCGACGCCGACCGCCTGCTCAAGAAGGGCGGCAGCTTACTTCGCTTTGCCAGCACGTGCGGCCAGGCGGCGATAGAAGGCGCCGAGTGCGGTCAGGGTGTGAGTGAGACTCATCGCGCAGCGGCGCAGAATGGCTGCGGCGCGATTGGCGGAGGGTAGGATCCGGGCGCTGAGCAAGCGTCCGCCAGAGACTTTGTTGTTGGGTGCCAACGCAAGCCAAGAGGTAAAGTGTTTTTCGGTGGGCCAGCGGTGCATGTCGGTGCCGATCTCGGCAATGATTTGCAATGCTGCATGCGGTCCGATGCTGTAATTCCCGCAGGGGTCGAGCTTACAGGAGGCGCCCAACTCCTGCATTGCGTTGCATGGAGGTTTAGTGATGCCTGGCGACGATTACAGCTTCAGCACGAACGGCAGGGTTCACGGGGAAGCGAAGTACATTACGCCGCTACTCGGCGACATTGCCGCGCAGGCCTCACAGGCCGATCGCACGCGCTCGATATCCGCGGACGTCATAGCCGCAATCAAGAAGAACGACATCATGCGGATGTCGGCGACGCACCAGATTGCAGGCCTCGAGGAATCGATCGTCGCGATCGCAAATGAGCTACGTGCGATTGCTCCGCGGTGTGGCTCGACGGCCTGGTGCCTGTGGAATCATCTGTGCGTTTTTCACTATTTCGCCGGGCTACTGGGGCCGGCTCATGGGGCTCTTTTGGCCGAGCTCGTTTCGAAACGCGAGTGGGTGTGCTTTCCGGCCGGCGCGGCATCCCAGGTCTCAGGAGTCGATGAGGGCGGCAATACCCTCCTGTCCGGCGTCGCAACGTTCGGGTCGGGCGGCCGCTATGCGGAATGGGCCGGCGTCGCGTTTGTCAGAGACGGCAACCAGACGCCGGAGTTTGCGCTGGTCGATCTTCGGCAACGGAAGGTTCGGATCAAGGAAACGTGGGATGGTAGTGCGCTGCGCGCGTCTGCGACCGATCACGTTTACTATGAGGGCGTTGAGGTACCGCGCGAACGCGTGGTACCCATGCTTCCGAAGTATCGCGCGCTCTTTCGGTTGCACGACTACCCGGTGATTCATGACCGCTATCGTGAAGACTGGGTCGCCATCTCCGTGATGTGGCTTGGCGCGATGGCCACCGGCATAGCCGAGGCTTCGCTCGACGATACCGCGCATAACATACGCGAGCGGATCGCAATCCTCGGGACGAAGATGATCGAAAAAGCGACCATACACGTGAACCTCGGCCGCGCCCGGGCACTGATCAACGCGGCGACCGATACGGTGTACGCTGCGATGGCCGAAACCGACGCGCGGATCGCCGCAGCCGTGGTCCCGACTGAAGGCGATTATTTCCGGCAGACCGCGGCCGGAATGCAGGCAGTGCTGTTGTGCGACGAAGCGATGAAGCTCATCCTTCGGGTCCTCGGCGGCAACGGACTACGCGAAGGTACCGATTTCGAACGCCGGTATCGGGATTTTCAAGCGATGCCCTTGCACATCAACGGGCACATCGATCGCATAACCGAGCAACTGGGACGTATTTCTCTCGGGCTGGAGTCGCAAAACCCATTCTAGCCGCGGGAACGGGTGGTGTTCTAAGCCACCTGTGGGTTACGAACCGAAGTCCTGCTGATTACGGATCAATTCCAGCGGTTTCGTTTACGGCCATCCCGACCGTTGCGATCGGTTACCAATCGTCATGGCAACAGTCTATGAGGCGCGGAAAGGATCGCGGCGAGTTGTCAGGCAGCCTGCAGGCAGAATGTGGACGCATGCTGATAAGTGACTTGCAGCCGGGGGAGTCGCGTGCGAAGGTCCAACGACTCCAAACGCAAAAGGAAACGTTCAGTGCGAAACCGCAGTGGGAAGGAGCGAAGCTGGCGGCGGTCGCTCGCAGAATACACCGATAGCCGGGTGCTGTTGGTTCTGATCCTCGGCTTTGCGAGCGGGCTGCCGCTGCTGCTTACCTTCTCGACACTGTCTGCGTGGCTGGCCAGCGTGGGCGTCAAGCGAGCGACGATCGGTGCGTTCGCCCTGGTTGGCACACCCTACTCGCTCAAATTCATCTGGTCACCGCTGATCGACCGGCTGCCGCCGCCGCTGCCGCTCGGACGTCGACGCGGCTGGGGAATTTCGATTCAGATCGCGTTGATCGCGGCAACCCTGGGGTTGGGCGCATGCGATCCACGTCATCACCTCGCTGCGATGGGTGCCCTGGCGGTGCTGGTCGCGTTTCTGTCGGCCAGTCAGGACGTGGTTATCGACGCTTGGCGTGTGGAAATTTTGCCGGTCGAGTATCAAGGACCAGGCGCTGGAGTGATCCAGACCGGATACCGGACTGGGATGTTGGTCGCAGGTGCGGGCGCGCTGATAATCGCTGACCACGCCGGGTGGTTCGCCGCGTATGCAACCATGGCCGGGCTGTTGATTGGCGGCCTGCTCGTGTTTCTGTTCGGCCCCGAACCGCAACCAGCGGCCATCGCTGACCGCGGCACTGAGACTCGAGGTTGGCAGGCGATCTCCGCCTGGTTCGCGATCGCCGTTGGCGGTCCGTTCACCGATTTCGTGCGCCGGCCGATGTGGCCACTGATTATCATTGCGGTGGTCGGATACAAACTGGGCGAGGCGTTGGCGGGTGTGATGGCGATACCTCTCTATATCTCGCTCGGCTTTACCCTTACCGAGATCGCGGCGATGTCGAAGTTCGTCGGATTTTTCGCGACAATTATCGGTGCGTTGATCGGAGGAGTTTTCGCCGCCCGCTTCGGGATCTTGCGTTCGCTGCTGTTGTGCGGCGTGTTGCAGTCGGCGGGCAACCTCTTCTATGTGTTGCAAGCGATCCAGGGTCACCGGATCTACTATCTGGCGCTGTGTGTCTCCGTAGAAAATCTGACTGGGGCGATGGCGGGTGCTGCGCTGGTCGCGTATTTGTCGAGCCTCTGCTCGCCCGCCTTCACCGCAACCCAATACGCGTTACTCTCTTCGCTGGCTTCCCTCGGACGTACCCTGTTCGCCTCATCCGGCGGAGTTCTCGCGGAAGCTCTCGGATGGGTGCCCTTTTTCCTGTTCACGACCGTGGTAACAATTCCCGCGCTGTTGCTCATCGCATGGATCGCTCAGCGCGAGGCCGCAGATGCCCGATTCACCTTCGCCCAGGTAGGTCCGTAAACTCGTCGCCCACCGCAAGTTCCCTTTCAAGACTGGCTCGCACCATTCTCGAAGTTGCGAAACCACACGCTGGGGGCGGGGTTGAGGAAGTTCCAGTTAGGCCGTCGAATTTTAAACTGGTCGGATAGCTACTCACGCCCGAGCGACAAAGCCGCCGTAAGGGGAAACGTATTGAGCCATTGTGGTTTTGATAGCTGGCCATCGGTCCGTCGACCAGAAAGATAATGGCTGAGTTGAGTACGAGCGCGCGTGATCCGGGGACTTCTAGCGGAGGAGACCGACGGCTATCGGATTCAGAAGGCTTATCAAGGAACTGCTGTGATAGGTAGCTAAGTGGCGCCGCCCGCCGGCCTCGAGTTTTAGGTCCATTTCGCTGCTCACGGATTACATTAGTCAACCTGGAGTCTTGCCACTGTTGACGTCAAGTGGGTTGTGCAACGAGGGGTTCACGTCAAGGCTGGTGAATAAAGTGTTTGTAGAAATGCGGTCCGCTTCCGGATTCGGCATTTGCCGTAATTATAGAGGTTGATTTCGGTGTTGCGATCGCAGGTCTCGAAACCCCTGCTCTAGGAGGCTCAAATGAGCTTTCAACCTGTCGACTATCTGGTGC
>JBKPEA010000005.1:0-79495 GCA_046728175.1 Thermodesulfobacteriota bacterium | reverse complement strand
CCCTCACTGTGCAGGGTCCGAGCGGAAGCGTACTGGCGCACGCGACTAGCGACCAGAGGGGTAAATTTGAATTTCACAATCTGGCTAACGGCACGTACGCCATCGAGGCGAAGAAATTGGCGTTCAAAACCGCCGTCTCGATTGTGAGCGTAACGCCAAAAGGGGTAAAGCCGATCGAAATCGCGATGCAGTCCGAAACGTCCTTGAGCCTGCCAGTCGTTGCGCAAAGGCTGGACCGTGCACGAAATGGGTTGTCGCCTATCACTGGGGGAAGCGTCTACACATTCAGCGAGAGGGCGATCCAGCAATTGCCTCAAGGTAACAATACGCCTCTGAACCAGGTGCTACTCCAAGCACCCGGTGTGGTTCAGGACTCCTTTGGCGCAGTGCATGTGCGTGGAGATCACGGAAATCTTCAGTACCGCCTGAATGGCATCCTGCTGCCGGAGGGCGTCAACGGGTTTGGTCAGATTCTCACCCCTCGCTTCGCGCGTGAGATCAATCTCCTGACAGGGGCTTTGCCCGCCGAGTACGGCCTGCGAACCGCGGGTGTCGTTGACATCAAGACCAAGGACGGGTTGCTGGACGACGTACAAGACGCCGAGTTTTACGGCGGGCAGCGCGGTACGTATCAGCCCAGTTTTGAGTATGGCGGCTCTAAAGGTGAATTCAGCTATTTTGCAACCGGCCAGTACTACCAGAGCGATCGCGGTTTGGAGCCGCCGACCCGCGGACCTACGGCGATCCATGACACCACGAACCAGGGGTCAGGGTTTGGCTATTTTTCGTATTTCCTGAATCCGACCACACGCCTAAGTCTCATCACCGGGAGCTCGGTGAGTCATTTTCAAATACCGGCGAATCCCAACCAGCCACAGGTATTTCAACTGCAGGGCGTGCCGACTTATCGGTCGGCCGACGTGCGAGAGAGGCAATTCGAGCAGAATTATTTCGGTATTTTCGCGCTGCAGGGTGCGGTCGGTAGAGACTTCGATTATCAGATTGCGCCATTCAGTCGATATTCGACAGTTTCATTCAACCCCGATCACGATGGCGATCTGATCTTCAACGGCGCCGCCTCTAAGGCTTTCCGCAGCGACTGGGCCAGCGGGTTTCAGGTCGATACCGCGTTTCGTGGCTTGAGCAACCATACTGTCCGTCTCGGAGGCTCCTTCTGGGGCGAACGTGCCGAGATAGACAATCACGAGTCGGTGTTCCCTGCCAGCAACGGTCACCAGACCAGCGCTGTTCCGTTTTCGATCACCGACAACATCGCGCTGACCTCCTGGTACTACAGCGGCTATCTGCAAGACGAGTGGAAACCTGTCGAACCAGTGACCATAAACTACGGCGTGCGCTTTGACCTGTATGATGGATTGGTGCGCGCCGACCAAGCCAGTCCTCGGGTAGGCGTCGTCTATACTCCCTTCAAACGCACGGCGCTCCATGCAGGATATGCGCGGTACTTTACGCCTCCCTCCACGGAGTTCGTTCCGGTCACGTCAATCAAGACGTTTGAAAACACGACCGGAGCTCCTCCGAGCGGCGGCACTGGAACACCGACCGTCGAGCGCGATCACTACTTCGATGCCGGAGTCACCCAGGAAATCGTTCCACGCTTCAATGTCGGAGTTGATGCGTATTACAAAAAGGTCAGTCAGATCATCGACGAAGGTCAGTTCGGACCGGCGCTAATCTTTGAGAACTTCAACTACGACAAGGGTCGCATCTATGGGGTCGAAGCCACCACTTCCTACACTACTGAAAATCTGACGACGTACGCGAATTTAGCGTACAGCGTGGCACAGGGAAACCAAGTGACCTCAGGACGGTTCAATTTCGGGAAAGACGAACTGGCGTATATCCGCGATCACTTTATCTTTCTCGATCACGATCAGACCTTTACTTCTTCGGCCGGAGCGGCTTACACCTGGCAAGGCTGGATGCTCACCATGGACGGTCTGTACGGAAGCGGTCTGCGACGCGGATTCGCGAACACGGGAAACTTGCCGTACTACATCCAGGTTAACCTGGGCTTGAATAAACGGGTCGAGGTTCCCGGCGCGGGCGCATTCGTGTTGCGTGGCTCCGTGATTAATCTCTTCGATCACATTTACCAGGTTCGCAACGGCTCAGGCATCGGCGTGTTTGCTACCCAGTACGGTCCACGCCGTGCGATCTACGGTGGAATAAAATGGGAACTGCCGTTTACGAAACCGCGGGCGAATTGAAGGTGGAACCGATTTTCGCTGATGACTACGGCTAGTTTTCGAGCCGAGCTGAAGACTACTTTCGGCGCAACGCGAGCCAATTTGATGGCGACAATCGAAAACCCGCGGGTGTTGTTAGCCCGAAGATAACGGCGGCAGACAAGGTGCACGGGTGGGAGCTTGCTGTCTAAGGGACAAATAGGCACCAATCCTGCGAACCGGTAACATGGGTCAGCATAGAGTCAGCGCAAACCGGATTAATCGTGATTTGCTCGCAGAAACGTTGCCACCCGAACTCCATCGCCCGCGCCTGACGCTTCGGAGTTATGCTACTTGACGCTCTCGCGAAAGAGGTCTCTGAGGTGTGTCGAACTATGCCGATATACTATGCCGATTGGACAGCCTTACGAGCGGTTCGCGACTCGTTAGGCCGCATAATCTGGAAGTTCGCGTGATTCACGTTATGCCGATATCGCCATAACGCACAAAACGTCCTCTCGAGGCCAAGGTGGTGCATCAAACTCCTTGTCTCTGTGGAACCTTTCTTGGCCAGCAAGATATCCGCCTCAGAAAATGCGTTCATGCTATCGCGAATCATCGCGGCTGCAAGTGCTCCTAGTCGAGAGATGTCGGTATGCCGATTCGATCGGGTCCTCGCCGCCGCGCTGGTGAACACCGTTGCAAATGTCGACTACCCGGTCGCCGATTCGCTCCAGTTCGGTGGTAATCTTCATCGCTGCGGTTATGAGCCGGAGGTCTCCCGGCCACCGGCTGATGCAGGGCAAGGAACGCACATCTCTTCCAAGTCAATATCCATTCTGTTCACATTGATATCCCGCTCGGTAACCACGCGAGCGTCGCGAACATTGTGTTCCTTCAGGCACCCGAGCGCTCGCTCGAGCTTATCGATGACCAGTTCTCCCATTCGGCTGAGCTTGGCACGCAGTTCGGACAGTTCGAGGTGAGAAGTTTTACTTGTGTTCCATGGCTGAACTCCGGAGTAATCCACAATAAACTAAGCCGCCTTCGCGAGAGTGCCGTCCTCTGACTCAACAGCCGTCGCTGGTTTCGTCGCGCTCCGGTCCATTCGCGGCAGCAGCCGCGCAGAGTTAAGTATGAAAGTCATTTCAGAGGCGACGTGAATGAACGCCGCCACGCTCGGGTCAAGCAGACCTGCGGCCGCCAGTGCCATCCCGGCCAGGTCGACCACGATAGTCCCGGCGAAGTTCTGCCAGATAATCCTTCGCGTCCACTGGGCGATTTCCACGGTCTCCGCGAATTTGCGCAGGTCATTTCCCAGCAGCACAATGCCCGCGCTCTCTTGCGCGACGTCGGTTCCCGAGCCCATCGCCACTCCCACGTTCGCCGCAGTTAAGGCTGGCGCATCGTTGATTCCGTCGCCGACCATCGCGACCACGCGTCCCGACTGCTTCAGATGGCTGATTCGCGCCACTTTCTCCTCGGGCAGCTGCTCGGCCGCAAATTCCATCATCCCGAGCTGAGCGGCGATATCCTTCGCTACCGGCTCGGCGTCGCCGGTCAAGAGCAGCGTCCCGATCCCCATGCGGTCAAACTCCTTGATGGCGTGCCGCGCCTCCGGCCGAACCGCGTCGGCGATCGCGATTGCGCCGAGGAATTTGCCATTCCTCGTGACCATCACCTCTGAAACGCCGCCGATGCCTGATCCTGAATCTGGTGGAATCAGGATCTTATGTTCGCTCATCAAATGGCGATTTCCCGCGAGAATCGTCGCAGCGCCGACTCGGGCAACGACTCCGAGCCCGGGGCTGGAGTCAAAGCGCTCGGGCTCCTTTACCGCGATCCCTTTGGCCGTGGCGTAGGAGACAATCGCCTTGCCCAGCGGATGTTCGGAGCGCAATTCCGCCGTTGCAGCGCTGGAAATCAACTCGCTCTCCGACATCCCGCCGAATGGAAGAGCCGCCTGCACGACGGCTCGGCCAAAAGTCAACGTCCCAGTCTTGTCCAGCACCACTGTATTCACGCGCCCAAGAATCTCCAGGTACAGTCCTCCCTTTACGATCGCACCGCGCCGCGCCGCGCGTCCGATTCCTCCCAGGATTGCCAGTGGCGTGCCCGCTGCGATCCCACATGCACCGGCTACGATAATCACCGAGATGGTCGAGCGGATGTCATGGCTGAGCAGGAACGTCAGAGCCGCCGCCGCGACCGCAAAACAGACGAGGTAGCTGGCCAAACGATCAGCCAGACGTTGCACCGGGGCTCGCGAGCGCTCAGCGGCTTCGACTGCCTCGATGATCTTGCCGTAGCTGGTATCGCGGCCGATTCGATGAGTGGCAATTTCCAGCGCGCCCGACTGGTTCACGCTCCCTGCGTAAACGAGCGCTCCGCGCACTTTCTCCGCTGGTATCGACTCGCCGGTTATCCTGGATTGATCGACGATTGAGTGCCCGCTGATGACCACGCCGTCGACTGGAATCGCTCCCCCCGGATTCACCAAGACCGAATCGCCGATTCGAAGGTCACTCCCATCAACCTCGGAAACTTTTCCGGCGCGACGGACCGTAACCGAAGTGGGAAGCAGCTCCAGTTGATCCCGAATCGCGCGGCGGCCGCGGGATACCGTGAGATTTTCCAAGACTTCGGCGGCTAGCACGAACAAGATGATGATCAGGGCGGTGAAAAACTCGGAAATGGCGGCGGCCGCCAGGATCGCGATGCTCATGGACAGCTCCATGGTCATCCGGCTGCCTGGGATATTCTGTGCCGCTTCCTTGAAGATTGGCCATCCACCGATCAGTACGCCGGCAATCCCGATCAGGCTCACGTGCGGTATCGGCTCGCCGAGCTGAAATCGCACCAGCACCGCCGCCGTCGCGACGCCGAGAAACCGTACGGCTTCGACCCATCCGAAGCCGTGAGTTTCATGCTCGCGAAAGTCTTGGCGGACCTCCGCGGTCTGCTCCTCCGGAGTCATTATTTCCGTGGAGCGCTCCATGACAGCCTCACCTCAGATATGCCTGGACGACCTCGATCAACTCTTCGGCGCCTCGGCCCCTCCTGGTGCTCCGCTCGCGGACCGGATCAACGACGTGCTCACGTATATGATCTTCGATAATCTCAGCCATCAGGCTGTTCATCGCGCCGCGCGCGGCGACTACCAGGTGCAGCACGGCGGCGCAGCCTTTCTCCTGTTCCAGCGCCCGCTCCACGGCTTCGACTTGTCCGCGGATTCGCCGCATGCGAGCCAACAGCTTTCCTTTTTCCTTAATCGTATGACCCATGATCGTTATACCCTACGGGGTACGGTATAGCACCGGCTTCGAATGAAGTCCACAGCGGCGCGAAAGCATTTCGATGATCAGCAATGAACGCGACCGCGGCGGGGGTTCTCTGTTTTGAATTTCGCGCAGAGCACTTGCCAATTCTGGAGCGCGCTCACGCGGTACTGTCGCGCCATTGCAAGGCCTTCATCTCGCCGAGGCGCCAGCCGGACAGTGTTTCCGAATGTATTCCTCGATCGCATTTTCCGATCTCATCGCGAAGCTCAGTCAGGCGGCAACCGCGGGGAGGTGGTCCGCTGCCTCGAGATCGCCAGGCGATGTCTGGAACTTGCCGAACGGAATCAGAACCGAGAGATGCTTCCCTTCGTTCAATATGCTTGCGATGGGCGCCTACGGGTCCGGCGATCTGCTCCTGGCCTCTTCGCAGCTCAGCGATTTAATGAAGACTTTGGGATCGGCGCAGCTGCGGGCTGCAGCTGAACTTCTGCCGACCAATCCATGGGCTACGGCTCCCGGACAACTCGCTCGAGTCCAGTTGGCGCTCGGCAAACCTGATTAGGCTCTCCGGCTGAGCAACGAGGCACTGAGCCGCGCCCGTCAACTCAAGCACGCCCCCACGCTCGCCTTGGTGATTCCGTTGGCTGGAGAAGTGCATGCTTACCGGGCGCGAGCCCCAGGCTACGCGAGAGTTGGCCGAAGCAACTATCGCGCTTGGCGAGGAATACGGCTTTCAAGAACGCTTGCTAGTGGGTCGGGCGCTCAGGGGGTGGGCGATGACCGAGCTTGGTCAGACGGAGGAGGGAGTCGCCGAATTGGAGGCGGCTTCCGCTTTTTCGCCCGCACGCCAGTTCGTGCTTCCGGGGGTCTACGCACGCGTCGGCCGCGCCGACAAGGCTCTTGCACTGGTCGACGAGGTGCTTGCCAGAGTTGAATAGTTGGGAATAGGCCGCCAAGAGTCGGGTCTTTATGGGCGAAGCGATTCTGATGCGCGATTCCTCTGCGACGGACGAAGCCCAAGCCTTCTTTCGCAAGGCCATCGAAATCGCCAGGCTCCAATCGGCGAAATGGTGGGAGCTGGGGGCGACCACCAGGCTCGTCGCGGCTTATGGCCAAGCAAGGTAAACGTGACGAGGCACGCACGATGCTCGCCGAAATCTACAACTGGTTCACTGAGGGCTTCGACACCGCCGACCTGAAGGACGCCAAGGCGCTGCTCGAGCAGACGAGCACTGAATGATGACGGCGTCGACAAATATATAGTTCCACTTCGAGGCTCGTTTCCTCGGTCAGCCTGGGGCCAATCTTCATTCCACGCGTGGAGACTGACGTGGACTAGGATGATGAAGGGGGCTTCCCGATAGCAGTGAGAGTCGAGGTCGGCTGCCCACTGCCCTCGAACTCAATAAAGAACGCATGATCGGTCATGGTGAGGGGGATCGAGCTGACGTTATGCAGAACCTGAATAGGCGTGGCGCCTCTCGTTACATCGTAGACCTTAACGGTCGCGATTGTGCTGCCCAAATTAACGGTAACGGGGTTACTCTTCCCGATAACTTGATCGCCCCACACCGCGAGTTCGTAGGTGCCATCGCTCTTCTGCATTAGCAGGTCGTGCACTGTAGCGGGCTCGCCAGGAATCGAACAATTGAGCGCGATCGGTGTGAACGCCGAGGTAGTGTCGTGCAAAATGGTCGTCATGTTGTGGATGTAAGTCCCCGACAACTTCGGCGTCGCGGTAGTCGTATTCGAGCCTGGCTCTGCAGCGAATAGCCCGTAGCCACTGTTTCCGGCGCTAGGTTCGTCGAACATCAGGTAGATAAAGGTGTGCGACCAATTCTCTTTGGCTGCCGACAGAAAGACATTGACCAAAAGCTTTCCTTGCTGGTCCTGCGTGATATTCGTCGATGGCCAGCCGGTTTCCGTCGTTACCTTCGGCAGGTTGGGGCCTGTGGAAACAGGTGCAGCGGGGAACCGCTTCGACCAAGTTTGACCGATGAATTCTCCCTCCAGTCCGTCCCAAGGACCTTGAGCGAATCCGTTGGATTCGGCGGACCAGGCTTGGTTGTCCGCGGTTGCAGTCTGGCCGTTGCCTTGAACATAGTTATGCAGGTTGGCAACGTCCGCGAACACGGTACCGCCCGGCATCACGGTGCCGGCGCCTGCCGGAATAGTTAAGAACTGCAATCCCTGGTTGTCCGGCTCAGCGGCAGGCTCAGTCATCGACCAAACAGGCACGCCAGCCAGCTTCGGATCTGCTTTCACTGCCTGATACAGCGCTGCTTGATACCGCGCGCATGCACCAAAGCTCCCACTCACGGAGCACGTGCTACCGAGGTACCTGAAGTTGAAGTTGTTAGGCTCATTCGGTCCCTCCACAGCCAATATCGCACCGCACGCCGCCAGTGCCTCATATTGCGTGAGACTGTCCTGGATGTTGTTCGGGTCGGAATCCACGTTCGGTAATTCATCGACCATCGCCCCAGTTGCCGCATGAATAGCGCAGAGATTTGCGTGCATCGCCGGGTCGTGTGTTGCGTCCTCCCTAATATTGCGCAAGCCGCTATACTGCAACGCCGCGATAACCTGTTCCGGGGCATCGATACCTTGAATGATATGCGTGTCTGCCCCCAGGCTGTTTAGCAAGTCATTGACCCTCACCGGAGTGACTTGTGCTCGCACCACTCCCGAGATCGCCAGCCAGATCGATACAACGCCCAAAATCGTTTTGTTCCGTGTCATATGACCTGCGAATTGATCGGTTGAAGACCGGGCGAGTCACCGGCGCGTTATCGGACTTGGGCGGTGAAGCCCATCCCGTCGTAGATGGTTTGGACGAGCGCCAGCGACTGTCTGCGCGATCATCACTGGGATTTTTGGAGTTGGCAGCGGCGCGACTTCAAGCGCGCAGAGAGCGATTTCGGGCACCAGGATTCCCGCGAGTAAGCCAAGCAGCCCGATGAAGTCGGTTCTCATGTCCTGCCTTAGGCACACGATGAAAACAGGAACCCGCGACGATTAGAAACATAACCCGAAAACCGTTGACTTTTCTCTTCGATCGCTTGCCTAAACGCAACGGTCAGGCTGCACTTTAGAAGTTGGCACAATACAAGTTTTTAGCCTTCATGACCAGACCGCGAAAACTTGTCTTGGTTACTATAGGAGGCGAATGTGCCGCCCGTTATCGCAAGCCTTACACTAAGGCGGTCCGGACGCTGAGCTGCGACTGGGAACGGATGGTGACCTTTTATCGCTTTCCCAAAGGTCACTGGATCCATCTGCGCACCACCAACGTGGTGGAGTCGCCGTTCCCGGCGGTGCGGCTGCGAACCGACGCCGCCCGCCGCTACAAGAAGGTCGCCAATGCCGAGGCGCTGATCTGGAAGATCCTGACCATCGCGGAGAAGAAATTCCGCCGCCTAAATGCACCTTAACTACTGGAGCAAGTGTACTATGAACAACGGTTCAAGGACGGAATCCAAGTTAGCGAACACTTCAGGCAATTCTGCCTAGTCTAATGATCGTCGCGGGAACTTTCTGCCGCTCCGTGCGGTTAAACTGCTCGATGCGCTCGACGAGACCGTTAGCGATCCCTTCATCCGCAATTTCTTGGCGCTTAATTCGCTCGCCATCAGCCCGCAAAACTGTCTTGCTAACCACTCCCTGACGCGTGGTTGGAGTGCTGTCGGCTTTAGTCCGGCGCCCCGCTCCCGCCTACGTCACGGTTCTAAACTTTAAATTTTTGGGAGGATCGCGAAAATGCAGCACTCCAGACGTCTGCACATCGTTGGTATGTGCACCCTGCTCCTGTGGCTTGGCGGTTTCAGCGGCGCTTGGGCCGATAACGTCAAGACCGTTTTCGTTATTGCGATGGAAAACCACAATTGGGCACAGCCCGCGAATCAATTCACCGGCGGCATTCAGCAGATTTTCCAGAACCCTGACGCACCCTATATCAACAGCCTCGTGAACGGAACCTCGTCGATCAGCGGTCAGGTGTCGTACGCCACCGCGTATCACAACGTCCTGGCCACCTCGACCGGCAACAATCTTCACATCCATCCTTCCGAGCCAAACTACTTATGGTCGGAGGCGGGCACCAATTTTGGCGTGCTCAATGACGACGATCCGTGCGGCACCAATGGTGCCCCTACGGTCCAGAACACCACCCAGCATCTTGCCACCTTCATCACTAATGCCGGAAAAACCTGGAAGTCGTACCAGGAGGACATCGATCTGACCCCGGACGGAGCCACGCTCGACAATGCGGTCGAACCCCAAAGCGATTGGACTGTGCCGCTGCAGAGCTTCTTAGGGATCTTTGCGTCCGGCACCAACGCCTACAACGGCTCCAACCAATTCAACTACGCTGCCAAGCACAACCCGATGGTCTTTTTCGACGATACCAATGGCAGTTGTGATTTCAGCACTTCGAATCCGATGCGCTTGCAATATGCGCCACTACAGCAACTGGCCGCCGACCTGGCCAATGACGCTGTGGCCGATTACAACTGGATCACACCCGACCAGTACAACGATATGCACACCACGCTGACGGGGGTTCCAGGGCCTCACGGGCGACGCGGCGAAGATCCGGCAGGGAGACAACTTCCTTAGCTTAGTCATTCCGATGATTATGGCGTCGAAGGCCTACCAGGACCACGGCGTAATAATCATCTGGTTCGACGAATCCGAACAGGATGGCGTTTCGGGCGACAACGCCGATGACTTCGATCACACCATCGGTGAAATAATCATCTCGGAGGATGCCCGCCAGAGTGGCGGTAAGCCATTTGCCAGCCCGGTCAACTTCACGCATTCCTCCGACCTGCGCGCCATGGAGAATATTTTCCACGTGGGGCAGCCGTACTTGGGTGATGCCGCCACTGCTGGCACGAACGATCTCTCCGATCTGTTTGGCCCGGGCTCTATCCCAAGAAGGACTGACGAAACGCAACCTTGCGGAGATCGCCTGAAGAGGCGGTCTCCGCGTCCGCTCGTCCTTACGTCCGGTTGGTTCAGCCGACCCGTATAGTGCCGCCATGTTGTTGGTGAAATAGTAGAATCATCGCTGGCCAGTTGAAACCTTGGTGACCGAATCTCTGCTGGACGAAACAGGGGTTCGCTCTTGGGCTGCTGTCGTTCCGCCGAAGCCCTGCGGTTGCCTTTGTGACCGCGACGCTGCGCACTTTCATGTTTGCGGACTTTCGGTTCAACCTATAAAAGGTCAGGCGTTTAATTATTTGCACTTGTAGTGCAAACGATTACGACAACGTCGAAAACGAGATAGCTCGCTTTTGTCAATTAGACGCAAATGCGAGAACCGGGCGCGGCAATCGCCAGGTGCGCATTTGTCATTTGAGCACCGCGGTGTAAAGCGATGTGAGCCTAGGTCTGGAGCTCGAGAGACTATGATCGGGCCGAATCAACAATTTTCTTGAAGGCCCGACGGTGCCTAGGTGTATAATTCCTTCAGAGCGAGCGTCTTTCCACGGTTGGCCTTGAGATTTTCTCCGAAAATTATCCTGTCCAGCGCGGTTGTTAGTGCACTGCTCTTGATGACAGCAGCGTTCTTCACACTCTGTTCAGTCTCTTCCGCGTCGCCGGAACCACCGCTTTCTAATGTCAAAACCCTCGTCGACCAGGCTACGCACATTTTACAAATCCCTGGCATCCCTGTGGAGCAACGCCGCGCGCAGCTCCGCAGTTTAGCCGAACCGCATCTAGACCTTCCGGTCATGGCGCGCTCGGCCTTAGGTAAACATTGGCAGGATCTATCTGACAGCCAGCGCCGCGACTTCATTCAGCTGTTTACCGCCTTCATCGAAGACGCCTACCTGAACCGAATCCAGGGCTATCTAGACCTTAAGTTCACGTTTGTCGGCCAGACTCTAAATGGGACGGATCACGCCCAAGTCGATACGTATGTGGTCCAGGCCAACGGCGAGACGACCAAGCTGAATTTCGAGCTCGAGCTAAAAGGCGAGGAGTGGAGGATCTACGACATTGAAATCAACGGCGTCAGCATGATCGGCAACTATCGCATTCAATTCGACCGAGTGATCAAAGACCAGGGCTTCGACGCGTTTATGAGCAAGCTCGGCCGAAAACAGAAGGAATTGGCGAATCTGTTGGGCCACTCGGCAGAATCCAAACATTAAACGTTATTATCCCCTCCCCCTGCGTGGTAAACCCATGCGCCTGCCTAAACCAAACAACGAGTGGTCGTTGGCCACCTCGGACGCAAGTGGTCCCCGCGCGTCGCATGGGGCCCGCGTAGTTCGGTAGTTCTTGATCTCAAGCTCGATGCCGTTTGCGAACGCGATATTCGTGCCAGCGGGTTGCACCGACCTTTCTTGCGGGGCCTTTCCTGCCCCCCCGGCGGGACTCAGGTTAGGTGGCCGCGTGACGGCTGTTATTTCGAGGGTGCACAGTTTGGAAAACAAGAAGAGGAAACGGTTTCCCTAACTTTACTAAAGGAAAATCGCCCAAGCTCGGCGGAAAAGCCCGACTCCCCTAAAAGGCCACGGAGCGATCAGCTATAACTCTGCGAACAAAAAGATTGTCGCCGTCGGATATGACAATCTGGGTGGCTATGGGATCTAGACCTCTCAGGCCAGGATCGACAATGGATTTACACCGGAAGCTTCTTTCTCAATGGGACCGAATAGCAGGTCCGTGATGCGTACACCCGGAGGGGTAAGGAGCTGCGTCACCTCGGTGAATTTAAAGTGGGAAGCGACTCGAAAAAGTCAGCGGCGGACACCTGCACACGAAGGATGTAGCGCTTCATATCGAATAGTTCTTTTCGGTCTAATCACTCAGAGCAAGGCAACACAGTTCCCGGCAGATCAGCCAAATCATAATGGCCAGGTCATCGCGAACAACGGCGCCGAAAGATCCATAGAGCCCTTGATGTTGGCGAACAGCGCGGTGACAGTCTTGCGTTCGCCTTCCAGATTCTCGGCCGCAGATGTTTCAGGCACCTGAGTCGAGCTCTCCAGGAAATGTGTAAACCGCCGCCCGCCAGTGTGATCGACGAACTCGATTTCGACTACTTCCGCCGGGAACCATCCGGGTTCCTCGATCCAGCTGTGATGCTCAGTTCTTTGCCAGAGTGCCCATGACCGTTTGAAGAGCCCGCTCCATCGCAAGTTCGTGTTCTAGGTTCTCGCGGTCGCGCCCAACGGTGGCCACTGCGATCGTCCTGCCACTGCGCTTAAATGAGAGCTTGCAGTCGTGTTCTTCGGGACTCCCCTCCAAATCCAGCTTGTCCCACTTCTCGGCGTGTCCGACGTAGTTGAGCGTGAAATCGTACTGGCTGGTCCAGAAGAACGGCACCGTGGCGAACCGCTGACGGCGGCCGAGTATGTTCTGTGCTGCCGTCTGTCCCTGGCGTTCGGCCACGACCCAATGCTCGACGCGAATATTGTCACCCGTCAGGAGATCGGGCCAACGCGCGATGTCTCCAGCCGCAAAGATCTGAGGAATGCTGGTCTCGAGATACTCGTTCACCAAGACGCCGTTGTCGGTTTTGATCCCCGCTCGTTCGGCCAGATCAGCGATCGGTTTGACACCGATCCCGACCACCACGAGGTCGGCCTCGATCGACTGGCCACCTCTCAGCGTGACCGTGTGTTCGTCGATGGCGGCAACACTCTGCTGCAGATGGAACACGACCCCGTTGCGTTCGTGCAGACGGCGCAGATATTCGCCCACCCGTGGTCCGAGAATTTTTTCCATCGGTACCGCCTCCGGCGCGACGACGTGGACTTGCAGCTTTCTCTGAATTAAAGAAGCCGCAACCTCCATCGCGATAAAGCTCGCCCCTACTAGCACGACTCGCTTAGCTCTGGCGGCGCTGCCAATGATCACGCGACAATCGTTAAGAGAGCGCAAGTAGGAAACATGCGGCGAGTCTGCACCGGGAACCTTCAGCTCAATAGGTGCAGCACCCGTAGCGAGGAGCAACGCATCAAATTTGCGCCGACCGCCATCGGCAAGAAGGACGGTCTTCTCCCGCGGATCGATCGCCGCGATCCGTGTATTCAGCAGCAGTTCGATCTCACGCTCGCGATAGAAGTCCATCGAGCGCAGTGGAATGCACTCCTCCGTGGCGGTACCAGCAAGAAAGTCCTTCGAGAGATTTGGCCGGTCATATGGAACGGCATTGTCCGCACTTATTATCGTGACTTTGCCGGAACATCCTTCCCGCCGCAACATTTCCCCCGCGGCATTACCTGCTGCGCCGCCTCCCACGATGACGATGTTTTCAGGCGATCTCACAGACTTACCCGGCTTTTTCTTCTCGGGATGTTTTTCGCGCACGAAGAGCTTGCCATCGCTCGTTTCGACCTTCCAGGAACTAACCGCGTCAAGCGCTGGCGCGCGGAGCGCCTCACCGGTGCGAAGACTGAAGCAGGCGTGATGCCACGGACATCGGACTGTATCATCTACCAAGAGGCCTTCAGTCAGCGGGGCACCATAATGGGTGCAGGACGCGCCTATGGCGAAGTAGGTATCGGCGCGCCGAACCACCATTACGGCCTCGCCCTTGGTGTGACCCAGCAGCATGCCGTCCCCGCTAAACCTGGCGAGAGCGACGCCCTTCGCGAAGTCGAATCCGCTCAGTTTCTTTTCTTCCGCCATTTCCTTAGATCTCCCGCCGGACAATTTGTCAAACATTGACCACTTTGGTTGTCTCTTTACCGCGAATCTGTTCGATGGGGAGCGCTCACTTTCAACCGTGAGCCAGTTTTATCAGCATCAAAAGGTCGTCTCTGCTCGACCTAGATGCCAGCAAAAGGTTTAGCTGCACGATTTGAGGCTTACTTCAGGGCTACCCATCAACATTTGGTTAGGTGAAAGCCTCCGAGGATCAGCGTACAAAGGATAGTTGACATTTTCCTAGATGACTCACGCTGCTGACGCGCGTCACTAGTGTGATCTGCCACAATATCCAGTGGACAATGCTCTGAAACGGCGCTTAGCTCAAACGCACGAAATGGCGACTTCGGCGACCGACAGACGATGCACCTGTTCTGCTTACATCTGTTTCTGCTGTGATCGCGACCTTGCCGCGTAAATTCGCTCAGAAAGACGATGGTCGAACCTAGGATGCGTCGGTTGAGCAGATATTCGCAGATATTCGGCCTTCAGGCGGATGCAAGCTCTGAAGGCCGAAAAGAGAAGGGCACCGATGAAGCTCAAGGTTTGACTTAATTACATGCGATCTTCGTAGTTCTCTTTCAACCATCGCTCTATATCTGCTTGTTTGTCTCCGGTTCGCTTCTGGATCTTACCAGCGAGTTTCTGAATATCACCCTCGGCTTCCATGAGGTCATCGTCCGTAATGGCGCCCCAGTGTTTCTTAATCTCGCCTTTTAGTTGATTCCAGCTTCCTTTGGCCTGATTCTTGTTCATAGCAAGCAATCCTCGTTGTTTAAGATACCGTTGTTTAACATACCGTGCAGCAGCTCTCGCATCCTTTCCGTCCTAAACTATGAAAACAGCTACGCGCAGAAAAATTCTATTGCCGATTTTTGATCGCGAGGTTGTTGTCTACCTCGCGAACGCCCGGAACTTTTTCGGCATCCTGGGTAGCTTCTGCGATCATATTCGAAGAGTCCACAAAACCGTTAAGCTCAACAACTCCATTGTAAGTCTTGACGTTGATTTCATGCGCCTTGACCTGAGGATCACCCATGAAGGCGGTCTTCACGCGTGCAGTAATCGTTGAGTCGTCAATATATTGACCTGCGGTCTGACCGGCGAAGGCACCTCCCGCGGCGATTAGACCAACGAGACCTGCTATTCCTGTGAAGCAAACTGCCTTCTCATATAACGTGTTCATTTTCTGCGCCTCGTAGAAACTCTCGAGCCGAAGCTCATAGAGAATGGGTGCAAGGCTGATGCCAAGCGATTTTACGACAAGAAGAATCAAGGATATCGCTCGCTAAATGAGTGATGGCATGAGTTCGGAAATTATTCCGTCTCCGAGATTGTTCCTCTGAATCGCAAACCGAAACCGATGACATTAAGGCTCGTGCTGATCAAACCAGGGACTCACGCGACAGGTTCGATTCGCCATTACCTTGGCGCCCCGTATCAGGAGCGATTCACTACCCGTAGAAGCCGGAAAATTCTACGCATTCCTTTTAGTCCGACGAGGACGGACAAGGGTCGGCTTATCCTATTCCGCGATCTTCAGCGAACATCGAAAGAACGAAACCGAAATCAAACGGAAAGACGATGCGCCTGCCAATCCGCAGCTCGTCAATGGTGCATGGTCTATCCTTACCTGTCGACGCGGGCTCGGGGGTGCGCAGAGGCACGCATTGACCTTTTCAAATTGAGGCTTTGCGCGATCGTTATCGAGACAAATTTCCACCGTGACAATCGGATCGCTCCCGCGGCCAGGTTTTGAATTTGGGAAACGTCTCGCTTTGATCGAGCCGGGTTACGGTCGCCGGAATCTATCCCCTTCCCACCCGGTACCCAAACCGGAGTCCGTTGCGCAGCTCTTCCAACTTCACGGTTATTCCTGCCTTTAATGAGCGCGGTTCTTGCGGGCGGCGGCGCAGTTCTTGCCCAGTTCGGTACCAATTGACTTCGGCAGTTAGCGATAGTCCGTTTCCTGTACGCCGCTGCCGCAGCCTTCTCGATATTCTGGCGCGCCGCCGTCGCTCTTTCGTGGTCGCCACTCGGAAGGCCTCCTTTAGCCCAAGTCAGTATGCTCCGTAGCTTCGGTTTCGACGACTGCCGGCCCCTTCATCGCTGCTTCCATTGCCAAGGTGGTAAGAGTGCGCTCGTTCCAGTGCAGATGAGTCTTTTCTTGTGCGCGCACCTCGCGGACTGCTCGAGGGACCATGCCCCTCAGCTCGGGATCGCAATCTTCTTTTCGAGCGATGCGAGCGTCTCCCAGTTCCAATAATCCTTGGTCTCGGCGAGGACTAGATTTTCGATGTTGTTCAGGTCGGTCAGCTCGTGCGGTACCTTAGCGGTAGCTTAGTGGAGATGAGTCCTTGAGCCTTGTGATCGGCCGCTTCAGCACCCGCGCTCCGATAGTCGGCGCTCGCTCCAGACGCGGTCAACATTTCTGTACATACTTCAACATGGAATCTGTCTGGTGAAGAAATTCGGTGAGCCTATTTACAAATTCCGTATGATGGATTTCGCTGATCTTTTTTCGTAAAGCTTTAAGCCGTCTATTTCGACTGCGAGCATCTCTAACAGGAAATCGTGTAGCCACTCCTGCCAAATCGGCGTTTGTCTACGGTCGCGTGACGCCGATCTTTGAGTGCTATTGTGGTCAGTGTTTGCTCTTGCCATTTGACACTCTGTGCGTCTGAGGAGGAAACCTGAGCAACTGCCCTGCTCAGGCCTGACCTAGGCGTCGGGTTTTCCAATCCGGCTCGAGGCGGTGTGAACCGGGAAATTCTTGCTGGCGCGACGAGCCGGACGAGCGCTGAACGCGTGTCGATCAAGCGAATTGCTGGAAGTTGTCAGTAACCCGGCGTGGTCGTTGTAGTCGAACGGTTCCGTTCGACGGTGTTCCCTTCGCTGTCAGTAGTGGTGCTGGTCTGGGAAGTCGTGCTGGACGTCGGATTGACGGGCTGAACCACCGTGGTGGAGGAAGGCGGCTGTACGACCGTGGTAGAGGAAGGCGGTGTTTCGTTTACTTCCTTTTTGTAACTAAAGCAGGCGGTCGAGCCGAGTAATGATGCGATGACGAGGGCGATGATAAAAAATCTGCTATTCATAATGGATTCTCCTTTCGGAATTTCAGATTAAGCATGGACTGTGCCGGAAAAGCATTTCCCGATGTATGTCGAAATACAGCCTGGCGATGCGGCTGAAACCGGATGTGGGTATCCGCTCGCTAGATCACAATTCAAGCAAACAAAGGCAAAGGTAATGAGCGGAACACAGCGATGGCATGGATGATGCTGTCAATCAAAGGGTCATTCCCACATCCAAAGGGTCATTCCCACATCCAAAAGATGATTAAATGCTCACACAAGCTCTGAAACTGCGCCGCTACGAGCGGTCGAAAAGTACTGTTCCGACGAATGCGAGTCAGATATACGCGATGAAGGCGCGTCAGTATGCCACTGCGGCCATAACAGTGTCGGGAATCGCATGCGCGCGATCATGACAGCACGCGGACCTAAATAAAAATGCCGCTGATTCGCGACGAAGATAAATCAAGAAAACAATACCATGCAATGAGCATCAAGACTTATAAGCGTAAGCGCGACTTCGCCAAGACTCCGGAGCCGCGTGGGCGCGCGCATAACCCCGGCGGGAAACCGGTGTTCGTTATCCAGCAACATGATGCGCGGGCGATGCACTATGATTTCCGGCTGGAGGTGGACGATGTCCTGAAATCGTGGGCGGTTCCCAAAGGACCTTCCATCGATCCCAAGGTGAAGCGCCTGGCGGTTCCGACCGAAGATCATCCGATAGACTACGCTCAATTCGAGGGCGTCATCCCTGCCAAGCAATACGGCGCCGGCGCCGTAATCGTATGGGATCGTGGCACCTGGAAAAATGTGACTCGCGGACCTGCGGAAACGATCAAGGACGCCGGTCGCGCTATTCGGGACGGACACCTGGTCTTTGAACTTTTGGGCAAGAAGCTCAAGGGCCGATTTGTCTTGCAACGAGTAGGACGGGGCCGCGAGCGGCGCTGGTTTCTTATCAAGGGCCGCGATGAAAACGCGAGTACGCGTAAGGAACCCGTCCGAAAGGAGCGGACATCGGTAGTCAGCGGAAAGACAGTCGAGCAAATGGCTCAGCACGGCGGCCCGCACGCATGACCGATCCGGTGCGTCAATTACCACCCGCAAGTCGCGCGCTGCTCAAGGCCGCTTCGGCTCCGCGCTGGATCTCACCGATGCTGGCGACGCTTACGCAGACCCGCTTTTCCAATCCGGATTGGATTTTCGAGCGGAAATTTGATGGGCAGCGGGTGCTCGCGTTCGTTTCCGGCAGGCGAGTCCAGTTGATGAGCCGCAATCGGAAGGATCTCAATCAGACCTACCCGGAACTGGCCGAAGCGCTCCGGAAGCAGCTCCCGCAGAGCTTCGCCGTTGATGGCGAAGTGGTGGCATTTTCCGGGTCGCAAACCAGCTTTATGAAGTTGCAGGAGCGGATGCAGATTCGATCCCAGGAGGCGAGCCAGAGCAAAGTCCGCGTGTTCTTCTATCTCTTCGACTTGCTCTATCTTGATCGCTACGACACGAGCGCGTTGCCGTTGCTGGAGCGTAAAGAGCTATTGCGGGGGGCGCTCAGCTTCGATGCCCCCATTCGATTCACTGCGCATCGGCAGAAACATGGGGAGAGATATTTCGCGGAAGCCTGCGCCAGAGGGTGGGAGGGCTTGCTCGCCAAACGTGCCGATTCTCCGTATGTCTCGGGCCGCTCTCCGAACTGGCTCAAGTTCAAATGCTCGCAGGGGCAGGAACTCGTCATCGGCGGCTTCACGGAGCCGCGCGGCAGCGCGAAAGGCTTCGGAGCGTTACTGGTCGGTTACTACCAGGACGGCAGACTTCGGTACGCCGGAAAAGTCGGAACGGGATTCAGCGTATCGACGCGGTTGAAGCTGCGCGAACGAATGAATCGTATGCGACGAAGGGAACGTCCATTCCTCGATGAAGTCGGGGAGCGGCACGCGACCTGGATCGCGCCGCGGCTGATGGGGGAATTTGCATTCTCGGAATGGACGCGGGACGGAAAACTCCGGCATCCTAGTTTCCGCGGGCTGCGCTACGACAAGCGCCCACGCGAAATCGTTCGCGAGCGGGCGTCCGTATGAGGACAAAGACCATCGACATTCGCGCCGGCGGCCATGTGGTCAAGCTGACCCATCCCGACAAAGTCCTGTTCGCAAAGAGCGGAATCACCAAGGCTGAGCTGGTCGAATACTATGCAGAGGTCGCGAAAGTGATGGTGCCGCATGTCACGGGCCGGCCCCTGATCATGGAGCGCTATCCTGACGGAATCGGGCGGCAGGGCTTTTTCAATCGGGAAGTTCCCGAATATTTTCCGCGCTGGATCGACCGGGTCGCGCTTCGGAAGATCGGCGGCAAGGTTACCGAGGTCGTGGCCGACGATGCCGCCACGCTGATTTACCTGGCCGAGCAAAATTGCATCACGATTCACTCGGGTCTCTCCCGGCGCGATAGGATCGACCATCCCGACCGGATGATAATCGACCTGGATCCATCCACGGCTGATTTCGCCGCGGTGCAGTCGGCGGCGCGCACGTTCAAGCAGATGCTGGACGATTTGGAGTTGACCTCTTTTGCGCAAATTACCGGATCGCGCGGAATGCATATCGTGGTGCCCCTGGACCGATCCGCGGACTTCGACAGGGTCCATGATTTTGCGCGGGAGCTTGCCACCCTGATGGCGAAGCGGCATCCGCGGGAGCTGACAGTGGAACAACGTAAGGAGCGGCGCGGCAGGAGGATCTTCCTCGACTACCTGCGAAACTCGCGCGCACAAACCGCGGTAGCGCCATACTCGGTGCGTGCAAGGGAAGGCGCTCCGGTGGCGACGCCACTGACCTGGCCGGAGGCCTTGGCAAAGGGCCTTAATGCGCAGAAGTACAGCATCAAAACGGTGCTGCGTCGTATCGCAAAAAAAGGTGATGCATGGTCTAGGATCGATCGAAGTGCCACTTCACTAAGCAAAGCTCAAAAGTATCTGGAAGCGATGCGTTAGGTCCCAGAGCTAGGTTAAACTTGCGATGAAACAAGCGCGATTCAATACTATGGTTTGCCTATTTTTGCGGATTTGCGCGACTAGCGCTGGCGATGGCGCAACCTGACGCTGAGAATCAGATAATAAACGATTGCGACGGCGATCATTACCCCGAATGAACCGAAACCGAGGGAAGTCCATCCCACTGCGAAAACCATACACCACGATTCCAAGAATCGGCAGCGCCATCGCAAGCGAGAATCAGCGAAGTTATTCCGGTCACCTCATCAGTTGGCGGAATACTGCTCATGGCTGATGCCGTGTTGAAATAAAGAAGCAGAGAGTGCACCGCGGCATTGCATCGGTGGGCGATCTGCCTTCAAGCATCTGTCTTTGTCAGCAAGCTTTGGATAGCGGACTGGAGCTCATGCGGGGAAGAATCTAATTTTGACGCGTCAGTCGGCAGTTTATTCCGGCTTCCTGAATCACCATCGAGCGCCGACGGAGCGGCGCCAACTTTCGTAGGGCCTGTTCTTTGCTTCAGGGAAAAGGGGAATCGTCGTCGCCGTCGTGGAGCACCCATCATGACCGAACTTGGATATTCTCTTTCCAGCGAGGAGACTGCTCCTGCCGATCTCGTCACCTACGCGCAAGAAGCCGAGGATGCGGGCTTCAATTTCTCGCTGATTTCGGATCACTTTCATCCTGGACAAACCCGCAACCGGACAGTCCTTTCGTATGGAGCGTGATAGGCGGCATTTCACAGCCGACGCAACGGCTCAGGCTTGGGGTCACATGCCCGACTATGCGGATAAGTCCTGCACTGGTAGCCCAAGGTGCGGCTACCTCAGCCGCGCTGCTGCCTGGCCGCTTCTTTCTCGGAGTGGGAACCGGAGAACAGCTCAACGAGCACATCACCGGGAAGCGCTGGCCGACGCCTCATCAATGGCTCGAGATGCTTGAAGAAGCGATCTCGGCAATTCGCTTGCTGTGGCGCGGCGGATGGCAGACGCACGAGGGGAAATACTTCACGATCGATCGCCCCCGGATCTTCACTCTTCCCGTGAGCCGCCCTCGATCATGGTCGCAGCGAGCAGGCCAGGCGCCGCCGAACTGGCCGGGCGGGTGGGCGACGGCCTGACCAGTCTTGAACCCAATTCAGAGCTCGTGTGCGGCTTCGAGCGCGCAGGCGGCCTGGGCAAACCGCGGTACGGTCAGTTGACCGTATGTTAGGCACGCAGCGAAGAAGAAGCGGCAGGAGCGGTGCGCAAATACTGGTCCAACCCGGGAATTGGCGGACACTTAATGACCGATCTGCCGCTGCCGTCCCACTTCGAGGAAGCGATCGCCATCATGGACCCGGACAAGATCACAGAAGGCATGCCTCTCGGTCCCGATCCTGAAACGCACATCGCTGGAGTCCAGACATTCATGGATGCGGGTTTCGATCACGTATACGTCCACCAGGTGGGGCCCAATCAACGCGACTTCTTCCGCTTCTACTCGGAGAAAATCGTCCCGCATTTCAGCCGCGAGGAGAAGGTCACTCGAGGCGATCGCCGCGTCGCGCATCAGCCCACCAGAGCAGCAATGCCGCAGCAGATGAGAACTGGAATTCGCAGCACCGAAATTCCGCCCTTTCGACGCTGAGAAGAAGGCGGTGACGGCTATGTCTCAACGCAAAGAACTCGCAAAAGAATTCCGACGCCAGGCGAAGCGACGTGCGCGCCAACTTGAAGAACGATTCGACGACATTGTCGAGAGAGCGGATTCGGAAGCAGTGCATGATTTTCGCAAGGCCACGCGCCACCTTCAGGCGGTGGTCGAGACTTGCGGAATTAATAGCCAGGGGGGAAGAGCCAAACGCCTGCGTCGAAAGCTACAGAAATTCCGCCACGTGTTGGGCGATTGGCGGGATACCGATGTAGTGCTCGCTGAAATAGACAAGGTGCATCATCGACGCGAGCCTCGCACTGAGCGACCCTATTGGCGCACGTTGAGTAAGCGCACACAAAAGACGCATCGGCAGGCGTCGAAGCGATTTTTCCGAGTCCGAAGATCGCTGCCCGTCAAGGCTACGGCTTCGAAATTGAAGAAGCTGGCAAAGCAGGAGTGTGGCTCCGGACATTTCGTTCGGGATTTGCGCAGTTTAATCAAACATTGCTGGGAGAAATGGCTGGCAAGCATCGATGATTTCATTGGGGACAATACCAGCACCGGTCTGCATCAAGTGAGGATCAAGTCCAAAAGTCTTCGTTATGCACTCAAACTGGAGCTGAAGTTGTACCCGGACCCGGAACTCGAGCGCGGCGCCGATTGGCTCAAGCAAGTGCAGAATCGGGTGGGTGCGTGGCATGATGAATTGACGCTCGGGCAGCGGGCGGCCGAAACCTTCGAGGACCTTCCGCGCGATCCAAACGCGGTGAAGCTCATTCGTCGCATCAAGGAAAAGGAAATCCGCCTGGCGGAGAGTGCGCGGGATTTCGTCGAGTCGATGCGTAAAAGCCGGCATTACGCGGGGTTGCGTCGGCGGCTTTCTGCGTCCACCTTCGCAATGGCGAATGACCGAGACTCCTCGAAAGCTGCATCGGGTCGCTTGCTCGGACCGGTCGAGTGATTCTTGAGCTCAGGTCTAGGACTCGCGTCTTTCCTTCAATCGCGATTTTACCTGCTGCCGCAGCATCGCGGCATTTCGCGGTGCGTGACCCCCGGAATCGTTATTGAAATAGGCGTAAATCGAGTGTGTAGTTGGCATCCGTTCAGTGATCTGAGCGGCCCATCGTGAAAGCTCCACGGGCCGGTACGAAGAAGCGAACATCGCTTGTGGTCCGTGGAACCTGAAGTAGCTGATTGGCGCCGTCGCGATCAAATCGGGGACGGGATACCTGCTGGAGTGAGAGATCACCAGGGCGGCCCGATGCTCCCTCAGAACAGCCAGCGTCGCGCTGCCAAAACATGACTCGTCACGAAATTCCATCGCGAGTCGGGGCGCCGATTGCTGGTGTGCGGCATATTCGAGGAAGGAGGCCAGTGATCGAAGATTATCGCTGGTGGCAGTGAATGTCGAAGGGAACTGTAACAGGATGGGCCCCAACTTATGCTTCAGGGTCGAGATGCGCGCGAGGAAGGTGTCCCACGCATCGCGTACATCGACGAGGCGCTTGATGTGAGTCAGATACCGCGATGCTTTCAACGCGAATCGGAAGCTGTTCGGTGTCTGCAGGTACCATGACTCGCAGGTCTGCTCCGAAGGCAATCGATAGAAAGAGTAGTTGATCTCCACCGAGTTGAACTGCGTGGCGTAGAAGGCGAGCCACTTCCTCATTGGCAAATCAGCCGGAAAGAAGCTGCCGCGCCATTCGCGGTAGTTCCAGCCGGAAGTTCCTATTCGAATCTCTGGCATCGATTTTTGGAAATGCAGATGCGGATCGGTAAGCAGCAAGAGTAGGGGCATTTATTATGTCTGAACCGGTGAATCGACGCAGCAAATAAACTTAAGCAAGCGTACCGTGAGCTTTGGTCGAGATTCGATTGTTTGAGTAAAAGTGACAAGAATTTCGGTTTGATACGCGAGTGTGCAATTTCTTCCGAATGCCCGTGATCGCCGAATTGACCGGCGTCTAGAAGCAGTTTTACCGGGCCTGTGTCTTGCTTTCGACCTGGGTATCTCACAAGAAAGCAAATGACAGCAGCAGATATCCTCATCGAAAGACTGGTCGCTTGGGGCGTCGATACCGTGTTCGGGTTGCCGGGCGACGGCATCAATGGCGTCATGGAAGCGCTGCGCAGAAAGCAGGAGACTGTCCGATTTGTCCAGGTCAGGCACGAGGAGGCGGCGGCCCTCATGGCGTGCGCGTATGCGAAGTTCACGGGGCGTCTTGGCGTATGCCTCGCTACTTCCGGCCCGGGCGGTATCCATCTTCTGAACGGACTTTACGACGCAAAGTTCGATGGTGCTCCGGTATTGGCAATAACCGGGCTTCACCACCACGACCTGCTATGTACTCATTCGCAGCAGGACGTCGAACTCGACAAGCTTTTCATGGACGTCGCCGCGTACAACGCACGTGTCATGGGAGTCGAGCATGTTGAGACCGTCACGGATCTGGCGTGCCGGACAGCGCTTGCCTATCGCAGTGTTTCGCACGTGACTATTCCGACCGACGTGCAGATGATGTCGAAGCAGCAGAGATCTGCGCGGAATCTGGCACATCATACCTCGCTGCGCTTTGTAGGGTCCGGTTCGATTCCAAATCCGGATGACCTGCGGCGGGCTGCCGAAATTCTGAACGCAGGCAGGCGCGTGACGATTCTTGCCGGCGCGGGGGCCCTGGGCGCTGGCAACGAGCTCGAAAAGACCGCGGAGATGCTGGCCGCGCCGATCGTCAAGGCACTGCTCGGGAAAGCGTGCGTTCCGGATGACAGTCCGTACACGACAGGCGGAATCGGTCTACTCGGCACGACTCCTTCACAGGATGCAATGGAAAGCTGTGACACCTTGTTAATCGTGGGCAGCTCGTTTCCGTACATCGAATTCCTGCCCAAGCCTGATCAGGCGCGCGCCGTGCAGATCGATCTGAATGCGGTCCGTATTGGGCTCCGGTATCCGGTCGAGTCGGGATTGGTCGGAGACTGCCGGAAAGCGCTCGATGCTCTACTCCCGTTACTCAAACGCAAGGAGGACCGCTCGTTTCTCGAGAAAGCGCAGGAGGGGGCACGCGAGTGGGAGGAGTTGATGTTGCGGCGCGCTACACGAGCGGACCATCCGATGAAACCGCAAGTCGTTGCGCACGAGCTTGGCAGCGGCTGCGTTCCGACGCAATCGTGACTTGCGATTCCGGAACGATCACCACGTGGTGGGCGCGCCATATTCGCGTCAAGCGTGGCCAAATGCATTCGGTGTCAGGGACCCTGGCGACGATGGCGTGCGGGCTGCCATATGCGATCGGCGCGCAAGTGGCGTATCCGGATCGCCAATGTGTGGCGTTTGTCGGCGACGGCGGATTCTCCATGTTGATGGCCGAGCTGGTGACCTGCGTGAAGTACCAACTGCCGGTCAAGATCGTGGTGGTCAAGAACAATACCTTGGGACAGATTAAATGGGAGCAGATGGTCTTCTTGGGCGTGCCCGAGTATGGAGTCGATCTTCAACCGATCGACTTCGCCGCGTACGCACGCGCATGCGGGGCGCAGGGCTTCACAATCAAGGAGCAGACCCAATGCGGCCAAATCCTCGAGGAGGCGCTGGCCCAGCCGGGTCCCGCCCTGATCGAGGCGGAAGTGGATGCTCTTGAGCCGCCAATGCCGGCGAAGGTGACTTTCGAGCAGGCGAAGCACTTCGCTGAATCGCTGATCAAGGGCGAGCCGAATCGTGAAAAAATCGCGTACACGGTGTTCGGTGACCGAATTCGCGAGCTGATCTGAAACGGCGCGCGATGAGCAGCTCTGTCGCCAAAGTCGAAGAAACCACGGGTCACCGTTTGCCGCATTCCCACCGACTATCCAGAGTCAGACGGCACGCTTGAGTGGGATTCCACGACCATAGTGACGGTTGAAGTCTTAGCCGCGGGTCATTGGGGTGTCGGCTATACGTGCGCGGACCGCGCCACTTCAGTGGTGATCCATGATCTGCTCGCCCCCCCTGATTCGCGAGCGCGACGCAATGCAGATTGACGGCAATTGGTCGGCAATGGTTCACGCGGTTCGGAATCTCGGACGTCCCGGAATTTGCTCGATGGGATCGCGGCGGTCGATGCGGCGCTGGGGGACCTGAAAGCATCATTCCCCTGGTGGATCTGCTCGGCGCGGCTCGCGATCGCATCGAAGTATACGGCAGCGGCGGTTTCACTTCGTACGACCGTGCACGGCTGCAAGAGCAACTCGGGAAGTGGGCGGCGGGGGGTATACGAAAGTGAAAATGAAGATTGGGCGCGAACCCGATCAGGATGCTGCCAGAGTCAGGGCCGCGCGCCAGGCAATCGGACCGCGGACCGCTCTCTTCGTGGATGCGAATGGGGCTTACTAGCGCAAACAAGCGCTGGTCTTGGCCGAGCAGTTGCAGGAGTTCGGTGTTAGCTGGTTCGAGGAACCGGTGTCATCGGACGACCTGGATGGGTTGCGGATGCTGCGGGATCGCGCGCCGGCCGGGATGGACATCGCGGCGGGTGAATACGATTATGACCTTCCGTATTTCAATCGGATGATCACGCACGGCGCGGTCGACGTCTTGCAGGCCGACGCATCGCGATGCGCGGGGTTGAGGGGGTTTCTCCGGGTCGCGGCGCTTTGTGAGTCTCGATCGATTCCGCTGTCGGCGTATTGTTGTCCGGCGCTTCAGGTTCATGCGTGTTGCGCGGTCCGGCCCGCGGTCCACCTGGAGTTCTTTCACGATCACGATCGAATCGAGCGAATGTTGTTCGAGGGCGCGGTACGGCCGCGAGACTGAAGGGCCGCACCCGACCGCTCTCGGCCCGGCCACGGGTTGGAATTCAAGAAAACGTATGCGGAGCGGTTTCGGATTTAGCCGAACCGGCTAGCGTGGCTCTTTCGAGATACCGCGCAAGTTTGAAAGCCTCCCTTTGCCGATAGCTGCCCACTCCGACTGTGCCGCATCGAATCTGATGGCAAGAGTTCCTGGTCATTTGGTTTCTAAGCGCAGCGTTGGTCGCTGGAACGCGAATTGTCATGTGCAAAAAAAGTTGACGTTGATATCGGACTAAGGAAGCTATCGCGGGCTCGAACATGACTTAATGCGATGACCTTTTTCAAAAGCTTGCTCAAGTGGTGAATCGGCGAGACGTATTAAAAAATCAGACGGTCCAAGTTGGCGAGTTTTTTGGCAGTAAGAGAGGAGACCCAGGATGGCGCGTAAAGCGATCTCACGAAGTAGCCTTCCTTGGGCTCGTCTCGATTCCGGTCGAACTATTTGCGGCGACTCGCTCGAACTCTGTACGCCGACCTGCTCCAAGCGAAAGATAAGAGCCGGATATGCGAATAACTCTATTGCATCAAGGAGAAGGAGCCCTCGAGCGCAGCGAACTGGTGCATGGCTTTCAGATTCGAAAGGGGGAGTATGTCAGTTTTACGACAAAGGAGCTGAAAAGGTCGAGTCTGGAGCGAGATCGACATATTGCAGTTCATTCCGATGGCGGCGGTTGATCCGGTGTACTTTGTTTCTGCCTATCTCCTGGGATGCAGTGCTTCCAGTGCCAAAGCCTGCCACCTGCTAAAGGTTGCCATGCAAAGAGCCGGCGAGCGGCGCTAGCAAAATTGGTAATGCGCGGCAAGGAGCACCTCGCGCTAATTCGTCCTTATGAAAACGTCTTGATGTCACATACGATGCACTACGCTGACGAAATCCGGCCGTGCAGGGAGATCGTGCAGAGTGCGAGGAGGTCGCTGAAGAGTTCGGAGCTAAAGCTTGCGGAACGTTTGATCGAGGGTCTCTCAAAAGAGGAGTTCGGGGCCGAGCAATTCGAGGACACCTATCGCAGGATCTGAAGCTGGCAAAGGAGAAAGTAGCCGGCGAGGAATTGACCATCGCGCCTGCGCGAAGACCTGCTAAGACGATCGACCTGATGAAGGCGCTGAAGGATTCGCTGGCCTCGCGGGGCACGAAGCCTTCGAATAGGGAGGAAGCAGCTGGCCACCGCGGTCGGGGGCCCTCGCGCGAGAGGGGCGGGCAGACGCGTTCGAGGTGTTCCCGGGGCCGAGCGCGCCCATCGTAGAAATCCGCGCCAACGTTGTCCACGGCGCCAACTGTAGACGAAATTCCTCCGAGTGCGAAAACCTGAAACGAGAAAGGTTTTCATTCAGCACGCTTCTGCGTGAATAGGGCGCGCACGCAGATTTGTCTCGTCTAAGTGGGTTCTGACCTGCCGTAGCCAAAGATCGGGTCGCCAGGACGGTCTTGGAATGAGCGAGAGTTTCACAGTTTCTGTTTTCAATCGGAACGGCGCGTAGATGCTCCATTTGAAAGCCTGCAGATGGGTTCCACAAATAAGTTCGGTTCGTTTCCAAAGAGTAGTGATAGACTCAAGATGGCATAGTGATTGCTGCTCTAGAAGAGGTTCCGCTCTGTTTCGGGAGACGCGAAAGCATGAAACGATCCTGACCCGAGTCATCCGGCAGCTCGGCCTGGATCCTAATACATTAGTTCGGGAGCAAAGATCGCGACCAAGTAAGGAAGGCTGAAGCTCTGCTCAAGACGATGACCAATGGGCTGACAGGCGGGGCGGCCGAAATCAATGCAATCGAGAACATCATACTCGCCGAGACTAAGGATCACGCGGATTGGGAGTTGCTCGGTAAGATCGCCCGTCAAACCGATGATGCAAAGATTCTCGATGTGTTGAACGCAGCCGTCTCGGAAGTGGAGCCGGAAGAAGAAGAGCATCTTCAATGGACCCAGGAGCAATTCAGTCGTCTCGAAATGGGGCGATTGCGATTGTGGAAAAATAGCCGTCTAACACGCGCTGGGTGTTGGTCGAGAAAGGAGAATCGGCTATGGCCAGGAAAGCTTCGAGGCGGAAATATGGACCCAAGGCATCGAAGAAAGTCAAACGTGCGATGCACGAACGAAAACACGGAACGCTGAGGTCGGGGCGCTCGGGAAAGAAAGTCAAAAGCAGAAAGCAGGCGATTGCGATCGGCTTGTCAGAAGCGCGTCGGAGCGGTGCAAAGGTGCCGTCGCGCAAAAAAAGGCGATCCTAAGATTCCTCGGACCATGCCAGTGTAACGTTAGCTGAGCGGTGTAATGGCAACGGCGTGTGGTTGGCCATTGCTGAAGCCGAAACAGGATTGACCGAATTCGAATCAGGCTGATCTTAATGGCGATGCTAACTTAATTTTGTAACGTCGTCATCTCATGTTCGGTGAACGGACAATTACTTAGCGATGACTCAGAATGCAGTGACGACGATCGGTCTACTGCAATTCGAGTCCTTCTGGGCGTGATCATCGCCACCGCGGTGCTATATGCGGCTAAAGATCTACTGCTGCCGCTGGCGATCGCGATGGTACTCGCAGTTATCTTCAGCCCTATCGCGACGCGTTTGGAAAAACCCGTAGGCCGAGCGTTGAGCGCTGCGGCGATAGTGTTGATGACGATCATGGCGTTGGCCGTGATCGTATACTTCCTTACCGTCGAATTGACTTCCGTCGCCGTGCGCGTCGCTGACTACTCGGACAACATTGCGATCAAAATTGCTTCGGTGGAGAAAAATACACCGGACTGGGTGCAGAGAGTGAAGGATGGGATCGCCAATGTACAGCACCAGCTGCGATGGGAAGCTCCTCGTTCGTTCTCCGCCCGCCAAACGACCGCGGGATTGCCGAATAGTGGCGAGCTTGTAAAACAGGCGCTGCCGATCGCGAGCGACGCGGCGGAGGGCACCCTGATCATCGTGCTATTGTTTTTTCTCCTTTACGCAAGAAAGGACTTGCGCGACCGGATGGTGCGATTGGCCGCGCGTGGCGGTATCACGATAGCGAGGCAAGCTCTCGAATCCGCGGGAGAGGCGGTTGGGCGGTACCTGCTGTTCTTTTCTTTGATCAACTTGGGTTACGGACTAGCCGTAGCGGCGATCATGTGGATGCTGGGGCTGCCCAATCCCGAATTGTGGGGGATGTTGGCCTTCCTGCTACGGTTCATTCCGTATATAGGCGCGCTGGGCTCCGCGCTGTTTCCGACGATGGTGGCTGTTGCAGTGTTTCCCGGATGGAGCAGATCGATCGAGGTGATCATTTCCTTCGTGGTGCTCGATCAGATCGCAGCCCATTTGATCGAACCATTTGTGATCGGGCGCGGAATTGGTGTTGCGCCTGCCGCACTTCTGATCTCGACGACGTACTGGGCGTGGCTCTGGGGTGTGCCAGGACTTCTTATTGCTATCCCGCTCACGGCGTGTCTTAAGGTAGCGGGCGACTATGTGCCGCCGCTCGGTTTTCTCGGAATCCTGCTGGGAGCCGAAACACCGTCGAATGAGAGTTACGACTACTATCGTCGGTTGCTGGAATTAGATCATTCCGGCGCACATTCGCTCGCGATTCGATATTGCGACGAACATGGTTTGGACGCCACCTTCTCCGATTTGATGACTCCCGCGATCGTGATGATGGGCGATGATTTCGATCATGGGAACATCAATGAGCGAAATCTGGAAACTATAGTCGAAATCACTCGTCGGCTGATTGTGGATCTTGGAGACCGTTTCGACCGGCCGCGGCCCTCTTCGCGCCGGCGAATTGTGGGCCTTTGCGCTCCCGCTGAGGTCCACAATCTCGGGCTGCTGATGGTGCTGGAGTTGTTACGACAGGACGGTGGGGTAGCAATCTTCGTAAGCGAAAAGCAATCAGCGCAGGAAATGCGCGAATTTGTGGGAAGATACGCACCTGACCTTGTCTGTCTTACGTGCACCGTTGCAGAGTGTGTAGCGTCTGTGACGGCACTGATCCGCGATCTCAAGAAAGACTTACCACACCTTAAGATCATTGCGGGCGGGCCCGCCGCGATCGCGTGCTCGTCCGAGTTTCTATCTGCGGGTTGCTGGCAGGTGTTCAGGAATGGACGCGAAGCGCGTCGCGCCATACGGCGGCTGGCAATTGGGCCTTCTGCCAGCCAACGAGATAGGGAAGCCGCCGATGTTCGGGCGGAGAGCAAGCAGAGACTCGGAACCCCGATTTAAAAGCGGGCCCACCGCATACTCGATCCGTCAGGATTCGTGCGAGCTTGATCACGATTTGCAAGAACGACTGTCCTTCCACAGGCCTCTACACCGAATCTTAAGTTCCCTAGGCCACCGAGCGGCATGGTTCCTCCCTGCACACGTTGAGCCGCAAATCCTCGAAGACTCAACGAGGCTGAATGCCTTTTCGGACGGCGGTTCCTGCAAAACCCGATGAAGCCGTTGCCTGCACCTTACAACCTGGCTGTTTGTCGGTTGGCGTGGGCATGGCAGAGTCATACTACGAAAGTTGCACATCATATCGCTGTACCATTTGGAAAACATCAACTGAGCTAGAGACGAGCAGCGCCAATATAAGAGACTTCCCCTTGCGTCTGGGCCGTCATGGAACTCTGGGGTCCGGTGCGCCGGTCTCGTCGAAACTGTCTACCGCTGAACAAGCAGAAGGCGCCAGGAAGATTTCCGAGACCGAAGCTTGCGGGTGTCAATATATTTTCTTTGAACCGCAGATGACCAACTCAGTGATTCGCGCATCATGCTTCCCCCCGGAGATCGCAGCGGGGTCCGAAATCAAGACGACTACCCCAGCAATCCAGTGCATGCAGAAAAAGGCTAACCCACCCCCTCATCTTGAAAACGATCAATAAGAATCCTGAAAAACGAATTATCGGGTAGAGCCCCATCAGCATGAAGGAATGCCGGTCGTCGCCTGAAGCTGCCTAACAGCTCCGCCATCGAACCAGCTACCTATGGGCGCGGCCTCGATATCATCCATGACCAGAAGCCTGTTGCAGTGACGGTCGGCGGGAGTCCGAGGTTGCGCAATCATCTGGGTCACCAGGATTCTCACTACTTTCCAACGAAACGAGTTCCCTCAATATGCGACTCCTCCGACGTGGCTGCATCGGATGGAGGAGCAGCCAGCTCACCTCGTCGTTTTTCCAGGTCGCTTCAGCCCTTTGTAACGAGTGCTTCCTAATTAACGCGCCGGTACTCCTAACTACCAAATGATTAACACAGTGTTTTAAGGGAGTGAGCCTGGATTGTGAAGCTGCGCCTTGCTTGTCCCTCAGTTCCTGAAAATTTGCGATCTCCGGTCCCTGCGAGATCTTTGTCTCTTGACTCTCTTCACAATGGAAGCCAGTCTTTTCTCGAAAAGGGAAAATTTCCCTTCACACATCAACCAAATCAATCGTGCAAGGAGGTAACAAGACCATGCGTGTCTCGTTTTGGTCCACAGAGGAAGGTTGGTTCCGAAAGGTCGCACTCTGCGCTTCGGTGATCACAGCGCTGGCCTGGAGCTCGGCCTACGGGGAGCAGCCTCCGCGGCCATGCCATCCCAACCCGCGGGCGAATGCCGATGTCGCTAGGGTCGTAAATCGCGGGGACATCGTAGATCTGCCCGCACCGCTTAAAGAACAGCTAGCTCGGATGGCGAGTCGACCGCACAGTCAGCTGCCTACTCAGGCATACGCAGAAGCTCACACTGACACACCTCCGTTCAAGGCAAAGCCTAGCCAACTTTTCCAGTATTACTTGCTGGACACTTCGGGTTTTGAACCAAACCCATTCACCAGCCTGATTCCCGGCGTGAACGATACCGCGATGCTCACGGCCACCGGTGCAGACTGCGGCTTACCCACCATCGGATCGGTGCGGCTCGTCCTCGAGCCCAAGCCCGGGTTGCCGACAGACCCGAACAACGTGCGCGCATTCATCGATGTCTTCACCGACATTTCGAACTTGTTCGTGATTAACAATGAGAGCGGCTGGTACGAAGGCTGGATGATTCACGACTTAAGAATAGCTCCGGTCAACCCCGCTCCCCGCCGCGACGGTCACGCTCAATTCGGCGCGCTTCTGCCTGCGGATGCGGCCGCTCTCAGCGACAACAACGCAACCCCGGAGAATTTCTTCACTACCGATGGCGAGAAACCTCACTTCCCATCGCCCAGCGATCACTTTCCGGACTCTCAGACCAACGTGGTCCCAATTCAATTGAGCATGGGCGCCTGGAACACCCTTCAGCAGAGCGACGGTCACGCTTATTGGGAGTTCAACTACACCACAAACTGGATTCATCCACTGTACGAGCTTCCATTTACCGGCGGCATTCCGGGAACATTCGAGAAAGGTCAGGTCGGGGCTCTACAATCGATAGTCCCTGGGTCGGGACCGAACGGGATAAAGAACGATCCGGTTACCTACGGCGACAATCCCAATAACAAGGGCGTGTTGCAGGCCTCCGGACCACGCGACCCCGACAAGTTCGACGCCGACGATGATTCGCAGCGCGAATTCCGCCAGCGGTTCATTCCGAGCGGTCTGGCCAACGAGATCTTCCTGGACGTCTACGAGCGTCGCGCGTCGTTCGAACCCGGTGTGACAGACTTCGACACGCGCCTGTTTGATGCATACGCGGCAGAAGTTGCACGGGTTGATGCGAATCACGACGGTGTCGTCTCGGCGGCGGAAGGCGATGTCGACACCGCTTCGGACGGATTCTCGGACAACTCACGACTGTTCATTCCCTCTACGCAGTACAATCGCTTTGCGATCACGCGGGAAATAAACGATGGATTGCTTGCCCCCCGGTTTGCACCTAGTCAAAAGGCCTGGGTAATGTCGGGGTCGCTGGTGTCAGTGAATCCCCCGGTTCCCGCCTCGCAGGGCGAAGATAGCGACGATCGTTAACCTCGTGACAAACACGCGCGAGGTGGTCGGTCTTCTGGCTCAGCGCACCCACCTCCGCGTGTCCCGCAAAAACGCCGACGGCTCAGGATGCGAAATGGTATGAAACTAACAGCAGCAAATCCTGCTCAGCTGGCGCTAACGCGCGCTGGCCCTGAATCGGTATTTAGCGCTGCACCAGATCACAAGCACCCGGATCGGCGGGCAAGGCTCCCGCCGATTCGGGTGCTAGCTGCGTGTCGGTCTCTTGCTGGAATAGAGGTTAGATGGGGGCGGATTTTTGACCGGTGCTTTTGGCGTTTCGCAGTTGAATGCCCAAAAGATTGACGACGTAAGGGGCCCCTGTTCTTGCACCTCGTTTGGTTGTCGATGCCGCACGCGTACCCGGAGCCTGATGGAAATAGGTCCACGAGGTCGACCGCACGCGCAGGAGAGGAACGAGCCGGCCAACCCCAGGGACCAAGCAAGGCGGCGCTATCTACTTACACTTAAAGTGCAATAAACTAGATCAATCTCGCAAAGATGGGAGGGTCGCAACAACCGGTCGGCCTGTGTTAACGGCTATTCAAGCTTGGAAACCCAGAGTTGATGCTGAACCCTGGCGCGGTGATCGGCGAACGCTATCGGGTTGTCCGCGAGTTGGGCGGCGGTGGAATGAAGCCCGCCTATCTGGTCGAGGACGTGCATCTAAAGCGCCAGGCTGCACTGGCAGAAATGATTGATAGCTTCACCCGCCCCTCCGACCAGGCGGCGGCGATTGCTGCCTTTGAACGCGAAGCCGACCTCTTGGCCGAACTCGAAAGCGAATTTATCCCGCGAATCTTTGACCGCTTCAGCGAGAACAACCGGCATTACCTGGTCATGCAATATGTGCCAGGACGGACGCTCGACGAGCAGCTGACTGCGGCTGGCGGCAGGCTGGATGAAACGTTCGTGATCGCCGTCGCGACACAGGTTCTCGAAGCACTCGAGTACCTGCACGGTCTGACGCCGCCGATCATCTACCGCGATTTGAAGCCATCAAATGTGATTGTTAAAGCCAATGGTCGGGTCAAGATGGTGGACTTCGGCATCTCGTGTCACTTCCAGCCTAAAATACCGCGACGATGATCGGCACCCAGGGTTACGCGCCGCCCGAACAGTATTTCGGAAAGGTTGAGGCCCGCTCGCACCTCTACGCGCTCGGTGCGACGTTGCATCATCTGTTGACCGGGCGCGACCCAACGGCCGCGCCACCGTTCAGCTTTCCGCCGACGAGTGAACTAGCACCCAAGATCAGTCCCGCTCTCGCGGAACTCGTCGATGAATCGCTTGCCTAATGATGTCAATCAGCGCATACACAGTGCCCACGAATTCAGGCGACGGATGCGGTTAATCGAGGGAGGACCTCAGGGTCTGCCAAACGCCACGACTGTTGCCGGACCGCAGTCAGATGTTCCCACGATGGTATTGCAGCGGGGGCCGGCGGGAGCGAGCCGCCCAGTGTCAGTGCAGGATACCTCCAGCAGGGTCTCGGTGCATGAGATCTTGTGTCGAAATTGCCTCCCTTCGATCCCGGCCGACGCTACAGCCTGTCCCTACTGCCGCACGCTGCTAGGAGGAGGAACGGAAAGCCGATTCGGGTGGTTACCACTCTCGTTTGCTGCATTTTTCGTCCTCGCACTTCGTGCAACGCTGCTGTTTTCTTCGACCGCGTGGCGGCGACGGATTGCGATTGGCAAGGTCAATTCGACGCCGCAACCGTCGCAGGCCGAGATTGCAAAAACGGCCTCGACTGACAAGCTGGTATCCGCTGCTCTACCCTCTCTGCCGCCGACGCAGTCGTTGGAAAACTCGGCGAGCCCGCTTCCATCGCCATCTCCATCCGCACAAATCAGTCAGCAGGCTATACTCGCGCGGTTCGTGGAATGCTGGCATTCCAGCAATACGGGGAAATCGTTTAGTCCAGGACGGCGACTGGAATACTCGCCGTGCCGCTGGGGACTTCTCTGGGCAAGCACATTGACACTTTGTTGGAAAGCCCAGAATGACGGCACCATTCAGTTGGTGCCTGATAGCGAAGGATACGTAAACGTAACGGAAGAAGAGCGGCGGTCAGGTAATATTTCCGAATTCGACCATTGGAAGTTTGACCACGTCGATGAAAAAGAACATCGAGTAATACTCTTGCTTCATACGATACAGGGCTACCGCGACGGTTCTGAGGCCAAACTGGAATTTCGGTATTCCTGCGGGGCCGAAGGCCCGGAGATCGAATGCACCAACCAGCGGATCGCAAACTTAAATCATCAACCTGGTTTACAGAGCTTGATCACTTCCACATGCAGCGAACCGAATAATCCCTCGGCCAGGCTATCCAGCCGCTGTGGCCTCGCTCGCCGGATTTGCAATCGAGTGCTTTCAGGTATGGCTTTGCCGCAACACAAGATCCTGTGTCGCTTTCTGCGTCTGTTCCTGGCCGCCTGCCAGGATGCGGTCAAGCACATGGGAGCCTCGCTTCGCGGAACTCAACAGGAAAGTCTATCGTTAGGGGAGAAAGACGATCAGTCGTTTGAAATCTCGGAGCCGGAGGACGCGATCTTCCAAACGCCGTCGTCCAGATTCTCGAAGCCGGACATTTCGCGCGAGGTACACGCCGCGGACGAGACCGCTGCGGATATCTGTGAGTTTATGTAAGGTAGCCAAACCACGATGAAAGCATGGCCCGATCAACGTATCCTCGACCTGTTCGGGTATTTAGTTTCCCATCGTCCAGGCGCCGATGGCCGGTCCGGGAACCGCTGCGCTCGCGATTGCAGTTAGCGAGGCCGGCGGGTTGGGTTCTTTGCCCTGCGCACAACTCGGTGGCGGTGAGATCAGGACCGCGTCAGAGACAATACGTCGGGCGACGTCGCGGCCGATTGAATCTCAACTTCTTCTGTCACACCCCTCCGATCCGAGACCAAGAGCGCGAGTTAGCATGGCGGGCGTTGCTTAAGCCCTATTATCTCGAGCTTGGACTGGATCCCGAAGCTCCGGTAGCCGCTCCGTCCCGTAGACCTTTCGATGCCGAATCGTGCGCCCTCATAGAGGAGTTCAAACCCCAAATTGTCAGCTTCAATTTTGGCTTGCCCGCCAAGCATCTCCTTGACCGCGTCAAGGCGACCAGGGCACGCGTGGTAGCTTCGGCGACGACGGTGCGTGAAGCGCGGTGGCTTGAATCTCACGGCTGCGATGCGATCATCGCAATGGGGTTCGAGGCGGGGGGCCATCGCGGGAACTTTCTTACCGACGACATGGCTCGGCAAGTTGGAACCTTCGCGCTAGTGCCGCAAGTCGTAGACGCAGTCGGGGTTCCGGTCATCGCGGCCGGGGGAATAGCGGGTGCTCGCGGGGATCGTCGCGGCGCTCATACTGGGTGCATCTGCTGTCCAGATCGGTACTGCATATTTATTCTGTCCGGAGGCCGAGGTGCCTCCACTGCATCTCGAAGCACTGAGTCATGCTACCGATGACGACACGATGATCACCAACGTGTTCACTGGCCGCCCGGCGCGGGGCATTGTTAATCGGCTGATGCTGGAAGTTGGTCCGATTGCGTCAGCTTTGCCGAATTTTCCACTCGCGAGCAGCGCGGTTGTCCCGCTGAGGGCTAAATCCGAACCTTCCGGCTCGAACGCGTTTATGAATATGTGGTCAGGCCAGGCCGCCCGTCTCGCGCGCCGCGCGGGTGAGATGAGGCGCGCGTTGGCGTCCGAAGCGCTGGCAACGTTGTAACCGATCTTCGGGAACTCTCCGACTTTTGCCCAGACTTCGTAAGCGATTCCGATGCCGGTCGGCCGATCTTTGAAAAGGCAATTGCAGAGTTATGGGGCGGGCGCAGCTGATGTATCTAAGATTCGACTCACACCAGACGTCGCACTGGGCATCAGCCCCACTCCCTTAAGCAGCTCGTAGGCTTCGTCTGCTGCAGCTATCTCGAGAGCTCTTAGTGGTTCCAGATCTCGACAATATTCTCGCGCTCCTTCGGTATCCGGACCTTGCGGGTAAAGCGAGCGGCATGGTGATGACTGCGACGCGCAACCCATTAGCAGGGTCGCCAGCAGAGTCATAGTTATCCAGTGTCCGCAGTTCACCGCCCGATGCCAACAATCGCCGGTATGGCTAGTGTCTCAAACGCGTCAGGCGGGAGCTCGAACCTGAACCGGGGGAGATTCGACCCCCAAGCATGGTTACTAAATGCCTCCCCCTAGATGCCATAACCAGTCCACCCTCTGGCCGGCTCGGCCCCATCGGTGCCGAGCCGTCTTTATTTGACCCGCATCCCAGCAAAACTCAATAGCTGGACGGCAGAGTTTTTAGGACTGGTAAAGAGTGACGTCTACCGTGGCCTCACAATTCGACCGTGAGATGCGCCAAGCAAGGATCTACTGCGCGGCGGGGACTGGCTCAGTCCGTCGCGCTAGCCATCTCCGACTGGACTGGCAGAAGCGTTGCGTCGGTGGCCGCGGAACAGCTGGATGATAGCAGAACTGCACTTTGGGGCGGTCGCGATTTCCGTCCGCATGATGTTCAAGCGAGGACCGATCTCAGTGATGGCGACGACTATTGGCAGTTCGGTCGCGGAACACAGAACAAACGGCAATAACTCTTCCCTCCGGGAAGCTCGCGTCGATAAAGCTGCAGCGTACTCCCTCGCAAATAGCTCCTGGTCTTCGCCCCTCCCTGGCTTTGATAGCCGCCGATCCTGATGATGTCGATTTTCTACTTGGGGTCGCTCAAGGGAATGAACAGCACCTCGCGTTTTCCGTTTCCGATCCCGCGCGAGATGTGTCCCTTACCGCTGAGGTCCTCGGCCAGAAGGATCGATCCGGGGCCAAAACGGCGGATCTCACCATCACTGGTCTGAATTTCTATTTCACCGATCAGATTCACCACGAATTGGCGACGCGGCGCATTGTGCCAATCAACGAAGTATTCGCCGCTGCGGCTTTCACGGAAGATCACTCCCTTAGCCGCGATCAGTTCCGACATCGTCGAGGCGTGGTCCGCGGGCTTCATCTCCTGATCGACGTCTTGAAGATGCGATTCGCCCTCGGAATCGGCGTAGATGCGGGTATATTTCATCAGACTGACCCTCCACTCGAATGCATAACACTCCAAGAAGGGCCTCGACCATGCCGCGCTCCTAAGGCCGCACACCGCGCCCTGGCACTCCTTGCTGCCAGCTCGGTGGTCTGACTGCTCCGCGAGATTTGATCCTGAATCCGAGCAGAACGGTTCGCTGGCGACGGATAGAAGGTTGCCGAAAGACGCTCACCCTTTAACGCAGTCTTAAAGCAGCTATGATTCTTTATAATTATTGGTCATTCGATTTCATCTTATAAATAATATATAAAGAGCAATAAATTGTCTGTTCAATATTAAAATCTATAAAGATCAAAAGAATCAGTGGTTGCACACTGATTAAAGACAAAGCATCTCAAGATAGCTATCAAGCGGTAGGACCTACCGCGACCGATTACTTGGTTGCCATCCCGGACTTGAGGATATGTCGACCTTTTTTTCCATGAAAGCTTTGCGCAAAAAGGCTCGACGAACCCGTCGCTCCAGGGGACCGCCGAGAAACCAGATTTGCACGGAAGTACCGGATCTCATCTGCATCACGAAAGCGCGCGGGTCCCAAGGGGGCCCGTAGGTATCTGAATTTCAAGGGAGGATCTAGCGATATGAATGCTCGAGCAATCAATACGCACGGAATTCTGGCGCATCGGCGTAACCGTACTCGTCGGGAGATTTTTGCTCGCGTCGAGCGCTCACAGGACTCTGGCCCAGACCGTAACTACCGGACTGTGGGAGGCAAACAGTGGCGGTTCGACCGTTCCGGAGTTCTCAGGCGGGCAGACTTCGAGCGGGAGCGTCACCAGTCCGAAGCCGAGTTTGATCAATATGAGCGGCTCGTTCTTTTCTCCGCAGGATACGGTCTTTGACACTCACAACAATCTGTGGGTCGTCGACCTCGGCGATGGCACGGGAGATACCACCGAAGGGGTCTTCACGTTCAGCAATGCCCGACTGAGATCTCTCCGTACCAACGACTCGCCGACACCGACGTTCGCGATTACGAATTCCGGCGGTGTGCCCCGTTCGTCTTTCCTCAGTTCGGCGTGTTTGACAGGGTTGGCAACCTGTACGTCGCCGACCCGGGGGTGAATGTAATATTCCTTTTCACCACGGCCCAATTGACCTCGGTAAGCGGGACCGGACTAGTGCCTGCAGCGGTATTCCAAATCAGCGGTTCCACCGGGATCGTGGGACTGGCGTTCAGTAAGGGGGAATTTGTATTTGGCCGACAACGGCGCCGCGCAGATATTCGTGGTTAACAGCGCCCACATTCCAACCTCCGGGGGTATGGAAGTCCCACGGCTGAGCTCCAACGCCAATCCCACATTCGCAAGCATCGACGGGCCATGGGGCCTGGTCTTCGACACGGCTGGTGACCTGGTTCTCGAACGAGGGCATTATTCTGGACCCTTGGTGGTGGAGTTTGTCGCCAGTTCCTTGACGGCGAGTGGCACCCCGGCCCCCGCGATTCAGCTCACCCCCTTGATGACCAGGGTTGGTGTCACCATCGCGGACCCGCAAGGAGTCAGTTTTAACAACTTGGGCGATCTGGTCGTTTCCGATGATGCCAACAAGAGCACCGCGATCTTTAAAGCTGGGCAGCTCACGGGGAGTGGCGCGGTAAATCCGGGGACCTTCCTGATTGGGTCCGCCACCACGCTAAATGCACCTACCGGTCTCATCTTCGGACCCAACTTCCGACGACGCCCTAGGTAAGCTCAGCGCCTCGTGGCGACCGTCAACTCTGAGAGGCTGTCGCCAGGTAGCTACTTTCGCTAAGGCCGACCTCGGAGAGCCAGTGCGGGTGGGCCTTGCTCTCCTTCAAAATCGGTAAACATTCGTAGTGGCGCGCTGCCGCCTCCGCAGGATATCTTCCGTTCTGGTCTCGTCCGGCCAATTTGTACACGACGATCCCGCGGAAGAAGCTTCGTTGAGGCCGTCAGTCTGCTTGGAGACGTAGTGGCCGCCTCGGTTCGATATTTTCGTCCGCTACGATTTCAGCGCTGAAATGCGGGCGATAAATGGCGCGTGTGGACAGAAACAAACTGGTCAGCCGGTCCCTGGACCATTCACCCGAAAGGGTGATCGCGATGGGAACGTTGATGCGCCCGTTCGTAGCTGCCATTGGCGCGATGGTCGTCACCCTCCTTATCCATGTTTCCGCGGCTTCTGCTGCCGGCCAGCCAGTCCGGGTGCAAGGCGGTCGTTGGCTGCTCGCGGGGCGCGCCTATGAGAGCGCGAAGCTCTCGACACATCCGCATCTCATCGTCGTGATCCATGGCGATGCACCTTCCGCAAATCCGTCCTATCAGTACGTGTTCGCTGACCATGCGGCGGCGGCTCTGGATGATGTCGTGGGCGTGGGTGTGCTACGTCCAGGCTACCAGGACGGAATGGGAGGACGGAGTGAGGGCGATCGGGGCTTCGCTCTAGCTGACAACTATACACTCGATGACATCGCGAGCGTGGCCAGTGCCGCCGAGGCACTGATGGTTCGCTATCATGCTGCAGATCTCACGCTGGTGGGCCATTCCGGTGGTTCGACGATCGCGGCGGACATCCTTGCACTCTTTCCTCGTGTGGCTCGGGGCGCGTTGCTGGTGTCGTGCCCTTGCGACGTGCCTGTGTTCCGCTGGGGCATGATGAAGCATCAATGGAATCCCTTTTGGCTCATTCCGGTCCGCGCGGTTTCGCCGCAGGATCACGCTGAGCAGATTCCCAGAGACACGATCGTGCGGATGGTCGTGGGCAGCGTGGATCCGGTAACGCCACCGTCGCTCACCTTCGCCTTTGCGCGCAGGATGGAAGCCAACGGCGGCAATGTGCAGGTGCGGGTCCTGAAGGATTTGGGCCACGAGATCCTTCTGCAACCGGTCGTTCTCCAACAGCTCCGCTCGCTGATGAACGAAGCTCCCCCAAAATCTCCTGCTGACTCGTCATTCCGCTGACTGCGGTTGCCGTTCGATTCACTGCGTCGGAGAAGAAATTGGGACACGCAAACTAGAGCAGTTGAGGCGTTTTGTGATCCGTACGTGGCGGCTGGACTGCGGTCGCGTGTACCCTGTCTGACTACGGAGGCAACAACCGATGAAAGCGCGCGCGCTCTTTTCTATTCCAGGGTGAATGCCTGGCCAGGGGACGGTCTAAGCAACGCGATTAAAGATTGGGGCGCTGGGGCGTATGATCTAGATGAGGTGCCGCTGAGGAGGTGCTTGGATGCCTGAGGCGGGATGCGATACGGCAGAAGATTCGAGCGGCCGAGGATTCATCGAGGCCAAATTTCGCTCGCGTGGATTTCTGCCTGAGCATGATCCACTGACGCGGTTTCCTTACGATTCCGAATTCTCGGCGCTGGACGAAATCGGGCGCGATCTCCCGAGCCTCTTGCAAGACCGCAGCTTTCGCCGTTATGCGCGTTCGCTCCAGATTCCTCTTTGGCCGGAAGGTCGTGTGCAGGCGAGCGATCTTCCGCAACTCCAGCTGTACTACCTACGGGTCGGCTTTCTTGCATCCGCGTATATCAACCAGGTGGGTGAGGAACCGAGCAGAGTGTTGCCGGCGAACCTGGCCGTCCCGCTGTGCCGTGCCTGTAGGCTCCTGAATCGACCGCCGATTCTGAGTTACGACGGCTATGCCCTTTATAACTGGAAGCGGTTCCGCCCCAACCAGCCGATCGCGCTTGGAAACATCGACACCGTTCAGAATTTTGTTCATCTCTACGACGAGCACTGGTTCATCCTGGTTCACGTCGAGATCGAGGCCACTGCCGCTCGGATTCTCGACGCGGTGGCGGCGGCTCAGGTGGCGCTGGATACGAACGCATCCTCATCCGTGGATGACACGGTGGAGAAAATTGCCGGCGCGGTAAATGATCAGGTTCGAGTATTGCGGCGAATTCCGGAGAAGATGAGCCCTGCGCTCTACTACAAGACTTTCCGCCCCTACATTCGCTTTTTCGAAGACGTTGAGTACGAGGCCGAGGTGCCTGGCGGTCGGGTCGCCGCCGGCTCGGCGGCGCGGCTGCGGATGAATTTTCGCGGCGAGACCGGAGCGCAGAGCAGTATCATGCCGCTGTTGGTCGCATTCATGAAGATTCCGCATCGGCCGTCGATGTTGACCAACCATCTGATCGATATGCGCAACTATATGCCGGCCGAGCATCGTCGATTGCTCGAGATGGTGGAGTCGATGCCGAGTGTCCGTGCGTTCGCGAGCAAGCAGCACTACAACGCCGTCCTCGATGCGATGGCGGAATTTCGTTCAGTCCACTTCGATTGGGCTCAGGAATATATCAATCGATGGACCGATGATCCGCGTGGAACAGGCGGCACTCCTTATATGAAATGGTTGAAGCAGCTCATCGACGAAACCCGCGCATTCAAGATCGATTGAGCTCATCTGGGCTTGACGCATTGCCGCTATAATCTGGCAGGACGTCGCGAGCGCCTCCGGTAACGTCTCTGCCAAGATCACATATCTAGTGCGATGGAGGTCTCATGATGGTTGCAAGGAACATCGCGCACTTCGACGTGCACGCCGATGACGTTGATCGCGCGCGTAAATTCTACGAAAGGGTATTCGGATGGCGGTTCTCGCCATGGGGCCCGCCCGGCTTTTTCATAATAGCCACCGGGGACGAGAACGATCCCGGCATCCACGGGGCCGTGCACGAGCGGCCCAAGGACGAGGATCGCTGCGTCGGCTTTCAGTGCACCATCTCCGTGGATGATGTCGACGAGATCGCGGCGATGATCGGACGCGAGGGCGGCCAGGTCATCGTACCCAAGATGACGATTCCCACCGTCGGTGAGTTAATCCAATTCAGAGATACGGAGGGGAACGTCGTATGTGCTATGCGGTACTTCGACGAGTCACAGGGTCGTCGTACACAGAAATAGAAGGGCCACTTAAGCCATTCGCTTAGGTCTTCAGCCTGGCGATCAATTCGCCAGTAGCAGCAGCGAGGCGTTTGCAACCTCCGTGGTTGACGTACCACGCCCTCGCCCCTGCGTTAGTGCAACTAGCGGGACACATTGCCTCGGAAATCGACCATCCCTTGTCGCCTTCCCATAGTTCATCTGTCCTTGCGATCAGATCTTTGAGTGGCGACCGGCGCTTCGCCGCACGGTGTAGGGGCCGCCACTCCGCGAGTTGACAATCGTGCAGCTAAGCGGGCAGCTATTGGATCGAAGCGTCGGAGGTACACCATGCTGCTACAGAACAGGGTTGCGTTGATCACCGCGGGGGCGGGAGTCGGAATCGGTCATGCAGTGGCAGCCCGTTTTCTGGAAGAGGGCGCGACCGTGGTTATTACCGATGCGCACGCCAAGCGCACCGAGGAGACCGCAGCCGAGCTGGGCGAGCAGTTCAAACGCGAGGTGCTCGGGATTCCGGTCGACGTGACCCAACGCGATCAGATAGAGGGCGCGGTCGCCAAGACCCACGAGAAATACGGACGCATAGATATCCTCTTCAACAACGCCGGCATCAACAAGCTAGAGCCCATCTGGCAGCTCAAGGACGAGACCTGGGACCTGGTAATGAACGTATGTCTGCGTGGGACCTTTTGGGCGATTCGCGCGGTCGTGCCGCACATGATGGAACAAGGCAAGGGCGCAATCGTGAATATGGCATCCGCGGCCGGGTGGCTCGCATCGTCGGGCGGCGAAGCTGCTTATTCAGCCGCCAAGGCGGGAGTGATGGGCCTGACGCGGGCGGCGTCCGGTGAGTTGGCAGGCAAGGGGATTCGGGTCAATGCCATCGCACCGACCGTTATTTACAACCCGTTCCTCGAACGGATTTATCCCAAGCAGATGTTCGAGGCATCGAAGAAGCGCAACCCGATGGGAAGACTGGGTGAGCCGCGCGAAGTCGCTAACCTCGCGCTATTTCTTGCGAGTGACCTGTCCTCTTACATCAGCGGGGAGGTTATCAGCATCAGCGGCGGTTCGGTGGTCGTCCCGTGATCGGCGGTGCTCCTGCGCCTGTGGCAGTCACCGGCGGCGCGGGCTGAAGCTCACAAGAAGAACTCCCCGCGCCCGTGAAACAAAATCACGATACTTAGGACCGCAGCATCACACGGCCTCCGCAAAGCGGATCCGGGCTCGCTCATCACGCGGAATCGCGAAAGTGATCGGCGATCACTTGGGCCACGCAGCAGGTCACGCTTCGGCCGGTCGGGATGTGCAGGAATTCGTTGGGGCCATGAGCGTTCGAGCGCGGACCCAGGACGCCGGTGATAAGAAACTGGGCCTGAGGGAAGCGTTCGCCGAGCATCGCCATAAATGGAATCGTTCCACCCAGTCCCATGTATGCAGCCGGTTTGCCGAAGTAGGCTCGAGAAGCCTCAGCCATGGATTTTTTTAGCCAGGGAGCAAATTCGGGCGCGTCCCATCCGTCTGCTTCCCAGTCAGCAGCGAAGCTCACCTTCGCACCGTAGGGAGGGTTCGATTCCAACAGTGCCTTGAGCCGCGCGGACGCCTTGTGTGAATTGCAGTTTGGTGGGAGGCGGAGCGACAACTTGAGAGCCGTCATCGGTCTGAGCACGTTGCCGGCGTTGGAAGCCGGGGGGAGACCTTCCGCGCCGATTATCGCAAGAGCGGGGCGCCAGGTGCTGTTGATGATGCGTTCAACGACGTCGTGCGTCACGGGTGCGGCGCCCTCGACCAGTGGCAAGTCGCTAGCCCCTCGTGCGATGCCTTGTACCGACGCCTTAATCTCGTTCAGCCGCGCGGGCGGAATGGCGACGTTGAAGGCTGGATCGCTGACCGCGCCGGTCTCCGGGTTCTCGATGCGATCAAGTAAATGACGCGCGACCCGAAAGGTGTCCGCCACCTGGCCGCTTGCCCCGGAGTGGATGCCCTCGGTAAGCATCTCCACGCGCAGGGTTCCGCCGGCAAGCCCGCGTAATGATGTCGTGCACCAGAGCTGCTCATAGTTCTCGCATCCCGAATCGAGCGCGATGACCAGGCTGGGACGCCGGATGCGCTCCGCGAGCAGATCGATGTATGGCGGCAAATCGAAGCTGCCGCTTTCTTCGCAGGCCTCGATAATAATCGTGCAGCGCGCGTGCGGGATTTTCGCAGCATGCAAGGCGCCGAGCGCCGCCAGACAGGCGAACATCGCGTAACCATCGTCGGCAAGGCCGCGACCGTAGAGCAGGTCGCCTTCGCGCACCGGAGCCCACGGGTCTAGACCTTTGCGCCAGCCTGCCATCTCGGGCTGTTTGTCCAGATGGCCGTAGAGCAGCACCTGATCATTGGAGGTTCCGGGCACATCGATGAAGATCAGCGGCGTGCGCCCTTCGATGTGCGCGACCTCGAGCATCATGCCGGGAAGCGCATGGCGCTGCGCCCATCTGCTCAGCAGTTCAACGGCGCGCTGCATGTGCCCGTGCGATTCCCATTCGGGATCGAAGGAGACCGACTTGTTGGGGATCCGCCCGAACTCAATCAGCGCAGGAATGATCTCCTGGTTCCACAGGTTGTCGACGAAGCTGCGAATCTGAGCGGTGCTCATAGGGCTCAACTTACTTGCCGAGTCGGGGCGGCGCAAAATCCTCTGGCCATTGGTGTGGACGCTACCGGGCCTGCGCCCTGGCCTGCAAGCTTGCATCGGGCCCGTCTCTGAGCGAGTTTGCTCCTGCGCATGGAAATTTCCGACTCGGCTGCGCCGCTTAGCCGCGACGTGCAACGCGCGCTTGAGCTGTTCGATTCGCCGCGCGCGTGGCGAATCACCGGGGCGGCGTTCGTTGCGATGTTCGTGGCGTACGGCGTCGCCTACAGTTTCGGCGCGTTTTTCAAACCCATGGCGCTTGAATTCGGCGCCGCGCGCGGGGAGACCGCCGTGGTCTTTTCACTGACCGTGTTCGTCTCGTCAATGAGCGGATCGCTCGCGGGGCACCTTGCCGATCGGTTCGGCCCGCGGATTGTAGTTTCTGTCGGCGGGCTGGTGATGGCGACCGGACTCATTCTAACCGGGTTCATCGACCGCCTGTGGATCGGCTACCTCACATACAGCATCGGAGTCGGAACCGGAATCGCCACCGCCTACGTCCCGATGGTGGCAGTGGTGGCGGGATGGTTTCTTAAACGGCGCAACACGGCCATGGGGATCGCGGTCGCAGGAATTGGCTGCGGGACTGTGGCCGTCGCGCCGCTGGCCGCGGCCCTGATAAGGCACCTCGGATGGCGCACCACTGATATCGTGTTCGGAATTGTCGGCGGGGGGGTGCTGATCGCGTGTGCCGCCGCCGTCGAGCGTCCGCCCGTCCACGTGGTGCCGAGCCAAATCAATGTGCGTGAGGCAATTCGAACACCCACGTTCGGCCTTCTGTATCTCAACTCGTTTTTGTCTTCGCTGGCGCTGTTCGTGCCGTTCGTTTATCTGCCGGCGTTCGCCCATGATCACGGGACCAGCGAAGTCGCGGCGGCCGCGCTGGTCGGAGCGATTGGCGGCGCCAGTGTCGTGGGGCGATTGGGTCTGGGCGCGCTCGCGGATCGTATCAGCGTCATCTTTCTTTTGAAGACCTGCTACTTCGTGCTGGCGGTGAGTTTTGCGATCTGGCTGGTTGGCAGTACCTACCTGGTGCTGGTGGCTTTCGCGTTGGTGCTCGGGGCGGGCTACGGCGGATTCGTCGCGCTGTCGCCGGCGGTGATCGCTGAGCTGTTCGGAGTCAGCAAGCTCGGCACCATGATGGGACTTCTCTATACGAGCGGGGGCGTCGGCGCCCTGCTGGGTCCCCCGCTCGCCGGTATGATCGTGGATCGCACGGGCAGCTATCGATGGGCGATCGTGTATTCGCTCATCAGCGCGTTCGGCTCATACTTGGCGCTACTCCCGCTGAAAGACGAGGTCCGCCCAGCAAGGTGAGTGGTCAGCTTAGTGCGCGTGCCGCGGGCGCAAAGCCTTCGCATTGACGGAACTACACGAGTTCATCGCGACGACGCCACAGCGATATTGCGGCGGCCCACGGAATCGCGATGGCGCCGATGACGAAACCCAATAGGAATGCGGGCGAGCCATTGTTCTCCCCCGCATATCTGATCGGGAAGACAACAATGTTGAACAGCACGTAGACGGCGTAGATGAATCCCAGTGTTAGGGCATATTTGTTCATCCGCCAGATCCCGACCGCGTAGATGGCCAGGAAGATCGCGAGCACCACGCTCATTACGAGGTTGCCTGGGCCGCTCAAGCGGGTTCCAAGAAAGACCAATCCGGTGGTGGGCCCCTCCAGATGCAGAGGTTTGAGAATGTCCTGGATTGCGGCCAGCGCGAAGAGAATCGCGAGGACCGTAAGCAGGAGACCGCGGTATGGCTTGTCCAACCGGCAGCACTCCTTCTCTGTGCTCAGAGCGACGCGGCAGCATGCGCGGAGTTGTCGCGAAGCAGCTTCGCAGCGTCACTCTCCACCGACGTGCCCTTGAAGAAGTTGGGATTCCCCTCTCCCCAGAATCGCACCGGGCTTTCGAACACGAAGTCGCGGAAGTCGTCCGGAGTGATCAAGCCGTCGTCGACCAGTTCGTGCGCTTCGATCAGTACCTCGGCCATGTCCACCACATCGAAATGCCCGATGTCCGACCCGAACAGGGTGTTGAGCCGCGCGTCGTAGGGATTCGCACGCCGGTTGAATGCCCACGCGTTGATCGGATCATCAGCCTCGCAGCCGAAATAGAAGTTCTTCACAAACAGATCGCGGATATCCTCGGCGCATTCGATCTTGCACGCCGCAAAATCATCGAGTTGACGAATGCCGCCCACCGCGTCGCTGCGCTGGCCGCTGGCGATGCTGCGGGAAGCCTCGGAGCGCCGCGCGAGCTCTTCTCCGCCGTAGCGACGGATTAACTCTGACAGCAGGGCGCGGTCGAGGTTGGCGGGATTAACCTCCTCCAACGCCCTGAGGTTGCGCTTTTTCCAATGGCCGATCAGATCGCAGTACAAGGTGCAGGCCCATCCCACACCCCCTTCCAGAAATCCGAGTTTCAGGGTAGGGAAACGGCGCGTCACGCCGCCCATGAAGATGGCTTTGCATACGGCTTCGCTCGCGGTCGCGAAATGGCCGATGTGGTTATAGGTGAAGTTGGTCGGCGAAACGCGGAAACCGATTCCGCGCGACCCGGTGTGGAAGGTCGGGGAGACGCCTAGCTCGACACACTTTGCCCAGACCGCGTCATAGTCGTGTTCGCTATCGAGCCCAAGCGTGTCATACCAGGAAGCGTAGCGGCCCGCCGCCGGTGCTTTGCGCTCCACCGCCTTGATGGGCCGGCGCACCATGCTGCCCATCACGATGACTTTGAGTCCCAGGGTGTGCACGGCATATTCCAGTTCCTCGAGCGCTTCCGTCGGGGAGTACATCGGGATCACCGCCGCAGGCGTCATCCGATCGGAAAATTCGCGGAAATGATCCGCCACGTACATGTTGAATGCGCGGCAGGTCGCGCGCCGCAATTCCTCTTCGGGAATGAACGGGACACCGAGGCCGGCGGTAGGATAGAGCACGGTGAAGTCGAACCCGAGTTCATCGAGGCGTTCGTAGAGCAGCCGCGGCAGCAGCGCGGTTGCGCGGTCGCGCGTGTTCTTGGTCGGCGCCGCCCAGAAAGCTTCCTGGGCCCGCCGCTGTTCGCGTCGCTCCTCGGGAGTTTGATTAAGTACGTGCGCCACGCGCTCGTTGCGCCCGACGAAGGTCTGCGCGACTTTGTCGCCCGCAACCCGCTTCAGATAGTCGATAATCGAGGGTCCAAATTCCAGATAGTGCCCATCCGCATCGATTACCGGATGGCCCAGGCGATCATGAATCGTCTTGGATTTGCCATTGCTCGACATGACCACTCTCCTTTTCTCCGGCCTGGCCCATGATGCGCACTTCAGCCGATACACTATCGCAGCGGCCGTCGCAGCGAAAAGGCTTCACGGCACCATCCGCTGAGCGGCGGGCGGGACCTGGGCACCTTCCCAGCGGACTTTCACCATGCGACTCGACTGACTGACGTGACGACACCACATCGCGTCCGGCTCGCGGAACGGCACCTCCGCGAACCGCCGCGGCGCGGCTCGAAGGGCGGCTCCCGTAGCATTGGCGCATAGTCACGAAACTCTGGGTGGCGACGTGCAAAACCCTCGCGCGATGAGGGGTTCGATTGCTATGTGACATGAACTCGATACCTGACAAGGAGGCCACTAACTATGTCTATGCTTTCCGATTTCAAGGAATTTGCGATGCGAGGAAACGTGGTTGACCTCGCGGTCGGCTTTGTCATGGGCGCCGCGTTCGGCAAGATCACGACTTCATTAGTCAATGACGTGATCATGCCGCCGATTGGACTCCTACTGGGGAGAGTCGACTTCACCAGCCTGTACGTCAACCTGTCCGAAAAAACCTTTCCTTCGGTGGCCGCGGCCAGGACGGCAGGAGCGCCGATTGTTGCCTACGGTTCCTTCATCAATACGATTATCGACTTTGTCATCGTGGCGTTCGCGATGTTCCTCCTGGTGAAGCAGATGAATCGCCTCGTGAGTCCGGCCCCGCCCGTGCCGGTGGATAAGGACTGTCCCTACTGTTTGAGCAAGATTCCGCTCGCGGCTACCAAGTGCGCGCACTGCACCTCGGAGCTCAAGGCGGCCTGATGCGGCGTCGCGGCCCCGCTCCAAAGCAGGACTCCTCGGCCGATCTGATCGGCGTCGACCACGTCTATCTGACGGTAAGCGATTTCGCGGGCTCGAGCCGCTTTTACGATCGCCTGATGAGGGCGCTGGGATTCAAGAAGGGAACCGCAGCAATCGGTGGCGAGCCGCACTGCCACTACTACAATCGGAGTTTCCAGGTCTCCATTCGCCCAGCGCACCATCGAGCTAAACATGATTCGTATGCCCCCGGGCTACACCACCTGTCTCTGCGAGTCGCTAACCGGGCGGCCGTCGATCAGGTCGCGCGCAAGCTACGGGCGCTGAACATCAAAGCAGAGGGGCCGCGCCTGTGGCCGGAATACTCGCCCGACTACTATGCGGTTTTTTTCAACGATCCCGACGGGCTCCGGCTCGAAGTTATGAACTATCTCAAGCGCCGTAAGCTGGTCCGCAAGGTATGGAATGAGCTTGAGGGCTTCGCGAATCCGCTCGATCGCCTGATGCGCCGCCGCGCCAGGCGCCCGCGCTGAACGCGCAAGCCCGCGCTGAGATAAAGGCAGCTCTTTGTTCGGCGACCAACCGACAACTGCCGCTTGCGGAGTTGTCATGGGGGGTCGTCGACCGATGCGGTGTCGGGCCCTAAGTCGGAACGAAACGTTCCGTTCTGCGCGACCCGGGAGCGATGAAGAAAGGGTCGCCAAAAAACAGACGACGCGCGTGTCAACTAGGTTAATGACCTCGCCAGGTAACGCTGTAGAACCGCTTATACTAGCTGGCGTGCGACGTCCGTCATCGCTTGTGCGACGCGTTCGCAGATCTCTTCCACGAGATTGTCGCTGATAACGGTCGAAAGCGCGATCAGGCCGCGCGGTGCGATGAAAAGTCCGTGATTGAGCGCGGCGAGATGAAACTGTGCCATCGTCCGAATATCCTCCCGAACGATCGTCGCCGGCGGCGCGACATTAGTGAAAAAGATGTTCATAAGCGAACCGAATTGCCGGACGGAGAAGGGAACTTCTGACTGTCGCGCCCGACGCTTGAATTCCTCGGCGAGACGCTTGGCCTGGGCTTCCATCTTGTCGATGCGCTCCTGGGTCAGCTCGCGCACCGAGACCTTTCCTGCAGAGCAGGTGAGCACGTTACCGTTGAAGGTTCCTGAATGGAGCAGCGAGTGGCGCTCCCGTGGATCGAACGATGCCATAATGTCCGCTCTTCCACCCAGCGCGCCCACCGGCAGGCCGCCCCCGATGATCTTCCCCATCATGGTGAGGTCGGGCTTGAGCTTGAAGATCTGCTGCGCGCCGCCTTCCGACAGGCGCAGCGTTATGACCTCGTCGAGCACGAACAGTGCGCCCGCCCGATGGGCGTCGTCTGCAACCCGCTGCAGAAACCCCTGCGGCGGCGCAACCACCCCGGAAGAGCCAAGCACCGGTTCCAGAAATACCGCGGCGATTTCCGATCCGCGTTGCGCCAATAGCTGTTCGAAAGTGTCGGCACGGCCGAATTCACCGAGCAGGGTCCGCTCGCCGTCGTGGCCAAGCAGGCCCAATTCCAGGTCATCGTACGACCCGTGGTATCCATAGCGCGCCATCACCACGAACTTGCGTCCGGTCAGATGGCGCGCGACCTGCGCTGCCAGCATGCCAGCCTCGGTACCGGAGTTGCAGAAACGAACGCTCTCCACCGAGGGAATTCTTTCGCACAATAATTCTGCCAATTCGATCTGCGCCCGCGACCGTGCTGGCCACGCCGTGCCGTTGCGCGCGGCGTGCGCGACCGCCTCGGCGATCGGCGGGTAGGCGTGCCCGTGAACCAGGCTGGTGTAATTCCCGAGCAAGTCGATATAGCGGTTGCCATCGACGTCGAACAGAAACGGTCCTTCGCCGCGATCGATGGCGAGCGGGTAAGGCCGATGGTAGGTGGTGGTGCGCGTGTCACCGCCCGGCATCACGTGCTCCGCGCGTTCCGCGAGTTGCGCGGACCTGACCGTTTGTTTGCGAAAGCGTTCTTCGATTGCGTTCATACGACACCTGTCAAGCGCGCCCGCGTTTGCCGGGGCGGGGCGAGCTCTTAACCCGCTGACGCTGTTTCGCATTTGTCGATGGCCCGGTCACCGCGCGGACTTTTTCGTAGACGCTCACGTGAAGGGGGCTCAACGCGGTGAAAGATTCTCGGCGCCATCCACCCCAGCGCTCGCGCAGTCTCATGCCGGCCAGCCGCGCCATCAGGTCCAGCTCCGATGGCCAGGCGTAACGGACCTGGACCGGATAGAGGCGGTTTCCATCTTCGCGGACGATCATATGCGCGGCCTGGACCCGCTGGGTGACTGGATCGTGCTTGGCCGAGTCGATTACCGCGGTTTCGGTATCCAGATAGATAGTCGAGGTTCGTTGTCCGCGATCGAAGCGCGAGACATCCGGTACAAACGCTTCCAGCACGAAGACACCTTCGTCGGTGAGATGACGGGCCACGCGGTCGAAACATCGAATTTGGTCTTCCTGGGTGAACAGTCCACCAAAGAAGGTGCTGAATACCACGTAGATCAGCGAGAACTGTCCCGGGACTTTGACGTCGACAAAGTTTCCAAGCGCGACCGGAATTGCATCCCCGCCCGGCTTGTCGTGAAGTTTCTCGACCATCCTCGGAGACGAGTCGATGCCCGAAACCTTGAGGCCTCGCGCAGCCAGCGGCAGCGCTATTCTGCCCGTACCGATTCCCAGTTCCAGCACGCGCCGGCTTCCGGCGACGGAAGCGAGAAACGCGACCGCGTCCACGGCGTTGGTGGGGGTGGTAAAGAATTCGTCGTAGACGTCTGCGATGCGCTCGCCATAGGTGGACTCGTCGAAGCCAGCCATGCGAGCCAAGTCATCAAAGGCGGGCGCCAGAGTCAAATTCCCGATCGGCCCTGTGGCTAAAACGGCGCGCGGCTCACCGCCTCAGCGGCGGGAAAGGCCACTCGGAAAACAACTCTTATGCTGCGATGACCAGCAAAACCGCGGAGCGCCGCGGAGTCAGTGCGCGGCTACCATCGTGTCCAGGACGGACCGTAGGGGCTCACTTCACTACCGCAATCGCTTCCATCTCGACCATAAGGCCGTCGACTGCAAGCGAGGTTACCCCGACCAGCGTCGACGCGGGGGGCTCACCGGCGGGGAACAGCTCCGCGCGCGCCTCGCGCAGCGCCGAGTAGTCGGCCTGCTTGTAGTTGACGATATAGGTATTGGTCTTGACGAGATCGGCAGCGGTCGCGCCCGCGGCCTGCAGCGCGAGCTTCAAGTTGCTCGCAGCCTGCCGAATCTGGGTCTTCAAATCGCCCGGTCCGACCAGCTTTCCGTCCTTGTCTACCGCGACTTGTCCGGAGATGAAGACCATCTTGCCGCCGCCCTCCACGGTCACGACGTGCGTGTAGCCGCGCGGCTGAAGCAAAGTGGGTGGGTTGAGGTATTTTCTCTCCATGGCTAGCTCCGCCGGTCAGTTCTTTCCGTTGCTGTCGCCGTACTGCAGTACCTGCACGCGCTCAAGCGTGACCAGTCCGGAGCCCATCATCGGGTCGAGCACCGGCAGGAACGCGTCGATCTTTTCCTCAGTATCGACAATCTCGATTACGATCGGCAAGTCCTCGCTGAGCCGCAGAACCTTGGCGGTGTGCAGCGTGCTGCTCTTGCCAAAGCTCATCGGGCCGCGCAGGACCGTCGCGCCGGCCAGTCCGGCTTCGCGCGCTTTCAGGACGATCGCTTCGTACAGCGGACGGCCCTTAATCCGATCCTCTTCGCCAATGAAAATTCGCAGTAGAACCGCCTCCCGTGGAACGTGCATCGCTAAACACCGCGGCCCATCAATTGTGCCGCCACGCTCCCCAGCCACACGGCGGCCAGGCACAGCAGAACCGAGCCGACCGCGTTCAGAGAGGCAGCGATCCATTGCCCATCGCCGATCAGCGCCATCGTCTCAAGGCTGAAGGTCGAGAAGGTCGTATATCCGCCGCAGATTCCGGTCATGAAGAACAGGCGCGCCTGCGGGGTTACAAAGAAGGGACTCTCCGGGGCGGACAGGGCTGCCAGGAATCCGATAGCGATCGCGCCGCTTACGTTCACGAACAGGGTACCGAAGGGAAACACTCCGCCGCTGAGTAGCATGATCACGCGCGACGCGTAGTAGCGTCCCACGCTGCCGATCGCGCCGCCGATTGCTATCAGAATAAGTCCGCGCACCAGGTAATTCCAGAAAAGGCAGGCCGGGCGCTAGTCGTAATATTCGAGCCCCAGGTGGGTTATCAGATCCTCACCGCGCATCCAGCGCAGCGTGTTCTTGAGCTTCATGAGCTGAATAAAAATGTCGTGTTCCGGGTAGAGCCCCGGTGCGTGCATCGGAGCCTTGAAGAAGAACGAGAGCCATTCCTGGATTCCGTGCATGCCGGCGCGACGGGCCAGGTCCAGGAACAGTACCAGGTCGAGCACCAGCGGCGCCGCGAGGATTGAATCGCGGCACAAAAAGTCGATCTTGATCTGCATCGGGTAGCCGAGCCATCCGAAGAGATCGATGTTGTCCCAGCCTTCCTTGGCGTCGCCGCGCGGCGGATAGTAGTTGATCCGCACCGAGTGAAACACATCGCCGTAGAGCTGCGGGTACAACCGCGGTTGCAGTATCTGATCGAGCACCGACAGCTTGGTTTCCTCCTTTGATTTGAACGATCCGGGGTCGTCCAGCACCTCCCCGTCGCGGTTACCAAGGATATTGGTAGAGAACCATCCCGACAGCCCGAGCATTCGTGCCTTCAGTCCGGGCGCGATGAGTGTTTTTATAAAGGTCTGTCCGGTTTTGAAATCCTTACCGCAGATCGGGACGTTCTTCTCACGCGCGAGTTCGAGCAGCGCCGGTGTATCCGTCGTCAGGTTGGGTGCGCCGTTGGCGTATGGAATTCCCATCTTGAGCGCCGCGTATGCGTAAATCTGGCTCGGCGCTATTTCCAGGTCATTCTTTTGAAGTCCGTGCTCGAATCGCTTGAGGGACTGATGCACTTGCGATGGGGTATGGAACACCTCGGTGGAGCCGCACCAAATCATCACCATGCGCTTGACGCCGGTGCGCGCCTGGAATTGCCGGATGTCTTCCATCAGCATCTCGGCCTTTTCCATTTTGTTGCGGCCTTCCTTCACGTTCGGACCATTGATCCGGCGTACGTACTCGCGATCGAACACGGCCTCCATGGGGTGAATTTTTTCGAGCGGCTCGCGCACCTTTTCGATCAGGGCCGGATCCAGCACTGCGGCATTGCGGGCTGACTGGTACGCGTTATCCTCAAAAATATCCCAACCGCAGAATTCCAGATCGTTTATCGACGCGAGCGGGACGAAGTCCCTGATCAGGGGTGTGCGACCTTCGGTGCGCTTGCCCAGACGCACCGTCGCGAGCTGGGTCAACGAGCCGATTGGCAATCCCAGACCACGCTTGACCGCCTCGACCCCCGCGATGAAGGTCGTGCTCACTGCGCCGAGTCCGGGAATCAGGACACCGAGCTTCCCGTCCGCGGGCGCGAAACGCACGTTATCTTTGGTCGGCAAAGTGAGGCTCCTTGGCGATTGGGGCTATCGTCATTCGATATTGTCGGAAGGCGTCGCTTGGGCGGACGCTTGGGGTTTGCTGCCGGACGAGGCTTGCGAGGTGGACGGCATGCCCGGTAGCTTGCCGGTCTTTTCATATTGATAGCCGGTGTAGGCGAGTCCGGGGATGGCCAGCCAGATACACCCGCTGAGCCCCAGGCCAACAACCAGCAGACCTATGAGTGCGACCAGTTTCACCCTCGTCCCCCAGCGGCTCGCGAGCGAGCTACCAGCTCACCTGTCCTCATTGTCCTCCAGCTGTTTTTCGAGCGCGCGCAGGCGTCGCAGAATTTCCGTCAGACGTGGCCAACCCGCAACATAGCGGCGCCAAACCCCGATCTCGACGGCCGGGCAACCCGCCATGATCGCGCCATCGGGTGTATCCCGATGCAGTGCGCCCCGCGCCGCGACCATCACGCGATCCCCGATCGTGAGGTGATCGGGCGCGGCGGCCTGGCCGCCGAACAGGCACCATTTGCCGATCTTGGTTGAGCCGCCGATGCCGACCTGCGCGCACAGCCGCGTGTAATCTCCGACTTCGCAGTTGTGGCCGATATGGACCTGGTCGTCGAGTTTCACGCCACGGTGTAAAACTGTGGCACCGAGCATTGCCCGGTCGACGGTCGACTTGGCGCCGATCTCGACGTCGTCCTCGAGAACCACGGTCCCGACCTGGGGAATCTTAACCAGGCCACCACGATCTTCTACGAAGCCGAACCCGTCCGCACCAATTACAGCTCCATCGAGAATCGTCACCCGGTTGCCGATCGTGCACCCTTCGCGAACCACCGCCTGGCTGTGGCAGGTGAAATCGTCGCCGATGCGAACGTTTGGATAGATGGTGGCATTGGCGTGGAGCACCGCGTTGCGGCCCAGCGTGGTACCTGCGCCGATTACCGCGTTCGGTCCAACCGACGCGTTCTCGCCAAGCTTCACACCGGGCGCGATTTGCGCGCTCGGGTCGATTCCCGGCCGAGGACGATACGGTGGGAAAAAAATCCCAACCGTGCGCGCAAAGTCGACGTAAGGATTCGCGCTGATCAGTGCCGGGCACGGCGCCTGGTCGACGAATTCGCGCGCGACAATGGCCGCCGCCGCCGAAGTTCGCTCGAGGGCAGGTGCGAATTTCTCGGCGGCCACGAACGTGATCATGCCAGGACCGGCCGCTTCGATTGGCGCAGGGGCGAAAATCTCAGTATCCCCGTCGCCACGCAGTTCCAGTTCCAAACGAGCGGCGAGTTCCTTGAGTTTCATGGCTTCACCCGGACGTTAGCTTGTCAGAATATTGCAACGTGGCGGCACAAGAAACCCGGTCATTGTATCGCGCCCAGCGCGAGCAAAGCGTCGAGGGCGTCCGCGGGAGTAATTTCCCGGAGACAGTTGTAGTGCCCGAAGCGGCAGGTGCGCGCGAGGCAGGGGCTGCAGATGAGATGTTGCCAGAGAACCCGGGTTCTCGGTCCCAGCGGCCCGGTCCTCGCGGGGTTTGTAGAACCGAAAATTCCTACCGTGGGCCGTCCCAGCGCAGCCGCGACGTGCATCGCGCCTGAATCATTGCCGACAAACCCATCGGCCAACTTGAGCAACGCTACCAGCTGGCCAACGCTGGTTTCTCCGGCGGCGATCAGCGCACCGCGGCGTGAGGCGGATGCGATCGATGCACATTGCGGACGCTCGTTGGGCGCACCTACCAGCACGCATTCGGCAGCGTGACGCTCGGCGAGGTCATTGATGAGCTGGACGAAATGCTTCGTCGGCCACTCCTTGGCGGGTCCGAACGAAGCTGCGGGGGCGATAGCAATCAAGGGTGAACCACTACGCCGGCGATGCGCATCGAGCCACACGCCCATCTCCTGCAAGTGGTTTGGGTCGGCGGTCAGAGCAAAATCCTGTGGGTTTCCTGATGCGCCGATTGTGCCCCGCACCATGGCGAGCCAGTAGTGAACCTGGTGATCATTTATGGCCTGCGGAGGCGGCTTGAGCTTGTGCGTAAGCATCAGGCCGCGTCCGTCGCTTATGTACCCGGCCCGGCGCGGAATTCGCGCCATCCGCACCCACAATGCGGATTCGAAGCTGTTGGGAAACAAGACGGCCAAGTCGAATCCGCGCGATCGGATCGTGTTAACTACCGCGCGTCGATCGCCAAGACCTCGAATGCTGGGGTGGACCGAGTAGGGAATTACTTCGTCTAGCCATTCCACTCCATCGAAGAAGCTCGCCAACTCACTCTTGGTCAGAACGGAAATGTGCACACCCGGAAAGGAACGACGAATCGCGCGCAAGGCGGGCAGGCTCATAACCAGGTCGCCGAGCCAATTGACTTCTTTTACAACGATGCGTCGTGGGGGTGGTTGAACCGAGTGATCCATTCCGAAAGAGTCAAGGAGAGCTGAGCGCCCAGTCGAATAATAGCATCCGCCCGGTTTCGCCGCCTCCAAGCACCGCTTCGCGGGTTCCTTCTACTGGCTACCGTGTCGTGATTATGCCGAGAAGCGGAGGAGTCCGCACGGATGGCGCGCGACGCGAAATTCCTAGCAGCAAAACTAGAACGGCTTGTCGCCGTTGATTGTCACGCGCTCGAGGCGACGTTCCGCGGAGCAATTGTCGCCGACCGCGCGATGCCGGGTGCAGCGATTGCCCACATCGCCACCGAGTCCCTTTGCCATCGGAAGCGGCAAATGAAATCTGGCAGTTCGATGTGACGATAAAGAAAGTTCAGCAGCGCCGCACTCTCCGCGGATTTCATGCCTTGATCGAGGCGGTGAAGTGCCAGTTGACGAACAGCCCTTTGCGACGGCTTTGAGGATGGGTGCGAACCATCGGATGCTCCGCGGACATGCTGCGCAGCCTGTCTCCCTCGCTGTCGCTGATCTCCTCGCGACGATATCCGCCGACAGACCGAACACTCGCCTGGTATCGTGAATTGCGATTAGCCCGGAGAGCAGGTGCTGCATCTTGTCCGGGAGCGCCTCGTAAGCCGCACACATGCTCACCCACATCGTATCGCCGCCGAGCGGTGGCGCGCGACCACGCATCGCAGCACCGAATCCAGCGGCGGCTCAGGTAAGCATGTCAAGTCAGCGTGCCGCGCCTGCGCGACATACGGGTATTGCTGGTCCCTCTGGAACACGACGAATTCCGGATAGCCTTCATCCTTGAGCGGCTGATCGAAGGGATGGATGTTCAGGGTGGCGAAGCGCCGCGCAAATGCTCTTTGCCGATCTCGATTTAACTCCTGGTCACGGAAGAACAGCACCTGATGTTTCAGGAACGCCGCTTGAACTTCCGCAAAAGCGGACTCCGTCTGCCACCGACAACAGATAGTACCCGACCGCTGGGCTGGTGGGGTTAACCATCAGGAAGAACGCCGCCGGGCTTTCCCTGGGCAGCGCCGGCCCATACGCACGCAATCCCGGTCGCATAGCTTGGGGCGCGGCGCAAATTCCCGATACCCGAGGCTCACTTCTTCAGCGCGTCGATTACCCGCTCGACGATCGCGTCGGCCTTGGCACGCATTTCGTCGTCGGTTGCATCCTGAATCGGATGGGGCACGAAAACCCGCCGCACTTCGGGCAGTCCGAGTGCAGCCGCTTGCTTTTCGGCGGCATCGACAAATACGTCGGAAGCGATCATCACCGCGGGCTTGCGATTAACTTCGAACCATACGGAGTCGTGCACACTGCACGTCGTGCACGACCCTCAATCGGCGAGCGCTTCGATGACGAAGTCGCTTTCCTCCGCGATGCGGCGGCGCAGATCTTCCGGCGCCGGCTTGGTAAAGGTCGGTTTGCGGTAGCGTTTGATTTCTACCGCGGGCAGCCGCTTACCGAGATGCTCGGCCAAGCGATTCATCAGCACGTCGCCGCGCGGCTTGGCGATATCAAGCATCGCGACCCGGCCTCTGATCTGCCCGGAGCGTTCAGTGAGCGTGCGCCGTATCGGCACGCGCTCATCGGTGGGATCGACGATTACCTGCTTCATGGCAGCTCCTCGATTCGGCGGCTCACGCTGGATGAGCCCATCGGTCCGGAAACCCATCCGGCGAACACGGCGGAGAACTTCCCGCCTTCACCACCCGCCACGATAATATTGATATTCGCGGCGGAGCGAAACTTCGGAATTCTCTGATCGAGCTGCTCGGGCGTCGGGTCCTTGAGGCCAAAGGCCTTCAGGGGCATGCCTTCGCCGCTCTCCGCGTCCGGGAGCAGCTCTCGCAGCGGGCGCGCCGTGATTTCCTGAATTCGATTGCGCACCTGCGCTTTGCTCCATTCGTCGCGGGCGATGGTGTCGGCGTGCTCCGGTGAAATCACCAGCAGCACCTCACCGGAACCGTGCTGCTTCGGATGCCAACACGCTTCCAGTCCCAGGCCGAGCGAGCCTACCAGCGCGCGAGCGGTGCGCGAGGTTTGATCCGCGATCTGCCGCGAGCCCGCTTCCAGTCCGAAGACCGTTACCACGCTTTCGTCCTTCAGGAAGCCGCGCTCGACGTGCAGCGGCTCCCAGGGACTGCGCTCTTCCCATTCCGCGAAGCAGGTGGTGAATTTGCCGATCGCTCCAAGCGCGGAGCGCTCGATATCACCAGGACGCGAGCCGCCCACATTGCGCAGCACCAGTTTCACCGCGCGGCCGATGGTGGCGTTGGGTCGACTGCCATAGCCGAGCGCCATGATTCCCATGTTCATGCCGAGCCGCCGGCGAATTGGTCCATTGACAATAATCACCGGGGTGGCGCCCCAGGTGGTGGCCATCACGCCGTGGATATTGAAGGTATCGGTGCAGACCGCTTCCAGCGCGGCGATCACCACCGGCAGATAAGCGGGACGGCATCCCGCCATTACCGCGTTGACGGCAACCTTTTCGACGGTCAGGGGCGCCAGATTCGGTGCCACGGTCGCGACGATGTCGCGTGGATCACGCCGGGTGCCGGTAAGCATCCACGCCACCCGCTCGGGCGTGGGTGGGACGACCGGCAGTCCGTCGGTAAGACCGCGCTCGAACATGAATTCGAACACGTCCTCGCCTTCGCCCAACTCGATGCGGCGGGCCTGCATACGATCGCCGCGCGCCTCGGCTTCAAGCCGTTCAGCAATTCCGGGTTCGACCGCTTTGGAACCGCATCCCGCGCGCCACTCCGGCAGGGTCGCCCAATCGATCGCGGGCTCGGGCAATCCTGTCATTTGCGCAAGCTCGCTTGCCAGCGATCGCCAGTCGCTTCGCACAAAACCCGCGAAGCTCTGCAGTTGATTGCCGGCCCCATCGGCGAAAAACGTCATCGGGACGGTATCGAAGCCGTAGGCGAACGACACGCGCAGAGCGGAATCGTCGAGCAGCGGGCAGGTGAGCGAATGGCGCTGGGCGAGCACGCGATTTCCAGTGGCGTCCTGACCGATGGCGAGCACCGCGACCTTGGAACCGAACGCGCGATGAAACCCCTCGATCAGCGGCATCGCAATGGCGCAGGTCGGACAATCTTCCTTGACGAAACAGAGCATCGCGGCGCGGCCCGCAGGGAAGGTGTGTGCGGTTCCGGACAGATCATTCAGCGAAAAATCTGGCAATTGCTTGGATGGTTCGCTCATACCGCGCCTCATTCCGTGGTACCCATCGAGCTTGGCTGATTCCCCGGCGGAGTTGAACCCGCGCCGCGCACGACGAAACGATGCGCCCTCGAATCGTAAAACTCGACCGAGGCCGTAACCAGGCTGTTCCGGTCCACTCCGCCTGCGACCAGAACGTCGCCGTCCGGGAGCAGGGTGGAGGAATTCTGCAGCCGCGCCACATGCATCGGCGCAACCTGGCTGAAACCATTGGTGCCGGGCAGAAAGACCTCGGCGTCGGCCATCCCCACGACCACCGGCCCCTGAATCTTCCAGCCACTGGTAACCAGGACCTTGCCATCCTGCAGTTTGACCAGGCGCGGAAGATAGTGGGGAGCCTGCAGGTTTCCGGTCGATACAAAGCTGCTCGACTTGGGGTCGTAAGTTTCAGCCGTGTTCAAAGGCGCCATGGAGTTGAGGTTGAGCGTGCCCGGCCCGAAGGAGGTGAGGACCTTGCCGCTTTTGCCGCCCACGATCAGCGCGCGCCCATCGTTGAGCAGCAGAGCCCCGGCGCCGACTCGATCACTGTTCATACGAGCAGGCACCCGGTTGAATTGCTTAAGCTCCGGACTATAGGTTTCCGCGGTTTGGTAGACGATGTAACCGCCCGGCATGTCGCCGCGGCCTCCGCCCGCGATCAGCACCTGGCCGCTCCGGACCAGCACGGCGATATGCGCCACGCGCGGCACCGTCATGTGGCCGGCGAAATGCCAGGCACCCGAGCGGGGATCATAGATCTCCGCCGAATCGAGGGTGTGAACTCCGTTGTCACTTCCTCCGGCTACCAGTACTCGGCCGTCGCGTAGGAGGGTTGCGGTGTGGCCCTCGCGCGGCGTTTGCATAGAGCCGGTCGCGGTGAAGGTGCCTGCGACAGGATCGTACAATTCAGCGCTGGATAGCTCGGCACGAAATCCAATGTTTTGTACGCCGCCCGCGAGCAAGACCCGTCCATCATTCAGGAGCGTCGCGGTTGCACCTTGCCGCGGCACGGTCATGGACCCGGTTGCGGTGAACGATTTCGCGTTGGGATCGTAGATCTCGGCGGTGGAAGTAACTCCGCCGACGTTCGCGTTAGTGGTACCCCCCGCAATCAGCACACGACCGTCTTGTAGTGCAGCTGCGGACTGGTCGGCCCGCGGTGTGGTCATTGCTAGTTCCTCCACACGCACGCCCTGCTGATTGGTGATGTAGCTGGGCTGCTCGGCAATTTCGCCGCCCGCGCATGAAAACAGAAAGAGGGCGGCCAACGTTGCCCCCCAATGACGCCATCCATTCACAAGAAACTCCCCCCTCGAAAAATCATTGGACTGACCGGCGGAATAATAGGCCGCTTACGCCAAGGTTAAAAGGCGGTTTTGCCGCGTTCCGAACTGCTCCCATCGGATCGCGACTAGCTGCCGCAGCCCGCGGAAGAGCCAGTTGGCATGGTAGGACAGGGTTATTCGCCGGTCAGGAAGAGGTGGATTGGTACCGGAGCTTACTCCCCCCCGGACGGCGTTGATGTAGGGTCTTGAGAATATGTAACTAAAGGTTACATATTCTCTACCAAAATTCCCCCGGTGAAATAGAGCGCGATGACGGTAAGAAAATTGGTGACTGTGAAACGCCCCTTGGAAGACGCGTTCAGCTTGTTTACGAAGCACATCGGTTCATGGTGGCCCCTGAAAGAAAGTTTTTCACTTCGGGCGTGAGCGGGCCGAGGAAATCTACCTGGAAACGCGAAAGGGTGGCCGCTTTTATGAGCGTTTCACCGATGGCGAGGAATTCATAGTCGGACACGTGACCGCGCGTGAGCTGCTCGAATCGTGTTCACCTGGCAGGACCCGGACTGGGAAGGTCCGACCGAAGTCGAGGTTCGGTTCGTTCGCGGAAGGCAACGCGACGCGCGTGGAAGTGGAGCACCGCGGCTGGGACGTGGGGGCCAAGGCCACCGCGGCAGGCAAGAGTTACGACGGCGGATGGAATTTCGTATTGGGCAAATATACCGCCGCAGCATGAGCATGAGAAAAAATGCCGCGCGCCGGGGTCGTTTCGCTGTGCAGAATAATAGAAGAGGGAAGCTAGAGGCGCATTTGACCCTGGCCGACGATGGTGCAGCGTCCTCCGATTCTTATCGACGGGCCGTCGCCGGCACGGTTGAGCACTTCGACGGTTATTTCACTGCGGCGGCCCATCTCGATTCCTTGAATTACCCGAAAGCGTGCGCGCGCGGTGGACCCGATAACGCCGTGAGCGCGCAGGTATGCGCCCAGTGGCGCGGCAGCGCTACCGGTCGCCGGGTCTTCGGCGATTCCGTCCGTATGCGGCGCGAACATTCGCGCGCGCACCGACCGCGTCGGTGATTTCTCGCAAACAAAGAGGTACACCGGCAGCATTCTTGGAGCGCCCTCGAAGAGCGTGCGCAGGGCAGACGGACTTGAGACGCAACGCTTAAGCGCGTCGACGGAACTGAGCGGAACAAACAGAAACGGGTTTCCGGTGGAAACGGCCTCGATTGGTAAATCGCCGCGCACGTCGTCGGTATCGATTCCGAGACCGGTGGCAATGCGATCGCGGTCGTTGCGCCGCTCGCCGAACTCCGCCGGCCGGTGGAACATCCATACAAAGGACGGGTTTCGCGCCTTCCCTTCGACGGTAACCATGGTGTCGCCCACCCCAAGGCGCAGGGTAGCGGCTCCGATTCGCAGCTCCCCGCGCGATGCCAGCACCCAAGCGGTACCAACGGTAGGGTGTCCGGCCATCGGAATCTCCCGGCGCGGAGTAAAGATGCGGACTCGGACGGGGTCGGAGGGGTGCGCCGCGGGAATCACGAAAGTTGACTCGCTGAAGTTCATCTCGCGGGCGAGCGACTGCATCTGGGCGGCCGTAAGCCTGCCGGCATCATGAAACACCGCAAGCTGATTTCCGCTTAACGGACGCGAACTGAACACATCGACCAGAGTAACCGCGAGTCGCCTTGCCATCGCGCCATCGTAAGCCAACCGTCTCACCGAGGCAGCAGACGCGTCACCTTTGCTCGCCGCTCAGGTGGAGTATGATCGGCAACATGCCTTCCGATGTCCCGGAGATCGTTGTCCCCACGCGCCAGGGCTACGACCGCTGGTCGGAGGTGTACGACAGCGACGGCAATCCGCTCGTCGCGCTGGAAGAGCCCGAAGTCATCCGGATGATGGGAGAGGTGCGCGGGCTCACGATTGCGGACGTTGGTACGGGAACCGGCCGCCACGCGCTGCGCTTTGCGAGCGCGGGTGCACGAGTGGTCGGTCTGGACTTTTCCCTTGGAATGATAGAACGCGCGCGCGCCAAACCGAACGCCGATCGGATCGCTTTCCTCTGCGCCGATTGCTTGCGGTTGCCGCTCCCGGGCTCGTCCTTCGATCGAGTCATTTCCGGGCTGGTTGCCGAGCACGTTCCCGCCCTAGAGCCGTATCTGGCGGAACTCGACAGAATCTGCCGCCGCGGCGGCTTCGTCATCGTGACGACGCTCCACCCCGCGATGAACCTTGGGGGCGTGCGGGCGCGCTTTAACGATCCTGTGACCGGAACCAAGGTGTATCCGGCCGGACGCGAGTATAGGATTTCCGATTTCGTGATGGCGGCAAGGCGAACCGGCCTGGTCTTCGACGAGATGGTCGAGCGGGCGATGACCTCGGAAATCGCCGCTACCCTTCCGCGCGCCGGGCGCTACCTCAACTGGCCGATGCTGTTGGCGATGCGCCTCTCGCACTCTTCGAAATAGAATGACCTCGCTCGTTGGTCCGCGGGTCTACGCGATTTAAATGCTGCCGGGCCTTTTACCTTAGTTTGGTTGGCGGCACCCTAGGTCGCCGGTTGGCGGGATGGCAGATCCCGGGTTCGCGCGACCGTGCAACCGCACGCGCTCAGAACCGATGTTCCAGCTTGAAAAAGAAACGGCGACTGGTTTTCCCGAGCCACCGCTTCGCTTTCTCCGGTTCTCTTGGCTTACTTGCCGACTACGAACACGCAGCTGGTCGTGCCGCTGCCACCGATGTTCAGCATCGCGAAGGTCTTCGCGTCTTCGACCTGATACTCACCAGCGCTTTGCGTGATCTGTCGCCAGCAATCCAACATCTGGCGTACGCCCGTCGCTCCCACCGGATGACCTGCACCGATCAGTCCACCCGACGGATTGATAGGGCACTTCCCTCCCAGCTCGATCACGCCACCCTCGACCGCCTTCCACGATTCGCCAGGCCTGGTCAGCCCGAAATGATCGATCGCCATGTATTCCGAGGTCGTGAAGCAATCGTGGGTTTCAATTCCCGAGAGCTGTTCCACGCCAGCGACGCCCGCGCGCCGCAACGCATCGAGAATCGCCTGCCTGGTATGCGGGAGCACGTATGGATCGTCCTTGCTCTCGGCAACCTTGGCATCGAATTCGAGGGGAGCGGTGTGATGTCCCCAGCCGAGAATCCTGGGAATATTGCCCAGGCTCTGGTTGTTGCGTTTGGCCCACTGGCTGGCGAACTTTTCCGAGGCGAGAAACAATGCGACGCCGCCATCCGTCACCTGCGAACAATCGCTAACCTTGATCCGTCCGCCGATGACGGTATTGAACTTGGATTGCTGCTGGGCATGGCTCTCGCTCATGAACCAGTTGCGGGTCTGCGCGTTGGGATTGCGTTTGGCGTTCGAATAGTTCACCGCCGAAATGTGCGCGAGATGTTCGTCCTTGAGCCCGAAGCGCTTGTCATACTCGTCGCCCAGGCGGCCGAACAGCTTGGGAAATGGAAACTCGATGCCCTTCGCTTCGCGCTCGTACCATGCCGCGGTTCCCAGGTAGTCGCCGCCGGTCGTGGAATCGACGGTTTTCATCTGCTCGACGCCGGTGACGCAGGCGAGATCGTACCGACCGGCCTCGATCTCGGCGGAGGCGGCGAGAATCGCGATCGAGCCTGATGCACACGCAGCCTCATGGCGCGAGGTCGGTAACCCGCTGAACGCCGGATCGATTTCCACGAAGAATGCACCGACATGCCCCTGCTTGGCATACAGCTCGGCGGCAAAGTTGCCCACGTGAGCGGTCTGGATTTCCTTGGGCTCGATCTTTTGAGCTTCCAGCGCGCCCAGGACCGCCTCGCGCATCATGGCCACGAAGTGCTTGCCTTCCTTGGACCAATTGCGGGCGAAGTCGGTCTGCGCTCCTCCCAGGATATAAACCGGCGCGGGTTTTGCCATCGCGATAACTCCTTGCCTGCCCGCTCTAACCGACCAGCGTCCGGCCGTAGTCGAGCACGCCTCCGTTGAACATCCTAGCACCGTCGCTGGCCGCTTGCTCCAGGCAGGCCGGCACGCTCAGCTTCAGGTCTGAGAGCATTTTGATCGTCGCGCGCGCACCCAGCAGGTCAACCAGCGCCGTGGGGGGTGCCCAGTTGAATCCGTAGCTCATGATAGTATCGACGTCGCGCGGTGTCTCTGCGACCTCGCCGACTCGACTCAAACCGTAGCTCACGTAGCCCAGCACCACGCGCCGGCACAGGTCCGCATCCGCACTCTTTGCCTCGCGCAAGGCCGCCATCGCCTCGGCGTACTTGCCGACCCGGTTCAGCGATTTCATTTTCTCCACGAACTCGATCGGCGCCGGTTGCTTGAGCGGTCCATGCGATCCGGTTCTAGGATCGAGGGCGAGCGTCTCGGTGCCCAGCCGCTTGTAGAATCCGCCTTGTTCGGGGGTTTTGTCGCCGACTCGGCCTTCCCGGATCCCGCGTTCCATGAAAGCGGGCAGCTCGAAGCAGGTGTGCGCTTCGTCCTCGCAATTGTGATGCACGTTGTCCACGATCGCCTTGTGTACGTCCCATCCGACCAGGTCGACCGTAGCCAGCGGAGCCATCGCCCGTCCGGTATGCGGCCCGATCAGATAGTCCATGTAGGCAACCCCGCGCTCGCTCGCCAACTGCGCGACCTCGTTCAAAACCTTGAAGCCGACCCGATTGCCGACGAAGGCCGGACGATCTTTGGTCACGATCACTTTGCGGCCGAGCCTTGAGGCGAGCATCCCGAGCGTGGACTTGACGATTGCCGGTTCAGTCTCGGTGCCGGGAATGACTTCGGTGCCAACGATCACGTGCGGCGGATTGAAGAAATGAATTCCGAGGAAATGCCGACGCAACGAATCGCTGCGCCCGCGCGCCATTTCCGCAATCGAGAGCCCCGAGGATCCGGTCGCGACGATCGCGTCATCGCGGCGGTGCCGGTCGACCAGTTCCAGATAGTGGCGCTTGAGCGCCAGGTCTTCAGCCAACGATTCGAAAATCAGATCGGCTTCGGCGACCGTGCGCGCGAGATCGTTATCATACGTCCCGGTCTCTATCCGTTCCGCGACCGCCTCGGCCCGAGCGGCATTCTGCGCGGCTTTGAGGCCGGCGTCGGCTTTGTCACGTTCGCGGGCCAGCATCGCCACGCGGAACCCCGCGCCTGCAAAGACTTCACCCGCGCCGGCGCCCATCGTCCCGTTGGCGCCGAGAATCACCACTTTCTGGATCTTGTCAGCCAAGCAAAATTCCTCATCGCCGATGATTCGCCGCGCTAAATTCCGAGCGGTCGAGGTTCGCGTCTCCGCCTGGCACCGCCGTGAAGCGGGGCGGGCCGCTCAACCGACGATCACGCAATCGCGGCGGCTTGGTCGCTTGCACCGATCAGCACAAGCGCTGGATGAAGATTAGCCGAGCGGTTGTGCCTGCGCCACCCTTCGCCCGCTAAACCTAACCATTGTTCGAACGAATGCATGGCCGGAGTAGCTTAAAGTTGCGTTAGACCGCAGTCGAGTCGGGTCTGAAGAAAAAATGGTGATGGCACGGAAAGGGGAGAGACCACCCGGACTCGCGGACGAATTGGCCCGCGGTGGCGCCCACTTCCCGACCTGAGGCGCCTTCTCGTACCCCTCGGGCTTTCGTGAACGCGCTCGTTGAGCGCCCTTCGGCTACCGAAGGCCCATCTCCGCGCGCAGGAAATCCTTCACGCCCTCGGCGCCGCTCAACGCGACCGTCACTGGGCCATCTCCCGCCGCCAGTTCAAGTCTGAAATGCAAAAACGGACAGCACCGCCGCTCGAGCGCGATCCATTCGGCGAGCGCGGGGAGCTCCAGCCTGGCCGGGTCGACGCGCAGCTCAAATCCGTAGTCGATTTCCGTGCGACCGACAATTGCGGGCGCGAGCGCATCGACCAGCGTGCGGCGCCGCGCGCGCTCGGCCGGAGTCAGCGCGTTCAGATCGCACGCGATCGGAATCTCGGCCTGCTTGTTCATTATCAGGGTTCGTACCATTGGCGGTCGATGGAGCCAATCAGCCGCTCCGCCCCCACCGGTCCCCAGCTGCCCGCGGGATATTCTTCGATCGGAACTTGCGCCTTATCGCTCCACGCATCGAGGACGCCTTGCACGAATTGCCACGAGGTTTGCACGTACTCAGCGCTGGGGAACAAGGTGTGATCGCCGTCCATCACATCGAGCAACAGGCGCTCGTACGCATCGGGTGAAGCATCGGCACCGAACTCGGTCGAGTAGCTAAGATTCATCCGGACCGGTTTGAGCGAGACATCCAGCCCCGGATGCTTGGATACCACGTCAAAGGAAAACCCCTCGTCGGGCTGGATGCGCAGGGTCAGGAGGTTGGCATCGATGTTCCCGGCGCGGTTGAACAGAATGCGCGGCACCTCCTTGAACTGCACCACGATCGAACTGGCGCGGCGCTTGAGGCTCTTGCCGGTGCGCAGGAAAAACGGCACTCCCGACCATCGCCAGTTGTCAATTGCCATCCGGAGTGCGACGTAAGTCTCGGTACGCGAGTCGCGCGCGACCCCCTTTTCCGCCAGGTATCCGGGCACCTCGCCGTTACCGACGCGGCCGGGTGCGTAGCGAGCCCGTACCGTCAGGTCGCGCGCGGCGGCTTTGCCGATCGGCCGCAAGGCGCGCATGACGTTCAGTTTCGCCTCGCTCACGTCCGCCGCGTTGAGGGTCACCGGCGCTTCCATCGTCAGGGTGGCAAGCAGTTGCAGAAGATGATTCTGCACCATGTCACGCAATGCGCCGGAATGGTCGTAGTAGCCCGCGCGTGTGCCCACCCCGTCCGCTTCGGCCACCGTGATCTGCACGTGATCGACGTTGCGGTTGCCCCACAGTCGCTCGAAGATCGAGTTTGCGAAGCGTAGAACCAGCAGGTTCTGCACGGTTTCCTTGCCGAGGTAGTGATCGATGCGGAAGACCTGCGATTCGGCCATATGCGCGTGGAGCGTGCGATTTATCTCCAGGGCGCTGGCGAGATCGTGGCCAATCGGTTTTTCGACCACCACACGAGTGAACTGCTTCGCATCGGTCGCCGCGATCAGCTTGTGCGCCGCCAACCGCGCGATGCAATCGTTGAACGCTTCCGGAGGAATCGACAGATAATAAACCCGATTGGCAGGTATATTCCGCTCGCCCTCGATCTGTTCCAGCCGTTCGCGTAGGCGTTGGAACCCCTCGGGCTGATCGAGTCCGGACTGGTAGTAAAGGCCGTTAGCAAACGCGCTCCAGCAGGTTTCGTCGACCTTGAGCCGGGAATATTTCTCGACCGCCTCGCGCGCACTGCTGCGAAAGTTCTCCTGTGAAAGCTGCGATCGTGCGAACCCCAGCACCGCGCTCTGGGGCGGCATGAGCCCCTGCCCGCAATGAACCAGGTTATACAGCGAGGGAAGCAGTTTGCGCCGTGCCAGGTCTCCCGAGGCGCCGAATATCACGACCGTGCAGGGTGGAGCGGGGCGGGAACTTTGGATAGTCAGTTTTTCTTCCACTTTTCAATGTTACTACGCAGCCCCAGTGAAGCCATGTATGGACCGAGTCCATTAGACGATGATATTTTGATTAAGTTGCTTCTCGCCGTCGGTATGTTTCATTGTTCGCGTCCCGCGACAAAACGGCGAAACGCCGAGACGCTCGATGAGTGAACGGGTAGTTGCGATTCCAGCGCCGCAGCCGTCGCGATTGCGCGAATGGGTGCCGATCATTATCTGGGTAACGGTGATTTTCACCTTCTCCACTTCGGGATTTTCCGCGGACAGCACCGCACGGGTAATCTCACCTATCCTCAAGTCGCTGTTCCCGGGCATCTCGGTTGCGTCGCTGGATCTCGCCAACAGCCTGATTCGCAAAGCCGCCCACTTTACCGAGTACGGAATCTTGTTCTGGCTGTTGATCAGAGGTCCGTTGAAGGGTCGGCCGTTACTGGCGATGGCGCTGTGCGTCGGGTACGCGCTGACCGATGAAGGTCACCAGCTGTTCGTGGTGGGGCGCAGGGCGTCGATCTACGATGTCGCACTCGATTCGACGGGCGCCATGTTCGGTGGCTTCCTGCGCGCCGCGATCAGCGAGATTGTGTAGCCGACCGCGATCGTTGCGGGCGGTCAGGCGGCTTCAGGTGCCGATGAGATCCGATCCATCCGGCCAAAGAACATGCGCAGATTGCGCAGCTCCGCGGAGATCTTCAGCTCGCCCGTGAAAGCCAGACTGTAGAGCTGTCCGTAGAGCGCAAAATCGGCCAGACCGATCCGGCCGAGCAGAAAGGCGCGCTCCGACAACGCCTGTTCGAAGGGGAGCAGCGCCTGTCGTGCGCGGCTCTGCTGCGCATTGTGTTCGGTGATCATTCGATCCACGAATCCGTCGCCGTATTTTCGGTCCCGCACCATGCGCCACAGCGCCTCGCGATCCCGTCCTTGGCGCCGGAAAAATGCGAGCTTTTCCGAGATCGAGGCTCCGAACAGCGCGTCTTCCAGCTGCGTGTCGATGTAGTCGGCCAGCACCTGATGCATCCCGCTCCAGCTCGGCGGCAAAACCGTGGGCTCCGGATAGAGCTCCTCGAGGCGCCGCACAATTCGCTCCGAATCCACGATGGTTTCGCCACTGGCCAGGGCAAGCACCGGAACCATCAGTTGGCCGGATGCGATCAGGAGTTCTTTGCGTTCCAGGTAGTCGACTTCCACGATCTCGTAGTCGACGTCTTTGAAATCGAGAAGCTTGCGGACCTTGGCGCAAAAAGGGCTGGTCAGAAACTGGTAGAGTTTCGCGGCCATCACCCGCTCCGCTCTAGTATCGCCCGCATGGTGGTCGCGTTCATGACTCCGAAATTGCGATAGCAGTTGTTGAAGATCAGGTGCGCTCTCGAAATTCCGCCGAGACTGCGGATCCGCTCTGCCCACTCGGCCAGTTCCCGCTCCGAGTACAGATATTTGTAGCGCTCGGCGACCGTGAGGTGGCGCGCGTGCCAGGCTTCCCGATTACGGCCGTGAAAGCGAATGTAAGCCTCGGGGGCGGTAGTCTCAAGGAATGACGGCACCGTGCCGGGCAATTGCGGCTCATCGACCGAAACGTAGCAGAGGCCGTTGCTGCGCAGGAAGTCAAGGCTCTCGCGCCGTTGGCGACCTTCCACGACCCAGCTCGCATGGCGAAATTCTATCGCGATTGAATCGCCCGGGAGGCGCGTCCGCAAGCTTTCGAGGTATGCAAAATTCGAAGGCCGGCAGGTGAAGTAGGGCGGAAACTGGAACACCAGCATCCCAAGTTTGCCCGCAGCGCGCAGCGGCGTCAGCGAGCCGTGGAACATCTGAAACGCGGTTTCGAGCACCTGTTTGGACGGGCGCTCGAGGCGACGCTCGGCGCGTTCTTGCTTCGAGAGCATCGCCTTCAGGTTGAGCGGCAGGCGCGCCACCTCCGCGGCGTGCTGCGTCAGCAAGGCAAAGGCCTTGACGTCAAAGATGAAACCGGGCGGGGTGCGCTCGGCCCAGAGCTGCGAATTCTTTTCCGACAGCAGCGTGTAGTAGCTCGCATCGACCTCAACCGCATTGAATTGACTCGCATAGAAGCGCAGTCGCTGCTCCGCGGTGCGCAGCGATGCCGGATAAAAAGTGTCCGACTTGACCAGCGTCGGGTCCGTCCATGATGCGGTCCCGATGAGATATTGCGGCGCCGATCCGATTGCGCTCGGTTTCATCACGCACAGCCGCGAAGGATTTCATCCAGGTCGAGGGCGACGAATGAGTCGCGCACAAAGTCGGCCGATGTCAGGGCCGCTGCCGGCACCGAATGCGCTATCGCGAGGCATCGCATGTGCGCGCGACGCGCGGCCTTGATGCCGGCCGGAGAACATTCCACAACCAGGCATTCGGCTGGCTCGAGTGGATTCCGATCACGCAGCAAAAATCCAATCCGGCCCAGCGCTGCGATGAGGAGATCCGGTGCTGGTTGGCGCTGCTCCACTTCGGCCTCGCTCAGAATGTCCAGAAAAAGCGGCGCCAGTCCGAGGGCGGCCAATGCGTTGCGGTTGTCGGCATAGCTGCCATGGGCGGTAAGCAGCAGCGGAAACCGCTTCGCGCAGGCGCGAATGAAGTCTTCAGCGCCCGCACGGAGGCCTCCAGGTCGGGAAAAAATCGCATCCTCAGCGAAGACCAGCGCGCGAATCACGCTCTCCCTTCTATCAGAAGCGGCCCGGAAAACGGCGGTGCGGGTGTCCAACCGAAGCTCCGATGCTGGATGCTCTGGACGCCACGGGCGGACGTCGCGACCGCAGCTTCCCTGGGATTCTGGATGCGGTCCGTGGGCCGGGCAGCCAAGGTTGTAGCCTTCGGAGGTTGCAGGGAGGACCAACCGCGGCTCACGTGTGGTAGCGTGCGAGGATAGGGACTATCTCGCGCTGCGGTTGCGGGGCGCTCACCTCGGCGCGGCCCTTCTCAATCGTCATGTCCAGCTCGCTGCGCACCCCGAAGCGGCCGGGGAGGTAGATGCCCGGTTCTACCGAAAAGCAGGTTCCTTCGATCAGGGCGCGATGGTCCTGCGTCTCCAGGGAATCCAGATTCGCACCCATGCCGTGTACCTCCCGCCCAATCGAATGGCCCGTTCGGTGTACGAAAGCCTCACCGTAGCCCGCATGCTCGATCACGGTGCGGGCGGCGCGGTCCGCCTCGTGGCCACGAATCGTGGCACCATCATCGACCCGCCGCTTTACCAGCTGGACCGCGGCGTCGCGTGCCCGGGCGACGATTTCAAAAACCCGTGCGTGTTCTGCCGGGACTGCCTCGCCCACGAACCCCGTCCAGGTGATATCGGCATAGGCGCTATCCGGACCCGGTTCCTTGGCCCACAGGTCGATCAATACGAAGTCTCGGTGTCGAATGCGGCTTGCCTTATCAGGCGTGGGCCCGAAATGAGGATCGGCACTGTGCTCGTTCACTGCGACGATTGGTGGCTCGGCGGTGGTCATTCCGGATGCGGCGATTCGTGACATCACGAATTGCTGGATCTCATACTCAGTCGGAGCGCCTCCAGCGCGCACCCGTCGAGCGATTTCGGCGAAGGTCTCGTCGACGACGTGGCCCAGTGCCGCTCCGGCCCGGCGATGACCCGCGAGCTGTGCCGCCGTCAGCCGTGCCTCGAAGCGTTGTACGAGGTCGGCGGATGAAACGACCTCCACGCCGGTCGACCGGACCAACTCCAGCGTGCCCGCGTCCACGCGCGAAACGTAAGGAATCGCGGCCTGGGGCGAGTAGTTCATCGCAATTCGATGCGCCGATACGAGGATCGAACGAAGTCCGGCCACCATCTCGGCATACGAACGGTAGACTATGGGCTCGGCTCCGAGTGCATCGAGACGATGCGCCTCAACCGCCGAGACCAGGGTCCGCACCGGACCCCGCGAGGGTACCAAGCAAAACCAGCGACGCGTGGTCGCACCATGCTCCGAAAGCTCGAGCACCCGATACGCGATCGGATCGCTCAAGCGAAAGTCGTAAAACAGCCAACCGTCGAGTCCAGCCTGCCGGAGCGCGTCCTGAACGCTCGCAGTTCGGCGGGTCATGAATTCAAGCCAGTGCCACCCGAATCGCTGAACCTCTGGCCCCAGAGGTTTACGCGCTCGGGGTTGATACGCACCAGCGGGTTGCGGTCCCGGCTTAGCTGCATGGTTCGATAGGGCCGATACTTGTCGCGCAGGTTCCGCAACACCAACAGGTACTCCTCGTTGTCATCGACGATTGTCGCCGTACCCCGGATCATCACGTAGGCAAGCTGGGCCCAGTCGTCTTCATAGTGATCGATAACGAGCGCCACGTGTGGATTCTCGGCGATGTTGCGCATGCGCTTAAGCGCGAGGCCGCGGGCGCGCTTGGGCTTTTCATCGATCGCGAAGTACACGCGCTCACCGTCGAACCAGAAGCAGATCGGGATAACGTGAGGGGCGCCCGATTTGTCGGCGGTCGCCAGCCTGGCTACTCGCTCCGCGATCAGGAATTCCCGTACCGAAGGGTGCGTCAATTGTTCTGCCGAATTCGCAACCATCTGGTCAACTCCTGGTCAGGCGTTCCAGCGACGCGCGCGCCGCTCGTTCAAGCGATCTGTCGAGAGCTTGCGACGCGACGCGCCGTAACGCCTCGATCGCCACCGCGCTGCCCGGCGGGAGGTTGCCCAACGCGACCGCGGCAGCGCGGCGGACCCCCACCTCGCGATCCGACTTAAGCCGCTCGAGCATTAGTTGGGCGGCCGTGTCATCGTCGGCAAACGATCCCGACAGCAGTGCGAGCGCCGCCAGTCGCACGTGCGCATCGAGATCACGCAGGGCGGCCGCCGCGGCTTGAAGAACCCCGGCGCCCCGGACACCCAGGTCGCGCAGGCAATAGAGCGCCATCTTGCGTGCCGCGGGGTTGGCGCTGCTCACGAGGGCGAGCAATTCCGCGCGAATTTCCTGCGGATGTGCTCGGCCCAGCCGAACCATCAGTTCCGCTGCGGCCCAGCGCAAATCTCCGTCCGAACTTCCCAGCGCCTCGCTCAGTGCGGCTGCCGTGTCGAGGGTCAGGGCCTCGTCGCCGACCGCTCCGAGTGCGTATGCGGCGCCGAATCGGATGCGGTGATTGGCGCTGGTGAGGCCAGGGCGAATCGCCGCGACGATTGCAGGATCGCGCCGCGCGACCGCCGCCAGCGCGTCGGCCGCGCGGCGCCGCACGGTCTTGCTGTCCGCGCCGAGGCAGCCCGCAATCGCTGCCACGCTTTCCGCGCCCAACCGCTGCCCGGGATTTTCGATGATAGCTACGAGCGCAGCCACGCGCTCCTCGATCACCGCCGAATGCAAAGCCGCTACCAACCCGTCGTTGTGCGCATCGGGGTTCATCGCGCCTCGACGACCAGCCGGACGAGGTTGGAAAGCTCACCGAGGCCAAGAATGAAGTTCCGATCGGCGGAGAATATCTTCGCGGCCGAGTTGGACACCGCGATCAGGTCCTGAGTCTGACCTTCGAGCGCGGCCTCGAAAGCCGCAATCCCGGAAGAGTTCCCGATAAGATCGCCACTGAGCATCAAACGCTCGATCCGATTATCCGCCGACACTCCGAGCCACGCTTCGATTTGTCCGAGTTGGGCCGTTATGCGACCCGACCGGTTGTATTCGCATGGGTCCGCGATGCGGCGCAACCAGTGAATTGATTGTAACGCTTTGCCGCCCTCGACCGCATGCCCAATCTCTTCGTGAGCAAGTTCGCGCTCGCGGACGTCTCCGAGGGCTTCCCGGTAACCACCCACCATGGCGTCCGCGACTTCAGCCCATCCAATCTCGCGTCGCAGTTCGCGCTCGAGCGTGGATGAGGTTTCGCGGCTGTGCACGATCGATGGCACCGTGCCGCCGGGGTCGAGGCGGTCGAGGTCGCGGCTCAGGTCCTCCATCCCGCGCTTCACGGCTATCGATGCCTCGAACAGGAGGGCGCCGGAGGAGTCGGTCTCGAAGGTGCACATCGCGACCTCGCGCCGGTCAATAGTGATCGCGTCGCGTCCTGGATAGAAGCATTCAAGTCCGAGGGAGCGGAGGCCCGCGAGCAGTCCGCGCGCGTAGCGGTTCATGACCTGCTCCGGTTTCAAGTTGGCGTCGCGCTTAGGCAGCAGCGAACCCCACTTCGGCAACACCAGCGCCAGCCCCAGCCATCCGTCACCCGCACCCACCGCGCGTCCCCCCGTGAGCCGACGGATCGCGACCACGCCGTCGTGTTCGGGCGCGCCTGCGTAGAGATGATAGCGGCCGATCGACACCGCACATCCCGTCGTCGCGTAGACGACCAGAAGCGGCTTGGTGCGGCGTACGGCAACTGCCTCCAGCAGATGAAGTTCAAGGCCAAGCAAGTCCCACGGTGAGATCGCGGGCCGCACGATGGCTTCGAGGGCATGCACGACACGATCGTAGAAGGCGCCGGTCAGTGCGGCAAGTCGGGTTGAACTAGCGCTCTTCGCCGAACAGAAAGATGGACAGTGCAATGAGCGCGAATACGATGTTGGGAAGCCACGCGGCCCACCCCGCTGACATCAGGCCCGAGCGTCCAAATGATGAAGTGATGCCGAACGCGAGCCAGTAACCGAACCCAATCGCGATCGCCAAACCAAAGCTACGCCCGAGGCTCAGATGCCGGGGCAGGGGATCAAGGCTAAGCGCCATCCCTAACGCGACCATGATCAGACAGGAAACCGGCGTCGCATACTTGAGATCGCGGTCGACAATGTAACCGCCAGGGTCGAGGCCTTTACGCTTCAAGCTGGTGATATAGTCGTCGAGTTCCCACAGGCTGAATTCATCGGGATCGAGTCTCAGGATCGAAAAATCCGCGGGCTTAAGCGCCAGTCGCAGCCGGTCGGCGCTGGCCGCGGTTACCTTGCCGTTGGGTTGCAATGAAAAATCCTTGATTCCGTGCGGCACCCATTGGTGGCCGTTCCAGTCCGCGCGGTCGGCGTAGACGATGTCTTTGACAGAGTAGTCTTCGCCGATGTGGTAGACGGTGACACCCTGCAGCTCGGTTTTTTTCTTATCGTACGCGTCCGCCGAGGCGAATCCGCTGCGCAGCCGAATCCAGATGCGCTTGTCGGCGAAAACGCTCTGCAGCTGCCGCTTCTTCATCTCGACGTGGTACAGGTACTTAGCCTGCCGAGTTGCGCGCGGGACCACCGTTTCGCTCAGCACGAAGCTGAACCCGGCGATCAGCAGCGCGACAAACATCACCGGAATCGCCATCTCAAGGCGGCTGATCCCGAGTTGCTGACAGGCGAGCACCTCGCCCGATCGATTCAGAATCGCAAACCCGAGCAGCACTCCGGCCAAACAAGCGACCGGAAGTATCTGCGACACGATGAGCGGGACCTTGAGCGCAAAGTACTCGAGCCCGAGCAGCCCGAGGCCGCCGTATTTGATCAGATCGTTGAAACGATCGAACATGTCACCGAGCAGATACGCAGCGGTAAACGCGGCCACGCAGACCATGAACGGACCAAAAAACTGGCCCGCCAGAAAACCGTCCATCACTGGGGAAAGCCGCGGGCGCAGTCTCATGCCGCCTTCCTGCTCCGTTCGTAGCGCTCCACGAGATCCCAGATGATATCGCCCGGGCCGCGTCCCTGATTGCCCTTGTCCTGCGCGGCGCGCACGAACAGCCAGACCGCCAGCGCGATAAACACCAGATCCGGAATGCTCATCGCGACAAAGGAGCTCAGCACGCCGCGCTCGGCCAGGGTCCGTCCCACTCGCATCAGGCCGTAGTAGAAAAAGAACAGTCCAACGGCGACCCCGAAACGTTCGGAATGACCCCCGCGCGCGGGTTTGAGGCCCAACGCGATTCCCAGCACCGCGAACATCAAGGTCGCGAGGGGCACGGTGTACTTGGAGGCTAGCTCGGTCTCCGCTTCGAGGTCGGGTCTGCCCGCTGCGCGCGCTTTTGCGATCCGCGCCTTAAGCGCTGGGTAGGAGAGTTCATCGGGGTCGCGGTCGGAGCCGAGCTCCGCTTCCTTTGGACGAAAGGTCAGATCGTAGATGCGAAAACTTGTGACCCGGCTCTGATCGGTGTTGGCTTCGGTGCCATATAACGATCCGTCGAACAGTCGCAGCGTCGTGCCGCCCTTGTCGTCGGGCAGCACCATGCCGGCTTTGCCGATAATGGTGGTCTGCTGGTGGGGATCGCGGGAATCGGAGATTAGCACCCCGTGCAGCGTGCCGTCGTCGTCCGAAATGTGATCGACGTAGATCATCACCCCGGGCAGGTCGTCGTTGAAAATCTTTTCGCGAAGTCCGGCCGCCGCCTTGGTGCGGGTAAGATAGTAGAGGCGATCTTCCAGGCGTTGATTTGCCCAGGGTCGTACCGTGAGCGCGAACCAGGTCGAGATCGCATAGACCACCACCGCGACTGCCATCACGGGCACCGCAACCCGATACAGGCTTACGCCGCAGGCGCGCGCGGCGGTCATTTCCTGGTCGCCGGACATCCGCCCGAAACCGAGCAGTACGCCCAGCAGCACCGCCATCCCCAGGGTCAGTTCCAGAAACGCGGGAAGAATGTAGCCTACGAGGCCAAGTACCTCGCTGAGCGTGACCCCGTGGTTCACGACCATCTCGGTGAGCTTGACCAGACGCCCGGTGACGAGCGCGAACGTCAGCAGCCCGACGCCCATCAGGAACGGGGCGAGGACTTCCCACGCGACATAGCGATCCAGGATTGTAACTTTGGGGACGGAGAGCCTCACCGAAGGTTCACGCGGAAGAAAAGTCGATCCAACGATTTTAAGCCTTGCGCGGTTTTTCACAACACCCTTCTCTGAAAGAGCGATCAAGGCCCATATGTAAGTTTTCACGTTCTGATCATTTTTCTCCCGCCCGGCGCGGAGCGTGGGCGCGCGGCTTTGATCTTTGATCAACCTTCTCTGCGTGGCCTTCGCCAACACATGATAACGGTTCGATCCTCGGCTCCCTATCCTGCTAGCGAGCCCCCAACGGCTATGATGCAGCGAGGGCAGCCGAGGAAGTCTTTAACGTCCGTTGCGAGCCGGTTGGTGGTCGGCTCTGGTACGGGCGGTCTTCTTTGAGCACGTGCCACACCACTTCGAGCAGCCGGCGGGCGGTGGCGACGATCGCGCTTTGCGCAGGTTTGTGCGCGCGGCGGCTAGCGAAGTGGGTGCGGAAGTAGGGGTCGTGTCTGACTGCTACCCAGGCCGCTTCCACCAGCGCCCAAGGTAACCACTTG
>JBKPEA010000004.1:0-60852 GCA_046728175.1 Thermodesulfobacteriota bacterium | reverse complement strand
TGCGGTCTCGTGGGCTCGGAGATGTGTATAAGAGACAGGCCCAAGCCGCCGGTCTCGACCCGACCCTAGTCGCGGAACTGGCGGCCATCGTCGGCAGTGACGGGATCGTTTCACGGTCCGCGGAGCTGAAAGTCTACGAGTGCGACGGGTGGACCATCGAGAAATGCAGTCCCGACGTTCTGGTCATGCCGCGCACGACCGAGCAGGTGAGCGCGGTTCTGAAGGCGCTGTGGCGGCGCGAAGTCGCTTTCGTGCCACGCGGGGCCGGCACCGGGCTTTCCGGTGGGGCACTGCCGGTCAATGCACCTGTGATGATCTGCACCTCAAAAATGAACCGGATCCTCAGCATCGACCTCGCCAATCGGCGGGTGGAAGTCGAGAGCGGGGTGGTGAATCTGCACGTCACCAATGCGGTGAAACGCGACCGCTTCCTCTACGCGCCGGATCCGTCGTCGCAGCAGGCCTGCACCATCGGCGGTAATATCGCGGAAAATTCCGGCGGTCCTCATACGCTCAAGTACGGGGTCACCACCAACCATGTTCTCGGCGTCAGCCTGGTGCTCGCCGATGGAGAAATCGTGGAACTGGGCGGCCCGGCTGAAGAACGCTGCGGCTACGACCTGGTGGGAGCGGTGGTTGGGTCGGAAGGAACTGCGGGAATCGTCACCCGCGCCGTCCTCAAGATCATCCGCGAGCCGGAGGGGCATCGAACCCTGTTGGCAACCTTCCCCGACGTCGAGGCTGCCACCCACGCGGTGTCCGCGATCATAGCATCGGGAATTGTTCCGGGCGCGATCGAGATGATGGACCAGCTGATCATCCGGGCCGTTGAGGACGCCTTTCACGTCGGCCTGCCCGCCGACGCGGGTGCCGTGCTGATCATCGAGCTCGACGGGCTTGTGGCGGGCCTCGATGAGCTTGCCTCGCGGGCAACCGAGATCACCCGCCGCAGCGGCGCATCCGAGGTGAGACTGGCGCGTGACGAAGCCGAACGCGCCGGGTTGTGGAAAGCACGCAAGCGAGCGTTTGGCGCGGTGGGCAGGCTCGCGCCTAACTACGCCACCCAGGATGGTGTAGTGCCACGCACGCGTCTGCCGGATATTCTGCGTGCGATCCAGGCGATCAGTCGAAAATACGGGCTCGCCATCGGCAACGTCTTTCACGCCGGTGACGGCAACATTCACCCGATTGTCCTGTACGACGAGCGCAAACCGGAGGAGGTCCGCAAGGCGATTGCCGCGGGCCGCGAGATTCTGATGGCCTGTGTCGAGATGGGCGGCAGCCTGACCGGTGAGCACGGCATCGGGGTTGAAAAGCAGAGCGAGATGCCGTTGTTGTTTTCACCCGAGGACCTCATCGCGATGACCGAGCTGCGCCACGTCTTCGATCCGCTGGAACGCTCAAATCCCAACAAAGTTATTCCGCGGCCGGGCTCGTGCGTCGAAGTCGCCGCTCCGCACCGCCAAGTACCGATTTGATCGCGTCTTCGTCTCAGGTAACCACGTTGTCGACGGACGAAATCGCCCGGCGCGTCAGCTTGATCCTCGGCACCGGGCAAGTTCGTGCGCCCCAGGGCCGCGCGGCCGACGCCGTGAAGATCTTGGTCGAGCCCGGCAATGCGGCAGAACTGGCTGAGGTGGTGCGGGCCTGCGAGACCGATCGCATCTCGCTCGCACCGCTGGGCGCGGCCCGAACCCTGTCCCAGGTCCGGTCGCAACCGGTCGCGCTCGGCGTGTCCTTGAGCCGGCTTGCGCGGGTCGTGGCGTGCGAACCGGAAGACATGACCATCACAGTGGAAGCCGGTCTGAGCGTCGGCGCGCTCAACCGGGCGTTGGCGCCCGGGCGACAACGCCTCCCGGTTGATCCGAATGATCCCGATGCGACCACGGTGGGCGCGCTGATCGCCGCATCTCACGCGGGACCGCTGCGGCTCTCGGAGGGAACCGCGCGTGATTTGCTGATCGGGATCCGCTATGTCGGCCATCAGGGACGCGGCGTTCACGGCGGCGGCCGGGTGGTGAAGAATGTGGCGGGCTACGATCTGATGAAGGTGCTGGGCGGTTCATTCGGCACCCTCGGTATCATTACCGAGGCAACCTTCAAAGTCCGGCCCCTTCCGGAACAATATGCCATGATGAATCTGAGCTTCGATCGAGCGGAGGAACTGTTCGCTGCGGCGCGCACACTGCATGACTCACTTCCGCTCGCTCATCTCGAGGGACTGAGTTCGGCCGCCGCTCGCGCGTATGGCTCTTCCGCCAGGTTTCTGCTGGTAGCGGGCATATCGGGAAGTTCTTCCGAAGTTGCTTCGCTGCGCGACGCGATTACGCGGGTTGCGCGGGGCGCAGCCTTCGTTGACGGCGGCGACGCTCTGAATGCGTACGCGCGCTTGCGTGATTTCGATGCGAGCGCCTGTGCGCTCAGCGGCCAGATAGCCGTGGCGCCCGCAAGGCTGGCTCCGATCCTAGCCGCCACCGAGGCGCAATATCTTGCTCACCTTGGATGCGGGGTGGCGACGCTGTTTTTGGTCGAACCTCCTGCGGACGGCCGCGTCACGCTTGGCGGCTGGCGCGACGGGGCACGGCGCGCGGGCGGCCACTTGCGTGTATTACACGCCGACCGTTCGCTGCGCAGGTCGGTGGAGTTCTTCGACATGCCGAATGACGGGGCGCTTAAGCTGATGCGCCGGCTGAAGGCTGCATTCGACCCCGCAGGCGTGTTCAACCCCGGATGCTTCGTGGGAGGAATTTGATGGCCGCACCTCCCGCGACTTCGGTCCGCGATGTCGTCGACTATGAGCTGCTGTTCGACTGCGTTCACTGTGGGCTGTGCCTGGAAGCGTGCCCGACCTACGCGCTGACCAGGGCCGAGATGGATTCGCCGCGCGGACGCATCTACCTGATGAAGGCGCTAGCCGAAGGACGTCTGCAGCTCGAGGACGATGCCGTCCGCCACCTGGATTTGTGCCTCGGATGCCGCGGATGCGAGACGGCGTGCCCCTCGGGAGTCCACTATGGCCAGCTCATCGAACGGGCGCGGGCATTCGTCGAGAACAACTACTCTCGTCCGCTTCCACAGCGGACGCGCCGAATTCTGATAAATGCCATCTTCCCCTACCCCGCCCGTCTCCGCGCGCTGCTCGCGCCGCTTAAGATTGCCGAACGCATCGGGTTGCGGCCACTCCTGGGTGCGCTGCTGCCCAGCACACTGCGCGAGTGGCTCGAGCTGTTGCCGCCGCTGCACCAGTCGGGCAGGGCGCTCGATCGCGTGCTACCCGCGGGCGCCCCGGGCGCTCCCGCCGTGGTGGTCCATCACGGGTGCGTCGCGCAGGTACTGGTCAATTCGGAGAACCTCGCGACGGAGACAGTGTTGGCGGCAGCCGGCTACCGAGTGGTTGCGCTGGCCGACACCAATTGCTGTGGCGCGCTCGACCTTCACTCGGGCAATCGCAGCCGCGCGCTCGATTTCGTGCGGCACAACGTGCGCGCTCTGGCCCGTTCCGGTGCAGACGCAATTGTGTCGGCCGCCTCCGGGTGCTCGGCGGCGGTTGCGGAGTACGGCTTGCTGCTGCACGACGATCCTGAGCTGGCGGATTCGGCCCAGCAAGTAGCGGCGAAGGTGCGAGACTTGAGCGGACTGTTGCTGGAACGGGGACTGCCTCCGCTGCGTAAACTTCAGTGCACGGTAACCTTCCACGATGCATGCCACCTGGTGCACGGTCTTGGTGTGCGGGAGGGTCCCCGCCGGGTGCTCGCCGCGATGCCGGGCGTGAACCTGATCGAGCTCGAGGAGTCGGACCTGTGTTGCGGCTCCGCCGGAAGTTACAACTTGACCGAGCCCGAAATGGCGCGCGCCTTGGCCCGCCGCAAGGTGGACAACATCCTGGCGACGGGCGCCGACTACGTAGTGCTTTCGAATCCGGGGTGCGAGTTCCAAATCGCGGCTGAACTGCGGCGCCGCGGGTCAAAGATCAAAGTCGTGCACTTGTCCGAATTCATCGCGCGGGCGTTGGCGAATGGCTGACGAACTCGAAGTAAAATTGTACTTTGCGTACACCAGTCCCTTCTCGTACCTGGCTTATGCCCCGGCCCGCGAGCTGGAGCAATCGCACCGGGTACGCGTTCGCTTCATCCCGTACGGGGTGAATATCCGGCGAGTCTACGGTCCGCTCGACAATGCCGACGCGGATCGCCACAAGGTGCGCTATCTTTACCTGGACGCGCGCCGCATCGCCGGGGAACGCGGTCTGACTATCTATCCGCCGAAAAAAATCTTCAGCTGCCGACTCGCTTTTTACGGCGGTCTGTTCGCCGCACAATGCGCGCGCTTCCACCCATACTCCGAGCGGGTGTTCGAGCGCTTCTGGAAGCACGAACTCGACGTGGAAGATGGCGGCGCGATCGATGCGGTGCTTTCCGAAATCGGGTGCAAACCGGCGGATTTTGCACGCTATGTCGACAGTGACGCGCGCATGGACCTCGACAAATGCTTTGGCGAGGCCGACGGCGACCAGATCTTCGGCGTGCCGACGTTCGTGGTCGATGGCGAACCCTTTTGGGGCGAGGATCGCATCGAGTGGGTGGCGCGCAAACTCACCGCACTGGGCCTCCGACGGGATTAGCTGAGGAGTGCTGGCGGCGCGGACCGCAGGGGTGCGCTCAGGTGGCGCGCCGCGCGTCATCTCTTCGGGTCTGCCAGGTTCGCTTTCTAAGGAGTACGCCCGAGTCTCGGACTATCCCTGGGTAATTGGAATGTAACGCGGTTGGGCTTTGACGCGCGCGACCCATTCCCGAATCGCCGGGTAGTTTACCAAGTCGAAGCCGCCCTCGTGCGCCACGTGCGTATAGGCGTACAGCGCAATGTCTGCGACGGAGTATTTTCCCCCAACGAAGAACTCACGGCTGTGATCGCCTTCGCCACCGCCACCGAGATGCCACTCCATCACTCCCAGCGCGTCATATCCGCCTCTGATGATTCGCGGCAAACCGGCGCGGCGCTCGTCGGGGTGATCGGGATGCATGGCGAAGAAACGCGCCACGGCGATGTACGGTTCGTGGCTGTACTGCTCGAAGAACATCCACTGCAGAACACATGCGCGTTCGAATGGATCCCTCGGTACGAGTGGAGTGGTCTGGGCGAAATACCACGTGATGGCGTTCGACTCGAACATGCGGCGGCCGTCGTCAAATTCGACGGCCGGAATCCGTCCGTTGGGAAATTTGCGCAGAAACTCGCGCGAGCGGGTATCGCCCTTGATGATATCCAGCTCGATTCGCTCAAAGGGAATCTGAAGCTGGGTCAGCAGCAGGCGAACCTTGTAACCGTTGCCGGACGGCAAATAGTCGTACAGACGAATCATGTTTCCTCACTCGATCGGCTTGGTGCCTATCCATAGGCCGCGGCCAATCAGTCCTTGTGAATCGTGGATGGTCTGCAGGCCCGCGCTCTGGAACGCCGCACGATGCTGCTCGTGCGAGAACAGTCCCAGCTCGTGCCGCTCCACTAGGTAGTCAACTCCGTCGGGTTTGCCGATCAGGTAGTGAAAATGCGCCACATAGGTGTCGCCCACGACCTGGGTGTTGACGATGCGCGCCAGCTTGAGTTGTGGGAGGTCGACCGAAATCTGGCCGATCCGGTCGAGCGGAAAGCCCGGCCAAAACCACGGTTCGACGATCAAGACTCCGCCGGGCGCGAGATGGCGCGCCAAGTTGGCGATCGCGTGGCGAAGGCGTTCCGTGGTTTTTACGTACCCGATCGAACTGAAAAGACAGGTGACGACATCGAACGTCTCACCGAGATCGAAATCAACCATGTCGGCGCGGTGGAACCTGGCCTCGGGGTTTCGCTCGCGCGCAATCGCGAGCAGGTTCTGGTCCAGGTCCAGTCCGGCCACCTGATAGCCGTGAGCCTTGAGCGCGTGCACATGCCGGCCGGTACCGCAGGCGACATCGAGAAGCCGATTTCCGGGTGACCGCTTGTGCTGCAGGATCAGGGCGTGCAGCTGCGCCGCTTCTGCGGGGTAGTTCTTGAAGCTATAGATGGCGTCGTAGAATGCCGCGGACTTGGTATACATCGGCTTCTCGCGCGGCGTTCTCACCTGCCTCGCCTCGCTCAACCCGGTCTCCGCGAATTCGCAGGCGAGAACGGCGGCCCGGTCCGCGGCCGAATGCCGCAGCACCAGCTATAGATCGGGGCTGGCGGGCAGGAACGTCTCGCCCATCAGGTATGCATCGCATGCGCGCGCACATTCGCGCCCTTCCCAGATTGCCCACACCACCAGCGATTGCCCACGCCGCGCATCGCCCGCGGCAAACACTCCCGGCACGCTCGCGTGGTAGTTGTTGGTCGCGATGTTGCTGCGTGCATCGAGCTTGAGCCCGAGCTCGCTGATTATCCCGTCGGGCTCCGGCCCGAGAAATCCGAGCGCCAGCAGCACCAGGTCGCACTCCAGCTCGAAATCACTGCCCGCAATCTCCTCCATCACCATGCGGGCTCCCTCACGCTTCCAATTGAGCCGCAGGCCGTGAAGCTTCTGGACCGTGCCGTTGTTGCCGAGGAAGCGCTTGGTGTTGATGCTCCAGTCGCGGATGACGCCTTCTTCGTGGGAGCTCGAGGTGCGCAGGATCATCGGCCAGTCGGGCCACGGCATTTCCGCTGTCCTACTTTCGGGTGGAATGGGCAGCAGCTCGAACTGATGGACGCTCGCCGCACCCTGGCGATTGGAGGTGCCAAGGCAGTCGGAGCCGGTGTCGCCGCCGCCGAGGATGACGACCTTCTTGCCCGCAGCGGTGATCGCAACCGACGGATCGACCAGGTCGCCGAAGTTGCGCTTGTTCTGCTGGGGCAGGAATTCCATCGCGAAGTGGATGCCGTGGAGCTCGCGTCCCGGGATAGGCAAGTCGCGCGGCTTGGTGGCCCCCATGGTCAGGCAGATCGCGTCAAACTTCGTGTGCATCTCGTCTGCATGGATATCGAACCCGACCTGGCAGTTGGTCACGACTTGGACGCCTTCGGCCTTCATCTGCTCGACCCGGCGCTCGACGTAACGCTTCTCGAGCTTGAAGTCGGGTATCCCGTACATGAGCAGCCCGCCGACCCGGTCGGATCGCTCGTAGAGCGTAACCGCGTGACCGGCGCGCGCCAGTTGCTGCGCGCAGGCGAGACCTGCCGGCCCCGAACCGACCACGGCCACTCGTTTCCCGGTGGTCTGGGCGGGCGGCTGCGGCGCGACCCAGCCCTCGTTCCACGCGTGGTCGATGATGTTCTTCTCGATCAGCTTGATGGTGACGGGGTCGTTGTTGATGTTGAGAACGCAGGCTTCCTCGCACGGTGCAGGACACACCCGCCCGGTGAACTCGGGGAAGTTGTTGGTCGAGTGCAGGCGATCGATCGCATCGCGCCAGCGCCCACGGTAAATCAGGTCATTCCAGTCGGGGATGAGGTTCCCGAGCGGGCAACCCTTGTGGCAGAAGGGAATGCCGCAATCCATGCAGCGGGCGCCCTGCGCTTTGAGGCGCTCTTCGGGCAGCTTGAGATCGAATTCACGCCAATCCTTGAGGCGCTCGGCGACGGGACGCCGGTCGGGCGTCTCGCGTTTGATCTCCATGAAGCCCGTAATCTTGCCCATCTAACTCAGCTCTCCTCCGCTCGCTCAGACCGCCGCCAGGCGCGCCATGTCGTTGTTGGCTCCGAGGTGCTGGCGCTCGAGCACCGCGCGATATTCGGTCGGCAGCACCTTGACGAATTTCTTCGCGAACGCGTCCCAGTTCTTTAGAGCACGCTCCGCCATCGTGCTGCCGGTGTATTGCCGATGGCGCGTGATGAGCGCGTGCAACTGCTTGAGGTCGTCGGCATCGCTCACCGCACCCAGCTCGACCATGCCCAGGTTACAGCGCGATGCGAACGATCCGTCCTCGTCGAGCACGTACGCGATACCGCCCGACATGCCCGCCGCGAAATTGCGCCCGGTCTTGCCCAGCACCACCACCAGGCCGCGGGTCATGTACTCACAGCCATGGTCGCCGACGCCCTCGACTACCGCGTGTGCGCCGCTGTTGCGCACGGCAAATCGCTCACCGGCCACGCCTCGGAAGAATGCTTCGCCACCGGTCGCGCCATACAGCGCGACGTTGCCAATCAGGATGTTCTCCTCGGCTTTGAAGGTCGCAGCGCGCGGCGGCCGCACTGCCATGAAGCCGCCCGAGAGTCCCTTGCCGCAGTAGTCGTTGGCATCGCCCTCCAGATAGAGCGCGATGCCGGGTGCCAGCCATGCCCCGAAACTCTGTCCCGCCGAGCCGGTCAGATGAACCTGGATCGTATACGGCGGCAAGCCTTCGGCCCCGTGATGCCGCGAAACCTCGGCTGACAGCATGGTGGCGACGGTTCGATTCACGTTCCGCACTGGCAGATGGATCTCAACCGCCTTGCGAAGCGCGATCGCTTCCTGCGCCAGCTCGACGAGCTGATTGTCAAGCGCTGCCTCCAGTCCGTGGTCCTGTGCTTCGACGCAGTGCAGCGGCTCGTCGGGGCCGACCGCGGGTTTGTGAAGAATCTGGGTCAGGTCGATGTTGCGTGCCTTCCAGTGCTGAATCGCCTCGTTGGCATCCAGGCACTCGACGTGCCCGACCATCTCGGCCAGCGAGCGGAAGCCGAGCGCCGCCATGTATTCGCGCAGTTCGTCCGCGATGAACATCATGAAGTTAACCACGTGCTCGGGCTTGCCCTCGAACTTCTTGCGCAACTCCGGATCCTGGGTGGCGATTCCGACCGGACAGGTGTTCAGGTGACACACGCGCATCATGATGCACCCGGACGCGACCAGCGCCGCGCTGGCGAAGCCGAATTCCTCGGCTCCCAGCAGAGCCGCGATGGCCACGTCGCGCCCGGTTTTCAACTGCCCGTCGGTCTCGACCCGGATGCGCCCGCGCAGGCCGTTCATGACCAGGATCTGCTGGGTTTCGGCGAGCCCCAGCTCCCATGGAATTCCCGCGTGCTTGATCGATTGGATCGGTGACGCGCCGGTGCCACCGTCGTAGCCGCTGATCAGGACCACGTCGGCCTTGGCCTTCGCCACCCCAGCCGCGATCGTTCCGACCCCGACTTCGGCGACCAGCTTCACGCTTACCCGCGCGCGATTGTTGGAATTCTTGAGGTCGTGGATCAGTTGCGCGAGATCCTCGATCGAATAGATATCGTGGTGTGGCGGCGGCGAAATGAGTCCGACCCCGGGCGTCGAGTAGCGAATTTTCGCGATGAAATCATCGACCTTGTGTCCGGGGAGCTGACCACCCTCGCCGGGCTTGGCGCCCTGCGCCATCTTGATCTGGAGTTCGTCGGCGTTGACCAGGTAATAACTGGTCACGCCGAAGCGCGCCGATGCGACCTGCTTGATCGCGCTGCGCCGCCAGTCGCCGTTGGGATCGGGAACGAAACGCGCCGGATCCTCGCCACCCTCGCCGGTGTTGCTCTTGCCGCCGATCCGGTTCATCGCGATGGCAAGGTTCTCGTGCGCTTCCTTGCTGATCGATCCGAATGACATCGCGCCGGTTTTGAAGCGCTTGACAATTTCGGCGGCGGGTTCGACTTCCTCGAGAGGCACCCGGGGGCGGTCGTAACGGAACTTGAGCAGGCTGCGCAGCGTCGAGAGATGCTGGCTCTGCTCGTCGACCAACTTGCTGTAGTCCTTGAACAGCCGGTAGTTGCCCGAACGCACCGCATGCTGCAGCTTGGCGATGGTGTTGGGGTTGTACATGTGGTATTCGCCACGCCGCCGCCACTGGTACTGCCCGCCCACCTCGAGTTCGCCGTCGAGGTTGGGCATGATCGCGAACGCGCGGCGATGCCGATTCGCGGTCTCCCGCGCGATCGCATCGAGACCCACTCCACCGACCCGCGATGCGGTCCAGGTGAAGTACCGGTCGACCACTTCCTGGCTAAGCCCGATCGCTTCAAAAATCTGTGCGCCGCGATAGCTCTGGAGCGTCGAGATACCCATCTTCGACGCCACCTTGATCATGCTTTTGGTGACTGCCTTGATGAAATTGTGGACGGCGGTGTCCTCGTCGATATCCCTGAGCCGGCCGTCTTCGATCATTCCGGCCAGGGTCGCGAATGCGAGATAGGGATTGACCGCGCACGCCCCATAACCGGCCAGCACGCAGAAGTGCATCGCCTCGCGCGGCTCGCCCGATTCGATCACGAGGCCGCAGCGGGTGCGGGTGCCCTCGCGAATCAGGTGATGATGGACCGCGCCGGTCGCGAGCAGGCTGGGAATCGGCGCCTGCGCGGGCGCGACCCCCCGATCCGAGAGCACGATTATCGTGTAACCTTCGGCGATCGCGCGCGACGCCGCCGCGCACAGCTCGTCGAGCGCGGCGCGCAACCCGGCTTCACCGTCGGCCACCTTGAAGACCGCCTGGAGCGTAATCGCACGCAGCCCCGGCATCGAGAGCCGTTTGATCTTCTCCAGCTCCTCGTTGGTCAGGAGCGGCTGTTGCAGACGGAGTTGTCGGCAATGAAGCGGCGACTCCTCGAACAGGTTCTGCTCGGACCCGATGGTGGTCTCGGCCGAAGTCACCAGCTCTTCGCGAATCGGATCGATCGGCGGGTTGGTGACCTGGGCGAACAGCTGCTTGAAGTAGTTGAACAGCAGCGGTGAGCGATCCGAGAGCACCGCCAGTGGGGTGTCGGTCCCCATCGAGCCGACCGGTTCCTGCGCATTGACCGCCATCGGCGCGAGGATCAGTCTCAGGTCCTCGATCGTATAACCGAATGCCTGCTGCTGCTTGAGCAGCTCCCACCCTTCAAATCTGGCGACCGCGGGAGCATTGGGCGGAGCGGGCAGCGCCTCGAGTTTGACCAGGTTCTGATCGATCCACTGCCGGTACGGCTGACGCGCCGCGAACCCTTGCTTGATTTCCTCATCGCCCACGATTCGCCCCAGCGAGGTGTCCACCAGGAACATCTTTCCGGGCTGCAGACGTCCCTTATAGGCAATTTGCTCGGGCGGGATGTCCAGAACTCCAGTCTCCGAAGCCATCACCACGAGGCCGTCTTTGGTAACGGTGTAGCGTGACGGCCGCAGGCCATTGCGATCGAGCACCGCGCCGATGCGGATACCGTCGGTGAACGCGATCGAAGCGGGGCCGTCCCACGGCTCCATCATGCAGGAGTGGAACTCGTAGAAGTCACGCTTGGCAGGCGACATCTGGGCATCGTTCTGCCACGCCTCCGGGATCATCATCATCACGGCGTGCGGCAGGGATCGGCCGGTGCGCACCAGCAGCTCCAGGCAGTTGTCGAATTTGCCGGAGTCGGCGAGGGTCGGCTCAATGATCGGGAGCAGCTTCTTGATGTCGTCGCCGAACAGCAGCGACTCAAACATCATCTGCCGCGCGTGCATCCAGTTCTCGTTGCCGCGCAGGGTATTGATCTCACCGTTGTGTGACAGGAAGCGGTAGGGATGTGCACGGTCCCAGCTCGGGAAGGTGTTGGTCGAAAAGCGCTGGTGGACCATGGCGAGCGCGCTGCCAAACACCGGGTCAAGCAGCTCCGGGAAAAATCGCGGAATCTGATGCGAGATGAGCTGGCCTTTGTACACCACGGTCAGCGCGGACAGCGAGCAGAAGTAGAACAGTTCGGGGGCGTAGAGCCCCAGCGAGCCAACCGCGTTGAAAGCCCGTTTGCGGATGACGTAGAGCTTGCGCTCCAGCGCCTCGAGGTCGCCGATGCCGGCGCCGCGCGCGACAAAGACCTGGCGAATGGTGGGAATGCCGCGCCGTGCGATCTCACCGCATTCGCTCTCCATCACCGGGACCGTGCGCCAGCCCAGCACGCGCTGTCCTTCTTCCCGTACGATCTGTTCAAAGCACGCTTCGCAGGCGCTGCGCCGGTCGGGATCGAGCGGGAGAAAGACCTGGCCGACGCCGTAAGCGCCCGGCTCCGGCAGTTCGAAGCCGCCCTTGCGCGCCTCGCGTTTGAAAAATTCGTGCGGAATCTGCACCAGGATTCCCGCGCCGTCGCCGGTGCGCGGATCGCAACCGCACGCGCCGCGATGGGTTAGGTTGTCAAGGACCTGCAGCGCCTTGAGCACGATGTCGTGCGAGCGCTTGCCGGCCACGTCCACCACAAACCCCACTCCACAGGCGTCGTGATCGTGCGCAGGATCGTACAGTCCCTCCCGGCCCGGAATACTGCTGCGGTTGTGCATGGCTCTACGTTCGCCTCGAATCGATGAGCGTGCCGCGCGCGGCGTGGCGGTGGCGCCGACCGTGGCCGTTGGGAAGTTCCACCGCCGCTTCGCCGTTGGCGTGCACCGCAATCGTGTTGCGCTCGGTATGGGTTGACAGCACCACCATCGTCTCGGTCCGCGACACCCCCTCGATCGAGCGGACCGTGCTGATGAGCCGTTCGAGCGAAGCGGTGTTTTCGGTTTTCACCTTCAGCAGAATCGTGTGCTGCCCGGTGACGTGGTGACATTCGAGAACGTCCTCGAGCAGATCTACGGTTTGTTCGAACAGGCCGATGGTCTTGGGATGGCTGATCGAAACCCCGATGAACGCGGTGACATCCTTGCCGAGACGGCGGGCATCGAGCGCGGCGTAGTAGCCGGCGATCAGACCACCGTCCTCGAGCTTCTTGACCCGATCGATCACCGATGGTGCGGACAAGCCGACCTGGTCGGCGAGCTTGGTGTGCGGAATTCGCCCGTTAGCCTGCAGGATGCTCAAAATCTGCAGGTCGATCGCGTCGAGTTCCGCGGAATCGCCGCCTAATTTCATAAGGTTAGTCCTCGCTTCGGAGAGCGAAGATAATGAGAAAGCCCACTTCTGTCAAGGATAATTGAGGCCCCAACGCCTCATAACAAGATTTTATACAGTTCGGGTACCTCGAATCTCGAATTCATAGCTGATGAGCAGCCCACACCGTCTTTTCTGGGGGCGGTCTCGCCATGGAGACCTGATTTACCCGTAATCGGTCTGCGGCGCTGATGTTATTTAAGCTGCGATTAATTGAGCTAATACCGTCGATTCCCAAGGCTGGTGGGTGGACCGTCAGCAGGCTCCCCCGAAGCGTTCCGGTGAGTTTGAAAAGGTTGTGACCATCAAAACCTTGCACCGAGTTGAGGAAAGATCTGATCGAAGTAAATGTCGATCTGGAAAAGCCCGCTCGAATGACACGCCCTGCTGCCGAGTTTGCTCAGACCCAGTTGCGTGCCCGCCGCGAGCTGATAGTCCGTGGTCGCGTAGGCGATACCCGGGGTTACGCGCCAATCGGGCGGGGTGGTGCCGGTGGCTTGGAATCCCCACGCCATCTGCTGGTAGTTGAACTCATTGAAGAAGACCAGCGGCCTAAACGGCGAATCGGCCCTGAAATCCGAACCAGGTCCGGACAGGTAGTCGAGCTGATAACTGAGCGCGGCGTCAAATGCGACGAGGTCGAGTTGCGAACCGGTCCAGCGCGGCAGGTATTCTGCGTCCATCTGCACCGCGAACGGGCGCAGATAGTGGAAGACCCCGCGGTCGGGAAGATCCCCGGCGCCCTTCTCTGCGAGAATCATGGGTCCACCTCGCCAATGGCCACCGGCGCCCGCCTCTATATCTCCGGTCGGTGCCCTAACATCGAGCGCGATCCCGGTTCGGAACTCGTGTTTGGCGTTCATGTAGAATGCCCATTTGCCCAGGATTTCCATATCGTCGGCGCCAGAACTCACCTGCAGGCGGCGGCGCGCCGCGTCGCCGAGTGCGTTTCCCAGCAGGATACTGCTGTTGTCGGTGATTTGTTTCTCGAGGGTAAAGCTGTACGCGGCTTGCGTCTGACCCGCGACCGTCACCCATCCCGGTGACAAGGTCAGGTCGTTGCTGGGATCGGTGCCCTCCGTGATCAGGGCCGAATAGAAATTGCGCTGACCGACCTGCGCGCACGCGATCGCGGGAAACATCGCCAACGCCAGGCTCATAGCGAAGTGAAGGCGGACCAGGTCGCGTGGGCGAGCACGCATCATCATGGTCAGCGTCCGCGACGGCGTCCGACCATCAATCGCCGCCGCTGATACAATCACACGTTAGGATAGGCATCGCTGCCCATCTCGAGCGCATCGAGACCGGACCACTCGACTTCCGCGAGCACGCGATTACCAATGAGGCGTTCGATGAGGAGGAAGAAAAGGAAGCCGAGCCCGAACACCACGAGCAGGTTGGTAATGACCCCGACCAGCTGCGCGAGCAATTGCCCGCCGTCGCCATAGAGAATTCCGCGCACCGGGCCCGCCACCCCGTTCCATCCCTCGCCGTAGCTGCCGTCGGCGAAGATCCCCACCGCCAGCGCACCCCACAAGCCGCAGGCGCCGTGGACGGGAATGGCACCCACCGGATCGTCGATTCGAAAGCGCCGCTCGAGCATCAGGACCGTCCACACCACTATCAATCCCGCGATCGTCCCGATCAGGATCGCGGCCTGCGGTCCGACGAAGGCACAGGGCGCGGTAATCGCAACCAGGCCACCGAGCAGGCCGTTGCAGGCCATCGCAATATCGGGCTTCTTGAAGCGATGCCAAAGGTACAGAAGCGAGCTGAGCGCCCCGGCCGATGAGGCGAGTATCGTGTTGGCCGCGATCACCCCGATGCGCGAATCGGATGCCGCCAGCGACGAGCCGGCGTTGAACCCGAACCATCCGAACGCGAGGATCAAGGTTCCCACCACCGCCATGGGCAGGTTATGTCCGGGCAGTGCACCGATCGCGCCGTCACGGCGGAACTTGCCGATCCGCGGACCCAGCACGATCGCGCCCGCCAACGCGGTCACTCCGCCGGTCATGTGCACCACCGACGATCCGGCAAAGTCGACATGGCCGTGTCCGACGCCCAGATTCACGCCGAGCTGGGAAAGCCAGCCACCGCCCCACACCCAGTTGCCGTACAGCGGGTAGAGGAACATCGACATGAAAAATCCGTAGACAAAGAACGCCATGAACTTCCAGCGCTCGGCCATCGCTCCGGTCGGGACGGTGGCCGCAGTGTCCATAAACACCAGGGCGAACAGGAACATCGCAAGGCTCGCCGGATCGTGACTGATATTTGCCAGCGCAAACTTGCTCAGCCCGATGATGCCGAAGGAATGCCCTCCCACCATCAAGGTCAATTCGTGATGACCGATCTCGGCGGCGCCAAGCGATGGCCACTTCCGTACGCCGCCCATCATGAACGCATATCCGGTCAACCAGAACCCGATGACACCGATGGGGTAGATGAGCAGGTTCATGGCCATCGTATTGGTCGCATTTTTGGCGCGGGTGAATCCGGTTTCCAGCATCGCGAATCCGGCCTGCATGAACATCACCAGGAAGCCCGCGATCAACACCCACGCGAGATTGAGCGACTGGTCCAGGGGAACCGCACTGGCTGGCATCATCTCACCTCCCCTCGATACGACCGACGCGGCTGACCGGGCGACGCCGGGTAGCGGTTCGCCAGCCAGATGAGAAAAACGAAAAACCCGATCAGCGACACGAAGAACGCCGCGATCGCTGCGGCATGCCGGATTTTCTGTGCGCGGAGGCTGCGCGGATGAAGCCGGCGCGCACGCCCGGTCACCGTCACGCGGGAGGGATCGCGCAGGTCCTCGAGCATTTGCGCCGCGCTCGCGTAACGATTTTTCGGCTGCCGCTCGATGGCGTGCAGGACGATCTCCTCGAGTCTGGAATCGAGATCGGTCCGGTGCCTGGCGAGCGGCTGCGGATCTTCGTTGGTCTTCGCGCGCATCATGTTGTAAACGTTGCTCGCCGCATAGGGGAGGCTGGCGGTAAGCATCTCGTACAGAATCACGCCCAGCGAATAGATATCGGTGCGCGCGTCGCCGCGTCGACCGCTGACCTGCTCGGGTGCCATGTAGTCCGGGGTTCCGATGGTCGAGGACAGCCCCGACCAGGTCAGGCGGCGAGCCTCCTCGTCCAAAGCGATTCCGAAATCCATGATCTTCACCACGCCGGCCGCGGTGACCAGAATATTTTCCGGCTTGAGATCTCGATGCACGACACCCTGGCCGTGCATGTAGACCAGGGCTTCGCAGATCTGGCGCGACAGTTCGAGGGCCCGCTCGGGCTTCATCGGCTGCTCGGTGCGAATAATCTCACGCAGCGAAACGCCGGCGATGAATTCCATCGCGATGTACATCCGGCTCTTCTTGCGCGGCGTGACGACCTTGATGACGTTGGGATGGTCGAGCCGGCGCAGCACCTCTTCCTCGCGCTGAAAGCGGCTATAGAAGATCACGTCGCTTTCGAACTGCATATAGGGAATTTTGATCGCGACCGTTTGTCCGCAGATCAGATCCGTCGCTTTGAAGATCGAGGCCATGCCGCTGCGCGCGATCACCTCGGTTAGCTTGAACTGATCGAGGGTTTCGCCGACGCTGACCTCGCGCATGGTTGGAGAGGGCCGCGCTCGGGGAGCTACAGCCTGGCCGCGGACGTTAACATCCGCCCCTGATGCGAGGCAATCGGCGATCGGGAAACCGGCGCTCTCACAGCCCGACTCCGACCATTCAGCGTCCAAGGAAGCGGCGAAGCCTTTCCCGCCATCCAGTCGGCGCAGGTGTCAGCCCGGTTTCCGCCATCATGGTGAAGACCGCAACGGTGAGGTTATCGGCGGTTCCCCGTACATTGGCCGAGTCGATAAGGAGCCTCGCGGCATCACTGCAGCACTGGTCGCGAGAAAGGAGTTCGATTTCCGGGTCACGGAGCACGTTGTAAAGCCCGTCGCTGCACAGCACCAACCGGTCGCCGCGAATCAAGGGCATCGAGATCCTGTCGACCGAGACGATCAACTCGTGTCCCACGTTACGCGTGAGCATCGAGCGCTCCGGATGAAAGCGCGCCGCGTCATCGCTGAGCAAGCCCATCCGCACCCGTTCGCCGGTGACCGTGTGATCTTTGGTCAACTGCAGAATCCGGTGGCGCCGAATTAGGTATAGCCGGCAGTCGCCGACGTGCGCGGCCGCCAGTGACCCATGATCGACCACCACCGCGGTCAGGGTGGTGCCCATCATGCGCAATTCCGGGACGGCGAGCGCGCGATTGTGAATCTCGATATTTGCCTGCTGCACGGCGCGGGAGAGTCGCTTCGCCGCCCCCCATTCGCGCGGGCTTTCCTGCCAGGCCCGCAAGGTAATCTCGACTGCCATCGAGCTGGCGACTTCCCCGCCCTCGTAGCCCCCCATTCCGTCAGCGATCGCGAAAATCACCTGGTCGGGGCTTTCCAGAAAAACCCCGCACGAGTCCTCGTTGTCAGGGCGGTTGGTGCCCACGTCGGACAAAGCGAAAATGTCGAAGGCAGCAGAGGTCTGCTCGGGCAAACCGATCTCAGGCTCTTCCACGGTCAGCACGAGACCATACGGCCTAGCAAAAAACGGGCAGGAGGCGAGCGGTGCGTCGAAACCGCTCACCCCCCCGGGGGTTTTTTCACCGGCAAGTCTCGCTACGCCGGTGCGGCGACCAAAACGTCTCCTTTCTGCACTTCCCGGAGCCGCGGCATCGCCGCGCGATTCACGGTGCGGCCTTTTCCCGGTTCTAGCCGCAAGAAAGATGCCGCCGAAAAATACCATCCGGGTCTGATTCCGAGGCGCGAAAGGTGCCTAGGCGAGAAGCATCTGCCGTGGCACAGGGCAACACGGCGTGCCTCCACCTGGTTCGAAAAGAGCATCGAGGGCCCAACTAAAGTTGGATGAAATTGCCGGCTAAGCGCTGCGCCCGAACAGGCGCGCGATGCGATTTCGCCAACCGTTGGTGGTCGGTGTCTGGCCGGTCTCGGCGATCATCCTGAGGACCGCGGCCGTCAGGTTGTCATGGGTGTCGCGCTGGTTGGCGACCTCGATAAGCTGACGGCAGCCGGCCGCCGCATCCCCCTGGCTGACGATGTTCGAGATTTCGTGGTCCCGCAGTACACCGTGCAATCCGTCGCTGCAGAGCAGTAGCCGATCGTCGCGTATCAAGGGTATGGTGATGCGATCGAGAGAGGCAATGAGCTCCCGGCCGAGCGAGCGTTGCAGAGCAGAACGCTGCGGATGGTTTCGCGCCTCCTCCTCGCTGAGCAAACCCATCCTCACTCGCTCCCCCACGACGGTATGGTCTTTGGTGAGTTGGACCATCTTCCCGGCGCGCAGGAGATATAGGCGGCAATCGCCAACATGGGCGGCAGACACCACTCCACACTCGACCGCGACTGCCGTCAACGTAGTACACATTCCACGGAGTTCGGGTACGGCGAGCGCGCGGTTGTAGATTTCTATGTTCGCCCGTTGGACCGCGCGAAACAGACGCTTGCCCGCCCCCCACGCAGAAGGACTATCGCGCCAGGCCTGGAGCGTTATCTCCACCGCCATCGAGCTGGCGACCTCTCCGCCTTCGTAGCCACCTACGCCATCGGCAACCGCGAACACTGCAGTGTGGGCGCTTTCGATTAGATGACCGCAGGAATCCTCGTTGTGCGACCGCTTGGTGCCGACATCCGAGAGCGCGGCCAAATCGAAGGCCAGCGCCTCCTCGGGAACGGAACTGGACGGGCACGGGTGTGGTTCGTTTGCACTCACGGCGGTTGCGGCTGCAACATACCAGAAAAAAGCAGGGGCGAACGACGCCTCTCCGCGCCGCTCGCCCCTTCGGTTAAACGATCGACTCAGCTCAGGCGGGTTTGGCCGCCAGTATCGTCTCCTTCCCACGTTTGCGGGAATTGCGCGTGAAGTAGATAGCTCCGTAGATGCCCCACACGATCGAGATTCCGACCGCGATCAGGGGCTCCTTAACGCTTCCCAGGCCTTCGATTGGGCCGATAACATAGAAGGCCATACAAGCGAAATTTGCGACAGCACCGAACACCGGAACAACTACATGCTTGACTCCGTGGAACATGTGATGTTCGCGGAAAGCTATAATGCATATGATGTTGGTAAGCCCATAGACCGCGAAGGTTCCAAAGTTGGAAACCAATGTTACAAGCGATAGTCCGTTTGGAAGAGCGGCGAGTGACGCGTTTGAACTCATGCCAACCGCATACCAGATGCTGTGGGGTAGCGAGGCGATCGTTTTGTCGTCCGGAGCTGCGGAACCGGCGAAGAAGTAAATTGCGGCATAGGCGCCAATTACCGCCGAGATGGTCGCCAGTGTCCAGATCGCCCGATGAGGTGTCAAGTTCTCGCCGTGGAGGAAGCCGAAGTGTTCAGGCACTTCCTCGTCGCGGCCCATCGCATAGGTCACGCGCGCCCCAGTGTTAATGCAACTCAGGCTAGTACCAATGAGCGCTAGGAAGACGGTGGCGGCCTCGACCAACATGAAGGCCATGCCGTGACCACCCAGCATCACGTTCCCGATTATTGTCATCATGTTGCCAATCGGCGCGGCTGACCCTTTGGCGTCCGCCATGCTGTAGGCGCTGCTCATGAAATAGTTCGCTGCGAAGTACTCTATCAGGTACATGAATAGGCACTGGATCGTGATGGAAAGCAGCACACCGCGCGGTATATCTTTCGTCGGATTCTTCGCTTCTTCGCCGAGCGCTGTAACCGACTCGAATCCAACCAGCAGCAAAATTGCGATTGTCGCTTGCAACATTACCCAGCTGAAATTGTGTGGCGCGATGACCGACAGCGCGGATGGATGCGACGGTGCGTCGGCGCTGAAGCCGTAGTGCAGCACCTTGGTGGTACCGTCGAGGAGCAAGCCGGTGGCACCTGCTGGGTGTCCAAACCGATATGAAATAGCGAGAGCAGAGAAGAAAAGCAGCGCGATGATCTGAATTGCGTTGATCACCAAGTTGACCATCGTCGAACCGTTCACACCTCTGAACGCGATATAGGAAATTCCGTAGGCGGCAATGATTGCGATCAGCGCCATAAAGACGGGACCGGGGATCGAGGAGTTCATCGTACCGGGAAACAGCGTGCCCACGATGTACCCTATCATGACGCCGATCGTCGCCATCATCACCCCGGGATAAACCCAGTAGTACAAGTGAGAAGCCCATCCCGTCACGAACTTGGCAATTCTCGCGAATCGGTAGGCGTGCGTTTTGCCCAAAAACGCTTGCTCGGCGAAGAGGTACGAACTGCCGGCCCCCGGATAAAGCTTCGACAGTTCTGAGTATGAAAGCGCGGTCGCGTACGCGAGCAGAATTGCCGCAAAGATACCGAACCACATCGAAAAACCGGACGGGAATGCATACCCCGCCTGGATGACAAATGTGATCCACAAAAATGCCCCCGGCGCTATCAGCGCCATAGCATTGACGGTAACGCCGGTAAGTCCCAGCGTCCGTACCATTTTCACTTCGGATTTCTCTGCCATCTTTTCTCCTTGCTCCGGCTAGGGTCCTGCTTTATCCATCGCAAGCTCTAGCCATGACCATCCTCGTGGTCGTTCGGGCCTCATCCGCAAGAAGGATGCCATTGCGATTTCTGAAAAATGCAAAATGAAATATTAATGCTGAAGTAGAGCCGCACCCGCCGGTTGCCTATGCATCAGGCAAAAGCCTGCCGGATGGTCATCGTTTTGAACGATAGGCGTTGTTCAGAGCCGTGGAGAAAGACAAGACATCGCGTGAGATGCGTGTCTGGTGAGCGCTATTCCGCAGGGCCCGTGCGCTCAGACTGCGGCCTCACCGTGCTCGTCTGTGCGGATGCGAATTACATCGAGGATGTCGGAAACGTAGATCTTGCCATCGCCGATTCTGCCGGTTCGGGCACGTCGCAAGATAGCCTCAATCACCGCATCGGCCTGCTCATCACGGACGATCACTTCCAGTTTGACCTTGGGTTTGAAGTCTATGATGTACTCGGAGCCGCGATACAACTCGGTGCGACCCTTTTGTCGACCGAATCCCTTAACTTCGTAGGTGGTCAGACCGCTGATACCGACCCGCTCGAGCTCGGCGCGGACCGCGTCCAAGGTGAACGGCTTGATGATCGCTTCGACCTTTTTCATGCGGGCCTCGCTCGAGTTCGCAAAATGGGTGCCGCGCGTTAGGCCAGCAAGGCGCGTACCTATCACTCACCGCATGCACGCGCACTGGGCATCGGCCCATATGATAGTCATCAATTCGTCGTCCTACCCGGTGGGTCTCGGGTACGCGATGTGAGCCAGGGGTGGCGTTGCGGGCGTGGGTTGCGCCATCGATGCCCTGAGGTCTTTAAGACGGGCAGCGACCAATCGCGGTCCCCGGGCGGCTGGGCCGCCGACCAGCATTGCAGCAAGCCCGTGGGCCAATCGAACGCGCTCCACAGTCTGTCAACAGCTCGACAAGGAGAGCGAAGGAAAAGCATCGGGGCCGTGCTGCGCGGTCCATAGAACTATCCGCGAGCAGTCTTTTGCCTCGGCCCTTCCCCGTCTCTGGAACTTAGCCCGACCGGCCGCGACCCCGAGTCAGTCGGTGCGAGACCAATTCTTTGCGCGGCTCCTCCCGACCATAGCGGTCGTTCAGCTACTCGGCTGCAACGCACCTGTGCTATACACCGGTCGATCATCCTGAGGAGATAACTGGATATGGCTAATCGTCTGTCGTCGGCGCAAGTTACAGCTCTGTACGAGAAGCTCAGCAATTGGGGCAGATGGGGCAAGGACGATCAGCGGGGCGCGCTCAACTTTATCACCGACACCAAGCGCGCCGCAGCGGCGAAACTGGTCAAGAGTGGCGAGGCGGTGTCCCTGGCCTTGCCGCTTGCAACCATCGCGGCGGCCGACAACCCCACCCCAGTGACGCACCTGATGGTGCAGGCGGGTTTTGATTCGCACGAGATGCCGCTGCCCTATGCTGGTGACTATTTCGCGATCGCGCCGCATGGGATGGCCAACACGCACCTCGACGCACTGTGCCACGTGTTTTACAAAGGCAAGATGTACAACGGTTTCGACGCTGCGGAAGTCGGCTCGCATGGCGCAAATCGATGCGCCATCGACGTGGCGCGCGCGGGCATTATCGGCCGCGGCGTGCTGCTGGACATTCCGAAGGTGCGCAAAGTCGATTGGATTGAGCCGGGCGACAGGATTTTCCCCGAAGAACTCGACGCGGCAGAGCATGCCCACGGCGTACGCGTCGAGGAAGGCGACGTGCTTCTCATCCGTACGGGCCGTTCCGCGCGGCGCAAGGCCAAGGGCGGATGGGATCCGATGCGAGTCGGACTGCCCGGGCTCGACGCGACCTGCCTGCCGTGGATCCACGAGCGCAAGATTGCGGTGCTGGGCTCCGACAGTGTCAGCGACGTGACCCCGAGCGGCGACCAAGAGCATCCGCTGCCGATTCACGTGGGCACGTTGGTCATCATGGGAATTCATCTGATTGACAATGCCGACTTCGATGCGCTCGCGGCCGCGTGCGCCAAGGCGGGCCGTTACGAGTTCATGTTCTCGCTGTGCCCGCTCATTCTCGAGCGGGGCACCGCCTCGCCGGTGAATCCGATCGCTATCTTGTAGGCCGTGGTCGACCGCGCCGTGGGAGAACGCGCACTTCGACATGGAGAATTCAGATGAAAACTGACTCCCTGGTTATCGACTGCGATGGTCACATCCTGGAGCCGCCGGATCTGTGGGAGAAATACATCGACCCCAAGTATCGCGACCGCGCGATGCGCATCCGGGTCGGTGACGACCGCTTCGAGTATCTCGAAATAGATGGGAAGCGCGCCAAAATGACCGCGCCCGGCCTGCTGGGCTCGTTGGGCGGGATGGGCAAGCGAGTCGAGGAAGCCAAGCGTTTGCGCGAAACGGCGATGCGGGGCGGCACCACCCGGCCCGAGGACGTGCGCGCGGTACAACCCAAGCCCGAAGACACGTATCTGAAAGGTGCGGCCTTCGGCACGATGGTGATGAAGGAACGCCTCCAGCTCCTCGACCAGGAAGGCATGCAGAAAGCGCTCCTATACCCTACTATCGGACTTCTCTGGGAAGCAGAATTGTTCGATGCCGAACTCTCAAGCGCCTATTGCCGCGCATACAATCGATGGATCGCGGATTTCTGCCGCAACTCCGGCGGACGGCTCGTTGCGATCGCCCATCTTTCGCTCGGCGATCCCGCCGAAGCAGCCCGGGAACTCAGGCGAGCGGTTGAGGACGGATGCAAAGGTGCTTTCCTAAGTCCGTTCACCATCACCCGGATACCGCACGGCGACCCGGCTCACGATGCAGTGTTCGCGGCGGCGCAAGATCTCGACGTGCCGCTGGCGATTCATCCGACCTTCGAACCGGTAGCGTTCGGAATTCATCATCGCTACGACAATTTCCAATGGGCCGCCTGGTATTTCGATCTGTTCGCCGGGCAGGGTGTCCAGCATGCGTTCGGGACCTTCTTTCAGTTCGGCGTGTTCGACCGCTTTCCAAAGCTGCGCGTCATAGTGCTCGAATCGCAGGCAGGATGGATTGGATATTTTCTCGATCGCGGCGACGCGATCTTCAACGGGACGACCTTAGGGGCGACGGTGCGTCTCAAGGAAAAGCCGTCGTACTACTTCAGGCGGCAGTGCTGGATCTCAGCCGACCCGGACGAACGAACCATCGCGTCGCTGATGCCACTGGTCGGTGAGGACAAATTCTTCTGGGCCAGCGACTACCCGCATCCCGATCATCCCGGGAACTACCTCGAAGAACTGCAGGGAATGATCGCTCCGATGACGGACTCGGGCAAACGTGCGGTCCTCGGCGAAAACGTGGCCAAGGTCTACCGCGTCTAAGCCGCAGACGTCGATTCCTCCCTTCAGAGCCAGGGCGTCTTGCTCTCGTTGGTTTCGAGGTTAGCTGCCCACCGGGGGATCGCCCAAAATCCTGCGGTTCCGGAAATTCACCGAACCCGGCTTTCTCACGTCGCCAGGGACGCCCGCTTCCGGGCGAAGAGGATTTACAAACCGGACCGTCCTCGCTCGGCGGCGGGTGCACGACTTACGGCAATTGCGCGCTAGTTCTTGAGCCCCGGCACCATCGCTTCAATCTTGATGGGAATCTCAAATGGGACTTCCTGCGGCAGCTTGCAGATGCTGTCGTTGCACTCCTGAAACCTGAAAGTGCCGGCGATCTTGCTCGTGCCGGGTTTCACTCTTCCATTGATTACAATGCTGCCCCGGCCCTGAAACGACCCTTCATAAACGGGCAGAGTTTCGCCCAGCGCCTTGAATTCCAGCGGAACTGCAGGTGGTAAAGCGATGGACTGCTGGGCAACCGCATCACCGGTGAAGCTCAAACTCGTCGCCACATAGTTTTCCGGTAACGGTTGGCCATAGATGTGCCATCCGGGTGCGATCGCGATATCCACCGCAACCCCCAGTTCCTGGCCCGGTGCGGCCTGATCACTCGAAAGCGAGATTTTCGCCTGGACGTCTTCAGCGCCGATCTTCACCGACGCCCGGTCTCCAACCACGTTGAAGTCGGCGAGCAGAATTCCCGATGCGGTGGGACGTGTCTGATAGTTGGGCAGGAAGTGCTTGTCCTTCACCGTTCCGTCCGCGGCGAGCACATAGTCACCCGGGAACGGGATGCCATGGAACATGTTGCCCTCGGGAATGTTGGTATTGAGAATGCCGAACTTGCGGATCACCGCGCTGCCCTGATCGGAGAGCAGCGGATAAGTTATCTGATGCGCATCGGCAAACCGCTTGAAGGTGGCCTTTGGATCGTAACTGACGGCGGCTACCCCCAGGCCCGCCTTCTGCAGGGCAGGGAGTGATTGTTGCAGCTCGACGAGCTGGGTGCGGCAGAACGGTCACCAATCGGCGCTGCGGGTGAAGACCAGCACCATTCCTTTGGGTCCCATCAGGTCGTGCAGCGTAAGCCGCCGGCCATTTTGATCCTCAAGCGTGAAGTCCGGGACCTTGCTGCCGACGGCAGGGCCAGTCTTGAGATCGGCGTTCTGCAAATCGACGAACTTTTTGAATTCGGCAGGATCGATCTTTTCTCCCGATCCCATCTTTTTGAGAATGCCATTGATCAATTCTGTGCTGTCCATAGGTGTGTCCTCTTGAGCGGCCGATCCACGCGCGGCCCCACCGGGAATCAGCAATGACAGTCCAACCACGGTCACGAAGAGTATCTTTGCACACCAGAAAGATCGAAGCATCGTTCAGCCAAACCCTATGGCGCCAATCCGGATCTCAACTGCGGCGCCGCTCGGAAAATAGAAAAGTCTACCCGCGCCTGAGCGGCGGCCCTGGAACCTGGCGCAATTTACGGCAGCATGCCGGCCTGGATGACCGTCGGCTCGGGCTGCTGCGGAAGGCGCGGCGGTTGCTTGCGCTTCATCGCCTTGTCCAGCAGCGGGGCAATCCGCTCGGCCTTCTCCCTGGCGAGCTTTTCCTCGCGACTCTTGAAGTCGGGCAGGACCTTTTCCGCAAACAGGTTGAGCGACGAGCAGATGTCTTCGTGTTTATTGTTGCCGGCCTGGGAAATAAACACCACCTGGTCGACGCCAACTTCCTCATATTCGCGCAGGCGTTTGCGGATGAAATCCGGCGTACCGACGCACGCGTTGTCGCCGCCCGCTCCCGGGATATTGATCGGGTGGCGTCGGTAGTTCTGCCAGATGTTGGTCTTGCCGGGCTGGTGCCGGCCGAACACGTAGTGATGGCCGAGCGCGTAGGAGAAAAACTTGAGCCCGTCCTCACCCATCGCTCGCGCCCGCTCCTGGTCAGGATCACACATGAACCCGGTCACGATGGCGATGTTTGCGTTGATCGCGTAGCCGATCGGCTCGCATTCATTTTCTAGCGTGGTGTAGTAGTCGTTGACCCACTGGCGCGCCTCGTCCGGAGTCACGAATGCGAAGGTCAGCGCGCCGATTCCGAGCTTGGCGGCAAGGTGGATGGTTTCGCGGCGTGAACATGCGACCCACAGCGGAGGATGCGGCTTCTGCACCGGCTTGGGCACCACGTTACGCACCGGCATCCTGAAGTACTTGCCCTCGTGTCCGAGGAACGGATCTTCGACGAACATCCGTGCAATCGCGCCGAGCGACTCCTGCCACATGTCGCGCTTGTCCGCGCGCGGAATCAGGAAACCGCCCAGTTCCGCTTCAGCCGAAGACTCGCCGGTCCCGAACTCGACGCGGCCGTTGCTGACCAGGTCCAGCGTGGCGATGCGCTCCGCCACCCGCGCGGGATGATTGTAGCTGGGCGGCAGCAGTACGATTCCGTGCCCGAGCCGGATGCGCTTGGTGCGCTGACTGCACGCGGCGAGAAAGATTTCCGGGGCGGATGAATGTGCATATTCCTCGAGAAAGTGATGCTCGACTTCCCACATGTGATCGATGTCGAGTCGGTCGGCGAGCTCGACCTGCTCGAGCGCGTCGTGAAACAGTTTCAGTTCCCGGCCCGGTGTCCAGGGACGCGGCAGTTGATGCTCATAGAAGGTGCCGAATTTCATGATGCGGGGATGGTACTCCTTGGGATTTGCTGACCTAAGGCCGAGCTTTCAACCCGTCCACGAACAGTGTCCGCTCGACCATATCGATGACTTCACGCTTACGATGTTCAATGGATTTCGGATCGAACAGGTTGACGTTCCACAACCGCTTCACCACCGCCGCGGTCGTGAAGTAGCCGGTGATGATAGAGTTCAGAGTCTGCAGAAAATTGAACGAATCCAGCTCCGACCGGAACGCACCTTCGCGCTGCCCGCGAAAAATGAAGTTCACCCCAATCGCGTTGAGCGGCGGCAAGCGGCGCTTCATCACGCTCCGCCCCACGCCGCTTTCGTCGGCGAACTCCTTCCACAGCAGTTTCATCGCATCGGGCTTGCGCGCAATGAAGTCAATTGAATCGGCGATCGCCTTGCACATCTGCTCCTGGGGCCCTCCCGGGCTTGCCATGATCAGGCGCGCCGAATCCTCCATCGCGTTGAAAATCTGGTCGAGCACCGCCAGATAAAGCTGCTGCTTGGAGGGAAAATGATGCAGCAGGGAGGGCGCCTTGATGCCGATGCGCTTCGCGATATCGCGGAGACTGGTGCCCCGATAGCCGCGATCCGCGAACAAGGAGAGGGCGACCTGCAACACCCGATCGCGGGTGTCCAGACCGCGGCTGAGCGGAACAACCCGGGTGGGGAGACGGTGGCTCCTGGAACTCTTCATAGGGGTCCTGGCGGGTCTTAATCTTATCTAACGCTCGTTAGGTAGTCAAACCTAGGCGCCGACGCTGCGCATTCTCCTCTTTCACTTTCAACCGTAGTAGAAGTTGTGCGAAACATCATCCGGAGGGTGTTGCGATGCCCAATCTGCATTGGAAGCCGGCCCACGAGCTGGCCGCCATGATTCGCCGCCGCGAGCTCAAGGCGGCGGAACTGATGGCCGCGACCATCGCGCGGCTGGAAGAAGTCAATCCCAAGCTCAACGCCTTCGTGGCGCTGCGCGCCGAGCAGGCGATGGATGAAGCGCGCGCGCTGGACGAGAAAATCGCGCGCCGCGAAGAGGTGGGTCCCCTGGCCGGATTGCCGCTGGGCGTGAAAGACCTCGAGGATGCGGCCGGACTGCCGACCACCTTCGGCTCCAAGCCGTTTAGGAACAACCGCCCGGCGGCCGATTCGGTTCAGGTCGCGCGGCTCAAGGCTGCCGGCGCGATCGTGCTGGGCAAGACCAACGCTCCCGAGTTTGGCTACACCGGCTTCACCAAGAACCTGCTGTTCGGTGTGACGCGAAATCCGTGGAATCTCGAGCGCACCCCGGGTGGCTCCTCGGGTGGCAGTTCTGCCGCGATTGCCGGGGGTATCGTTCCGCTGGCCACCGGGTCCGATGGCGGAGGCTCGGTGCGGATTCCCGCCTGTTACACCGGATGCTTCGGGATCAAGTGTTGCAACGGGCGAATCCCCAGCGACCCGACGCTCAAGATGATCCCGTGGAACGACACCGCGGTCCTCGGACCACTGACGCGAACGGTCCGTGATGCCGCGCTATACCTGGATGCGACGGTCGGGTACCATCCGGCCGATCCGGACTCCTTGCCGCATCCGGGAGTTTCTTACGCCGCGATGCTCGATCGGCTCCCGCGCAAGCTGCGGATCGCGTTTCACCCTGACTTTGGCGAACTCGTGCAGCGCGACGTCGCGCGCGAAGTTGCCAGGGCGGTCGATGTGTTCAAGTCACTCGGTCACGAAGTCTCGGTCATCGACGATCGCATTCCCGACGTCGGCCGCGACTGGCAACGTGTCGGTGCAACTCAAGGCTACGCGATGCTGCACGATATGATCGAGGAACATCGTAGTGATTTCGGCCGGGCCTACCTGTCGGGACTGGAAGCCGCCAACCACATCAGCTGGCGCCACTACGGCGCGGCGTATCGCCATCGCTATGAGCTGAACGAATGGTGCAGGCGCATCTTTTCGCGTTTCGATCTGCTGATGACCCCTACCCTGCCCACCGAGGCGTTTGCCGCCAAGGGTCCACCCCCGAGCGAAATCGACGGGAAGCCCGTCCGCGATGTCATGGCGGTGGTGGCGTTCACGTTCCCGTTCAACATGAGCGGGCATCCCGCCTCGTCGGTGCGGGCAGGACTGACCGACGGCGGCCTGCCCGCCGGCCTGCAAATCGTTGCGGAGCGCCATCGCGAGGACCTGGTGCTGCAGGCCTCTTTCGCCTACGAGCAGGCGCGTCCCTGGCAGGACAAATGGCCTGAAATCTAGGACGCTGAATCCGCCGTCGGCAAACGATGAATCAGCGCAGCGGGTTTTGACTACGCAAATTGCCTGCGCACCGCCGCGAACGCCCGCTCGGTGACCTCGAGGGTTTGCTTGATGTCCTCCTCCGTGTGCGCTGCAGAAATGAACCAGTTGTGGCGCGGCGCCAGATAAACGCCGTTAAGTGAACACTCGCCGGCAAACACTTTCATGCGGTCGTGACGGCCGCCGTCGTCTTTGAAGGTCATGTATGGAATCGCCGGCGGTCCGGAGTAGGTCACTTCGAAACCGGTGCTGCGCGCTTGTGCTAGCATGCCGTCGCGCAGCTTTTCACCGAGCATCCGCATCCGCTCGATCCCGTTGGCCGCTTTAAGCTCCGTAAGGCAAGCCAGGGCCGCAGCCATCGGCACCGCGCTGGTGAAATAGGAGCCGGTGAAAAATACCTCTTGGGCGGCCTGCCTGAGGCTCTCGCGGCCGAGGCAAGCGGAGAGCGGATAGCCGTTGGCAATGGCCTTGCAATAGGTCGTCAGGTCCGGACGGATGCCGAAGAATTCGCCCGACCCTCCGAGATGCAGTCGAAACCCGGCGCGGACATCATCCAGGATCAAAACGATTCCGTTCCGATCGCAGAGCTCCCGCACGCCGGCAAGAAATCCTTCGACCGGAAGCTCGCTGTCGTGACCGGCATCGTGCCGGAACGGCGACAGGATGACTCCCGCGATTTCGCCCTGGTTTTCGGCCACCATCTGGCGAAGGCTCTCGAGCTGGTTGAAATGAAAGTACACGATGTTCGCCCGGTCTTCCGACGTCACTCCACCCGGCGCCGGTGTGCACCATGCATGGGTCCCGTGATAGGCGCCCGAGCACATGGCAATCTTCTTTCGTCCGGTCGCATGACGCGCGACCTCGGTCGCCCAGGTGCACACGTCCGACCCGTTCTTTGCAAACACCGTCCAATCCGCGCACCGAGTGATCGAAACAAGGTATTCGGCGAAGTCGACCCACAGGGAGCCCGGGGCGTTGAAACAATTGCCGAGCTCCGCCTGGCGGCGCGCCGCCTCCTCGACCTTGGGATGGCGATGGCCGAGCACGATCGGCCCGTACGAGCACATGTAGTCGATGTACTCGTTACCATCGACATCCCAGATGTGAGATCCCTCGCCGCGCGCGAAGAATGAGGGGAAGGCCCCCCTGGTCAGCATGATCGGATTCTGATGACCGTAGATTCCGCCGGGCACCACTTTGCGCGCCCGCTCCATGAGGGCGTTGCTCTTGTCGAAAGTGTAGGTCTTCACCAAGCAATCCTCCGCTGCGCTTCAGCGCCGATTATGGTTCCGAGCGTCCTACCTCGCTATGCGCAAGGCAAGCACAGGCCCGGTTCGGGGGGAGTAAGACCAGGCGTACAGAATCAGTGACGGTAAGTGGTCTGGGTGACGGTGCCGAGCGTCGGAATCGCGCCTACGCGGGTCAGTTCTTCGCGCAGCTTAGCGCGTGAGAGGGGTTTGGAGAGAACCGCCAATGCACCCAGTTCGTAGCTCTGCGCGATATCGCGATCGTACATCGAACTGGTTACCACAAACAGGGGGATGCTCGAGCAGACTTCACTTGCGCGGATGGCTGCGAGCACGGAGAAGCCGCCATTGTCGGGCAGCCTGAGATCGACGAAAAATAGATCGGGACGGTCGGACTCGGTGAAGCGCGGGATCATCTCGAGTGCTTCTTCCGCGCTCTGCGCGTGGAGCATCTCGATCGCGTCGCCCAGCACCTGGCGCATAACCGTAAGCGCAATGAACACGTGGTCAGGATTGTCCTCGACCAGAAAAATCCGCACACCTGGAGCCTCTAGGTCGTTGCCGTCGTTGTCCATAGTCTTTGCTTGTGAGAATGCCCCAATGGAAGTAATCCACTTTCCCTGAAAACACCGGACTTGAAAAGAGGAATTTTGATCGGAGCCGGCCCACTTTAATGATCGGCCCACGACTAGTATGCGGTAATGGTGCTTAGTTGTGCAAATTTAGCTCTTGTCTAACAGCTGGAAGGCTAAAAAACTTTTTCCGGAGTCACTTTTGTCCACCCGCGGGCAACCATCCAGCAGCGCCAACCCGTCGCACCGCATGGGTCGCGCGCGGTCGCCCGGATGACTAGAATTCGCGATGGTTACCTCCCTCTCTGGAGACAGAGAATCCTCCGGCCTCAGCCCGCCAGTGTTGCGAGGGCAGCGTTCGGAGAGAAAGGTCCAGTATCGCATTGCTCGAACGCATCTTCGGCTCGAAACTTTTCAACCATCCGCTGCTCCAGAAATACACCCGGCTGGTCCGCGAGGACCTGGCGCTTACCTACTCGCGCGATATCCAGAAGTGGCTGCTGGTGGCACCCATCATCGGGGTCGCGACCGGTCTGATCATAGCGGTCATCAATCTGCTCATCCTGGACCTGATCTGGGCGCGGCTGTTGCCCGCCTATCTCCAAAACCACTGGATGATCGTGCCCGGGCTGCTGGTGGGGTTTCTGCTGACCGGCCTCATCATGCAGTTTTGCACCCCAGATCCGGACGAACATTCCACCGAGGAGATCATCCGCTCGTACCATGACCACCAGGGCGACATCGATGTTCGCCCTTTCTGGTGGAAACTGTTGGCCGCGGTGACGACGGTCAGCTCGGGTGGAAGCGCCGCCATGGAGGGTCCGAGTATTTACGGAGGAGGAGCGATCGGATCCTGGCTGTGGACTGAGTTAAGGCGGTTTGGACTGGAATCGCGTGACCGTAGGATCATGCTGATCAGCGGCGCCGGAGCGGGAATGGCCGCGGTGTTTCGTGCCCCGCTCACGGGCCTGGTCTTTGCGCTGGAAATGCCCTACAAGGACGACCTCGCCCACGAGGCGTTGCTGCCCTCGTTGATCGCATCGGTGGTCTCCTACTCAACGTTGGTCACTCTGGTTGGGAAAAGCGAGCCGCTGTTCGGTTTCTCGGGCACGACCACTTTCGAGGCGATCGACCTGCTGTGGTCCGCTATCCTCGGCATTGGGATCGGCCTGGTCGCGCTCGTCTTCGACATCACCTTTCGCCGGGTGCGCGAGTTCTTTGTCGCCAGCCGCATGCCGCACACGGTGAAGCTGCTTCTAGGCGGCTTGGGAACGGGGTTGTGCGGTCTCGCATTCGTGTCCGTGTTCAACAACGGTCTGATCCCGATCGGTCCCAACTATGAGGCGGTACGCGCCGTGCTGAATTCATCACACCCGTCTCAGGTACTGATCTATTTCGCGATCCTGAAAATGGCCGCGTCGATCTGCTCCATCGGATCGGGCGGCGTCAGCGCCATCTTCGTGCCCCTGCTGCTGACCGGGGGATGCATCGGGAGCGCGTTTGCGCAAACCGTCGTGCGCACCGATACGCTGGACCTGTACGCCGCCGTCGGGATGGCGGCGTTCATCGCCGCCGGCTACAAGACTCCACTCACCGCGGTAGTCTTCGTAGCCGAGACCACGGGCGGCCATTCGTTCATCATTCCAAGTCTGGTCGGCGCGGCAATCGCCTATGCGGTTTCGGGAGAAGCCTCGGTCTCCGGCGGCCAGCATCTGCATGAACTCGCGCGCATAGAGGGCCTCAGCAACATGCAAGTGCGGGACGTCATGCAGAAGCGGGTGGTAAGCGCGCAGGCCGGTGCGACGGTGCGAGAGTTCGTGCAAAGCATCGCCGTTCATCACCAGCATACGGTATTTCCGGTCGAGGATGGCTCGCGAGTGGTGGGGCTAGTGTCGCTCGCAGTTTTGGGATCGACCCCTCCTGACCAATGGGATTCCATCACCCTCCGAGCGATCGCGGACTTTACACCAACCTTCGTCTACGAAGACAGCGACCTGATGGAAGCACTGCGGCTGCTGGCACGGGAAAAGCCGGATCCGATGCTATTGGTCAGGACCACCAACGGCGAGCTCGCCGGGATAGTGACCAAGACCGATATTCTGCGCGCGGTCGATACCAGTAGGGGCGCGCGGACCGGTCAGATCTCTGCACTGTAGTCGTCGATATTCTGAAAGGCGTACGGCAGGAAGCTTTTCGCATCTACGGTGCCGATGTGCCTGGCCTGCGCAAACACGTCACCCTCGGAATACACAGCGCCGCGAAATTCCAGGATCTCCAGGTCGGTCAGCGGATCGTGATGCGACGGCGTGAAGGTGGCTTTGCCAGGTCCGCGCTTTAGGATGCGCAATTTGGTCTCGAAGTGCGCGTGCACGATGATCGGATCAAACTCCAGGCCTCGGCCGCCGGCCGAATGCATGAATTTGAAATGCAACCGATCGCTGGTCGCGGGTCCGTCGATCGGCAGGTTTTCAGTGAGGCGCGCTTCGACCGAGAGGTACGGAATTCCGAGGCGTTAAACCGCGCCGCGGGTAACGTCGCCGTCGCTTTCAAGCCGCACTCCGCCCACTTCTTCGGCTCACCAAACAACTCGCGCCCGAAGATTATCGCGAGGTCGGTCGACATCGGCATGGCGAGGCAATAGTTGGCCTCGATGCCCTGGTTGCGCGCGCGAACGTCAACCCACCCGCCGGCAAATGCGCAGACGCAGTTGGATCCTCCGAACGTGCCGACGCCGACCGCGACCAGTGTTCGTCTGCCGGCTACAGGGGCGGAGGCAGAACCGCACGGACTAGCTCGGGCCGCGTGAGGTAGGTAACGGTGAGCGTCTTGCCATCAAGGAACGCGGGGTGGGCAAGTCGCTCTTCGGTGGTTTCGATCTCCCGGGGTGTTTTGACCCGGGTGCTGGGAACTCAGGGGATGGTCATTTCGATGAAGGCGCGATGTTTCGCGCGCCCGAACAGCGTCGAGAAGAATTTCAACACCGCCACCTGCCAGCCGTACTTGCTTTCCAGCGCCTGCTGCGCTCGTCGGGTGAGCGCGGCATCATCGATACGTCTCCCGTGTCCGTCCGCCCATTCACCGCGCACCTTGCCGCGCGCGTCACAGGCGGCAAGCCGGATTCGATCGTTCGCCTTAAGCCGCTTCATCTTGACCGAGGTGCCATTGGTGACCGCGTAGAGCTTGCCATCGCACGCGGCGACCCAGATGGGCGTGGGCACTCCGTTTCCGTTGCGACGAAAGGTAACCAGGCTGACGTAACGCTCGCCGGCGAGATCCTGGAGTGATGGAGCAGTCATCCTACTCAAACTTCGGCATCACGCGTTCGGCGAACAGACGCATCGCGGCCAGCACGTTGGAGTGACCGGCCAGGCCCCCGGTCTCGAACCAGCACACCAATCGGGTAAAGCCGAAACGCTCTTTCAGCGCCGCGATCTTGTCGGCGATATACTCTGGCTCGCCCATCGCACCCATGATTTCGTCGACCTGTTCGTATTCAATCGTACGCAGCCGTTCGCGTACCCTTGCGAAATCCGCCTGCACTCCGGGAACCAACGCCTCCGGTTCGATGATCTCGCCGGCGGAATTGAAGTAGTTGCGCAGACTCGGTTCGAATTGCGCGCGCACCGACGCGCGGTCGCGCCCGGGGAAGGTGAGGAGCAGACCAGCGAACCAGTCGTCAGGGCGCGGGCGGCCCGACTCGGCCAGTGCGCGCTCGTAGATCGCGAGCCGGTCGGCAAGCACCGGAAACGGGTTGACCGGACCACCGGCGAAAATCCGATCGGCGTTGGTGCCCGCATACGCGAAGGTGTCGGGGCTGTTCGCGGCAAGCCGAATCGGGGGATGCGGATGTTGAACCGGTCTCGGCACCACCTTGATGCCTTCGACCTGGTAGTGGCGGCCGCGAAACGTGAGCCGATCCTGCGTCCATGCCGCGCGCACCAGCTGCAGGCCTTCCTCGAACAACTCGCGGCTGTCGGGCATGGGTACGCCATAGCCGCGATAGTTCATCGCAAACGCGCCCCGGCCCGCACCGAACTCGACCCGGCCCCCGGAGATAACGTCAAGCATCGCGGTCTCTTCCGCCAGGCGCAGCGGATGGTGCAGCGGCATCAGGTTCACCGCCACACCGAGGCGAATCCGCGCGGTGCGCTGGGCAATGGCCGCGTGCAGCAGCATCGGCGCGGGCATCATCGAAAAATGCGGAGCGAAATGAACCTCGGCCAGCCAGATCGTGTCGAACCCCAGCTGGTCGGCTACGACCGCCTCCTCGATCAATTCCACATAGCGCGCGGGAGTGCGCTGGGTATCGGCCTGGGGCAACTGATAGAAGATGTCGAACTTCACTCGTGTGCTCAGTACGCGCTCAGCTGGGCGACGCGTTCACGGTAGTAGGTCGGGGAACCAAGATAGGATTCATTGAAGCGCGCGCGCTTGAACCACAGATGAATATCGTGCTCCCAGGTGAACCCTATTCCACCGTGCATCACTACCGCGCGATCCGTCCCGCGGCTGTATACCTCGCACAGCCTCGCCTTTGCCATCGCCGCAGCGCGGGATGCCTCCCCCGGCATCGCATCCAGCGCATGGGCCGCGTACCAGACCAAAGAGCGCGCGGGCTCGAGCTCTGCGACTATCTCGGCGGCGGCATGCTTGAGGGCCTGAAACGATCCGATCGGCTTGCCGAATTGCTCTCGGACCTTAGAGTAGTCCACCGCCATATCCAGCGCACGTTGCATGCCCCCGAGCGAGTCCGCGGCAATTGCTACCGCTCCGACGTCGAGGATCCGCCGGTGCAGCGATTCACCTCCCGAGAGCTGCTCCGCTGCGGTGGCGCTGAAATCCACCGACCCGAACCGGCGTGTGAGATCGAGGTGCCTAAGCCGGTTTACGCTGACGCCGCTTAAGTGTGGATCGACCAGCACGAGTGACCGGCCCGCTTCGGCCCGCACCGCGACCACTATGAAATCAGCCAGGGTCGCGTAAGGCGCGAAGACCTTGCTGCCGCTAACCCGCCCATCCTTTGCGACGGTTGGGATGCGGTCGTTGGTTTCGGCAATCGCGACCGTGCCAATCGCCTTGCCCTCCGCGAGCGCGCCCAGCCACTTCGCTTTCATTTCCTCCGAGCCTCCGCGCACGACCGCTTCCGTAGCGATCGCCGCGGAGAACAGAAACGGTCCGGGCATGGCGGCGTAGCCCTGTTCTTCCAGCAGCACTGCCATGTCGAGCATGCCCAATCCGGCTCCGCCAAACTTCTCGGGGACGATCAGTCCGGTCCAGCCGAGCTTCGCAATCTCCTGCCACAGTTCCGGCAAGGTTCCGTCGTCACTCGCCATCGCCTTGCGCACCGCCGGGGTCGGGCATTCGGCGGCGAGCAGTTCGCGTGCGCTGGTTCTCAGTTGCTGCTGTTCTTCGCTGAGTCCGAAATCCATCTCGCTACCGCGACTTGGGCATCTTGAGGCCGCGTTCGGCAATGATGTTCTTCTGAATGTGTGAGGTTCCACCGCCGATCACGAGGCCCAACGAAAACATCCACTCATACGGCCAGTATCCTTTGTCGAGCACGCTCTGGTCGTCTCGAGCGAGCATCGAATCGTCACCCATCGCTTCCATGGCTGCGGTTGCCAGATCGTGGTTCAGTTCGGTGCCGACCAGCTTGTTGATCATGGCTTCGATTCCCGGCTGGCGACCACGAATCTGGTCGGTGAGCTGACGCATCGCATGCAACCGCATCGCCTCGGCCCGGATCTCCAGGTCGGCCAGACGCTGGCGGAAAACTGGGTCTTCGGTGAGCGGACGCCCGTTGCGTCGGATCGATTTCGCCAACACCAGCAGGCGATTGAAGCGCTGCTCGCTGCCGCTGGCCGAACCGAGCATGTTGCGCTCGTGAAACAGCGTGGCGTTGGCGACGATCCAGCCTTCGTTGAGCTTGCCGACCAGATTTTTGCGCGGCACGCGAACGTTGTCGAAGAAGACTTCATTAAAGCCGCGATCGCCGGTCATCTGCACGAGCGGGCGCACCGTCAGGCCCTGCGAATGCATATCGATAAGAATGTAGGAGATGCCTCGGTGTTTGGGCGCTTCGGGGTCGGTGCGGACCAGGCAGAACATCATGTCGGAATATTGCGCCCCAGAGGTCCAGACTTTCTGACCGTTGACGACGAATTCGTCGCCGACAATCTCAGCCCGGGTTCGCAGCGAGGCGAGATCCGAACCGGAGCCGGGCTCGGAATAGCCCTGGCACCAGATCTCTTCGGCGGTCAGGATCTTCGGCAGGTAGCGTTTTTTCTGCTCCTCAGTTCCCCATGAGATCAGCGTAGGTCCCAGCATGCCGAGGCCGGAGCCGCCGATCAGGTAAGGCGCCTTCGCGCGCACCAACTCCTCGTTAACAATCGACTGGCGCACCGGCTCCAGCGCCTGCCCGCCAAATTCCCGCGGCCAGGCCATCGCGACATATCCGGCCTCGTAGAGTTTGCGTTGCCACTCCTTGGCTCGGGCCAGCCAGGCCTTATCCTCGCGGCCCTCGCGGCCGTCGCCGAGTCCGCTCTTGGGTATATTTTCTTCAAGGAAGCGCCTGACCTTGAGCCGGAATTCATCTTCTTCAGGCGTAAAATTCAGATCCATTTGAAACTCCTACGGCACGAGTTCCGCGGCATTCGCGGCCAGCATAGTCGAAAAGCACTCGCGCCGGAAAACCCGCTGCCGAGAACGCTTTGATGGCCTGGATCGGGCTGCTAGAGTTGGACAACTGGGTGATTGATTTTTTGGCTTATCGAGGCTGCGATTTCTAATGTCGACGACCATCACGAGCGAGTGCATCAACTGCGGTGCGTGCGAGCCCGAGTGCCCGAATACCGCGATCTATGCGGGCGGGGTTGAATGGGATCTCAATGGCCAGAAAAGCCCTGCCATCGCTCAGGACATCTACTACATAGTTCCTTCCAAGTGCACAGAATGCGTTGGCTTTCACGACCACGAGGCATGCGCGGCGGTGTGCCCCGTCGATTGTTGTGTTCCGGACCCGGCCAACCCCGAGACGCAGGGAGTACTCCTGGCGCGGGCGCGAACCCTGCATCCGGAATTGAACATTCCGGACGACGCACCTTCGCGATTCCTCAAGGAGGGCGGCGCCGCGCCAACGGCTGCTCCCGCGGCGGAAGCCAACGGCGCTGCCGCAGCGCCCGCACCAGCACAGGCTCCCGCCCCCGCACCCAAAGCCGCGCCGCCCGCGCCGCCCGTGGCCGCCGCTGCGGATGGGGAATACGATCCCATCGCGTGGGAAGTGCCGGTGGTGTGCAAAGACTGCAACGAGCCATTTACGATTCCATACCGCCATTTCCAGGCGGGAGTGGTTTTCTATTGTCCATCATGCTCCGGTTCCTACGTGCCAAAGAGCACGATGGTGCGGGTGGTTCGCGAGACGTTCGAGAACTTCTACGGGCGGCGACGCGCGGAGCGTGAGTCGCTGGAAAAGCGTCAACGCCGCGAACAGGACGCGCTAGAAGCAAAGCAAGCCGTACAGCTGGAAGCATTCAAGAAACGTCTTCAGGACCTGGGTAACCAGCTCAAGCCCGCGGGCAAGATGGTTCGCCCCAAGGGCATCGCCTCCATGTTCAGCTAAGAGCGGCAGCGCGCCCGATCCTTCGCTTTTGGCTGCGTTCGGCACAGCGCGACCTCATTCCTACTTTCCATTCGATAACCGGACAGCGGTGCTCAGTTCTCTTCGGTGATTTCGTAGCCGCTGCGGCGAAGATGCGCGTGGATCGCCGCGATGTGGTCGGGACCGCGCGTTTCGAGCTCCAGCACCACGTGAGCCTTGCCGATCGAGACGTCGCGCCGGGTGCGATTGTGATCGATCGAGCGCACGTTTGCGCCGGTATTGCCGATCACGTCGGCGAGCCTGCCCAGTTCTCCGGGCTTATCGCGCAGGTTGATTGCAATTCGGTAGAGACGCCCAACCTTCGCCAGACCGTGCCCGATAACCCGGTCGAGCAAGGTGATATCGATATTGCCTCCGCTTATCACCACAACGATCCGTTGACCGCGAAGTTCCTCAGCAACCTTGATAGCGCCTGCCAGCGCCGCCGCGCCCGCGCCCTCCGCCAAAAGCTTCATCCGTTCCAGCATCAGGAGCAGCGCCTCACCGATTTCGAAATCATCAACGGTTACGACCTGTTGCACGCGCCCGCGAATCAATTGAAAAGGGACGGCGCCGATTTTCCCGGTGGCGAGCCCATCGGCAATCGTATCGACTGGTTCGCCGATTGATGCGGGGGCATCGGCGGAGAGGCTGGCGCTCAGTTGTGCCGATCCCGCAGCCTCGACTCCGATGACTCGCGTTTCAGACATCCGCGCCGCGGCCGCAACCGCGATCCCTGCCAGCAGCCCGCCGCCTCCGGTCGGCACAAACACCACGTCAGGTTTCAGCTCGTTGGCAATTTCGAGCCCGACGGTTCCTTGGCCTGCGATGACGAGCGGGTCGTCGTACGCGTCGACAAAGACTGCCCCTGATTCAGCACGGATTCTTTGCGCCGCGCCGCGCGCTTCCTGGTAGTCGCTGCCTTCGAGCACCACGGTCGGGCCGTAGCTGCGGGTCGCGAGGATTTTCGCGATCGCGGCCGTGGTAGGCATCACGACGGTGGCTTTGACCCCGGCACGCGCGGCCGCGTAAGCGAGTGCCTGCCCGTGATTGCCGGCTGATGCGGTGATCACACCACGCCGCTTGTCCTCCAGCGAAAGCGCCGCAATGCGGTTGTAGGCGCCACGAATCTTGAATGAGCCGGTCTTCTGCAAATTCTCCGGCTTGATGAATACCTCGCCGCCGATCAGGTGGCTGAGAGTCTCGCTTGGAATTAGCGGTGTCGGTTTGGCGATCCCGGAGAGGCGCCGGCGCGCAAGTTCCAGGTCATCGAGGGTGACGGTCATGGAGGGTGCTCAGGGTTTGCGCGCATGCGCGCCAGGGCTGAGCCGATGGTCACGCGCGATTCCGAGAGCATCGCCCTCGAACTCGACCGCGCGGCAGTCGCCGCTGGCGTAGTCGAGATCGAGGAGCAGGTTTCGCACCGCGCGGGGCTTGAGGCTGCGAATCAGCTTGGCCATCTCGCCGCCGTCACTGGCCGCGATGGCCGCGATCTCGGCCACCTCGAGCTTGCTTTGGCGAATGAACTCGCGGGCACGGTTTTCGGTGGAAAAGGCCAGCACATTTGCCCACGAGGAGCCGGTCTCCTGGAAGACGATCAGCGCGCCGGTCGAATCAAGCAGGAAATGAAATTCCTTGGGGTCGGTCACGGTTCAGGAGCTTTCCACTTTCAGCGCACCCGTGCGGATAGCCGCCGCGCGCTCGCGGACCAGAGCCGGATACGTGTGGTAGTGCTCACCGCCGAGGCGCAAGAACGATTCGACGTCGACGTTCTCGAGCTCGAGCTGGGAAATCGCCTTGTCGGCGTCGCCACGAGAGGCGGCGCCGCGTATGACATCATAGATGACCCGCCCCTGCTCCGACTGAAAATCCTCGCGGGGCGGAACCAGCTCGGTAGGGAGCTTGCCGCCGTGATAGTGGTCGAGGATATAGCGCAGCGCCTTGAGTTCGTGACGCAGAATGTCGATACGCTTGAGGGTTTCGCGTGGCATCGACGAGGAGCTTATCGCCGCCTCCTGCAGCGATCCAACCCTCGGGTGCCTCCGTTCGAAGCACCTGACTGATTGCGCCAGGTTTTTGGTCCGCTTATGACATTCCATTCGATGAGCGCCCTTTCCGAATTTTGGTTGCCACCCAGTGCGAGCGCCGACAGCAAGCGCCTGCTCCTCACGCGCGCGTTGCGCGGATTTGCCGACGGCGCGGTCAGCGTGCTGCTGCCCGGCTACCTGACCGCGCTTGGGTTCAGCTCCTTCCAGACTGCCGCGATCATTTTCGCAACCTTGACCGGCTCCGCCGCACTGACGCTGTGGATTGGATTCGCGGCAAATCGCATCGGTCGGCGGCGCGTGCTGCTGGCTGCGTGTGCGCTGATGTTCGCGACCGGGGCGGGATTTACCCTGGTAACCGCCTTCTGGCCGTTGTTTGTAGTCGCGTTCGTAGGGACCCTTAACCCGTCGGCAGGCGACGTGAGCCTGTTCCTGCCGGTCGAGCAGTCCGCGCTGGCGGAGACCGTGAAGACTCGCGATCTGACGGCGATTTTCTCCCGCTACAACGTGGCGGGAGCGTTTGCGGGAGCGCTGGGAGCCCTGGCCAGCGGCCTGCCGGCACTGCTGGTTGGGCGCCTCGATCTTGATCGCGCGGCCACGCTGCGGCTGGGCTTCGTCGCATATTCGTTGATCGCGATTGCCGCAGCACTGGTGTATCGCACGCTGACGCTTGCGGTGGAAACCGCGCCGCCCGCTCAAGCCGCCGCTCCACTCGCGAAGGCGCGCAGGATAGTTCTGCACCTCTCCGCGCTGTTCAGTCTCGATTCATTCGGCGGGGGCTTTGTCGTGCAGTCGCTCCTGGCGCTGTGGCTATTCCGTCGATTCAACATGTCGATCGCAGCCGCGGGCTCTTTCTTCTTTGTTGCTGGGCTGCTCGGCGCCGCCTCGCAACTGGCTTCCTCGTGGTTTGCCGCGCGCATCGGAAGAATCAACACGATGGTCTTTACCCACATTCCGGCCAACGTCTTCATGGTGATCGCTGCGTTCATGCCGAATCTTCACCTCACGTTGCTGTTTCTGCTCTTGCGGTTCGCGCTCTCGTCGATGGACGTGCCCGCGCGGCAGTCATTCGTAATGGCGGTGGTGCCGCCCGAGGAGCGCGCGGCGGCTGCGAGTGTTACCAACGTGCCCCGCAGTTTGGCTACGGCGCTTGCGCCGCTCCCCTCGGGCGCGCTGCTCGACTATTCGACCTTCGGATGGCCGCTGGTCTGCGCCGGGTTACTAAAGATCACCTACGACGTCCTGCTGCTCGCGCGGTTTCGCGCGGTACGACCCGCGGATGAGGCGGAATGAATCTTTATAAGCGGCGCTCGTCCGCATGGGATCCTCGACTCAGCCGGATCGAGCACGCGGCTTGTGCTATTCGCCCTTGATCAGCCGATGGATCGCGTTGAGATGCTTTTGCGCCTCGCGCTTGCGGCCCAACGCCTCGTAGAGCTCGGCAGCATTGCGATGCGCCTCAACCGAGGTGGGGTCGCAATCGAGCGCGCGCAGGAAACTGCGGAGCGACGGCTGGTGCTCCTCGCGCCTGCGGTACAGCACTCCAAGCCGCAGATGGACCTCGGCGCTGGCGGGGACGATCGCGGCGGCACCCAGCAGATGGCGTAGCGAGCCCTGCAGATCCCCCTCGCGTTCGAGCAGCGTGGAGAGGCGCATATGCGCCTCGAAATTGCCGGGCTCGCGTCCGACCAGATCGCTGTAGATCGTCAGCGCCTTAAGCGGGTCCCGTTCGGCAATCCGCCGCGCCTCTTCAAACCGTTCGCGGACGCGGGCGGGACCAAAGCTCTCTTCAACCTTGCCGGTTGGTCGCTCGGAGCGAAAATCGAACAGGAGCTGGCCGGTTTCGGCTTCGATCAGCATGCCGTTGTCGCTGACCACTATGCGGCCTTCGTCGTTCACCAGCTTGAGCGAGGTAACCGAGCGGCCGGGGTCGACCAGGTCGATCATCCGCCTAAGGCAGCGCTGCAGTGGTTCCAGATGTCGGCGTTCGCGCAGCAGGTCTTTGGCCAGCCGCATGACGAGCAGATCGTTGAACGCAAAGCGATACTTGCGCCCGGGTAAAGCAGCGGGATTTATCAGCCTCCGTTTGACCCAATAGCGAATTCTGTCGGGGGAAACCGCAAGAATCCTCGCGGCCGCGCGCGTCGAGAATGTACTACCCCCTCCTACCGCCTCGCCCATCTTCCGGCCACCGCGTCGAGTATAGAAACTAGCCGGAAGCACCTCAATGCCATTCGGGCACTTTCTTAACAATGGCGCAGCGATTCGACGCCCGCATGAGCTGCCTGCAACGCGATCGTCAACCTTCGCTACCGCCACCCCCTCGATCAGCCGCTCTCCTCGTGGGTAGTGGACGAGAATCGGCGCAGTTCGTGCCCACCCTTGCGTGCGATTTCAGCACCTCATTGATAGGACGCTGGAACCAGGAAGCACGGTTGCTGACCGGCGCCACCTCGACAGAAATGGGAGCTGGCGGCTCTTTGGTGTTGGGGGCAAACGCTCCTCCCGACAGGTTGATCTGAACCGCGCCATTCGTGACGTTCTGCCAGAACATCCCGGCGGGCGGCAGTCCCGCGGTGTTAGGCTCGCGCGGGCGAGTCTTGCGCGCTCCGCTCGAAAATTTTGTCTACTGGTCGATTTCTTGGAGCACGGCAAGCATCTTCACCACCGCATCGACCGCATTCTTTGCGTTGTCGAGCCGGTCCATTGCCTGCGCATGGGTCATGCCCGGACCGGTTATCCCTAATCCGACCGGCTTTTCGTATTTGACCGCCAAGCGTGCCGCGGTCTGTGCAGTCGCGTGCGTGATCAGTTCATCGTGCAGCGTCTCGCCCTTGATGACCGCGCCGAGAATCACGACCCCATCGACGTCCTTACGCCTGAGCAGTCCTTTGATGGCCGGACCCATGTCGAATACGCCCGGGACGTGAATTTCCGCGGCGAGCTCGGCCCGGTGGTGCTCGAGCTGATGCTTGGCCCGTTCCAGCATCGGCGCGGTAACATCGAAATTAAACTCGGAAACCACGATCGCGATTCTCATCGCGGTTGAGCCTCCAGCGCGATCGCGTCGCGCACCTCAACTCCCGCGCCGCGCAGGTATCGCTTCAGTTCGGGGATCGGATGCTCACCGTAGTGGACAATCGAGGCCACGATGGCTGCATCGGCGGCACCGCGCGTAAACGCGTCGCGCAGGTGCTCGGGGCGCCCTGCGCCGCCCGAGGCAACCACCGGAATCGAGACTGATTCGCTGATGCGGCGGGTTATCTCGAGTTCGTAGCCACTTTTGGTGCCGTCGCGATCGATCGAGTTGATCACCAGCTCACCTGCGCCAAGCCGTTCGCCTTCGTGCGCCCACTCGATGGCATCGTGGCCGGTGAACACCCGACCCCCGTCGATCACCACTTCATATCCGGACGGCACCTGCGTCCGCACGCCGGTCAGCTTCACCTGCATCGAGAGCACGATACATTGGCTCCCGAACGCACGCGCTCCCGCCGAGATAACTGCGGGGTCCCGTACCGCGCCGGAATCGATGGATACTTTTTCGGCGCCCGCGAGCAGGACCGCACGCATATCCTCCAGCGTGCGCAAGCCGCCACCGACGCTGAACGGGATGAAAATCTCGCGAGCGACCGCGTCCACGACCTCGAGCATGATCCCACGCCGCTCATTGGATGCGGTGATATCGTAGAACACCAGCTCGTCGGCACCCTGCTCGTAGTAGTACCGGGCCATCGCAACCGGATTGCCGACGTCAACGTTCTCAAGAAACTTGATGCCCTTGGTGACCTTGCCCGCCCGCACGTCGAGGCAGGGGATGATGCGCTTGGCCAGCATCGGCGCCGCCTTAGAGCTTCAGCCGGCAGAAGTTGTCGAGCAGCTTGAGGCCGGCCGCGCCGCTCTTCTCGAGATGGAATTGGGTGGCGATCACGTTGTTGTGCGCGACCGCCGCGACGAAGGGCACGCCGTACTCACACTCCGCGATCGCCAGCGATGGTTGTGACGGCACCGGGTAATAGGAATTGACGAAATAACAATGCGCTCCGTCCGGAACGCCCGCGAAGATCGGATGCCGGCGCACCTGGCGAACACGATTCCAGCCGATCTGCGGGACTTTGAGTGGCCGCCCATCCATCGAATTCGGGTAGCGGCGCACCTCGCCGGGTAGGATGCCAAGGCATGCGGCGGAGTCTTCCTCGCTGCGATCGAACAGCACCTGGATTCCAATACAGATACCCAAAAACGGTTTGCCCGCGGCCGCAACGTCGCGCCGCAAAACCTCGGCGAGTCCCAAGGCGCGCAGGTTTTCCATGGTCGCGCCTGCCGCGCCAACCCCGGGAAGAATAACCCGCTCGGCAGCGCGGATCTTATCCGGGCTGTCGGTAATCTCGCAGCGGCGATGTCCGAGATGCTCCAGCGCGCGCTTGACGCTGGTAAGATTCCCGGCCCGGTAGTCGACAATCGCGATCATGTGGAACGACCGATTCTAGCGGCATTCCAACCCCCACCCAAGCTTCCCTCCGGCCGCGCCGACATCTTCCCCCACTCCCCAAATTAGTTTCCCGTAGGCGTGGTTTTAAGCGCAGGGATGCGGTTTGGGCGCGCGAACGCCGAGCGAGGCGAGTTGAATGCTCACCAGCGATCGAGGTGCCGATGAGCGAAGCCGGAAAGCGGCGTGGACTTGCGCGTCCTGCTGACTTTCCGGTGAACGAAGCGAGCGAATTCAGGAGCCAGCGCGAAAATCAGAGCTCGGCGCGAATGTCCTGAGTTTCCGAGAGAACGCGCACCTTCACGTGATGGTCGTTGGAGGCGAGCGACCCCCAGTGCATCGCGAAGTTCTCCAGTTGGATGTCGGAGTTGAATCGCGCCGACACCCCCATCACGACTTCCTCGGCGCCAAGTACGTACGCGATGCGCGCGATGGCGTAAACCTGATCATTCGACATCGCCACCAGCGGAGTGACCGCCCGGCCGTGGTCTTCGCATACCTTGACGACCTTGCTGAACAGCCGCTGCTCGGAGTCGGTGAACACCTGGGCTCCTTCACTCGAGGCGAGACCCTTTTCGGTTCGCACGGTCAGCGCGATCAGTTCGGAGGAGTCGCGCTCCGATAGGTAGCGATGAAGGTGAGCCAGGTTGTGAGGATCGCGGATCGCGATAATCCGTTTCGCATCGCCGTCCAGGTTGAGCCGCGCCGGATGGAGTCCTTCTTCCTCCACCATCTCCAGGTTGAACTTTTCCGGCTCCTCGCCGTAAGCGTGCTCCGCCTGCCCGTTGATCTTCTGCGAAACCTGGAAGACGACAAACAGGCCGATGGTGAAACCGATTCCCCAGATGGTCGCGACCTGCTTGGTGAACAGGTTGACCACCGCGGTACAGAACAAAATCGCGAACGTGAGTGCCAATCCGAGCGGAAAATCCTCTCCGCCCGGGCGGAACCACTTGAGGTTGAGCGGCATACGCCACAGGCGCGCATAGGTCTTTTTGTAGCGCAACACCAACACCGACAGGGTTTTGAAGACGAAGCTCCATACCACGCCGAAGGCGTATGCTTCGCCGAGTGCGTACATGTCGCCGCGCGAAAGCACGATGGTCGCAATCTGCAGAATCGCGACCAGGTTCACGATGCGATAATTCGTGCCGTAGCGGCGATGCGGATGGCGGAACCAATCGAGCAGGACGCCGTCCTCCGCGACGCGGGTAAGAACTCCGGTTGAGCCGACGATCGCGGTATTGACCGCGCCGGCCAGAATCAGAAATCCCACGAACACGACGAAAGCGCGCAGGGCGGTTCTAAGCCACAGCGGCCCCACCACGTACATCGCCAGACCGCCGATCAGGTTGTCGCTGTACTGCGCCATGCGCACGTTGTCCGGAATGATCATCACGGCGAAGAACGAGATCAGCGAGGTCAACAGCAGCGAGTAGATGAAAATCACGAGTCCGGTGCGCAGCAGATTCTTCAGCTTGGGCGCTTCGATCTCGCGGTTGACCTGCGCCAGCGATTCCTCGCCCGACATCGCGAGGATGGAGTGCCCGAACGCGATGATGATTCCAAACGCACCGATGGCACGCGCCGAAGGCAGATGAACCAGCCAGCCGAGCGAGCTGTCCGGCAATTCAATGTGCAGCGGCGGCATGTGGAACCCACGCGCGTACAGCGTGATGGCACACCACGCGATCATCAACACTCCCATCACGGTGGTGATCTGCATGATGCGCATCGCCTTGCCACTCGATTCCTCGATGCCCAGGGTGTTCTGCCACCAGAAGTAAACGGTGACCAGAATTGCAAAGGTCCCTGCCGCAAGGTCGGGTGGCAGCACCACGCCGAGGTGCGCCATCTTGAACAGTTCGTTGATCAACCCGACCAGATACTGCCCGGCCGACACGCCGCTGATGGGTCCGGTGAGAATGTAGTCGAACATCAGTGCCGAAACCGAGAGTTTTGCCAGCGTCGAGCCCATCGCCTCCTTCACCACGCGGTACACGCCGCCGCGCGTGAACATCGAGCAGGACTCTACGTACACGGCACGCACCGCATACGAGAACAGCATCACCGCCAGGATGAAATAGGGCGCGGATTTGCCCACCGCAGCCTCGACGATCCCGCCGATGTAGTAGACGGTCGATGCCATGTCGCACAGCACAATCGCCGATGCCCGCCAGAAAGAAATGAACGCGAGCATCCCGGTGGTAACGACGATGGCGCGGGTGTGTTTTCGAGCGAAGAGGGCATTGCCTGCTCCCGCCACGGGATCCGCGGTCGCGAGTTTTTCGATCGCTGCCAAGGTAAGTGAACCTCCCCACGGCTCGGGCGACCTGCTGCCCTGCCTTTCTGGAGTAAGATGCAAGTTGCACTCCTGACGGATCTTTCAGGGAAAACGGCCCTATTTGGATGGCTGTAATTGCATTCGGCAAAGAGCGGCTCACGCGCGTCTATTGCAATTTGCAATGGACGATCAGAGCACGTCTTGATGACTCGTCATCGGAGCGCAATAGAATGCTTCTCTGATGGAATCTCGAGTCCGAAGCGATCGAGCGGCCATCGCCGTTTGGAAGTCGCACTAGCAATTCTTGGCGCGCTCGTACTTGGAGCGCTGGCGGGTTTTGGATTGCGCGGCCGGTCCCGTGCCGGGACGCCTGGCGGTCGCACCGACGAGAACCCGGCGGACGACGCCCCGACGACGGGGGACGCTGCGGGGGCGGATGCTGCCGACCGGCTTGAGCAACACTACGCGGCCCGGCTCGTGGAGCTCGACCATGAGCGGTCGAAGATCGATGCGATCATGGAAAGCGTGGAGGACGGCCTCATCGTTCTCGACCAGTCGCGCGCCATCGTCCACATCAACGAGGTTGCTTGCGCGATTCTCGCCCTCGAAGCGCGGCCCGCCACGGAAACCGTGCTTGAATCGTTGGCGCAGTACAATCCGCACGTCGCGCGCTTGATAGCTGCGCGCCGCGCCAGCGATGACAGTACTCCAGCCGAGTTCAAGATCTTTCTGCGCGGACGCGACCACACTTACCTCAGCCGCGAGTTGCCGTGGACAGGTCCCGGCGGGAAGCCGCTCGGAACGATTCTGCTGCTCCAGGATGTAACCTTCATTCGTGACCAGGAGCGCCAGCGCACCAATCTCATCGCGACGCTTTCGCACGAGCTGAAGACTCCGCTCACCTCGCTGGCGATGGGTGCGGAGCTGATGGAAGAGTCGATGCGAGGCGCGATGACGGATAAGCAGCGCGAGCTTCTCGAGACGATTCATGACGATATCGGGCGCATGACCGCAATCGCCGGCAACCTGCTCGATGCTTCCCGGACCACGGTGGCACGAATCGGAGTGGAGCGGCGTGCCATCCAGCTCGATCGCATCGTGCGGGATGCATGCCGGCCGCTGGCGCTGCAGGCAGCAGAAAAGAACATCCACCTCGAGGTGGTTGCCGACGGCGGGCGACCGCTCGCAATCTGGGGGGATCCAATCAAATTGCCCTGGGTGATCAGCAACCTGGTCGGGAATTCGCTGCGCTATACGCCGTCAGGCGGGCGAATCACCATTGAGCTTCGTCGCGAAGGAAGAGTCGCGCGCACGGTCGTGCAGGACACCGGCACCGGCATCACGCCGGAGATGATGCCGCGCATCTTCGAGCCGTACGCGCAGGCTCCCGAAAGCTCCGCTGAAATGGGCTCCGCTGGACTCGGCCTTTACATCGCCAAGGAGATTGTCGAGGCCCATAACGGTCGCATTTTTGCCGAGAGCTCGCCTGGCGAAGGCACTACCTTTACTATCGACATTCCAATTCGGGAGGAACTGATTGGCCAGGATTCTGGTCGTTGACGACGACCGCAACATACGCCGGATGCTCGGCGCCACCCTGGAGGGAGCGGGGCATCGGGTCAGCGAAGCCGACAGCGCCGAACGCGCCCTGGAACTGGTTGCGCCGGGCGACACCGATGTGGTCCTGAGCGATATCCGGATGGCGGGAATGGATGGCTTTGGACTGCTGAAGACGCTGAAGCAGAAGGGCCCCGCGGTGCAGGTCATCATGATGACCGCGTACGGTTCCATCCCGGACGCGGTCGAGGCGATGCGGTTTGGGGCCTACGATTATTTGCCCAAGCCGTTCAGCGCGGAACACATTCGGCGCGTGGTGGCCCGTGCGCTCGAGGTCAAGGAACTGCGCGCCGAGAATCGCCGGCTCAAGGCCGAGGTCGAGCTGCTCTCGGAAAGGGAGGTCTTTCTTACCGCCAGCGGCGCCAGCCGTAAGCTGGCCGAGACGGCCGCGCAGGTAGCGGGGAGCGACGCCACTATCTTGCTGACCGGAGAGAGCGGCACCGGCAAGAGCATGCTCTCCTCCTACATTCACAGCAGAAGCCCGCGCAAGGACGGACCCTTCATCCAGGTTGCGTGCACTACGCTGAGCGAGCACCTGCTTGAGAGTGAGTTGTTCGGACACGTGCGTGGCGCGTTCACGGGTGCGATCAAGGACAAGCCCGGCCGCCTCGAAGCGGCCGCGGGCGGCACGGTGCTGCTCGATGAAATCGGCGATCTCTCGCCCGCAGTTCAATCGAAACTGTTGTACTTCCTACAGGAAAAAACATTCGAGCGGGTCGGCGGCGCCGCGACCATCAAGGTGGATGTTCGCATCATCGCCGCGACCAATCAGAATCTGGAACAGCTGGTCCAGCAGAAGCGCTTTCGCGAGGATCTCTACTACCGCCTTAACGTCATCGAGATACACGTGCCGGCGTTGCGCGAGCGACCCGCGGAAATTCCGCGGCTGGCCGTTCATTTCATCGAGCGTGCAGCGCTGCGCCACAAGAAAAACCCGCTCCCGCTCTCGCCCGAGGCGCAAAAGGCGCTGACTGCATATTCCTGGCCTGGCAACGTCCGCGAATTGAAGAACGTGATTGAGCGGGCGGTGGTCCTAAGCCGCGGCGACAGCATAGCGTTGAGCGATCTTCCTGATCGCCTGCTCGCAGGTGCACGCAGTCCGGATCAGAGTCAGACCCTGGAGGAGATCGAGCGGCGCCATATCGAGCTGGTGCTGGAGCAGGCGGTAACGCTCGAGGAAGCCGCCGATATGCTCGGTATCAATGTCGCGACGCTATGGCGTAAGCGGCGCAAATACGGACTGGAATGAAGTCCCACCCGCGCCCCACCGGGTTTAAACCTCTGGCGCCTACTTCTTGTTGAGCCCCGCTTCCAGTTTCGCATGGCTCGCTACACAGACGCCCAGACTGGTAAAAGGCGTCGGCCAGTCGTTCTTTACGCAGTATGGCAGGGCGGCGAGCTGCTGCGATGTGTAGCCGCGTCCGGTCAGTTCCTTCTGGATGCAATCCGAGTGCTCCTTTGCGCCCCCGCCGACCCCGGCGGCATCGTCTGCGGCCTCAACGATCAAGGCGTTGCGGAGGGCGGCTTGCACGCCAGGGTCCTTACTCTTGCCGAGAGCTCCAGCCATCGAGCTGGACGGCCCGCAATCCGCAACTCCATCGATAAATGCCTCTTCAAGCCCGGCACTCGTGAGGTCTTTGGCCGAGGCTAGTCGGGCCAAGCTGACAATTAGTATCCCCGAAAGTATCCCCAATACCAGGTGCTTCATCGTACTGCCCCCCTTTTTGCGGCGATTTGACCCAGCGGGAGCCCGAACGGGCCCTCACCAATAAGGAGAAGCAATAGCTGGTTGTGCCCCCACCTTTCCAGCAGCCAGCAGAGCTCGTTTCCAAGCCCAGCGGCACAACGCCTTGACGGGCGGCGGCGGTGATGGAAGTGTGCCATTTCTTAATTGAAAGGATACCGCCATGGCTAAAGTTGCGCTCGCCTTTTCCACCCTTCCCGATTCTCCCCCTGCAACGCTGGTCGATTGGGCAAAAACTGCCGAGGATGCCGGGTTCGCCGGCGTATTCATGACCGAGGCCGGCAACGATTCGCTAGCCTGCGCTTTGGCGCTCGGCCTGCAAACCGAGCGGATGACGCTGGGCACCGCGATCACCAACATTTACTTCCGCCATCCCCTGCTGCTGGCTAACGAAGCGGCAGCGGTGCAAGAGTTCACCGGCGGCCGCTTCATCCTTGGACTGGGTACCGGCCATCGTGAGACGAACACGACGCTGAAGATCGACATGGGCGATCCCATGGCCAAAATGCGCGAGGTCGTTGCCGCGATCCGAAAGCCATTGGAGGGTGGAAACACCGGGCCGCGGATCTCGACAAGGCTGCCCATCTACCTGGCCGGGGTTTCCAAGCCGATGGTGAAGCTCGCTGGCGAAATCGGCGACGGCGTGATTTTCAACTTCTATCCGCCACGGCGTGTCAAGGAAGCCATCGGCGAATTGGCGGAGGGTGCGCGCGCCGCCGGCCGCGACCCGCAACAGGTCGAGCCGACGCTCTTTGCGACCGCGTTCATTTCGGATGATTTGGAGGCCGCGCGCCGGCCCGCGCGCAAGTTGCTTTCGCGCTACGGCGCGCTGCGCTTCTACGGCAACATGATTGCCCGCGCAGGCTTTGATAGCGAAATTGCCGGGATTCGCGCGGCCGGACGTGACGCCGAGGCGGCAATGCGGGCAGTCAGCGAGAACATGATCGATTCCACCCTGCTGGTAGGCCCAGAGTCGCGTGTCCGCGAGCGGCTCCAGGAGTTGGTCGCGCCCGGAATTGGCACCGTGATCGTGTTCACCAATCCGGTAAATGAAGACCGTAACAGCGCGGTCCGACGAACCATCAAGGCTCTTAAGGATTTCTAATCTCTCGCCTGTACGTCCATTTCTCCGCTTCCGAGCGAGCGCGCCGGCGGTGAGGAGAAAGGCGCCCTGCACGCAGGTGGCGGGCTTTACCGCTGCCGAATCTCGTTCTTTGCGCTTGACAACAGTTACTCCTTCGCCTTCTCTAGATAGAGAAACTATCTCGCAACGGAGACGGTTCGAGAGAGCTTCTATGCAACCTGACCTTGCACTGGAAAGTCGTCGAGGAGGCGCACCGGGGGAACCGGGTTCCTCCTCGCTCGACCTGCGCATCGCCCGGCGGCTTGCGCTGTTGCGAGCCGAGCGCGGATGGTCCCTGGACGCACTGGCCGCGCGGACCAGAATCAGTCGCGCAAGCTTGTCACGACTGGAACGTGGTGAACTGAGCCCTACCGCTTCGATGCTGGGAGCTCTCTGCACACATTATGGATGGACACTCTCGCGATTGATGGCCGAAGCGGAGAGCGGTCCGCCGTCCGTGGTCCAGGGGTCAGCGCAGGTCACCTGGAAGGACCCTGCCAGCGGGTATTTGCGCCGCATCATCTCGCCGCCTCACCCAAATCTCAGGGGAGAGCTGGTGGAAGTGTCGCTGCCGAGCGGCGCATCCGTGGCTTACGATACTTCACCCGTACCCGGCCTGGAGCATCACCTTTGGATGCTCGAAGGGAGTGTCACTATCGAAATCGAAGGAACCTCCTTTCGCGTCGAGAAAGGCGACTGCGTGCGTTATGTGCTCGCGGGCTCCTGCCGATTCGAATGCCGGAGCAAGCGGCCGGCCCGGTACCTGGTAGCGCTGGTACATCCGTGAGGGCAAACCGATGAGCCGGACCGAGGAAATTCGCATCGAGCGCTGGTGTCCGGACATGCCGAACCTGACCGCCGACCTCGAGATGCTGGCCGAGGTGCTGCACGCGTGCGTTCACGCCGGTGCCAGCGTCAGCTTCGTGCTTCCTTTCTCAATTGATGACGCGCGTGGGTTTTGGCAGAACCGGGTCTCCGCGGTGCGCGCCGGACTCTGCTGCGTCCTGGTCGCCCGCACTGCGGAGCGCATAGTGGGCACCGTACAACTCGATCTCGACACACCGCCCAATCAGCGCCATCGGGCCGAAGTCCGCAAGTTGCTCGTGCATCCGCAAGCGCGCCGCCGGGGTATCGCGAAAAGGCTCATGAACGAACTGGAGGATTACGCACGCGCGGCACGTCGCAGCCTGATCACGCTCGATACGACCACCGGCGGTTTCGCGGAGCCGCTGTACGTGTCGGTCGGTTATATCCGGGCTGGTGTAATCCCGCGCTATTCACGGCGCACGGATTCGCCGGAACTGGAAGGCACCACGCTGATGTACAAGGAGCTGGCGCTCTGAGTCATCAGCCCGCGGATTGCAGCCTGCCGAGAAACATCACTATGCGATTGTAGTTCACTCCCAGGTCGCCGACCCCGTCGCGCGATTTAGATCGCATCTCCACCAGACTCGTGCCGTTCGGCCCGGGCCGCACCTGGATTACGAAGTCGTCCTGAAAATGGAACAGCTGGGAGGTAGAGACGCCCTCCAGCGTTTTGGTCTTCGAGTCTACATAGGTGATCTGCCAATCCGGCATGCTCGCGACCAGGGTTTTCACGCGATCGAACACAGCCGTCGGCTCGGCCGCGACACTGCCCGGCGCGAGCGGTGGATAGCCCTTCTGTTGGGCGGCCATGTATTTGTCGCGGTTATATTTCATGTCGCGACCCTGATTGGGGGTGAGTTCCGCCGCATGGACGTATTCCGGCGGATTTGCGAAGTCGGTCGTGATGTCATTGATGGGCGGATACTTGAAGTGGGCCATGATCACCGCGAAGACCGGGAGCGCCACCGCCAGGCTAAGCAAAGTACCGATTACCGCTCGAGGCCGTGCGGCGCGGCGGGGACCGGTCCTGGTCATCAGCAGCCCAATGATGCCCAGAACAAAACCGAGCAGGCTTAGCAGAAAGCCGAAGGCGAACAGCTGGAAGCCAAAAAACGGCGGCGTCAGGTAAAAGTGCGCTCCGATTAATCCGACCGCCACCAGCGTGACGGCCAGCATGCCATCAAAGAAAGCCAGCCATGCCGGGATCATTACCTACCCCTCTCAGGGACTCATTTCTTCATTCCGCGCACGACAAACTGCGGTAGTACGAACAGAAAGGTTCCGGCGCCGATCGCGGCCTCGATCATCTTAAGCCAGCGTGCCGTCTCTTCGGCACTGACCAGGCCCGAATCGCGTGCGTAGCGCGCCAGGCTCGCGGTGAGCATGGGCAACGATCGCCCCACCACGTCGGCGCCAGCCAGGACCTCGGTCTTCACCTCGACCAAACCCACCGTGCCGAAGATTCCGCGCAGGCGGCGCCCGATTCTGGGCTCCTTGATCGCTATAGATTTGGCGGCCGTCAACACCCGGTCGCTAAGTTCGCGCCCTGCCTCGCCGATGTCGAGCGCGATCATGTCCCAATCGCTGTCGGTCGCAACTACCGTCGCACCGGGCGCGGCGACGCGGGCCACCTCCGCGACAGTATCGACCGCGGAATCCACATACTCTAGGACGTTTTTGCAAAAGACCCGGTCAAATGATGCGTCGGGAAATGGCAATGGTGGAAAGCCGGCTTGAACAAATTCGATGGTCACGGCGTGCTCGTGCGCGCGGGCCTTCGATCGCGCGATGAACTCCGCGTTGATATCAACTCCGGTTACTTTTCCGCCGGGGCTGACCCGCCGGGCGAGTTCGAACGTGGTGTGGCCCGGTCCGGAACCAACATCCAGCACCCGCTGTCCGGGCCGCAATTCGAGCGGGCGGATCAAAGGGTCCATCGCGGGATGAAAGGCGAGAATCTGATCGTAGGCCGCGTGTCGCTCGGGCTCGATCTCTATCCAGTGCTGCTTATAGTAGGCCTGGGCCATGAAAATACCCCCGCAGACGGTTAGCGCAGATGGACCGAGATTACAAAGGACAGCTGCTGCGGGTGGCGTCGGCGAAACGAAAATTGAATGAAGATCATCGCTACTATAAGGTGATAGTTCACCCGGTCGCGATCCTGGTTGTCCAATGGCCGCCGATGCAAACCGCATAAAGCTGCTCAAGGAGTTGCTCGCCGAACGGATCCTGGTGCTCGACGGTGCGTTCGGCACCTTCATCCTGGACCATCATCTCTCGGCCGCCGACTATGGCGGCGCGAACCTCGAGGGATGCAACGAGAACGTGGTTCGCACCCGCCCCGATTTGATCAGGGAAATGCACGCCGGGTTTCTGGAGGCGGGAGCCGATCTGATCGAGACCGCCAGCTTCGGCTCGACGCGGGTCGTGCTCGCCGAATATGGTCTGGAGGCGCACGCGCTGGAGCTGAACCGGATGGCCGCGACCATCGCGCGCGAGGAAGCGGAGCGCTGTAGCACGCCGGCCAAGCCCCGCTTTGTGGTCGGCTCGATGGGCCCCACCACCAAAAGCATCTCGGTTACCGGCGGGATCAGCTTCGACGCGCTGGCCGAAGCCTACCGCGAGCAGACTCTCGGGCTCATCGAAGGGGGGGTGGACGTTCTGCTCATCGAGACCGTGCAGGACACGCTCAATTGCAAGGCCGCCCTCATCGGCATCGATCGGGCGATCGAGGAATCGGGCCGGGCGCCTGCGGTGGCCGTGTCTGGAACCATCGAGACCATGGGTACGCTCCTGGCCGGTCAGGATGTCGAGGCATTCTACACCTCGCTGGCGCATCGCGACCTGCTCTGGATGGGGCTCAACTGCGCAACCGGGCCCGATTTCATGACCGACCACCTGCGCACCCTGGCGGGACTGGCGCGGTTTAATATCGCCTGCGTGCCGAACGCGGGTCTGCCCGACGAAGAAGGACGCTACAACGAAACCGCCGAGATGCTGGCCGAAAAAATTGGGCGGTTTGCGCGCAACGGGTGGCTTAACCTGATAGGCGGATGCTGCGGGACCACCGCGGACCACATCCGGCTGCTCGCCCAGGCGGTCGCCTGCGTCAAACCGCGCACCCCCTCCACCGTGAAGCGCTCCGCGGTCTCGGGCGTCGAGACCGTGCTCATCAACGAGGAAACCCGCCCGGTCATCGTGGGCGAGCGCACCAACGTGCTTGGCAGCCGCAAGTTCAAGCGCCTCATCGCCGAGGGCAAATTCGAGGAAGCGTCTGAGATCGGACGGGCGCAAGTACGCCGCGGCGCGCAGGTGATCGATGTCAATCTGCAGGATCCCGACCGCGACGAACTAGCGGACGTCACCCGCTTTCTGGAAATCGAAGTAAAGAAGATCAAATCCCCGCTGATGATCGATTCGACCGATCATCGGGTAATCGAAGAAGCGCTCAAACGCACCCAAGGCAAGTCGATCATCAACTCGATCAACCTGGAAGATGGCGAGCATTCCGAGCGCTTCCAGTCGGTGGTCCGGCAGGCCAAGCGCTACGGCGCGGCGCTCATCGTCATGTGCATCGATGAAGACAAGCAGCAGGCGCAGGCCATCACCCGCCAGCGCAAACTTGCCATCGCCGAGCGCTCCTATCAGCTGCTGACCGAGAAATACGGCATCGAGCCGGAGGACATCATCTTCGACCCGCTGGTCTTCCCGGTCGGAACCGGCGACCAGAACTACATCGGGGCCGGAGTCGAAACCATCGAGGGCATCCGGCTCATCAAGCAGAAGCTGCCCCGCGCCAAGGCGAGCCTGGGCATCTCCAACGTATCATTCGGACTGCCTGACGCCGGCCGCGAGGTGCTGAACTCGGTGATGCTCTATCACTGCGTGCAGGCAGGACTCGACCTCGCGATCGTCAACGCGGAAAAGCTCGAGCGCTATCCGTCCATCCCCGAAGAAGAACGACGTCTGGCCGAGGATCTGATCTGGTGGCGCGGCGCCGATCCGATAGCCGCTTTTGCGGCCCACTTCCGGGCCAAGAAAGGCCGCGTCGTAGAGGACACCCGAAAGGATCTTCCGCTCCTGGAGCGCCTGCCCCGCTATATCCTCGAAGGATCCAAGGATGGTCTGATCGAGGACCTCGATGAAGCGCTCCAATCCCTGGGGGCGCTCGAGATCATCAACGGCCCGCTCATGAAAGGCATGGATGAGGTGGGTCGGCTCTTCAACGCCAACCAGATGATCGTGGCGGAGGTGCTGCAGTCGGCCGAGGCGATGAAGGCGGCGGTGGAGCATCTCGAGCCGCGCATGGAAAAGACCGAGTCGGCCGACAAGGGGAAGATCATTCTGGCCACGGTCAAAGGCGACGTTCACGACATCGGCAAGAACTTGGTCGAGATCATCCTGTCCAACAACGGCTACCGGGTTGTGAATCTCGGCATCAAGGTTCCGCCCGAAGAACTGATCAAAGCGTATCGGCAGCATCAGCCCGATGCCATCGGCCTCTCAGGGCTGCTGGTCAAGTCGGCGCAGATGATGGTGGTAACCGCGCAGGATCTGAAAACCGCCGGCGTCGAGTGTCCCATCCTGGTCGGTGGCGCAGCATTATCCAATCGCTTCACGCGCATGAAGATCGCACCCGAGTACGATGGCGTGGTCGCTTACGCCAACGACGCGATGGCCGGTCTGGACCTCGCCAATCGCGTCATGGACCGGGAGCGGCGTGCAACCCTCCAACGCGCTCTGGGCGAGGAAACCCAGCGGCTCCTGGCGCATGTTCCAAAAGCAGCCGACACAGCGCCCGCCGCCACCCCGTCAAGATCCTCGGTACGCCGTGACGTGGCGATTCCGACGCCGCCCGATCTGAAGACCCACGTACTTAGGGGTTACAACCTGGGCGAGATTTTCGGCTTCATCAATCCCGCGATGCTTTATACCAAGCATCTTGGCCTGCGCAATGCCGATCAGGCGCTGCGCACGGGCGAAGCCAAAGCTCTGGAATTGAAGACCGCGATCGAAGAGGTCCAGGATATAGTCTTCGCGCGCGGCGACATCGCCGCCAACGCGGTGTTCCGCTTCTTTCGCGCCCAATCGGACGGCGATCGCACGCTGCAGGTTTACGGGCCGGAGGGCAAGAACATCATCGCGAGTTTACGGTTCGGCCGGCAAAGCGCACCGCCGAACCTGTGCCTGGCCGACTACGTCGCCGCGCAGGACTCGGGCCGCGTCGATTACCTGTGCATGTTCGTCGTAACCATCAGCGGGTCGGTCCGGGCGCTAGCCGAGGAATGGAAGCGCAAGGGCGACTATCTGCGCTCCCATATCCTACAGGCGCTGGCAGTCGAGGGTGCGGAAGGCTTCGCGGAGTTGTTGCACCAGCGGGTGCGCAGCATGTGGGGAATCGGCGACCCGCCGGACCTGACCTTGAAGGACCTGATCCAGGCGCGCTACCGCGGCAAGCGATACTCGTTCGGGTATCCAGCCTGTCCGCGCCTGGAAGATCAGGCCGCACTGTTCTCCTTACTGGAGGTAGAGCGCCACGGTATCGGGGTCCAGCTGACGGAAGGTTACATGATGGATCCAGAAAGCTCGGTCAGTGCATTTGTGCTGCACCATCCGGAATGCAAATACTTCAGCCTGTCGCCGGGCGATATCGAGCGCCTGGAAGCCGAATTCCCCCAGCCCTGACTCGTTGCCGAAGTCGATTGCCGACGCGCGGGTGGATCTAAAGACTATTGCGCTCGGCCCGACGTCCGAGCCCACGCTGCACCTCGGACCAAAGGGGTGGACACCGCGCTACTGACCTCTGCCGCGCAGCTCGCTTTGCGCTAGTTCAAGGTCGGACTCGACCATCATCGTGACCAGCGCGTCGAAGCTCACGCGCGGGCGCCATCCGAGCACCTTGCGCGCATTGCTCGCGTCGCCGACCAAACGCTCGACCTCGGCTGGACGGAAGAAGCGCTTGTCAATCTCGACGTATTTACTCCAGTCCAGTTTCACGTAGTCAAACACTCGTTCGAGAAATTCCTGCACCGAATGCTCTTCGCCTGTGGCGATAACGTAGTCGTCCGGCTGGTCCTGCTGCAGCATCATCCACATCGCCTCGACGTAGTCGCCGGCGTAGCCCCAGTCGCGGCGCGCATCAAGATTGCCGAGCGCCAGTTGGTCCTGGAGCCCGAGCTTGATGCGGGTGGCACTTCGCGTGATCTTGCGGGTCACGAAATTCTCGCCCCGCCGCGGTGACTCGTGATTAAAGAGAATGCCGTTGCAAGCGAACAGCCCATAAGCCTCGCGATAGTTCCGAGTCTGCATGTGCCCGTAAACCTTTGCGCACGCATAGGGGCTGCGGGGATGAAACGGCGTGCTTTCGCGCTGCGGAGTTTCCGTGACCTTGCCGAACATCTCGGAGGATCCCGCCTGGTAGAAGCGGGTCGCGCGGTTGTGGCGGGTATCGTGGTCGCGGAGCGCCTCCAGCAGGCGCAAGGTGCCGAGCCCAACCACATCCGCCGTATATTCCGGCTGGTCGAACGAGATGCGGACGTGCGACTGTGCGGCCAGGTTGTAAACCTCGTCCGGGCGTACCTGCTCAATGATCCGGCGGATGCCGGTCCCGTCGCCGAGGTCGCCGTAGTGAAGTTGCAGCCCCTGCGCGCTGGTCCCATAGCCGGAGCGCAGATGATCGATGCGAGCCGTCGCGAAGCTGGAAGTACGCCGGACCATGCCGTGCACTTCGTAGCCTTTCTTCAGCAACAACTCGGCGAGATACGATCCGTCCTGGCCAGTGACCCCGGTGATCAGTGCGACTTTTGCCATGTCGCTTAAACGCGAAGCAGGGATTCCTCTCCGCTTTAATCTCCTTTGACCAGTCGATGAGAGTCGGTCTCAAAGTGGTGAGTGGAAAACTCGAGCAGCTCCGAGTCTTCGAGCGCTTCCATCTGGTGCACCAGTCCCACCGGTACATCCATGCAGTCCCCCGGACCCAGGATAAATTCTTCCAGGGTCTCCGCCGCGGCGGATTCCTTCACCCGCACTTTGAGCTTGCCCATACGCAGGTAGAAGGTTTCGGTCTTGAGCTTGTGGTAGTGAAGCGAGCAGCGTTTGCCCTGCCTGATTTCGAGAATCTTGCCGCAGTAGCGATCGTTGTTCGCGATCCACACTTCGCGACCCCAGCCTTTGGGTTCAATGTGTAGCGGTTTACGTACGCGGCTCATCGGAGGTCCGAGGTTTGGAAGATTACACCGATTGGGTGGGGCGCGAAATCGGCGGCGAGGCGCGAAGCGACTTTCAGGGATATTTCGCGACCGCCGATGCGGGCAGCAGCACCCGCAGTCCGCCCGCCTCGATCGCGCTCAGCAGAATCGCCACCCGCTCGGCGCCCGAGAGATAGCGCTCGAAGATCGCTTCGAACCCGCGGAACGGGCCTTCCACCACCAGCACCCGGTCCCCGTTGCCGAGCGGTTTTTCCGGTATTTCGACCACGTCGTCGACGCCGCGCCGACGGATTTCAGTGACGATCGCGGTTGGCACCGCCAGTGGGTCGCTGCCCGCAGAAACGATGCCCCGCACCCCCGGCATGTACTTGACTTCGAAGTAACTGTGCTGAAGGTGGAAGCGTGCAAACACATAGCACGGGAACAACGGCCCCACCGACATCGCCATCCGGCCCCAGCGCGGGGTTTTCCCCCTGAGCAGCGGGAGGAACACCTCCGGCACTATCGTCTGGAGCTGGTCTTTGACCCATCGCTCCTTGCCGGTCTTGGTACGAATCAGATACCAGGCGGTGCCGTCATTTAATTCCATAACCTGCTCTGACACTGACTACGCAGATGCGCTTGAAGATACTTTTGAGACCCGAAATAAAAAGGCGGCTGTAGCATACGCCACAGCCGCCTTATCAGTCCAGACGAGATTAGATTTCGTAGGTCAGCGTGAACTCGAGCGCGTTGGTGCGCTGCTGCACGCTGTAGAGGAACGGATCGGTGTAGCGTCCGCTCCGCCCGATCGCCCAGAACGCGTTCACCCCAAACAGAATGCTGCGCGAATAGCGGTAGGTGTTGGTCGATATCAGGCTGCCGACCTTGTCGTCGATATCCCACGTCCAGACGTTGGTCGTAACCAGCTGTCCGTTGAGTATCCAGTTGACCGCCGATAGGAAGAAGAAATTGTTGACCCTGCGCACCTTGCCGATGTCGTTCGCGATACTCGGAATAGCATGGGCCGGCAGGTAAGGATAAAACGTATTGACGTACTGGGCGGTGAGGAAGGTGTGCTGCTTGGACAACCACGGAATGTAGGTCGGACGGTCGCCGGCCAGGATGAACCGCGCCTGCTCCGCCCACTCCCCCTTGGCACCCACGTTGACGCCAGAGTTGGGCGTGTACAAGCTGTCATACCGATAGACGATATCGGTCCACTCCTTGTCGTAGTAGGTACCGGTCAACCCGAAAAACGAATTTCGTCGGAATCGATTGCTCAGGAAGATGTCAAGAGTTCCCACGACCGGGACGCCGGGCCGAGGAACGGTCCGGTGGAAGAAAGGCTGTCCCGGAACGCCGTAGA
>JBKPEA010000003.1:0-128724 GCA_046728175.1 Thermodesulfobacteriota bacterium | reverse complement strand
AAACAAGCTCTTCCTCTCCCGTTGTCCCCGCGAGCGGACGCTGAGGTTGCCAAGCAGCCAGGGAAACGGTTTCTCGGGCCCGCTCCCTCTTGAGACCGTAATAAGGACGGAGATGACGCAGCGGTTTGACTGTTCTCTGGTGGCTCGGGATGCTCTAGTTGCCGCCTCCGGCACGAGCCGGGGCGTATACTGAAGTCGACCGGCGTTTAACGGGTGCCCCCTGAAGTCATCGTTAGCGAGCATCGTGGAACTTACCAGCAAATTCGTGGCCGACGGTCTTAAGAAGGCGCGCTACATCACCAACGAGCGCGTCGAGACGGCGATTTTTCTGGCGCTCACACTGGAAAAGCCGCTTCTCATCGAAGGACCCGCCGGCGCGGGCAAGACCGAAGTTGCCAAGGTCCTGTCGGAAATGCTCGAAACCTCGCTGGTGCGACTCCAGTGCTACGAGGGACTGGACGAAGCGCGCGCTCTTTACGAGTGGAACTATCAGAAGCAGCTGCTGCGGATGCAGGCGGATGAAGCTCAGGGCCTTCGCTGGGAAGAGGTCTCCGAGCACATCTTCTCGGCGGAATATCTGCTGGAGCGGCCACTGCTGAAGGCGATCACCGCGCCACGCCGCGTGGTGCTGCTGATCGACGAGATCGACAAGGCCGACGAGGAATTCGAGGCATTCCTGCTGGAACTGCTCTCGGACTTCCAGGTGAGTATCCCCGAGCTGGGCACCGTCCGCGCGCTGGAGCGTCCGATCGTCGTGCTCACCTCGAATCGCGCGCGTGAACTCTCGGAGGCATTGCGCCGCCGCTGTCTGCATCTGTTCATCGATTTTCCCGGAGTAGAACAGGAGCGGCGGATAATCGAACTCAAGGTCCCAAATCTCGATGCGCGACTTGCCGCGGAGGCCGCGCGCTTCGTCGCCTCGGTGCGCAAGCTCGGCCTGCGCAAGCCTCCCTCGATCGCCGAGACGCTGGATTGGACCCGCGCGCTGCTGCACCTGGGGCTCAAGGAACTCGACACCGATGCGATCCGCGCCGCGTTGGGCGTGCTGCTCAAGCACGAAGACGATCGCGCGAAAGTTGAATCCCGCGCATCGAGCCTCGCCACCCGGCCCCGATGACCCCGCTGCGTGAACAGCTTGGCCGGTTTATTGCCCAGTTGCGTACCGCCGGCCTTCGCGTCTCGGTCGCCGAGTCAATCGACGCGATGAATGCGGTCGCGGCTGCGGGCCTGGCCAAAGATCGGATGCGTGAGGCGTTGGCCGCGACCCTGGTCAAGGACGAGGCGGATCGTGCTCTGTTCGACGAGGCTTTCGGCTGGTTTTTTGCCGCACCCGCGACCGGTACGGGACGCCGCAGACATCCGGACCAGCGCGGAGTTATGGAATCTTCCGCGCGCGGGCAGGGACGGCCGGGAGAGAATCCACCCATGCAGGAGCACTCCAGAGAGAACCAGAAAGAGCCCTTGAGGAACCATGCAACCCGGCCGAGTACGCCGCGCGGTGCATCGCCCAGCTCGCCAGACTCAAAGGAGCAGGAAGCTCGGGGTGACGCTCCGCTCGCGCTCCTCGACCCACGGGCAGAGACTTCAGCGCCACGCTCGGCCTTGGAGGAAGCGGAGACCGCCGACGCGCAGCAACCGGGGTTGGAGGGGACGCGGATAGCTCACCTTCGCGAAATCGAACGGCGGCCGTTCGCCGTCTACACCGATCTCGAATACGACCAGGCGCGTGAGCTGCTTAAGCCGCTCGAGCGTCGGTTTCGCATCCGCCTGGGGCGGCGGTTGCGGATGGCTTGCCGCGGGCGGGTCGATTTTCGCCGGACGATTCGTGCGGGTATTCAGCGCGGCGGAGTTCTCGCCGAGCTCAAGTTCCGCGCGCGACGTCCGCGCCATGTCGATCTGCTAATCCTCGCCGATATTTCAGGGTCGGTGCGATACGCCGCGGAGTTGACGCTGGAGCTGGTTGCGGGCGCGCGCGCTTGCTTTCGCCGGGTCCGCAGCTTTGTGTATATCGATCGGTTGGCGGAGGCCGAGTTCGAGCAGGGGCATCTGGTCACATCGCCGCCGCTCGACCTTTATGCGCGGTCGGACTTCGGACGGGTGCTGGTGGAAGTGTTTAGGCGGCAGACGGAACTGCTCACGCGGCAGACCCTGGTGGTGATTCTCGGAGATGCCAGAAACAATCGCCGGCCGGCGCGCGCCGATCTGATAAGAGAAATCGCGCGGCGGTGCCGCGCGGTGGTGTGGCTAAATCCGGAAGATCGCTCGCGCTGGGGGACCGGAGATAGTGCGACAAATCAGTATGCTCCGGTCGTCACCGCTTTGTACCCTTCCGGCAATCTGCGCGAGCTGGAAAAGGCGCTGGTTGCGGCCTGCTAGACGAAACCCGTGCCCGAAAACCTGGTCTTGGCCTCCTACAATTGCAGGCACGCCTCGGCGGCGAGGTCGAACAGCAGCCGGCGGATCTCGTGACGGGTCCACGAGCGATGGTCCCAGTCATCGCCCCCCAGATCATCTGCGCCGTAGAGAATCTGACCGAAGATTGCGCGGCGGAATCTGGCAACCGCGAAAAACGCCGCTGCTTCCATCTCGACAACCACGCATCCCTGCCGCCGCCGCAGGTTCACCTTGGCGCGGGTCTCGCGGTAAAGCCCGTCGGTAGTCCAGGTCCTTCCCGCGATGAAGTTGAGACCGGCTTTTCTGAGCGTGTCCTTGATCGCCCGCACCGCGCGCGGATGGGGCTTCACTTCGAGCGAGGGCGGCAGGTAGTGATAGGAAGTTCCCTCGTCGCGAATCGCCGCGGTCGGGACCACGAGGTGTCCGACCGGAATGGATGAAGTCAGCACGCCGGCACCGCCGCATGCGATAAACTTGCGCGCGCCCATCACGATCGCGCCTTCTAGGCTGGCAGCAGCGAGCGGCGCGCCCACCCGCGGATGGGCTACCATCAAGCGGCGGCCGCGAAACTCGATTTCGTAGACCGCATGCTTGCCCATCTCCGAAGTGCGGGTGGAGATCTCACGCGCTCCATTTGATGCGAGTTCGTCGAGCACATCTGGAAAAAAGCAGAACACGCAATGCTCGGGTGCGTCGAAGGGTTTGATGATGTGAGTCGCTTCCAGGACGGCGACGCGGGAAGGATCGCGGTCGAGAAGCGGAATCCGGTGGGGTTTGAGGGTGGGCGGCTTCCGGCGCTTGCTCACGGCAGCGAAAGGCTAGCGCCTCGCGCGCAGTTTGTCAGCTGAGCGCCCCTCGGCAGAGGGATTCGGAACCTGCCCAACTTCGTCAGGCCGCAGGGTTGGGCGCTGCGGTGGGTGGCTTTCCGGGCGCCTGGTTCTTCCGCCGCAGTTGGGTGAGCAACTGGCGCAGCTTGCCCGGGTTGATTGGCTTCTTGAAAAGCGCGCCTTCCAGTCCGCGCAGCCGCGCGCGCTTCAGGATGTGGTCCTTGTCGTAATAGAAACCGGTCATCAGGACCACCGGCAGATTCGGCATCTCCTGTTTAACGCGCTGGTAAAACTCGTAGCCGTCCATCTCCGGCATCACCACGTCGGAAATGACCACATCGACTTTGACGTTGCGCAGAATTCCCAGCGCACTCGAGGGACGCGTCGCGCGATGCACCACGCAGCCCTCGCTCTGCAGCAGATCACCGAGCGAGGCGACGACGGTCAGGTCGTCGTCGAGCACCAGCACCGACATGCCGGCGAGCTGCGATTGCGAGAAGGCGGGTTCATGGTCGCGGGCGATGGCCCGCGGTTGGTCGCGCGGAGAGAGGTCCGCCATCCGCTTGCCCGCGAGGTAGTCGCGGGTTTCGTACACGCCTTTGCGGGTCATCTCGTCGAGCCGGCGCACGATGCTTTGCACCCGCGCGATGCTGGCGCGAATCGAGTCGAGGCGCTCCTTTTCCACCACCTTTTCCGACTCGCTGAGGTGTGGCTCGGCGCACCGCGCCACCAGTTCCAGATTGTTGATGATGGACTCGAGCGGATTGTTGATCTCGTGGGCGAGGCTCACCGCGATTTCGCCGGCGGTGGCGAGCTGCTCCCGCTGGCGCATCCGGCGGATATCGCGCGCGTAGCCGATGGAACCGATCTTGTTTCCGGAATCGTCGTGAATCAGTGACCCGGAAATCGAGATCGGAATTATCTCGCCGGCTTTGTTAAGAAACCGGGTTTCGTAGTTCGAGATCCGGCCCGGCGTCGCCGACTCGCGCATCGCCTTCATCACCGCGCGGGCTTCTTCGATGGTCGGGTAGATGCGCGTGCAGGGCTGTCCGATGACCTCGTTGGCATCGAAACCGAGGTTCTGACGGGCGCCATCGTTGTAGTAGGTAATCGTTCCCTCCCGGTCCACCGCGATGATGATATCGGGCGAGCTTTCAACCAGGCGCTGCAGATATTTCGGGTCGAGCGGAAGCATCACTTCAATTATACAACCGTGAGCTGGGCCTTACCGAGCGGGCGACGGTCAGGTCGCGCGAGGCCGAAACTTGGGGAGCATCACTTCGTCGCTCATCTTCTCAAACGTCACTTCCACCGGCATCCCGATGCGAATTTCGTGCGGCTCGATGCCCACCACATTGGAAACGAACTTGGGCCCCTCTTCGAGCTTCACCACGACTACCGCGTACGGTACTTCCGCGGCAAAACCCGGATGGTACACCTGGTGCATTATATTGTAGCTGTAAATTTCCCCGCGTCCGCTAACCGGAACCCATTTCGCGCGCGTGGACATGCACGCGGCACAGAAGCTGTGGGCGGGAAAGTGTAATTCACCGCAGCCTTCGCACTTGCGGACCATCAATTGTCCGCGCCGCGTGCCTTCGTAAAACTCGGCCATCTCGGCTGTGATAGATGGAATCGGCTTGCTAACTGATGTCATATCGGTTTCGGAGATCTCTCAGGAACGGCGGCCGAAGCCGCCGCTCTGGTGGAAGTCTCAAGCGCTGGCTCCCAGCACCAGGGTCGAATGGGTGGACAGAATCCCGCCGTTGCCAGAAACCAGGCCGATGTCGTGTCGCGGGACCTGCCGGCGCCCGGCCTCACCACGCATCTGCACGATCGCTTCCGCGATCGGGGTCATGCCCCACATATAGAACGAACTCAGCTCCCCGCCGCCGGTGTTGACCGGAAGTGAACCGTTGGGTCCGATCGCACCATTTTCGACGAACGGTCCGCCCTCGCCCTTCTTGCAGAAGCCGTAGTCTTCCAGCGTCACCAGCACGGTGAAGGTGTAGCAATCGTACAACTCGGCGAAGTTGACGTCCTTGAGATCAATGTCCGCCATCTTGAACGCGATCTGCTTGGCGAGCGGCGCGCCCGACACCAGCGTGTCGATCGGATCGCCGCCCGGATGGCCCTGTCCCATCCCCAGCAGGTAAACCGGCGGATGCTGGAGGGTCTTTGCCTGCTCGGCGGAAGTGACGATCACCGCGAGGCCGCCGTTGGAAACGAGACAGCAGTCGAACAGATGAAACGGTTCAACCACCCAGCGCGATGCGTGGTAGTCCGCCATCGTCATCGGCGTGTCGTGAAACTGTGCCGCCGGATTCAGGTTCGCCCATTGACGCTGCGCCACCGCGATCGCGCCGAGATGGTCCTGCTTTGTGCCGTAAAGATGCATGTGACGCTGCGCGACAAACGCATACATCGCGTTGACCCCGAACTGGCCATACGCGGCGTTAAGCCCGCGCGCGAAACCATAGGCGGCGGCGGAACCGGTCTTGGCCCGGTCGGGCGCAGGCGGTTTGAGGGGGGCGTCGGCAAACACGCACGCGACCACCTTGGCCATGCCGGCCGCAATCGAATGCGCCGCGTGCATGATCATCGCGGCAGCCGTAGCCCCACCGATATTCATGGTGGCGCTGAGCGTCAGATCGCGCAGGCCCATCGCCTGCTGCAGGGAGAACGACGCCATGGTCGCATCGGGCCAGGTAAGTCCGGGATTGACCAGAAGACCGTCGAGGTCGGTGCGCTGGAGTCCCGCGTCTTCCAGTGCGAGGTCAACCGCCTGCGCGGCGAATCCGGTCGCGCTTTGATGATCAAAGTTGCGCCCCATCCGGGTCTGTCCGAGGCCGGCGATGGCGCATTTGGCTCGCAAGTCGGTGCTCATAGGCAAGTCTCCGCTCGGCATCCGTCGCTTTTGCGTCCGACAAATGCGTCGCCAATCATAGCCCAAGCGTTATGGCGGGCCAAAATGCCGACCGCCGGGAGGAAGGGCGGGATTTCTCAACCCGGAGATACTGTCGAGTCCGGGAGGAGCCCTTTGCGGGGGGCGCGAGCATCGCCGAGTTCAACCAGGCACCAAAGACAAACCTGGCAGTGCCGTAGCCTTGTGCAAGCTGGTTTCGTACTCTAAGCAGTTGGTTGCCAACTCCCAAACGTTACCCTTAGAATTGGCAGCGGGAGACTAACCAGAATGGCGCAGCCGTTGAGCTTCGAAGCGCTTTCCAGCAGTCAGTACGTACTCTCGAGCGCGGAAAACTTCGTTCTTTATGTGCTCCTCGAGGCGGTGGCACGGGGTAAGGGCGGCGGTCGATTGCCGCTGAATCTGGGCGTGGTCATTGACCGCTCGGGCTCGATGTATGATGAGCAGCGGCTTGAGTTTGTGGTCGACGCCGTCAAATTTCTGGCCGACAGTCTCGCACCCGAGGACAAGGTTGCGATTGTCGCCTTCGCCGATTCGGCCAAGGTCATCGTGACGCCGGAGCAGGCGCGCAATCGCGACGCGGTCCGGCGCGCGGTTGACGAAATCGACCTGCTGGATATCGGCGGTGGCACCCAGATGGCGCTCGGGATGCGGGCGGCGATCGATGAAGTCAAGAAGAACCTCGACGCGTCGCGACTAAACCGGGTGCTGGTTCTGACCGACGGCCAGACTTACCAGGAGACGGCCTGCATCGACCTGGTGCAGCAGAATCGCGAACAGATTTCCTTTTCGACCATCGGAGTGGGCGTCGAGTTCAATGAAAAGCTACTGATGCGCCTGGCGCAGGATTCCAACGGCAAGTATCACTTCATCGGAAACCCGGCCGAGATTCCCAATATTTTCGAGGACGAGTTGCTCGGACTGCGTTCCGTCACGGTGCGCAACGGCCGGATCGATGTGACCCTCTCGCAGGGCGTGCAAATCCGCGAGTCATTCCGCGCGTCACCGGAGATCTATGCGATGGGCTCGCCCCTGGTCGGTGAGGATCGCAAAATCAGTTACGATATTGGCGACCTAGAGACCGCGGTACCGGGTTCGGTTCTTCTGACCCTGGTGCTGCCGCCGCGCAATCCGGGGAGCGTACGCATTCTGCAAAGCACCTTTCACTATGAAGTTCCGGGGACCGGCGAGGCTCAAGCCACCTGCGAGTTAGCCATCGAATACACGCTGGACCGCACTCTGACCAGCAAACGCAACGGACGCGTGATGAGCCTGGTTGACCAGGTCTCGATCGCCAAGCTGCAGGCGAAGGCGGAGGAGGAACTCAAGGCCGGCAACGTCGATCGCGCCACGCGCCTGCTCGGCAATGCCATCCAGGGCACTCAGCGGCTGGGGCTTTCCAAAGCGACCCAGGCGCTGGCCGGTCTGCTCGACCAGGTCAAGAAAACCCAGACCCTCCAGACCAAGGCGGCCAAGACCACCCTGCTCCAGGCACAGGCAGTGGTGCGCAAGACCCAGATGCTCGATCCCGACGCGTTGAAGGATTTCGGCAAGCCCGAGTAGCGAGATGGCGATAAGGAACCGGTCGCGCGAAAGTCCCGCGCTAGAGGATAGGGGACGGCTATGATCAAGTGCAGCGAATGCGGCTACGAAAACATGGACGGTCTCGACTATTGCGACGGGTGCGGCGCGAAGCTGGCCGCAGCTGACACATCGGCGCCGCCCGCAGGTGCTGCCGCTCCTGAGGCTCCGGCCGCGGGGCCGGAGGCGGAGAAACCCGCGGACGCTCAACCCGCCGCGGAGTCGAAACCATCGGAAGCGCCGACCGGAGAAATCAAGCCTGAGAGCGCGGCTCCGGCCGAAGCTCCCGCGCCTGCCGCCGCAGCGGCGGTGGCGGCCTTCAAGGCGCGGCTCAAGATAGTGCGCGGCAGCCCGCGCAAGGACCAGGAGTTTCCGCTCGAGGATGGAAACAATTTGGTCGGGCGCTGGGATCCGGAGACCGGAGCATTCCCGGAAGTCGACCTCGATGCGGACGATCCGGAGGCTAAGATTTCGCGTAAGCACGCGCTGATCAGAATCGCGGAAGGCAAGATAACCGTTGAGGACATTGGAAGCTTGAACGGCACCTACGTGAACCGCGGGGCGCGCCTGCAACCCGGCACTCCCGTCGAACTCAAGACCGGTGACGAGATCATTATTGGCAAGACATTTTTGAAACTTACGATAGATCCGATCTCTTGAACGCTGCCCGGCATGGGAAGCGGCGCGCCGGCTGGCCCTGTCCGCAGAGCCATCGCCGGGGATCGATGATGCTGAATGAATCCGGGTGAGCCGCTCTCCGAGGGCCATCTCCTCGACAATCGATACCGAGTACGGAAGGTTCTCGGCGTGGGCGGCATGGGCCGGGTCTACCTGTCCAACGACACCCGCCTTGCCAATCGGCCCGTCGCGGTCAAGGAAATGATCCTGGGCGACGGAATCGCCGAAAAAAAAGCCATCGAGGATTTCACGCGCGAGGCGACCGTGCTCGCGCGCCTGTCCCATCCCGGCATCCCGACGCTGATCGACCACTTCGCCGAAAACAGCCGCCACTACATGGTGATGGAGTTCGTGGCCGGCGGCGACCTCGAGAAGATCATCCAGCAGTCGGGCGGCAAGCTCGGTGAAGACCGGACCCTGAGATGGGCGCGGCAGATTCTGTCCGTGCTGGAGTTCCTCCACTCGCAAAACCCGTCCATCGTTTATCGCGATCTCAAGCCGGGCAATATCATGATCGACAAGGTAGGCCGCGCGATGCTCATCGACTTCGGAATCGCGCGATTTTTGCCCAAGAGTGGTCGCGCAACCCAGATCGGCTCGCCCGGCTATGCGCCTCCCGAACAGTACGTCGGCAATGTCGAGCCGCGCTCCGACCTCTATTCGCTGGCGGCGACCATGCATCATCTGCTGACCGGCCGCGATCCCGTACTGGAGCCGCCGTTCAGCTTTCCCCCGGTAAAGCAGCTTGCCCCCGAGGTCTCCGGCGCCACGGCAGGAGCCGTTGATCGAGCGTTGAATCACGAAATCGCCAAACGCTTTCCGTCGGCCCGCGCGATGCTCGATGCGCTGCCCGAGCCCGCCCCGGAAGACAGCGCGCACAATGGGCATGCGAGCGGCTCGCTCGGCACGATGCCGACCGTCGTATTGTCAAGCCCGATTAGTCAGCCTCCGCGCCGGGCGAGACCAAGCCCACCAGCTCCCCGCTCGATCACCGCGACGCCTCGCGCAGTGCCAACGCCGTCGTCCATCACCAACATGCCGACGGTGGTGCTGACCAATCCTTCACCACCAGTCGACGTGACTGCCCCGCCCGGAGCAGCCGGCTCGTCCGAGGCGCTGCGGACCATAAGCCCGCCGGTCAAAAAGGCCATCGAGCTGGGGGTTCGGGCCAAGGCGCTGATCGAGCGCGGGCTGCGATCAAAACTGGTAGCCTCGGTCATCCAACCCGCCGCCGGCGAGCCGCGTCCTTCTTCAACCGCAAAGACCCAGGAGCTTGAGAGGCCCGCGCAGTCGCGCGCCGCCGAGCCTCTCGCACCGACCGGCGAGTCGCGTCCGTCCCGAACTGGCTCGCGCTCCCCGACGCCGCGCAGGGCGCCGGTGGGTCAGGCACCAATCTTGCGGGATGCGCGTGGGGAGGAACCTTCGGAGGTCCGCGCGCGGTTGATAGTACGGGGTGACGAAACCGAATTTCAGCTCAACCTCCACCGCACCGTGATCGGCCGCTCGCAGAGCGCGTCGGATGCCCTGGACATCGACCTCGTGACGGTAAAGCGCGGCGTAGATCGGGTTTCGCGCCGTCACGCCGAAATTATCCGCCGTGGCGAGGACTTTTTTATCCGCGACCTTGGCAGCATGAACGGGACTTTCATCGCAGGGCGGGGGAAACTTGGGCGCGATCAGCTCTACCAGCTGAAAGATCGCGACCAGGTGATCCTGGGTGGTGCTATATTGCAGTTTAGAAGAGGCTAGCGGCGCATGATCACCTGTCCCCAATGCGGTGAAGTCGCTCAGGATGACGCGAAATTCTGCGACCGTTGCGGCCAGGGACTGACCGGAGCCGCCGCCCCCTCCTCTGCCGCCGCCCCCTCGAAGCCCAAGCCGCTCGCGGCGGGCGCGACTCTCAAGGATGGGTTCGAAGTCGTCGAAACTCTGCCGGGATCGTCGATCGAAAACCGCTATCGGGTGCGCCGCATCCAGGAAGGCAAAACCGAATCTTTCATCATCCGCGAACGCCGGGCCGACCGGCGCGACGACTCGGGCAAGGAAGAGCCGCCCGATTTGCCGCCTGAGGCCGCCCCGTCACCCGATCCTAACGGGCCGACGGCAAAAACTGCGGAACTGAAGGCGCCGCCCGTCGTGCAAGCATCCGCGCCCGGCGAGAGCGGCGCTGCCCAGGTGACGGAGGCCGAACCCGCACCCTCGGCGGAATCTGGGACCGGGGAGCCGCCACCGGCGGCGAGCAACGGTGCGACCACCAAAGTGGAAGCTGCCCCCAGTCAGGCGGAAGAAGCCCTCGCGCAGGCCAGCGAACAAAACTTACTCTCCCAGAGTGAAAATGACCTCGGTGAAGTATTCGGCCGGGTGCTGGCGCTGTCGCTTACGCTGAATCATCCGGCCTTTCAGCGCGCGATCGAGGGCTTTGCGCAGGATGGGCGCGTGTATCTCGTCTATCAAGACGAGGACCTGACCGCCCTGCATCGCGGTTCTTCCAAAACCAGCGAGGCCGAAGCGATCGCCGCTACTATCCAGGTCTGCCAGGCCATTGCCTTTGTTCATCGCCGCGGATTGCGTCTGAATGACATCTGCCCGCAGTCAATCGCGGTTACCAAAGGCGGCAGAATCAAGTTGACCGGGCTCGACTACGTCAGCAATGACAACGAATTGCAAGCGGAGCCGATTTTCAACGACGGCTACACGGCGCCGGAAATCTATCGCGGCAAACGGATCGACAAGCGCGCGGATATCTTTTCCGCCGGCGCCCTGCTCTACACCTGGCTGACCGGAGAGCGGCTGGAGAGCGAGAGCTGGCGCGAGGAAGCCGGGGTGGTGAGGTTCTATCCGCCCCACGTCGTCACGCCCGACCTCGAGCAAGCGGTGCGGCGGGCGCTGCTGTTCGACGCCAAGGACCGCTGGGAAACCATCGACGACCTCAAGACCGAAATGATCAGGCTGCTTGGCGATGTCCAGGTCAGTGCCGCCGTGCTGAGCGACGTCGGGATGGTACGCGAGCATAACGAGGACGCCGTGATGGCGGTCGAATACCGGCGAGACTCGCTCATCGAACCGGCGGAGAATCACTTGTATGTCGTCTGCGATGGCATGGGCGGCGCCGAGGCCGGAGAGGTCGCGGCGGCAATTGCTGTTGCGACGATCCGCGGCTATGTTCAGGAACGACTTGCGGGCGCCAATATGCTGGACCCTTGCAAGCTAATGGTCGCGGCACTCGAAGAAGCAAATTCGAAGATCATCGAATATCAGACGGCTCATCCCGAATCGCGCGGGATGGGTTCCACGGGGGTTAGCGCGCTGGTGCGGCCGCCGGAGGTCGCCCTGGCTTGGGTGGGCGACAGCCGCGGGTACGTTCTTGAAGGTGGAACGTTCAAGCAGGTGACCAAAGATCATTCGCTGGTTCAACGGCTGGTCGAGATTGGCCAGATCACCGCCGAAGAAGCGAAGGATCACGAGCACAAGAATGTGATCACCCGCTCGCTCGGCGCGCGCCAGAGCGGTCCGGCGGGGGCGGAGGGCGTGACGCTAAAACTCCGGCGTGGTGACCGGATGCTGCTGTGCAGCGATGGACTTACCGCGCACGTAGACGATCCCGAGATTGCGAAAATTCTGCGCCGGCACAGCAGTCCCGACCAGGCCGCGCGCGAGCTGATAGCCGCGGCCAATGCCGCCGGCGGTACGGACAACATCTCGGTGGCGGTGGTGTTCGCGAACTAGATGGCTGATACGGCAAATCAGGTGACCGGCCCGCTCGTGGCGGGCACCGTCCTTCAGGGCCGCTACGCGATCGAGCGTTTGCTCGGCGGCGGCGGCATGGGGATGGTTTACCTCGCTCGCGATCAGCGCCTGGCCAACCGCCCCTGCGCGATCAAGGAGATGGTCGATCATTTCATCGACCAGGCGCAGCGTATCGAAGCCAACGAGTACTTCGCACGCGAGGCGGATACGCTCGCGCAGCTCAAACATCAGGCGATTCCCGCGATCACCGATCGGTTCGACGACAAGAACCGCCATTACCTGGTGATGGAGTATGTCGAGGGTCGCAATCTCGAGGAGGAGATGGCCGCGCGCAAGGGACCACTGCCGGAAGGGCTGATCGTCGACATCGCGCGCCAACTCTGCGACGTGCTGTCCTACCTGCACGGACACGAGCCTCCCATCATCTACCGCGACATGAAGCCCTCGAACGTGATGATCACGCCGAAGGGACGGGTGGTCCTGATCGATTTCGGGATCGCGCGGCTGTTCAAGGGCGCGCGCAAGGGCACCATGATCGGGACGCTCGGCTTTGCGCCGCCCGAGCAATACCAGGGCAATGTCGATCCGCGCAGCGACATTTACTCGCTCGGCGCCACCCTGCATTACGCGCTGACCGGGCGCGATCCGGAAAAGTTTCCGCCGTTTGCATTTCCCAAGGTCAGGGACCTGCGCCGCGAGACTTCGGCGAACCTGGGGGGGGCGATCGACGCCGCGCTCAGCTATGAGGCGACCGCCCGCCCGGCCAACGTTCAGCAATTCCGCGACATGATGCTGTACGGAACCGGACTGCCGACCTCCGGCGCCCTGGGCGTAAGTGCGCGCAGCGGCACCGCGGACCTCTCGTTGATGGCCAGGGACCTCGAGTCAACCACGATGCTGCCCGCGCGCCGGCCGCGGAGCGCCGCACGCCGCGCCGCGTCGTTCCTGATCTTTTGCGTGATTCTCGGCGGCATCGCTTTCGGTTCGACCTACATCTATTCGGACCCGCAGCTCCAATCGCGGCTCGGGATCAAGGACTACATCGATGCTCTCCCGTGGAAGCACGAGGAAACGGTCGCGAAGGCGCGCTCGCATCCGCTGGATTTCGAACAGCTGACTCTGGCCTTGTCAACGCGCGAGGGCACCACCATCGCGCCGCCGCAGGCGTCGTTCAACGACACCGACCTGACCAACGCGCGCTACCTCAAATGGACCGCAACCTTCAAGAATGCGTTGGCCGGGCTGGAGGGACGATCGGAAAAAGTCGAGGCGCGCTTCTACGACCCGAGTGGACTCCAGATCGCCTCGAGCGCCGCCGACATGTTTATCGGTCCCGCACAGAAGACCGCGGAATTCTCCGGCGTCGCGCTGATGCCGACCATGACCGAAAAACCACCCGGTCAATACAAGGTGGCGCTGTATTCGAACAACGATCTGCTGGGCGAAAACGCATTTGCCGTGACCCAGGATCTCGCGGCGCGCAAGAAAGCCGAAGCCGAGGCGGCCGCCAGCGCCGCTGCCGAAAAAGCCGACGAGCAAAAGCGCAAAGATGAGGCGCGCAAGCTCGCCATGATCGACGAGCGGCGTCGCAAGCCGCTGGAACTCCGGGAAATCGAGTTTCTGAATACCACCAAGACCGGCACCCCGCTGTCAGGCTCCTCGACCTCGTTCGACGCATCCAAGGTGCTGTTCGTGGGCTGGCAGGTCTCTTTCGACAACCGGCTTTACGGGCTCGAGCCCGGGCAATATCGAGTGGATGCGGCTTACGTGGCACCCGATGGACGCACGCTGGGCAGCGTCAACGATTGGCAGAACGTTGCCAGCAATCAGAGGATCGCGACCTTCAGCGGACGGGTGGGTAATTCCCGTGGTGGAGCGTTTCTGCCGGGGACCTACACCGTCAACTTTTATCTAAACGGCCAGTATTTCGGGCAGCGCCGATTCCGCGTGGTTTCGGATACCGCGTCGAATCCGAGCGGCGGCTTCCGGGGTGGATACGGTCTTCCGAGCGGGAGCGGCGGCAGCGGATTTGGCGGCGGCCTAAGCTCGACCGGACCGGATCTGTTTGGCGCCACCGTCGCAACCGGGACCATCAGCGGCCTGCCGGGCGGCGGTCATCCGGACCTGGAACTGCGCCTGCGCCCGCAGCCCAACGGATTTCTGCACGGCGAGATGGTGATTCATCAGGACGGATTCGGTCCGACGCAAATCGAAGGCTTCACCCGGTCCATGTCGGATGGCGAGCACATGCAATTCCAGGTTCCTTACGGCTCCGAGACCTACTATTTCGAAGGCAAGCGCCACGGCGACACCCTGGCAGGCACCTTCGAGTCGTCGCCCTCGGGCGAGCGCGGCTCCTGGACTGCGCAAGCCAACTGAGCTCGCGCCTGCACCGGCGCGCCTGGGTTTTCACGCACCCTGCAGCATTCGGCTCGTCAGATAAATCACCAGCATGCCCACCGCCATGGCGACGGCCACCAGCGGCGAGTCGTGTTCTTTCGCCTCGGGCAGCAGATCGGAAGCGCCGATATAGAGGAACGAGCCTGCAAAGAAGGCGAGCATCCAGGGCAGAACTCCGCTGAGCGGCACCAGGAGAGTCGCGCAGGCACCGAGCACCGGCGCGATCATGTCGAGGATGAGCCAGAGCCGGGCGCGTCCCACCGAATTCCCGTGCGCGAGGATGACCGTCACGGTGTTGAGGCCGTCGCTGAGATCGTGCGCGATGATTCCAAGCGCGATCAGCAGGCCCACGTGCATGCTGCTCTGAAAGCCGGCGCCTATCGCAATGCCGTCCAGGAAACTATGGAAAGTGAGGCCCGCGGCGGACAACGCGCCCAGTTCCTGTTCGTGGATTGTCAGCGCGTGCTCGTGTTCCCGCGCACGATGCATTGCCGTGTAGCGCTCGAGGCCGAAGAAGGCGAGGAATCCGAGCCCTGCCAATGGCATATAGGAAGCTCCGCCCGGCAATTCAAAGATTTCGGGCAGGATGTCGAACAGGGCCACCGCCAGGACCGCTCCCGAGCTGAAGCCCAGCAGCAGATGAAGGCGATCGCGAAAGCGCACTGCTGCCAGTCCGCCGAATCCGGTCGAAACCAGAGTGGCCGAGGCGAAAACGATGGGTACCAGTTGCATGCAGGGAAGAGCCGTCGGGGTCATCGATTAGTCGACTCGCGACTCGCGAAACAAGCAGGACACCTCGCGGCCATTTCGGATATGCGCTATCAGCAACAAGTGGCCCGTGCGCGCACGCTCGCGAAGAACTCGGCTTTCTGCGCGGAATAGTCTGACAGCTTCTGGTACGGGCGGCTGGCCAGGGACTGCTTGAGTATCAGGTATCGGTGCGCGGTTTCCTCGTGACGCCGAAGAAAGTCCCGAAAGGTGATCGGGTCGCGCCACTGCGGTGAATCAAACTTGACCATATGGAGCTGATGGGTGCGAGTTGTTCGATACTGGGTACCGGATGGTTGGTTGAAAAAGCACCGGTTGGGAATCCGGGCCTCGACCTCCGGCCGATGTTCCCATCCCGCGGCGACGAGCGAGGCAACGACCCGGTCATCGATCTCTCCGAGTTCGCGTACCCCCGCAAGAATGTCGATGGTCGGAATCGAGCTAATTCCGGGCAGTGCGGTACTTCCCACGTGCTCGAACGCAACGATCATCGGCAATTGAACTTGGAGCGACCGAACCGCACTTTGGTAAGCCTGGGCCGACTCGGACTCGGATTGTACGCGACCAGTTCGAACTTCCACAGCACCCTATCAAGCTAGCACACCTTCGAAATCGGGAGGTCAAAGCTAAAGATGTGGGTCTGCCGAATCCGAGATGTACCCTCCCGATCCTCGAATTTGACCGACCCTCGCAAGGTGTTCTGCGGGCTGGCTGTGGACAAAACCGACTGGGCGGGCTGCTTGCCAGCGCCGTATCGCCCGTGTGACCCTTTCCTTCGATGCGAAACCGATGCCCCCCACGCTCGGCCGAGGTGGTGCGGGGCTGGTCATCGGGGTGCTCTTCCGCCAAAGGGCTTCAACCGCACGAGGCATAAAGATGCTGCGAGGATCGATCAATCACGTTTCCCTCACGGTCAGTGACCTCGCCGAGGCGATGAAATTTTTCAAACCGTTGCTCGAGTTCCTTGGCTACAACATCGGTGAAGTGATTCAGGATCGCAACGGACAGTGGCTGACGGTTAACGTTTTGCCCGGGCTGTGCAGCGTCGCGGTCAACATCTGGGAAGCAAAGCCCGAGTTCGCCAGCCATCCGTTCGAAGTCTACGAAGTGGGACTTCATCACCTCGCCTTCCACGTCGAGAAACGTGAGCAGGTCGACCAGGTCCACGAGCTGGTGAAGAAGCTGGGCGCGGAGATATTGGACGGCCCTGCGGAGTTTCCTTATGGCGGACCGGACGGGTGGTATGCGGTGTATTTTCTTGGGCCCGACCGTCTCAAGTTCGAAGTGGTCCACATGCCGGCAGCAGAAAAGGCCTACACCGAGGCGATGCGCGCTCTGGAGCGCGGGACGCGGAGATAACCAAAAAGAGGGAAGTGCGCTCCGGTTCCCGGCTTGGTGGACAGGAGGCTAGTTTTGCGCTCGGTGGTCGAACTGGCGCATGAAACGGCGCCAGATCGCCCTTGCCTTGTCGTCGTACGCAAGCATTGTGTGGACCATCGCACGCAGCGGCTGCTGCGGCATGAGTTCCTCGGGGAGCAGCGGATCGAGGTTGATGTGGCGGACGACGTCGCGCCCGAGCACCAGGGTTTCGCCTGCTGCATCTGCCAGCTGCATGCGCTCGATGCGCCGCTGGCTCGACTCCATCGCACCCATCAACGCCGCGTACGAAGCGAGCAGAGCCTTGACGTTCCACAACCCCATCGCCTGATCGCGTGCATGTTGGTCGAGGTCGCGGATTTCGGCGACCAAAGCATCGCGATGCAGCCCGAGCGCGCCTAGCTCCTCGCGCAGCTCCGCGGTCGCCAGGCGCAGGTTGGCCGGCCTTAGCCACAGGCCCGCGCGCAATTCGCGGAAACCGCGCAGCCGAATGGCCTGCTCGTGACGGCGCAGCGCCGCGCGATCGCTGCGCGCGATCGCTGCATCGTAGATGCAAATCCAGTCGTGCGACCAGGATTGAGTGAGGGCCGTGATGGTCCGCCATTTGTGAACTTCGCGGCGCATAGCGTCGCCCGACGGTGCCAGGCGGTACATCCCGCGCGCCGGATTCAGCGCGAGCTCTTCTTCAACCAGCCGCGTGAGCGCCATGCGGATGCTTTGCTCTGAGAACCCCAGCGCCGCGGCGCTGTCGACGATGACTCGGGCCGCCATCTCGCGGGGCGCGCGATTGGACAGAAAATCGAGGACCAGTTCCTTGGCGGTCAGGGTCCTGCTCGATTCATAACTGGAATTTGCATTGCCCGCCATTTTCTGTTACATTCCCTGACAGCCCTGATACTTCCCCAAGCGGAAGATTGGAGGATAGCATGCTCGCGGCCCGCGACATTTTCACTCCCGACGAATTGATCGCCCTCAAGCGCAAGTCCGACTTGCGCGGCGGGTGGATGATCCTCCACGCCTGGGGGGTGATATTTGGCGCGATGGCGATGTTCGTGTGGTGGCCAAACCCGCTCACCTTTGTGCTCGCCGTTGCGATAATCGGCGCGCGGCAGCTTGGACTGGCGGTCCTCTCGCACGAGGCGGCGCATGGCCTGCTGGCCAACCGCCTGTGGCTCAATGATTTGGAGGGCACCTGGCTAACCAACGACCTGCTGTTCGGCGATATGTACGCGTACCGCAAGTACCACGTGATGCATCATCGCTTCACCCAGCAGAAGAACGATCCCGACCTCGGGCTTTCCGCGCCTTTTCCGATAACCCGTCAGAGCCTCAAGCGAAAGATCCTCCGCGACCTCACCGGGCAGACTGCCTACAAGCAGCGGATCGGACTAATCAAGCGCTCTTTTGGGAAGCCGGGCGAGCGGTGGAACCTGCGCCTCCACAAGGGATGGATGCGGCTGCACCGCGCGATCATCACCAACGCGATCCTGTTTGCGATTCTCGCGCTATCGGGTCACTGGTGCCTCTATCCGCTCTTGTGGCTGGTTCCTTTCTTTACCTTCTTCTCAATGGTCGAACGGTTCCGCAGCATCGCCGAGCATTCCATGGTCACCGACAACGACGACCCGTTCCGCAACACCCGCACCACCCATGCGAACTGGTGCGCGCGGGCGCTCCTTGCTCCCTACTTCGTCAACTACCATCTCGAGCATCACCTGGTGATGGCGGTGCCAAGTTACAATCAGCCGCAGATGCACAAGCTGCTGCTCGCGAAGGGATACGGCCCGCGGATGGAAACCAAGCCGGGCTATCTCGCAATTCTGAGCCTGGCATCCTCCAAGTCCGCGCCGCGCCCGGTTCAAGCCGCAGCATAGAGCCCGCGGCGTTCCATCAACACTGCCCCTGACCTGAAGCCGAAGAAGCGTTTCCCGCGCTTCTGATGTCTTTTGTTCCCTGCTCGCGAAGGTCTAAAAATCCTTCCGGCCAGAACGTCGCTTGAACCCAAGCGCGGGGCGCGCCATGCTGGGCGTCAGTTCCTTATGGCAAGCAACCTGTCCCGGGAAAAATTGCTGTTCTACGCGGCTGCCGGCGGGCTCGGCGGACTTGGCGCATGGGGAGCGGCGGAACCTTTCCTGGGCATCCGCTTCGTTTACGCGCGCGACCTGCTGCTCGGCGCGCTGATCGGCTTCTTCATTGGCGCCTTTCTCGCCTGCATCGAGGCGATGAGTGTTGGCCAGTGGCGCCAGGCGGCGCGCGGAATCCGCAGCGGGGGCGTCATCGGGGCGTTCGGCGGCGCGATCGGGCTGTTGGTCGGCGAGTTCGCCTTTGACATCCTCGGCGGATTGAACGGGCGGATCCTCGGATGGTCGGTACTGGGAATCCTGGTCGGGCTTGGGGTCGGATGGGCATCGCGCTCCAACGCGCGCCGGCGCAACGGAGTGATCGGGGGATTGGCGGGCGGCGCGCTCGGGGGATTCTTCTACCAGAGCCTGACCGCGACGTTTCCGCAGGCGTTCGGCCGCGCGATCGCGATTATCGTGCTCGGCGCGTTGATCGGATTCTTCATCGGGCTGGTCGGCGAGCTGCTCAAACGCGGATGGCTGATGGTGGTGCGTTCGCAAAGCCGCAACGCGCGCGAGGGTCGCGAATATCCGCTGAGCAAGGCGGTTACCATCATCGGCCGGGCCGAGGAATGCGATATCGGACTGTTCGGTGACAAGACCGTGCAGGGACATCACGCGATTATCCGCCAGGAAGGCCGCAACTATTTCATTAGCGCGACCGGCGGGGGACAGGTGCTGGTGAATCGACAACCGGTGGGAGGACGGCATCCCCTGAAGAGCGGCGATCGGGTCGAGATTGGCGGCACGCTGTTCCTGTTCCGCGAGCGCGCGCAAGTTGCACAGCCCTAAGGTTTACCGGTGAGAAGCTCAATCGCCCTGCGAACCGTCATCGCCGCGGCGACACTTTTCCTGGCGGCGGGCTGCGCGGCCTCTGGTGGCGGCATCGGCGGCGAGCCGACCGTGTCGACGTCGATCCAGACCATCGAGTACTATCCTTACCAGGTGAAGGGCTACCAGAGCACTTTTCCGCGCCGCACGGTGCTGGTGTTGCTGCCCAACGATGAGCGCAAATTTCCCGCCTCCGCTGGCTCGGATCACGCGCCGCTGGATGGAAGGCCAGCGATTGGTGTGGTGATCAACCAGGAAGGCGACGTGGTGCAGCGCCTCTATAGTGAACCGCTGGGACCAACGATCCAAAAGGCCATTGCCGGAGCAGCACAGGAGGCCGGCATGACGGCCGAGGTCGCCGATTATGCCGACTATACTCCGGATAAAGCCAAGAACATCGACTACGTCATCGCGACCATTATCAAGCGCTGCTGGGTGAGCAAGCGTCGGGGTGCCGATAGCCGGGACGGAGAGGTATGGACCACCGCGGCTGATTTCGCGTTCGACGTGCTGGTGTTCAAACCTCCGTTCAAGATTCCGTTCTGGCAGGAGGCGCTGCAATCCACCTACAACGATCCGCCGGTGGGCAGCTTCGGTCTCGGACCCGAAGATGAGACTGGAATCTACGACGAGCCCGGCGAGGTTCTGTCGGTCGCCTTGACCCGCGGCGTCGCGGCAATCTTTGAACGCCAGGATTTCCGAACCCTGGTAAAGCAGGACGAAATTCGCCACTGAACCCGCCGGTCCAGACGACCCGCTGTTCCTACAAGTCAAGGAGGCGAATGCCTCGGTGCTTGAACCGTATGCGGGGAAAAGCCTTCACCGGAATCTCGGTCAACGCGTCATCGCGGGCCAGCGCCTCATGCAGTCGGCCAGCGACATTTTCCTGGGCTGGACGCGGGCAAAAAATGGTCGCGATTTTTTACGTTCGGCGACTGCGCGACATGAAGATCTCTGCGATCGTCGAGGGATGGGATGTGGATATGCGTATGGAAGAGTCTGCGGATGGGCGCTGGCCCGGGCGCATGCGCGTTCCGGCGACGCCGCGAAAATCGCCGGCTACATGGGCTCGAGCGCAGCTTTTGATAAGGCGATGTGCAAATTCGCGGTGGACTACGCCGACCAGAACCAGCGCGACTATCGTGTGTTCCTGCGGGCAGTGAGACACGGACGTCTCAAGGCGATCATCGAACGATAAATCGACACCCGGGTTGGTATTCGGTTGCATCGAGTGAAACTCGCTATGAAGCCGCCGCGCTCCTGCAGCGGCTCTCCCGGCCGGCGGAGACGTTTCTTAGAATCGCGACCGCGGTCCAGGAACCACGACAGACACTGGGTGAGCGGCACATCCGGAGTTGAAGACAATACAAGTTGTGGCGAGCACTGGAACGAACTTTCGTTTGCACACTTGGACTTTGCGGATCAGCACGGATTGCGATGAATCGCCGGTAAAAATGAGAGGCCGATGGAGGACGCGCGCTCTCGAAAGCCTTGCCTGGTTGTGGGGATCGCTCTGGCACTCGGCATGCTGATCTCCGCCGCGGCTCGCGGGCAGCAAGCCCCGTCCCCAACCGACCTGACTCCGCTCGAGCTCGCCAAGAGCGTGCACAATCCATTTGAAGATTTCGTGAAGGTCCCTGTCCAGGCCACGACTGGATTCAATCTGGGAAACCACCATGACGCCGGCGAGTTCGTGAATATCCAACCGCTGGTCCCGGTTGGGCTAACCGCGCAGTGGGACCTATTGGTGCGGCCCAGCCTTACCGTTGGTTACCTGCCGACCCCCAGTTCGCAATTCGGGCTCACCGACCTGCAGACTTCTTTCTTCCTGACGCCCGAGAGCGCCAGTGAATGGATCTGGGGGATTGGCCCGATTCTTCAGGCTCCGACCGCTTCGAGCACGGACTTGGGGAGTGGAAAATGGGCGGCCGGCCCGACCGACCGCCGGCTTCGCCTACAATCACGGTCCGTGGTTCAACGGCATCCAGGCCTACCAGCTAATGTCATTTGCGGGAGCGCATCACCGGGGCAGCATTAATCAGACCTATATCGAGCCGAACCTGAGCTACAATCTCGACAGCGGATGGTACGCGCAAATCGATCCGCCCATCACTTACGACTGGACCGCGGAAAAGCGGAGTGCCTGGACGCTTCCGATCGGCGCCGATGTCGGTGACGTTTTTCAGCTCGGCGAAGATCATTTGGGCCTCCAGGTTGGATCGTACGATTTCGTGAAGCATCCGCAGGGCGGACCCGGCTGGATGATTCGCGTTCAGGCGACGCTGCTTTTCCCTACCAGGCGGTCACGCTGAGAGACCTTTCTTAAACCACCTCTTGGCATGTATAGATTTTGCAAACGTAAGTCGGTCTGAGTGCGGGAGTTGACACCGAACCGACTTCCTAAAGTGTGAGTTTATCCGTGAAGCGACTAATCGTTGCGATAATGATTCAGATGGTGATGGGGTTTGGCCTGGTCGGTGTCCCGCGTGCGCAATCCTCCGCTCCGCTCGCGCCCAGCGCAGCCGAGATCGATCAGAACGTAACCAACGCCTTGAATTCCCTGTACGCCAATAATCAAAAGGCCCAGCAGCTGGGAGCCAAGGCCAAGGGGATCCTGGTGTTTCCCGATATCAGGAAGGCGGCGTTTCTTGTCGGCGCACAGTATGGTTTCGGCGCCCTGCGAAAAAATGGTCGCACCGCAGGGTACTTCCGAACCGCTGCCGCTTCTTACGGCTTTCAGGCGGGAGCCAAACAGTTTGGATACGCACTCTTCTTCATGACCAACTCGGCCTTAAACTACCTTAACCAGAGCGGCGGATGGGCAATCGGGAGCGGCCCGAGCATCGTGGTCCTTGACCAGGGCGCGGCGAGTTCGTTGAGCACCACCAGCCTGCGCTCCGACGTCTATGCTTTCGTCTTCGATCAGCAGGGGTTGATGGGCGGCATGGGCCTCGAGGGTTCGAAAATCACTCAAATCACTCCCCCCTCGTGAGCGCCCCGCGGACCCGTAGTATTGTTTTATGTCCTAACCAGCGATCGCTAGCCGGTGACCCGGCCGGTTCGACATTCGCCAAAAGATTTAGGATTCTGATCTTGAATCGGTGAAACTGCTGCGATCTGCACGCTCTGTTGTGCGGAAGTAGACAGAGGCTTTGCTGGTGCGGAGTCTTTCACTAGCTTTAAAAGAGGGGATTTCCGGGCATCCCAGGTTGCGGGTTTATCTCGAAAGATGAGAAGTGGATTCTTTCGATGGGTCTGAATCGAGAGTCGACAATCGCACTTAACAACAGCGGGCGCGTCGCCAAGCCCGAATACCCTCCCTGCGCGCTGGTCATCTTCGGGGGTGCCGGAGCACTCAGCCATCGCAAGCTGCTGCCGGCGCTGTACAATCTCGCGCTCGATGATGACCTGCCGGAGAAGGTCGCGATCGTGTGCTTCTCGATGGAAGAAATGAACGACGAGAGCTATCGGGCGTTCGCGCGCGATGCGATCCAGAAAAATTCCCGCCGCCCGATTCATGAGCATGAGTGGAACGGCTTCGCGGAAATGCTCAGGTTCGTGCGCGGCCGCTTCAACCAGCCCGCCGACTATCAAACCCTGCGAGCGCAACTCGAGGCCGTTGACCGCCAAGCCGGCACCGAGGGCAATCGCGTTTACTACTTCGCCATTCCGCCCAACTTCATCGAGACCTGCGCCAACGCTCTGCACGATGCGCACATGATTCGTCCGCACGACGGCCCTGCGACCTTCTCGCGGGTGGTGGTGGAGAAGCCGATCGGCCGCGATCTAGCCAGCTCCACCGCGATCAACGACCGGATTGCGGAGCACTTTGACGAGGGCCAGATCTTCCGGATCGATCACTACCTGGGCAAGGAAACCGTCGAAAACCTCATGGTCCTGCGCTTCGCGAACGCGATCTTCGAGCCGCTGTGGACCTCGCGCTTTATCGACCATGTCCAGATTACCGTCGCCGAGGATGAGGGCGTCGGGGCACGGGCACCCTATTACGAGTCCGCGGGGGCGCTGCGCGACATGGTTCAGAGCCACATTCTGCAGGTACTCAGCATTATCGGCATGGAACCGCCACGCAGCACCGCGGCGGACTCGTTGCGGGATGCGAAGCTCGATGTTCTGCAATCGATCCGCCCATTCAGCGACGAGGACATCGAAAAGTACGCGATTCGCGGCCAGTACGGCGCAGGGTTGGTCGGAGGCGTGCCGGCGAGCGCATATCTAGACGAAGATGGAGTCGCGCCGGGCTCGCGTATCGAGACCTTTGTCGCGTTGCGATGCTGGATCGACAACTGGCGTTGGGCGGGGGTGCCATTCTATCTGCGCACCGGCAAACGCTTGCCCAAGCGCGCCAGCGAGATCGCTATTTACTTCAAGTCGGTCCCGCGAATCCTCTACAACTCCAATCCGCGGGCTCACCTGGCCGCCAACATGCTGACCATCCGCATCCAGCCCAATGAAGGCCTCGCCGTCCATATAATCTCGAAAGTGCCGGGCCCTCAGGCCCGCCTGCAACAAGTCGCGGTCGATTTTCACTATGCCACGAGCACTCCCGAGGCATACGAAACCCTGCTTAGGGATATCATTGTCGGCGATCAGACCCTGTTCATGCGGCGCGATTCAGTCGAGGCGTCCTGGCAGCTCGTCGATCCGATTCTCGACGCCTGGGCGGAAACGCAGGGTGAGATACCGGTCTACTCGGCGGGCTCGTGGGGACCGCTGGAAGCTGCACTCATGATGGCGGCCGACGGGCGATCGTGGCGCGTTTTGTAGCTCCGAAGGACGCCCTCGAAGTGCACCCAAAAGAACTTCCGAGCGCAGAAGGTAGTTGTTCGTCACCCGCAGAGTCGGTAAACGACCGCTTTGGTTGAGTGCCGCCCGCCTCCCTGACCGGCGGTCCGAGGGCCTCGAAGGGAAATAGCCGCTCACCGCTCTCTACCGTCGCTCGCGGAATAACGAAACGTCGCCCCGAGACCCCTACCGTAACCTCACCCAAAAATGGAGATCCGGAAACTAGTCGTCTCTGCTTGCGACACGGTGAGGGCATAGAATTTCTTTGAGTCGCATGCAGCGGGTGGAGTCCCGGCTCTCTCGCTCGTCACGGTCAGGAAGGACTCAAAACACGATACTTTGCGTTATGAACAACGGAGCGTGCCGCTGCCATTTAGGCTTAATTTTGTTGTATTGATCCTCGTCTCGGAACCGCCTCGTGGGGGAGGTGGTTTTCGCGGGGCGATCGAAAGATGGTCGGCCCCGGGGTGATTTTGGGGAGACTTCTATGGCTCAGCGGAACATGACCTTGTTGCGCCACGTCCTGACTCGCAAACCGAGCAGGGTGCCGACCGACGATCTTGCGCTGATTCTCGAACGTATCGAGGTAATCGGTAAGAGAATTTCCCACGAACTCGCGCGTGCTTCGCTGCGGGGCGAGTTGGGGTTTACGGGGGAGACCAACATTCAGGGTGAAGAAGAGAAAAAGCTCGACGAGTGGACCAACTGGGTTTTTCTCGACACCTTCGAACGCGGTGACCCAGTTTGCAGTCTCATCTCCGAAGAGATGGAGCAAGCTGAACATCGTACCGGCAGTTGTCACGGCAGCAGTTACGCGGTGCTCTACGATCCCCTGGACGGCTCATCCAATACTGATATCAACGGCTCGCTCGGCACGATTTTTTCAATTCGCAAGCGCGCGCCAAATCATGCGGAATCGACGGAAGACATTCTGCGCCCCGGTGATGAGCAAGTGGCTGCCGGGTACATTCTGTACGGCCCCGGAACGCAGCTCACTTTCACCGCGGGAGCGGGGGTCGACATCTTTACGCTCGATCCCGCGCTCGATCAGTTCGTCCTATGGCGCGAGAGCGTTCAGATGCCGCGCCGCGGCACCACCTACTCCGTCAATCAGGGTAACATCACCAAGTTCCATCCCGGCGTGCGCAAGCTTATCGAGCACATGACCAGCCGCAAGGACAAGTCGACCAGCTACTCGCTGCGCTATACCGGCGCCTTCGTAGCCGATTTCCATCGCTGTCTGCTGGAAGGTGGCCTCTTCATGTATCCCGGCGAAATCACTCCGGACGGCAAGAGCAAAGGCAAGTTGCGGCTTATGTACGAGCTCGAGCCGATGTCATTCGTTGCCGAGCAAGCCGGGGGCAGAGCCTCGAACGGGAAAAAGCGGCTGCTCGAAGTAACGCCTCAGGGGCTTCACGATCGGCAACCGGTTTACATCGGGAGCGCGGAGGAGGTCGAACTTGCCGAACGCAGCGACGTCGAAGGCTGATCGAAGCCAGCCGGGAGTCAAAAACCGTTTAGCAACCCGATGCGAGCCTGGGTCTCGCCACAAAAAGATGGCCGCATTCTTTTAGTTCTCCTCCCGGCGGGTAGACTGAAGGGGTAGAGCAGGCGGTAAATTTTTGTTCAACCGCCTGCCGTAGGAGAAAAACCGCATGCCTCGGCTGCTGCTCGCGGGCGATGTCGGGGGAACCAAAACCCTGCTCGGTATTTTTGCCGAGGATCATCGACACCTCGTCCTGGTACGCGAGGCCCGCTTTGCAACCCCGCAATTTCCGTCCCTGGAAAGTATCTGCGCGGAATTCCTCGGTGCGGCTAGTGAGGCTGAAATAGCCGCCGCGTGCTTTGGCGTACCGGGACCGGTAATCGGCGGCACCGCGACCCCGAGCAATATTCACTGGGGGATTTCCGACAAGTCGCTGTCGAGCGGTTTGGGGGGTGTTCCGGTGACGCTGATCAATGACCTCGCCGCGACCGCGCAGGGAGTCATCCATCTGCCCGAATCCGATTCAGTGGTTATCAATCCCGGTGCGAGTCTGCTGTACGGGAACGTCGCGGTGATTGCGGCTGGCACCGGACTGGGCGAAGCCGCGCTGCTCGCGGCCAAGGGCGGTCGCTACCAGTTGATTTCATCGGAGGGCGGCCACTCCAGTTTCGCTCCGGTCGGTGACGAACAAATCGAGCTGCTGCGGTTTCTCGAACGCGAATTCGGGCACGTCAGTTGGGAGCGGGTGCTCTCGGGTCCGGGACAGGTCAATATCTACCGTTTTCTGCGCAGCCGCAGTTCCGTGGCCGAACCCCAATGGCTTGGCGCAGCGCTGGCAACGAGCGACGCGGCGCAAGTGATAAGCGAAGCGGGGCTCAGCGGGCGCGATAACGTGTGCACTCACGCGGTAGAGATGTTTTGCGCTATGTACGGGGCCGAGGCGGGGAATTTGGCGCTTAAGGTCTTGGCGCTGGGCGGAGTGTTTCTGTGTGGCGGAATCGCTCCGAAAATACTGCACGGCTTGCAGGGCGGCGAATTCATGCGCGGGTTCACCGGCAAAGGGCGGCTGGCCACGATGCTTAAACAAATCGAGGTACGGGTGGTTACCAATCCGGACGCTACACTTCTGGGCGCGGCACATTCGGCCCGCGCAATGCTATAAATGCTATAACAAATCAGGCACATATCGCGCCCGCTGGGCGGATCGAAGGAGACAGATCTTTATGACCAAGCGCGTCAGGGAAATTCTCAGCTGGTACGACTCTGAGAATGCGGGTGTGCGCAGCAATCTGGCCCGCATGATGAATCACGGGAAACTGGCGGGCACCGGCAAATTCGTCATTCTGCCGGTCGACCAGGGCTTCGAACACGGACCAGCGCGAAGCTTTGCGGTCAATCCGCCTGCTTATGATCCGCGCTACCACTTTCAGCTCGCGCTCGATGCCGGCTGTAACGCGTACGCCGCTCCGCTCGGGTTTATCGAGGCGGGAGCCGCGGAGTACGCGGGCGAGATCCCGCTGATTTTAAAGCTGAACAACCATGCCCTGCTGCACGATGAGAAGGATCCGATCTCCGCGGTAACCGGCAGCGTCAAGGATGCGCTCAAGCTCGGCTGCGCGGCGGTCGGCTTCACCATCTACCCGGGCTCCGCAGGTGAAAAGACCATGTACCAGGAACTGCGCGAAATCGGCGCCGAGGCCAAGGCGCACGGGCTCCCGTTGGTGGTGTGGTCCTACCCGCGCGGGTCATCGCTCTCCAAGCAGGGCGAGACCGCGCTCGACGTGGTGGCGTACGCGGCTCAAATCGCGGCGCAACTCGGCGCTAACATCATCAAGGTCAAGCCGCCGACTTCGGCGATTGAGCAGCCGGAAGCCAAGAAGGCATACGACGCCGCCAAGGTCCAGCTCGAGCCGCTCTCGGCCCGTGTGAAGCACATTATTCAGGCAGCATTCGACGGGCGGCGCATCGTGATTTTCTCGGGCGGGCCCCGAGAGTCCGACGATCAACTCCTTAGCGACGTGCGCGAAATTCACGCCGGGGGCGGCTTCGGTTCGATCATCGGACGCAACTCGTTCCAGCGTCCCAAGGAGCAGGCCCTCAAGCTGCTGAACACGATCATGGATATCTACAAAGGGTAACCGGGCGACATCGGCGCCACCCGACTCCCGCTCCGGCGAGGAAGGCGAAATCCACGTGGGAGCCTTCCTGGTCGGCCCTTCCGCGTCCGGGTGAGGCTTAGCTTCCACAACTGCCCACGGGGATCGACCATGATGGACTATCGCGAGTACCAGCACCTGATGTTCGAGCGCAAGGGCGACGGCATTCTGCTCATCACGATCAATCGGCCCGACGTCCTCAACGCCACCAACAATCGCCTGCACTGGGAGCTGAGCCACGTCTGGCTGGACATCGCCGAGGACGCGGACACCAACGTGGTGGTGGTCACCGGCGCGGGCCGCGCATTCTCCGCCGGGGGTGATCTCGACATGATTGAGGCGATGGCGGGAAGCGCGACCAACATCGCACAGGCGTGGCGAGAAGCCGGCGATATTGTTTACAACATGATCAACCTCGACAAGCCGATCATATCCGCAATCAACGGCGTGGCGGTCGGCGCGGGACTCGCAGTCGCTCTGATGGCCGATATCAGCATCGCCTCCGAAGCGATGCGTATAACCGATGGTCACTTGCGGCTGGGGGTGGCGGCCGGTGACCACGCGGTGATCATTTGGCCGCTGCTGTGCGGGATGGCGAAGGCGAAATACTACCTGTTGACCGCCGACTTCATCGACGGGCGCGAGGCGGAACGGATCGGCCTGGTGAGTCTCTGTGTTCCAGCCGCCCAGCTGATGGACAAAGCGATGGAAGTCGCGCACAAGCTTGCCAGCGGGGCACAGCAGGCGTTGCGATTTACCAAACGATCGTTGAACAACTGGCTTCGGGCGGCGGGGCCATCTTTCGACGCATCGCTGGCGATGGAGATGCTCGGCTTTTTCAGCGCCGACGTGCGCGAAGGCGCGGCGGCGGTGCGTGAAAAGCGCGCGCCCCAGTTTCCGGGCTTCAAGTCACGTTAAACAGCGGTGCGTTCTGCTAACCTGCGCTCGGTCAAATTTCCCGGAGCAAAAAATTATGATTGCCATGGCGACTTCGGGTTCTCGACATTTTGCAGCTACTCGTTGATTCTGGAATACTAACACTCGCGGCCGAGCACGGCCCCAAAATGGGAGGGGAGTATATTCATGCACAAACTTGCGATCACCACCGCTTCGGTAATGCTTGGGGTAGCATTGTCGCTTTCGAGTGTGGTTCCTGCGGTCTATGCCGCGGAGAGCGTTGATTGTGATGCGGTCATGCAGGAACTCGGTCAGGGCAAATCGATGAGAGAGGTCGCGTCCGATATGAAAATCTCAGTCGGCAGGGTGAGGGGCTGCAAAAAGCGCGCGGCCCGCGCGGCCAAGGCTGAGCAGAAAACGTCCCCGGGGGACACAGAGAGAATGAACAGAAGCTCGGCGGCCCGCGCGGCCGGTTCCTCTCCATCGGCCTCCCCAGAGGCCTCTCCGGCCCCCTAGTAAGCCTGGTCATTGCGCACGCCTCGCCTCACTTTTGCGGGGCGTGCGCTTCATTTTCAGTGCTCGAACGAGCGCCGCGCCCGGGATCCCGCGATGGCCAAATGTGAACTGTGCGAGTTGCGTGAGTACACGCAGCGCTACGCTCAGTTCGTCAACCCTTTCAAATTCGCGATTCTCGACTGCGACTCGTGTGACACCCCGATGGTAGTGCTGGGTGATCATCGCGCCCACGCGACTGATGAAGAACGAGCGTTTATGATCGAAGCACTATCGGTAATCGCACGCGCGAAATATGGTGAAGATAAATTCGTGATCGACGGAGTCATGCGCCAGATTCCGGATCATTGCCATATCCATGCCCGTCCGCTCGTGCGCTGGCAGAACTGAAATCCCGCAATTCCCGCAGCGACTTCCTACTAATCGCGTCTTGCTGGGCTCGATTTCGGCTGCCGCCTGAGCCAAAACCCGTCTTGAATAGCCTCCTGTCGTCCGTTTGGTAAGTGGCGCGTCATATGGTATATGCGCGCCGGTACGTAGCGCTGCTCGGGGCGCGGCGCTTCCTTCCGGGTGTTGGGCGCGGGGCCTTTTCCCGGAGGGTTTGTCAGGAGGTACGGGGGACATGGCTACCGGTACGGTTAAGTGGTTCAGCCCGAAAAAGGGCTACGGCTTCATCACGATGGAGGATGGGCAGGAAGTTTTCGTCCATTACAGCGCCATCGATGGCAACGGCTTCCGCTCACTAGAACAGGGCGAGAAAGTCCAATTCGAAGTCGCGCAGGGACCCAAGGGGCTGCAGGCCTCAGCTGTGAGTCGCGCCTAGAGCGCGCCTCAGACTGCCACACAAAAGGGGGTCGGCCAAACCGGTTCTTTCCGATCCGGAGAGGCGCAGGTGTGCGCCCAGCACTGGGCATCGATGAAAATCGTCAGCGACCGGCTTGGAGGAAAGCCACGCCGGGCTCGCACTCCGGAGCCGCCCGCAGTCGCCATTGCCTTTGCCGGTCGCGAGTGAGAATCCCGCGCACTGCGCGGCAACCTGGGCATAAACAAGAAACCGATCGGGCTCCGACGCGGATCATGTTGGTGAGCGACTGGTCGTTGACGGGTACTGAAGAACAACAGTTGAGGTGGATTCGCGTTTGACATTCCCCGCCGGGACGCTATTCCATGTCGTTGACCGGACGACTTTTGAGAGAAGGGACTCGCAAATATGAGCGAAGCGCTGCCACTGGCAAAGCGAATCAGATTCGGGGTGATGGCAGCTGCGCCGGATCGCGAGCATGCCAAAAGTGCCGTGGATGCGATTGCCGCGTGGGGCTACGAAGTTATCTGGACTGGAGACCACGTCGCGTTTACGGGGCCCATCAGCGATCCGCTGCTGCAACTCACCTACATGGCCGCACTCCGGCCCGAACTTACTTACGGAACCAGCATCTACCTGCTGCCGCTGCGCCACCCGACGCCGGTCGCCAAGATGATCGCAACGCTGGATCGCCTCATGGGCGCGGGGCACTTTATTTTCGGAATCGGCGTGGGCGGCGAATTTCCGCCTGAGTTCGAAGCCTGCGGAGTGCCCGTGAAACAGCGTGGCGGGCGGGCGACCGAGGCGATCCAGGTGATCAGGCGGCTGTGGGCCGAGCCCACGGTCGAGCATCACGGGCGTTACTTCAGTTTCGGCGCCATAAAAATGGAACCTAAGCCGGCGACTCCCGGCGGACCGCCGATCTGGATCGGGGGGCGCGCGGAGGCGGCACTCAAGCGCGCGGCTCACCACGGCGACGGATGGATGCCGTACGTGCTAACGCCCAAGCGAATCGCAGAGGGGCTTGAATTTATCGCGCGCGAGGCAACCAAGGGGGGGCGTAAAATCGAGAGCTTTGGAACCTCGTTCCACGCGTTCGTCACGCTCGGCAAATCCTACGAGGCGGCCCTCGAAGTTGCCGGGGAACAGCTAAGCAAGCGCTACGCGATGGATTTTCGCGAACCGGCGAGAAGGTACGGCGTGCTCGGTACCCCGGCGGACGCGGCCGAAAAAATCGCAGAACTAATCAAGGCGGGGATCCGCGACATAGGCGTTGATGCGATCTGTCATCCGCGCGATCGGGACGCGCTGCTCGAGCAATTCGCCACGGAAGTGATCCCGCTGGTGCGAACTCAGGCGAATCTCTAGGCGGTCTCTCCCAATGTTTTTTTACCAATGGCGTGGTCTGCCCCGCGGAGGTGTGGCCATGTCACATCCCCCTCCCGGTGGTGCAGCCCGGCAGCGCCGAATCGATCTGATTGAAACTTCGCTCCTGATGGCACGGTGAAGTGTGGTGGCGGTCGTGCTAGGTTCTTGAGCCGTGGCAATCGACCGGCGACGAGGGGGGTGCTCCGGTCCGATTGCCCAGTAGCGGCAATTGGAACCTCGCATCATCGAACGCGCTGAGCATCCGATCTCGCGCCGCGACATCGATCCCAACGTCCTGAAGGTCCTTTATCGCCTGATCAACGCGGGCCACCTCGCGTACCTCGTGGGCGGCGGGGTACGCGACCTGATGCTGGGGCGCCGACCCAAGGACTTCGATGTGGCTACCTCGGCCCATCCCCAGCAGGTTCGCGACTTGTTCCGCAACTCGCGCCTCATCGGCCGCCGGTTTCGCCTGGTCCACGTATTCTTTGGTCCCCACAACGTGGAGGTCGCGACCTTTCGCCGTCGCAGCGAAGAGCTCGGCGGGCCCGACGATCCGTTGATTCGGCTGGACAACACCTTTGGCACGCCGCAAGAGGACGCGTTCCGCCGCGACTTTACGGTCAACGCCCTGTTTTACGACCCCGCGACCTTCCACGTGATCGATTACATGGCAGGGGTCGACGATCTTGGCGCCAGGTTGATCCGCACGATCGGAGATCCGGAAACCCGCATGCGCGAGGACCCGGTCCGAATGCTGCGCGCGGTGAGATTTGCGGCGAAACTGGATTTTGCGATAGAACCCGCCACCCGCGCGGCGATTGAACGGCACCGCCACGACCTGCTGAAAGCGGCGATGCCACGCCTGGTCGAGGAGACCTATCGTACGCTCGGCCAGGCCGCGGCCGGGCGTGCGGCGTGTCTGATGGAAGAACTGGGACTGCTCGAGCCGCTGCTGCCGTTTCTCTCCGAACATCTGAAAGCTTCCTCCGGCACCGCCGCACAACCATTGATGATTTCTCACATGATTGCGCTCGGACACCTCATCGATGAGGGGTTTGCCGCCGATCATGCCTTCCTGCTGGGAGCCATGTTTTTCGATTTCATGCGCGCGCGCCGATCACGTGCAGAGAGAAACGAATTCGACCTGCTCTCCGAATTGCGCATGCGCGGATTTGCCCGAGGCGATACCGAGCGGATGAGGCTCGTCACAGATGCCTTCGAGCATCTGGCGGCACCCTCACGCCGGACCCGGCGGCTGATGCACCGACCTTACTTTGCCCAGGCGCGACGGTTCTTCGAAATGGTGGCCCCCAGCTATGGGATCGACGTCGAGCCGCTGCAGCGATTTCTCAATGACCCCAAGACGTTCCTGGCCGCGAAGCCGGGCGGCGACGACCGCGCCACCACCTCAGGATATCGGCGGCGCAGGCGCCGACGACGCCATCGGCGACCGCGGCACCCGCCAGGCGGGCTCAGCGCTTCGGCTGGCTCCCCAAGCAAGCATGCTCAGATGTCGACCCCGGATCTGCCTCGCCGCCAGTGAGTCACCCGGCGCCTTGTCCGGTGATCAGCGATAGACTACTTTCTGTTGGGCAATCGGCGCGCGGCTGAATGCCGCGTGCCAATTCTTTCTAAGCGAGGTCATTAGCCTTGGCGGTGGACAGTCTGCGCTCCGAGAAAATCTGGATGGATGGCGACCTGGTTCCCTATGATCAGGCCAACGTCCACGTGCTTACCCATAGCCTCCACTACGGGCTGGCCGTATTTGAGGGGATGCGCTGCTACCAGGATGATGACGGGCGGTCGGCGATTTTTCGCGGGCGCGAACATATCCGGCGCCTGCTTGAATCGGCGCATATCGTCGAGATGCCGGTTCCCTACAGCCAGGAAGAGCTCCTAAAGGCTTGCGCCGACGTGGTGCGCATCAACAAGCTGGCGGAATGCTACCTGCGGCCGCTGGTGTTCTACGGCGAGGGGGAGATGGGCCTGGCGGCACGCGGAAACAAGAGCCGGGTCGCGATCGCGGCCTGGAAGTGGGGCGCATACCTGGGCGCGGACGGCTTGACCAAGGGCGTACGCCTCAAGACCTCGTCCTTCGTTCGCTTTCACCACAACTCGATGATGCCCGCGGCCAAGGCTTCGGGTCATTACGTCAATTCGATTCTCGCCGGCTATGAGGCGCGCCGCGGCGGCTACGACGAGGCGTTGCTGCTCGATACGGAAGGCTATGTCGCCGAAGGCAGCGGCGAGAATGTGTTCGTGATTCGCGACGGTATCGTACGCACGCCGCCCCTCTCTTCGGTTCTGCCCGGAATCACGCGCGATGCGGTGATCAGGATTCTGCGCGACGGTGGGATCGAGGTACGCGAGGAGCTGTTCGCGCGCGACGCGTTCTACATCGCCGATGAAGCATTCATGACCGGCACCGCGGCCGAAGTAACGCCCGTGGTCGAACTGGATGACCGCAAGATCGCCTCCGGTACGCCAGGACCGATCACGCGCAAGGTCCAGCAGGTCTTTCAGGGTGCGCTACACGGTCGTGAGCCGAAATACCGGGGCTGGCTCTATTACATCTAGACCGCCTATCGGTTTGGGAACCGCCGGGCGATCTCGCGAATTGAAGAGAGCGGAGTATCGCCTATGAAGATGATCGCCGGGAGCTTAATCGTAATTGCTCTGGTTGTGGTGTTCATGGCGCTGCGTCCGCGGCTCGCGCGAGCCGAGTTGCTCAAAGAGGGACAGGTCGCGCCGCCCTTTTCGACCCAGATGGTGCAGGGCGAACAGGTAACTCCAATTTCGCTGACCGACTTGCACGGGCGCACGGTCATTCTTTATTTCTATCCGAAGGACGATACGCCCGGGTGCACCAAGGAGGCGTGCTCGTTTCGCGACGGCTTTGCGCGATTTCAAGCCGCGGGCCTGGTGGTGCTGGGCTGCAGCATCGACTCGAGCGCATCCCACAAGGCATTTATCAAGAAGTACAATCTCCCCTTCCCGCTCCTGCTCGATCCCGACAAAACCATCGCGACTGAATATGGAGCCGCAAACGGAATTCCGATTCTGGGACTCGACCGGCGCATCACCTACGTGATCAATCAGGACGGGATTATCGAGAAGGTGTACCCGAAGGTCGATCCCTCCGTGCATTCGACCGAGATCCTGGCCGACCTGAAGATACCGGAGAATCCTGCTCCGGCACCGGCCGCTGCCGCTCCAGCTGAAGAGCCATCAAGCGCGGAGAACTAGCCTCCTGGGTGCAATCGGGGCCAGGTAAATCCCGGTTCGACTGCAATGGGAAGAATCGACTGCCGCGCCGTGACGTCACTATCCCGGTTGCTCCGATGCGACCGATGGCGAGTAGCCCAGGCTCGCCGCAAGAAAGACCGCCGCTTCAGCCAGAGCTTCGGCAACCTTGGTTTCCTGCGCCATTTTCGTGAGCGACTCGATATGCCTGGCAACGCTGTCGCCGGTGTTGAACAGCGCGTCGATGATCGGGTTTGGGTCGTAACCTGACTCGGCGAGCGCTTCGCGAGTCGCGCGGCGCCAGAATTCGCGCGGCTCGACTTTCTCGAAATCGACCAATTCGTTTACCCGCTTGCGAAACATCGTAATCAGGGGCCGATAGCGATCGTTCATCGCCAGATATTCGGGAACGCCTTGGCTTTCCAGATAGTCCGCGACCTTCCCGCTGACTCCGTAGACCCCGGCCGAATGGGGGGCCGGGTCGAGTTGCATGACTCGTTCGACCCCACCCGCAAAGTCACACTCGATACCGAGCGGGTAGAGCCGGCAGGCAAGCGGGCGTCCGCGATGAACGCCGCAGCTGGTGCCCTGCAACGCCGCGCACGCGCCGTATGCATTGAAGCGAAGGATCGACCCGCGCCGAATCGTGAATCGCCGCACCACCTCGGCGCTGGGAACCCCCGCGGCCTGCGCGAGCATAAACACGTCGTATGGTGAGAGCGGAATCACCTTGTCGCGGCAGCATCGTCCGCACGCGTTGCACAGATATGAGAATGGGCTTTGCCGATTCATCTACCCTCGGTTTCTCCGAGACCCTTGCGCGAGTTGGCGAGCGCTGCGCAACCGCGCGGTGAACGGCCGCGCTCGCGGTTGCTTGCCGCAGAATTGCGAACGTCAGCGGGGCATGTCGCCTTTCAAATACATAGTCCCGGTCGGCTTTTCGGTGCCGTTGGCGGGCTCGAGGGTGACCGCAGATGCGACGATCTCCTCCCCTTTAGGCGGCATGATCAGCGCAACCTTGGCGACGCCCTCGGCCGGAGCCTCGAACAGCCCGGCGCGGATCGGTCCGGACTCGCGTCCAATCCACCACGCCTCGTAAATTTTGTCGGCCGGCGCGGGTGGGAGGCCCGACACCTGCATAAACGCCGTGTGACTGCTCGGACTAAGTGCCACGGTCGCGCTCGCCTTGGGCGCGGCGGCTAATCCCGCCAGATGGACCACCCGCGCATCGGGCGAAAATGCTGCCAGGGTCAGGTTTGAGGTGAGAGACAGCTGCGTCTTCAGGTCGGCGATGCGCGCGGACGCGCTTTCCAGGCCACGCTGAAGTTCATCGATCCGTGCCCGCAAGGCAGCGACTTCAAAGGTGGCCGTGCCGCGCGCCGCCTCGAGTCCGCGGTACAGGCTCAGAACGTTGAAGCCCAGCGCGATCAAAGCGAGCGCCGCAATCGCGATCGCGGCGAAGGAAACCATGTGCATTCGCTCGGTCGGACGCACCGCACGATCCTGGGCTCGCTTCCCCGCGCGATTTCCCGCGGGGGTCTGGCTTGCGCCGATCCTGGCTTCGAGCAGTTGCCAGATGCGATCGTTGCTTGCGCCCTCTCGGTTGGCGGTCAGCGCGAGCGCTCCTAAAGCCTCGCGAAACGATGCTAGTTCGCGCTCGCATTCCGGACAGCCGCCGGCCAGGTGCGTCCTCACCGCAAGGTCCTCGTCGGCTTCGAGCCGGTCGAGCGCCCTGAGCGGCAGCAGGTCTTTGACCTCTTCGTGACTCATCTCGGCTAGTCGGCTCTCCCACCCATGCTATCGCGGAGTTTGATCAACGCCGTGCGCATGCGGGTCTTGACCGTCCCGAGCGGGAGCCCGGTCCGTTCGGCAATTTCTGCTTGCGACAGGTCGGAAAAGTATGCGAGTTCGAGCACTTCACGCTCCCCGTCCTTGAGTTCCGCCAATATCCTGGATACCTGCTCCTTTCGTTCCGCGCTAAAAACTGCCTGCGCAGGATCATCCTCGTGGCCAATCATGCCGGGGTCTTCAGCAGAGCGCTCGCGCACCTTGCGCGAACGCAGGCGATCTATTGCGCGACTGCGCGCCAGCATCATCAGCCACGCCCCGACCGAGCCGCGACTGCCATCGAATCGCGACGCTTCCCGCCAGGCCTGCCACAAGACATCCGCGGCGACCTCTTCGGCATCGGCCCGGCTGGCCAGTATTCGTTCCGCGACGACCGCGATCGCATTGCCATAGCGCTGGTTGAAAGCGCGCAGGGCTTCCTGCCTACCGGAAGCCATCGCAGCCACCAACTCCAGGTCGGTCATCCGACTTGCCACCCTCTCGGCCACGATCCCCCGCCTTATATACGCCCGCACGGCAGCCGCGGATTGAAACTGTTTACCGCCGGCGCGAGTCTGAGCCGAGCCTGTGGAGAGAAGAACCGCACTCCAGTGTCGGCGCGCAGACCCGCCGCCCAGCTGGGAGTCTCGGCGGCAAGAGATTCCTCGCCTCCGGCGCACGATCGCACGTGCCTGAATCTGCCTCAGCCGAAGACTCCCGCCGCGACCAGCTCGGTAATCCGTTCTTCTCCATAGCCCAGGATCTTCTCGAGTACGTACTGATTGTGCTCTCCCAGTGAAGGCCCCGCGGCCCGCACGCGGGCCGGGGTGCGCGAGAGATGAGCGCGCGGTCCTTCCACGATCGTCTTGCCAAGCGTCGAGTGATTCACTGCGACGAAATGTGCACGATGGGCCAGCTGCGGATCGCGCGCAGCCTGCGCGCTGTTCTGCACCTGGTATGCTGGTACGCCACGCGACTGCAGATGCGCCTCCGCCGCTCCGGCACCCGTCCCGGCAGTCCAGGTTGATATCGCGGCGTCGATTTGGGCAGTGTGGTCGCGCCGTCCCCTGGCGGTGGCCAGACCGGGATCGCTTGCCAGGTCTCGGCGATTCATCACCGTACACAGTCCCCGCCATTGGGCATCGGTCTCGCACACGATCGCGATCCAGCGATCTTCGCCCGCCGCCGGATACACCCCGTGGGGTGCGTACTCGCGATCGGAATTACCGACCCGCCCCTGGATGCGTCCGTTCGCCGTGTAATCGAGAATCGCCGGGGCAAGGAAATGCAGCGAGGCCTCCGCCTGCGACTGGTCGATGTATTGACCCTGTCCGGTGCGCCGATGGTGATCGAGTGCGGCCAGAATCGCCATCGCGGTGAAACGTGGCGACACATAGTCCGTATACGCGCCGAATGGACCGGCGGGCGGCCGATCGGGCCATCCGGTGAGGTTGTGAAACCCGGATATCGCGGCGGCCATGTTGCCGAAGCCGGCGATCCGCGAGAGCGGCCCGCTCTGCCCCATCAGGCAGGTACTGAGCATGATGAGGTCGGGCTTGAGTTTGCGTAGCGACTCGTAGTCATAGCCCCACGCGCGCATCGCCTTGGGCGAGAATGACTCGGTCACCACCTGGGCCCATTGCAAAAGATCGTGCACCACTTCGCGTGAGCGAGGGTTCCCCAAATCGAGCGAGATACCGAATTTGCCAGCGTTGCAGTTGTTAAACAGCCCCGACGAGTCCGGGCCGGCGGTGTTGTTGTGAAACGGTTGCAGCGTGCGCGCGGTATCCACCCGGGTGGGCGACTCAATCCGGATGACCGTCGCGCCGTAGTCGGCGAGGATGCGCGTCGACGCCGGACCCGCCATCACCCACATGAAGTCGAGGATTCGCACATCGGCCAGCGGGAGCGTTTCGGCCATCACACGATTCCTTTTTCGGCGAGCGCGGCGAACTCGGCGGCACTGAGCCCCAGTTCGCCGCAATAGACTTCGCGGTTGTGCTCCCCGACGGTCGGCGGCCGCTGCCGATACGCGATCGGCGTAGCGCTGAATTTTGCAAACGGCCCAGGGTACAGGATCGCGCGACCCAGCTCCGGATGCTCGATCGCCTGCCAGTACCAGCGCGATTGCAGCTGCGGGCTTTTCACAACTTCTTCAATCGTCGTAATCGGGGTCATCAGGAACCCGCGTTCCAGCGCGAATTGCAGCAACTCGGCCTTGGTGTGGCTGCGGGTGAAGCTCCGGACGATTTCGATGACGCGCGCGAATTCGCTTATCGGCTCCCCGCCGCTGGCGAGTTGATCGCCAAACGCGATCCAGTCTTTGTCGCGGGTCGCTTGGTCGCAAAACCCGCGCTCGCACAGGTAGTGCATCAGCTGTCGAGTGAATACTCCCAGCGCGGTTCCGAACAGTAAAGTCAGCGCGATATACCCGTCCTTCGCCGGCCACACCAGCGGAATGTCCAGCTCACCAATTTTGACGCCGCCGGACATCCGCCGAATCTCGACCGATCCTAGCGGCGCCGCCAGCACCCAGGACTGGGTCGCCATGGCTACCGATTCCTGAGCCGCCACGTCAACGCGCTGTCCGCGGCCCGAGCGCACCGACTCATGATGCGCGGCCAGCGCACCGACCGCCGCGTCGGCGCTCGCATGCAGGTATGCCTGCGGCACGCTGAGACGTACCGGCGGCCGGTCATCGTCGCCGGTGAGCATCAGCGGTCCGCCCGCCGCCATGATTATCAAGTCAGCGTCGGCATAGGTGGCTTTGGGACCCTCCTGGCCGAACGCGCTAATCGAAACGTAGACCAGAGCAGGATTGAGCGCGGCCAGGTCGTCGTACCCAAGCCCGCGCGCTGCCATCTCGCCGGGATTAAACGATTCGATAAGAAAATCCGCGCTGGTCGCCATCTGGTTGAGCAACGCGCGGCCCTCCGGGCGATCGATATCGAGCGTGACGCTGCGCTTGTTGCGGTTGTATGCCCACCAGTAGAGCGATCGCTCCGGATGAGGCTCGTCGTTGAGGAATGGACCGAGCCGGCGCGCCGGTGCTCCAGCGGGCGGCTCTACCTTGATCACGTCGGCGCCCAGATCGCCGAGGACCTGTCCGCACAGGAGCCCGCGCTCGGTAGTGAGATCAAGAACGCGATACGGTGAAAGCATCTGCATCGCAGCCAACCCGCTCCACCCTTACCACCACCGAAGGGCGGCCGGTCAAGCACGCTTCGCGGTTCTCCCGGTCGAAGGAGCGCCGCGATCCTTGCCACGAGATTTTAAGCGAGCCTCCAAGTTACGCGCGAGGAAACCGAGCAAGGCCGGGATGGCGACTGCCGCCCGCTAGTGGTGAGGCTCGATCTCGGGAGGATGCGAGGTCTGGCACCCTATCCAGATCTCCCCGCCCTCGAAATATTCCTTCTTCCAAATCGGAACGATCTCTTTCAGGCGGTCGATCGCGAAGCGGCATGCGTCAAACGCCGCCCCTCGATGCGCGGCCGAAACTGCGATCGCGACCGAGGTCTCGCCGATATCCACCGCCCCGATCCGGTGTGCGATCGCGATGCGCACGATGGGCCAGCGTTGCCCCGCTTCGCGCGCCAGCTTACGCATCTCCGAGAGCGCCATCGGTTCGTATGCTTCGTACTCCAGCCGAATCACCCTGCGGCCCGCGTTGTCACGCCGCGTGGTTCCGGCGAAGGTCACGATCGCGCCGGCGGCGGGGTTGCCAACCTCCCGTTCCAGCGCCGCGACCTCGATACGAGCGCGAACAATCGCGATCGAACCGACCCATGGCGCCGGATCCTGGCTCGCGGGTGCGCCGCCACTCACCGGCGGGATGAAGGCGACTTCGTCATCGTTGCGCGGACGATAGTCGCCTTCGACGTATTCCTGGTTGACCGCGAACCCAACCGAATCGCGATGGCCGGCCAGCGCCGGAAATTCTCCCTTCAGGACTTTCCAGATTTCGCCCACCGTGATTCCGTCGGGAAATTCGCGCTCCAGCTCCGCGGTGCGCGCACGCTCGCGCAGGGTCGCGAACAGCTTGAGATGCAGTCGGTTCATTGGGCAAGCAGGTAGGCGATATGTCCGATTTGCGGCAGGATCAATTTCTCCATCGCCAGTCGGCAGGCCCTGGTCGACCCCGGCAGCGCAGCGATAAACCGCCCCTGACGTACGCCGGCAACCGCCCGGCTGACCATAGCGGCGGCGCCAACCTGTTCGAACGAGAGCATCCGGAACAGTTCCCCGAAGCCTTCGATTTCCCTGTCCAGCAGCGAGCGAACCACGTCCGGCGTCACGTCGCGCCGCGTCAGTCCGGTGCCCCCGTTGACCACCATGGCATCCAGCGTGGGCATATGGGTGATGATCGCGTGCGCGATTTTGGCCGGCGCATCGGGAACGATCTCGTAGTACGTGACCTGGTGTCCGGCACCTTCGAACAGCTCGCGGATCGCCGCGCCGCTTAGGTCGTCATCCGCGGTGCGCGTGTCGCTGGAGGTTACGATGCCGACCTTCAGATGCGCACGCACCTGTTCCTTGTGTTGCTCGGCAGACATTTCAGGATTACATCATCCCCGCTTCCATTATAAGCTCCGCCCGCGATGCCGATGCGAGCGGCCGCCAAGTCTCTATGAAGCGATCGGCAGGACTCAAATATGTACTGGTGGCCGTGGCCATCCTCGCGCTGCTGCTCGTGGGCCGCCGGCTTGGGGGCGAGCTGACCTACGCGCTCAACGCGATTTCGGCGCTGGGTCCTGCGGCGCCGCTGGCCTTCATCGCGATCTACGTCGTTGCCTGCGTGCTCTTCATTCCCGGGTCGATTCTCACCATCGGCGCCGGCGTGATCTTCGGAGTCCTGTGGGGATCACTCTACGTGTCGGTCGCGTCTACCGCCGGAGCCACCGCAGCATTTCTCGTCGGGCGCTACCTGGCCCGCGAGGCGGTCGCGCGCCGAATCGAAGGTAACCCGCGCTTCCGTTCCATCGACGATGCAGTGGCGCGGGAGGGTTGGAAGATGGTGCTCCTGACCCGCCTCTCTCCGCTGTTCCCGTTCAACCTGCTCAACTACGCCTATGGCCTGACCCGCGTCCGGCTCGCCGAGTACGTGATCGCGTCATGGATCGGGATGATGCCGGCGACGGTGATGTTCGTGTACATCGGCGCGCTGAGCGGCGACCTCGCGCGGGCTGCATCCGGCACCGGCGGTGGCTCCGCTAACCTGAGGTGGGCATTCAACCTGATCGGATTTGCGGCGACCGTCGCGATCGCGGTCTACGCAACCAGGATCGGTACGCGTGCCCTAAAGGAGCGAACCTGAACGTGGCCTCGGATGCGCTCAAGATCGCGCCTCTCGATGTGCACAACCGGGCCTTGCTGGCGCGGGTGCATCCGCCCGGATGGCGCAACCCGACCCCCGCGAGTCGCTACAACCTGGTGGTACTTGGCGCAGGCACGGCGGGCCTGGTCTGTGCGGTGGGAGCCGCCGGCCTTGGAGCAAAGGTCGCGATAGTCGAACGTGACTTCATGGGCGGAGATTGTCTCAACTTCGGATGTGTGCCCTCGAAAGCACTCATCCGATCGACCCGCGCAGTTGCGCAGGCGCGCGGCGCGGGAGCGCTGGGAGTCGAGGCACCGTCGGTCCGCATCGATTTCTCCGCCGCGATGGAACGAATGCGCCGGATACGAGCGGAGCTGGCACCCAACGATTCGGCGGAGCGGCTGCGCGATCTGGGCGTCGATGTATTCCTCGGCGAAGGACGCTTCACCGCGCGCCACCAGGTCGAGGTCGACGGCCAATCCCTGCGGTTTCGGCGCGCGGTCATCGCAACCGGCGCGCGCGCCGCGCTGCTCCCCATTCCCGGGCTCAAGGAGGCGAACCCTCTTACCAACGAAACCATTTTCTCGCTCACCGAACTGCCGGGTCGCCTCGCGGTAGTTGGTGCGGGGCCGATCGGCTGCGAGCTGGCGCAGGTCATGCGTCGTTTCGGCTCCGAAGTCACCCTCCTCGAAGTCGAGTCGCAAATACTTATCCGCGAGGATCGCGACGCAGCCGAGCGCGTCGAGCGAGCGCTCAGGCGCGACGGCCTCACGATCACAACCGCAGCCAGGATTGTTGCGGTGGAGAAGCGCGGCGCGGAGAAGGTGTTGCGCGTCGAGAGCGGTGGTTCCGAGAAGGAGATCAGCGTCGATGAAATTCTGCTGGGCGTTGGACGTGCGCCCAAGGTCGATGGATTGGGCCTGGAGGCTGCGGGCGTGGAATATGATCGCAGCGCTGGCATCAAAGTGGATGACTACCTGAGCACCACGAATCGCAGCATCTATGCGGCCGGCGATTGCGCCTCAGCCCTGAAGTTCACCCACCTTTCCGACGCGCATGCGCGGATCGTGCTGCGTAACGCGCTCTTCCTGGGGCGCGCTCGCGTCGGCGCGCTGACCATCCCGTGGTGCACCTACACCGATCCCGAAATCGCACACGTCGGCCTCTACGAAGCCGAAGCTCTAAAGCGCGGCCTCAAGGTCACGACCTACGTGCAGGAAATGGCCGACGTCGATCGCGCCGTGCTCGATGGCGAAACCGAAGGCTTCCTGAAAGTGCACGTCAAGGAGGGAACCGATCAAATCGTTGGTGCGACGCTGGTCGCGAAGCACGCCGGCGAGCTCATCTCCGAGTTAACCACTGCGATCGCGGCCGGTGTCGGGTTGGGCAAGCTCGCAGAAGTTATTCACCCATACCCAACCCAGGCGGAGGTTATCCGCAAGATCGCAAATCAGTACAACCGCACGCGCCTGACCCCGCTGGCGGCAAAAATGTTCCGCCGCTGGTTCGCCTGGACGCGCCAGGGCTTTTAGAAATCGGGTTCTTTCTCGGTGTGGTCTCGCTTAAGCGGTCAAAACTGGGCCCAAGGGAACCAACCGCACGCGCGCGGGCCGCGGGATCGTCGTGCAGCACCAGCGCCAGGGCCACTGCTTCAGAGTGGTCGGCAAATGGCATCGGCATGGTGAGCGGTCGGCGGACTCCGCGCGATCCGCAGGACGCTTTGTGGTCTACCGCAAGCGCACGTTGAAGGCCTGGCGGCCTTTCTCCCCCGATCGCACTTCGAACTGAACTTCGTTACCCTCGCGCAGATCCTCGAAATACATCTTCGGACCCAGGCGCGAGCGATGAAAAAACACCTCGTCGCCGCCATCGTCCGGAATGATGAAGCCGAAACCTTTGTCCTTGACTACTTTCTTGATAGTGCCGAACACGCAATAAATTCCTCCGCAGCCGATGCTTCAATGCTTGAGCTTATGCCCTTCGCTCCGTATGTAAAGAGCGTCACGCACGCGTAACAATGGGATCCCGAAAAGATGCTCAAAGCCGTCACACTCAAGGAAATCGAAAAAATCTTCGAAGTTCTCGACGCGCTGGGAATCTCGCGCGAAGCAGTAGTCATTCCGCTGCGCCCCGAGCATCCGGGCCGCGTTTCCTTGCTGAAAGATGGCAAGCTCGAAATTGTCGTCGAGCGCGACGACGACTTCGCCGCGTGGGTCAAGACGCTGGAGAAGCGGATTCGCGCGCTGATGGATTCGCAGCCGGAGGACTGAGTTCGATTAAGGGCGCGCCGTGATCGACCATTTGCCCAGGCGCCACCAGCACCCGCTTCACCACCGCCTCGCTCTCGGCCGCCAGTGCCGTTTCCATCTTCATAGCTTCCAACACCACCAGCGCCTGTCCCGCGACCACCGCGGCGCCTTCGCTGACCAGCACGCGCAGCACCTTGCCCGGCATCGGTGCGGTGATTTCCGCGGCTGCCAGTCCGCGTGCACGATGACGGCCGCCCCCTTCCTCGCGAATGAAGGAGAAGGTGCGCGGTCCCACCGCGACTAAAATAGTGTCCTTTCGTCTGGCGCTGGTGATGCGAAACCGACGGCCGTCGATGGACAGAGTTCCGCCTCCGGAGGCCAGCGCATCGAACTCGGCAGAGACTTCGCGCCCGTCGATCCGCGCCCGAAGGCGGGTGCCCTCCCGCGCGAGTATTTCGACCTCCCGTTCGCCGCGTTCTTCGGGCGTGCGTAGCTTCACTGCCGTCTCCACAGCTCGAACCCGCCGAGCTCCGCCCACGGCGATCGAGTCGATGGGGTGGCGCGGCCGCCATTTTGTGCGCCACGCACCGGCGTCTGAGTGGCGAGTGCCGCGGCGATCAGCGCGGCATCGCTTTCCGCCTGGTCGTCGTGCGGCGGATCGGAAAAGAGCTCGTCTATAAAGCACGTCGACAGATCGGCACGCGCAAATCGTTCGCTGGCCACCGCGTCGCGCAGGAAGCCCGCCGTATTGGTAACCCCCAGGATCGCCAACTCATCAAACGCCGCCAGCATTCTACCCCGCGCCTGCTCGCGATCGGCGCCGAAGCAGATCAGTTTGCCCAGCAGTCCATCGTAAAACGCACCGATCTCCGCCCCCGCCACCAGATGGGTGTCAAAGCGCACGCCGGGACCCGCGGGAACGCGCAGATCCACCACGGTGCCGGTCGCGGGCCGGAAACCGTGCCGGGCATCCTCGGCATAAACCCGGCACTCGATCGCACACCCCCGTGGCGCGCCCGGCGCTCGAACCTTCTGTCCCATCGCGATTCTCAGCTGTTCCGCGACCAGATCGCAGCCGAAGCGGATTTCGGTAATCGGATGCTCGACCTGCAGCCGGGTGTTCACTTCCAGGAAATAGAACTGGTCGCCATCGACCAGAAACTCGACGGTGCCGGCGTTGGTATATTGCGCGGCTCGCGCCAGGCGCAGCGCCGCGTCGATCATGGCGGCCCGGGTGGCTTCGGAGAGTCCTGGGGCCGGCGATTCCTCAATCACCTTCTGATGACGCCGCTGAATCGAACATTCGCGCTCACCCAGCGCGACTAGGTTGCCGTGCTCGTCGCCGAGAATCTGCACCTCGATGTGACGCGGTCGCGCCAGGTACCGTTCCAGAAACACGCGTCCGTCGCCGAAGGCCGCACCTGCCTCGCGCGAGGCAGCCTGCAGCGCCGCGTCGAGGTCTTCCACCGACTCGACCACCCGCATTCCGCGCCCCCCGCCGCCGGCGGCCGCTTTCACCAGTATCGGAAGGCCGATTCGCGCGGCAAAATCGCGTGCGGCGGAGGGCTCGACGGCTTCCAGGCCGGGCACGACTGGCACTTTGGCCGCGACCGCGAGGTTGCGCGCCGCAATCTTGTCGCCGAGCCGAGCCAATACCTTCCCGGGCGGCCCGACGAAAATGATTCCGGCCTCTTCGGCGGCCCGCGCGAACTCGGCGTGCTCGGAGAGAAACCCGTAGCCCGGATGGATCGCGTCCGCGCCACTGTCGCGTGCAGCCCCTATGATCGCGTCGATATTCAGGTAACTCTTGGCCGCCTCCGCGGCGCCAATAGGGCGCGCTTCATCGGCCGCGGCCACGTGCGCGCTGCGCGCATCAGCCTCGGAATACACTGCCACGGTCCGAATGCCCATTACCCGCGCGCTGCGGATGACCCGGATGGCAATCTCTCCGCGATTTGCGATCAGGAGCTTGCGGATTTGCCGTTCAGGCATCGTCTCAAACTAACCCCTGACTGCCGCGCTGAAAAGCCGTTGATCGTTATCCAGCGGTGGGTCTACTTCTATTGGGCCGATCGTGTTTTCTGCCCGGGCCGCCGCTGGCTCGGCGGACGCGGGATCGCTTTACGCTAAACCCATCGGGGGGCACAGCACTTGATTCGCTATTTCGAAGATTTCTCGCCCGGCCAGCTATTCAAACACTGGCCCGGCCGCACCATCACCGATTTTGACAACACCTGGTTCACTCTCATGACGATGAACACCAACCCGCTACACTTCGATGCCGCCTATGCTGCCAAGACGCAGCACGGGCGATGCCTGGTCAATGGCCTGCTGGTGCTCGCCACGGTCGTCGGTATGAGCGTCAAGGACGTCAGTGAGAACGCGATCGCCAACCTGGAATATGAGTCGGTTCGCCACTCCGCGCCGACCTTCGGTGGCGACACTCTTTATGCCGAGACCACGGTCCTGGAGACGACACCCTCGAAGAGCAAAGACGACCGCGGCATCATCTATGTTGAGACGCGAGGGTTTAACCAGGACGGCGACCAGGTGATTATTCTGCGACGGAGAATCCTTCAGCCGCGCCGCCCTGCCTGAAGCAGATGGATCATCTGTACTTCGTCGTTCACACTCATTGGGACCGGGAATGGTACCAGCCCTTCCAGCAGATGCGCGCGCGGCTAGTTGCGATGGCGGATCGAATGATTCCGCTGGTCGAGTCGGGCGAAGTTCCCTCGTTCCATTTCGACGGGCAGACCGTCGTGCTCGACGACTACCTGGAGGTCCGCCCCGAAATGGCGCGGCGGCTCAAGGCCCTGATTCGCGCTGGTAAAATCCAGGTCGGCCCATGGTACGTGCTCGCAGACAGCTTTCTGGTCAGCGGCGAATCGCTCATCCGCAATCTCGAAATCGGGCGGGCGGCGGCGCGCAAGTTCGGCCGCCCGCTTGACGTGGGCTACCTGCCCGACCAGTTCGGCCACTGTGCCCAGCTTCCGCAAATTCTCGCTGGGTTTGGGTTTCGCACCGCGGTGCTGTGGCGCGGGGTCGATGCCTCCGTGGCCCGCAACCGCTTCGTGTGGGAAGCGCCGGACGGGTCATCGGTGCTCACCGCCTACCTCCCTTACGGCTATTCCAACGGCGCGAATTTGCCGCTTGCATCGGTGGAAAGTTTCCTCGCACGGGCAAGTGCGATCGCGGAACGGGAACGTGGATTTGCCGTCGACGCGCCCATCCTGGTGATGAACGGTACCGACCATGCTGCGCCCGACGCCCGCTTGATGGCGCGCATTCGCGAGGCACGCGAAAGCAGCGCGATGAGCTTTGAGGTTGGCCCGCTGGAAACCATCGTGAATCGACTGGCGGGGCTGTCCCTCGATGGAATTCCAACCCATCGCGGCGAGTTGCGCTCTCCCTATCGCGCACATCTGCTGCCCGGGGTGACATCGGCCCGCACCTGGATCAAACAGCGCGATTTTCAGAACTGCTATGTGCTGGAACGGCTGGCCGACCCCCTGGCCGCACTCGCGAATGCGCGTGGCGTGGGCGGCGGGCTCGCCGCATGGCTGGAGATGGCGTGGCGCACCGTGCTGCAGAACCATCCGCACGATTCGATCTGCGGATGCTCGGTCGATCAGGTTCATGACGACATGCGCTACCGCTTCGATCAGGCCGCGATGCTCGCGGAGAACGTTGTGCGGCGCGCGTCCGCGGCCATTTTGCCGAACGCACCAAACGGCGAGACCCGGCTGGCCGTCTTCAACCCCTCTTTCTCACCCCGCGCCCTGGTCACCGGCGAGGTTGAGCTTCCCGATCCGAGCGCGCGCTACGTGGTCGAATGGCCCTCGGGTCGGGTTGCGGTCGCGGTGGACGTCGCTCGTGCCGAGCGATCGTTCGAGGTCGAGATGGCGGCCGCAGACTTGAAGCCGCTGGTGGCGGCGCTGAGCCACCCGACCTTGTTGGGCCGCACGATAAATCGCTACGCCCTGCGCACTGCGGGCGGCAGCGTCGAGCTTGATTTGTGGCTGAGCCGGGCCGCGCTGAGCGAGCTCGATCTCGAAGAATTTCGCGAGCGGATTCGAAATGAAGTGCCGGAGGGCGGAAGGATTCTGATTCGCGCCACCAACGCCGCCCGTTGCACCATTTCATTTGTGGCAAATGACCTCACGCCGGCGGGGTTTTGGTGGGTTCGCCTGGTTCGTGAAAATTCCGCGCCTGCAGAAGCCGCAGCGGAACCCGATTCGATCGAGAACGAGTTCTTTCGCGTCCGGAGCGGTGCGCGCGGACTCAAAATCGAAGATCGGCACACCGACACAGAATGCGAGCTGTATTTCGAGGACGAGGGCGACCGCGGTGACGAATACAACTTCGATCCGGTTCCCGGCACGGCCGCGATCTATGAGCCGGTGAGCGTTACCCACCCGCTTATCGAGCGGAGCCCGCCCCGACAACGCATGCGCATCAATCTGGAATACCGGATTCCCTGCGCGATTGATGCAAACCGCCACCAGCGCCAGGCAGAATTCGAGCCGCTGCAGATCGAATTGATCGCGACGCTCTATGCGGGGCTCGATCGCATCGATTTCGATGCTCGGGTCGTGAATCGCGCGCGGGACCATCGCCTGCGGGTCGCGCTTAAGAGTCCGATCGTCGCAACCCAAGCGCTGCACGACACGAGCTTTGGCGTGGTGGAGCGCCCACTGGCTTCGTCCGAACCGGGCGGAACCGAAGATCTCTGCCCGGCGGGACCGCATCGCACCTGGAGCGCCGTGGAAGGGGGCAGCGTTGCCGCGGCGATTCTTGTGCGCGGATTGTACGAGGTCGAGGCGCGTCCCGAGCGAGAAGGCACGACCCTGCTGCTGACTTTGCTGCGCTGCGTCGGATGGTTGTCGCGGTCGGATCTGGCAACCCGCCGCGGAGGAGCTGGGCCGGAGCTCGAGACGCCAGGCGCACAGGAGCTCGGCGCGCATCACTTCGAATTCGCAGTGGCGCTCTACCACGCCAGCTATCTCGACGCCGCCATCGTGCAGCGCGCCGCCGCATATTCCTATCCGCCACGCGTCTTTGTGGCGAATGCGCCCGCCCGCGATGAATTGAGCCTCGCGCGATGCGACAACCCGCGCATCGTGTTCTCGACCGCAAGACTCACAGCTCGCGGGTACCGCGTGCGCACCTACAACGCGTCGCCGAATCCGGAGCGCGCGCAGTTCACTTTTGGCGCGGGTGCAAGGCCGCGAATAGTCGACCTCGCGGGACGCAAGGTGACTGGAAAAGCAGTGCGCAGGACGCGCGGAGGCGGGCTTAAGCTGGAGCTTCGCCCGTTCGAGATCGTGACCTTCGAGGTGGCCCCGCAGAGGTGAAATCGCTGAAAAGAAGATGTGCGCGCGCAACCTTGCATTGCGGTGCGCGACCAGTAGGTGCCGGGCGATCCATGGGTGCGCGCGCCGCTAATCTTCGGGAGCTGCGTCCGGTCAGGGGCTCGTTGACGTCGCTCCTTGAGCGTCGGTCGGGGTCGCCGTCGGGGCACCCACCCGCAATGCCCTATCCCCCTTACCATCAACCGCGACAATCAGAACTTGCGGGCCCTTGTAATATCGCGCGATTGCCACGCCCGCGAGACCCCATCCAGTTTGCGGATCAAACCACGCATTCAACTTCGGCACCCACGGTGCGATGAACACGTCGAACCAACCAAAGTGCGGCTTGACGTCCACCTGCACCGCGTCGGTCGGCGACCAGGGCCATCCGCTGACTTGCGATGCGACGCTGACGGTCACCGCATAGATCCCAGGCTTGGAAGTGCAGCTGAAGACATTCATCTGTAAATCCCCCTGGCCGCCGTTCTGGAGGAAGTGCTGAATGGGGATGAGCACGCTGGCTCCTGCCCAGGTGTCGGACGGAAAGTCGAGCGTCTGCGCAAGCTCGAGATTCGCGCTGGCGTCCGTGCAACTCGCGTACGCGGTGGTCAGGTCGGCGTGCGCAGTACGGGTCACGGTTCCCGCGGCCGAGTGAAAGGTATGATCGAATTTTTCCAGCGTCGGGAGCGCGCCCGGGAAGCCTGGTGAAAGCAGCTCGGTTTCGATGTCGTATTCGCCGGTGGCGTAGCGGCTCTCCCCACGCAACGCGATCGCGTCCTTCTCGCGATCGATCGTGTAGCGCCCGTGACCAAGCGCGCTCTGTCCGTCGCGGCTCATGATCGTATAGTCGATCGAGCCGGCATCGAGCAGGCTTGCAGCGCGTGCCGTACTGCAAAGTGCAAGGGCCACCAGCGCGGCGAGCGCGCTCATGAGCGGACTACTTCGCGAGCGAACCAGATGCGGCAAGGCGGCTATGTTCCGATTCTCCTGCTCCGGGATCGGCTTGCTCTCGCGCAACCGATCTGAAAAGTTTGGGCGCGGTTACGGAAAATTGTCCGCGTGAACCAGCCTCGACACAACCCCACACCTGGCCCCGCTGACTACCCGCCAGCCGAGCACGAGCGCGGCTATCTGTGGGTGCTGCTCGGACTCCTGATGTCGGTGACGGTTTTCGAAGGCTACGACGTCACCATATTCCATCTTTGCACCCCGGACATCGCGCGCACCTTTCATCTTAACGATGCGGCCGTGGGCCGGATGGCGTCACTCGTCCGCATCGGTGGAATGGCCGCATTCTTCCTGGTCATGTACTCCGACCGCATCGGGCGCAAGCCGGTGGTGTCCGCGACGGTCCTTTTCTACACCCTCTTCACCCTGTTCACCGCGCTCTCGCAGGGCCTCGGGACTTTCACGCTGTTTCAGAGCTGCGCGCAACTATTCTTATCAGCCGAATTCGGTATTGCGATCATCATGATCAGCGAAGAGTTTCCCGCCCGCTCGCGCGGCACTGGCGTCGCGGTGCTGAACGGGGTCGGTCTGCTGGGAGTAGTCGCGGGGGGCGTGCTTTACTCGCTGGTGGTCGACTCGCGGTGGGGTTGGCGCGGGATGTACTTCATCGGGATTATTCCGCTGCTGCTGGTCGCATTCCTGCGGCGCAACCTGCGCGAGACCGCGAGGTTCGAAGCGTTGCAGGAGGAGCGCAAACGTACTGGCATGGACAGCACCGGAACCCTTGGTGCGCTGCGGCACGCGGTCGAGCCGCTGCTGGGTCCCTATCGCGGTCGAATCCTGCTGGTCGCGCTGCTGTGGAACAGTGTTGGCCTGGTCGGAGCACCTGCGGTGACCTTCTTCACCTTGTACGCAAAACGCGATCATCACTGGACCTCGGCTCAAATCAGTCAGGCGGTCGTGCTCGCTTATCTGATCGGAACCCTGGGGCATCTACTCGCCGGCTGGTCGCTCGATCGGGTTGGCCGCAGGGTGACCACCAGTGTTGCATACGTGGTGGGCGCGGTTTCGATTCTCGCGTTGTTCAAGACCGGGACGCACGGGGCGATGCTGAGCTCGATGGTGATCACGGTGTTTGCGTTCCAGGGAGCGCGCACTGCCACCGCGACCTACTCTTCGGAATTGTTCCCGACCGAAATTCGCGCCACCTCCTACAGCCTCACCGTGCAACTGTTCGGTCAGATAAGCGGCCTGCTCACCCCGGTCACGGTGGGCGCACTATCGCGGCACTTGGGGGGTCTGGGCAACGCGGTGGCGGTGGTTTCGATTGGCCCGGTGATTGGCGCGGGCCTGGTGTGGCTGTTCGCGCCCGAGACCCGGGGACGCACGCTCGAAGAACTTGAGGCCAGCGCGGCGGCAGACTAAATCGCGATGCTGGATAAGATCCTGGGCGAAAATCCCGACGTCCGGCGGCTCCAATCCTCGACCGCCCGCGCACTCGCTCAGATCGGTATCAGTGCCAACTTCGCGACCGCGGCTGCTCTGGCGGCAGGCATCGGCGCGGGCATCGCCTTCGCCGCGAAATCGCCAGGCTGGGGAATCTTGCTGCTGGCAATCAGCGCCGCGCTGGACGCGCTTGATGGCACGCTGGCGCGCGAGAGCGGGCAAGGGACGCTGCTCGGCGGCGTTTCCGACCTGGTCGCCGATCGGGTGGTGGAGAGCGCCGTCCTCATCGGCATCGCCTGGCCGTATCCCGCCCTATACCTCCCTGCGCTGATCCTGATCGCCAGCTGGTACGTGAACATCACGGTGTTCCTGGCGGTGGGTGCGGCGCTCGGGCGGCGCGGGCCCAAGCTCATCGACTATCCTCCGGGAATCGTGGAACGCACCGAAGCACTAATATTTTTCGTCGTGCTCGGCGCGATCCAATCGGTTCCGTTCTTCCGCCTTATCGGCCCGATACTCTGCTATGCGATGGCCGCGCTGGAGGTCGCAACCGCTGCGCAAAGGTTCTGGTTCGGTTGGCGGATGTTGAAGAGCGAGGCACAGTAGTTCCACTGCGGCGCCCTGCGCACCTGCTTGCGCGAGCCGCGCCGCTTCCGTCAGGAACGCTAAGTGGTCAGAAGAGCTGCCAGCTTTTGGATTTCGTCCACGCCCATGTCCGACACGATCCAATAATTCATCCCGGCGTGGCTGAAATGGTCGAGGTTGTATCCGCTGCGGGTCATCAGCGATGGGCCGCGCTCGGGCCCATCCGATGGCCAGACGAAAACGTTGATGATGTGTGGTCCATGCCGGTACACGAGCGCCGCCACGGGACGATCCTCCAGGTAGTCAACCCGCCCGCCGACCAGCTTGAAGGCCCTGGCTTGAAAGTCCGTGACTGGCGGCGAGAAATCGATCTTGCCCTCGAACCATGGCTTCACGGTGTGGCGATCGCTTGACGCGACGTCGGTGAGATGATCGACCTGCGTCGAGCGCACGTGCGCGGCCACCACCTCTCGGACCAGAAAGTCGCTCTGGCCCGCTCGGAACATTCGCGGTATGAGCAGGAGCGCAAGCACCGCGGCGATCGCAGCGGGAATTGCGATTGCGCTCGGGCGCGGCAACCAACTGACGGTGCGGGTTACCCGCGCCCGGTCCACCACCGGCGAACTCCCAAGTGCATTTGCAATCCGTCGGCGCAGCACCTCCGGCGCACGAGCCCGCTCGCCCTCGCGCAGCGCCTGCTTGAGCGCGCGAATCGATTCCACCTCGCGAGCGCACCGTTCGCATTCGCTTAAATGCCGGGTGACCTCGCGATCGGTGGCGACGTCGAGCTCGCGATCAACGTGCGCGTCGAGCAGCTGGCATGCGTCGTCGCAAGTCATGGTCAGCCTCCAGCGTTAGACAGCTTGTGCAGCGCCTGTTTGAGGCGGCTGCGCGCTCGCGACAGCCGGGACATGACGGTGCCGATGGGAAGGTCCGCGACTTCCGCGATCTCCTTGTAGGAGAGCCCTTCCAGATCGCGCAGCACGACGATTTCGCGAAACTCGGTGGGCAATTCTTCCATCGCCATGCGCAGCGCGCGCGAATCCGCGCGGCGAATCAGCTCGATATCTACCGGCAGAGCCTCGTGCGGATGTTGTTCTTCCTCGAAGGGCACCGGCGGATCGGCGCTTCGGTTGCGCCTAAGCCAGGTGTACGCGGTATTTCGCACGATGGCGAGGAGCCAGGCGCGCGGGTCGCCGCCGCGAAACGTCCCGCAGAAACGCAGTGCACGCAGATACGCCTCCTGGACGACGTCCTGAGCGTCGGCTTCGTTTTTCAGCACCCAGCGCGCCAGGTTGTACGCGCCGTCCAGGTACGGCAGAAAGGTGCGCTGAAAATGGTCGCGATTTTCTGGTCCCGTCAAGTCCCTCCCACGCGCGCCGGCCGTCGCCGCCGGGTCGTTGCCGGCGGGCACCAGCCGCAAGCCTGGCTTGGCGATGGTCCTCATCCGGGAGAGGACTGCCGGCGGCGCGATTTTATTCCCCACGAGCTGCAAGACTCAATTGCCAAGTCGGTCACTGAACTACGGTCAGCGTCATCTTCATGTTGCCGTGGCCAAGGCCGCAGTAGTGGTCGCAAATCACCGCATATTCACCCGTGGCATCGGGCGTGATGGCGACGTCGGTGACCTGCCCCGGCTCGATATCGGCGTCGACGCCCAGTGGTTTTACCAGGAATCCATGCGCGCGATCTTCACTGCTAAGCCGCAGCACGACCCGCGTACCTTTTTTCAAGGTGATTTTGCTCGGCAAGAACTCGTACTTCTTCGCCTTGATTTCGATCACCTGCGGCTGCTCGGCTGCCAGCCCCTGCCGCGGCGACCACCCGCTTCCACTGCCAGTAGTCATAGCGGCCCCGACCAGCGCCAGCGCGAGGGTTATTCTTGTGAGTTTGGTTTGCGCGTTCATTCCTCGATCGAGTCTCCTTTTCCATGCTTGAGTATTTGGTCAATCCCGACCGTGCCGGAGTATTCGTTCATCGAAAGCTCCACGTCTTCGATGCGCAGCTCGCCACTGCCGGCATCGCCCGCGACGCGGCGCAGGCCCAGGTTCCGGAAGGGATAGGCCTTGTCGAATGGCGCGGGTCGCTTGACCGAGGTGGTCTCCGGATCGGGAAACGCGAAGATCAATGAGCGTGCGGCGTACATCCTGGTGGCGCCACGCTGATGGAAATTCTCACGATGGATGTGCCCGTAGAGAATCGTCACGTTCTCGTACGGCGCCAGTGCGTTCAGGACCTGGTCGCCGTCGCTGGTGAACCATTCCCATTCTGGCTTGAGGTCGAAGAGCGGACGGTGGGTGTACACGATGATGGGAGCGCTGGTTGGGAAGCGCGCAATGTCGGCCTTCAGCCACGCCAGCTGCACGGGCCCGACCGTGGGCTTTCCGTTGGAAACGTTGTCGAGTGCGACGAAATGTACGCCGCGATGGTCGAATGAGTAATAGGTCGGCCCCATGAATTCGCGGAACATCACGCCGCCATCCAGCGCGGCGTCGTTTTCGCCAGGGACCACTTTGATCTGCGCGCCGCCGATTCGTCCGGCAATTTCCTTGAAGAGCCGGTACCGTTTGGCATGCTCGTCGGGCGAGTCGGCATCGTGAGTCAGATCGCCCGTGACGATGACCAGTTCGGGCCGCCGCTTAAGCCGGTTGATAGTGGCCACCGCATTTTCAAAAGCCCGGGTCCCGAGCGGATCCGGCGGGCCGTTGAACCCGACGTGGGTGTCGCTCAGTTGAATGAATGAAAAAACGCCGGGCGCTTCGCCGTTAAGCTCCGCGAGCGTTCTTGTGAGAATCGCACCACTCGCCCCGTGCGCGAGCGGAGCGAAAGCGCTGTACAGCGCGCCGATCGATAGTGAGGTTCCCGCAATCCGCAGGAATGAGCGGCGATCAAGTGGATTTCGCACCGTGCCACCTCCGGAACACGCGCTCTAGCGACGCGGGTTCACATAGATGACCCGCGAGCAAAGAAAATATTCCCTCCGAATTCGTGCGCCGCCATCCGGCTCGTCAGGATGGGAGTGGGAGGCAGCCCAGCGACGGCGAAGACTCACGTTCGCTGCGGAGGCGGGACGGAGGCGGGAAGCAAAAAATTCCTGGTTCGATGTTGCGCGGCAGGTCAACTCGTGTGGCGAAGTCCCCGGCGACTCGCCTTAGGCTGCGTCTCGGGGGCGACGCGAGAAAACTAGGATTTCACCGGCTGGAAGAGCTTCATCAGCTGCTCCTGGGTCGCCGGCGCGTGGGCTGCGGTCGCCAGCGTGTCCGCAACGTGCGCCGCGGATTTCATTCCCACCAGCGCAACGTTGATTCCCGGCGTCGAGCGGACAAATTGAATCGATCGCTGAGCATCGGAGCCGAACCCTTCAAACGCCTCCCGCAAAATCGGCGGCAGCCCTTTCGCCAGTCGGCCCTGCAACAGCGATGCGCTGGCGCAAACGCCGATGTCCATGGCGCTGGCGACCGCCAGCGTGGTTCCACGCTGTTGGTTGAGTGGTTGATTCGCCAGCGTCACCGCTTCAGGCATCGCGAGATTGTACGGGAGCTGTAGCGCCCGAAAATGATGGTGCTCGCCGCCGACTTCGTTCGCCACCCGCCACAATTCGTCGAGCGAGAGCCAGGCGCGCTCGGTCGCAGCCACCCGGTAGCCGCTCCAGGTCGCAGTGCCGTAAACCCCGATTTTGCCATCCGCAACCGCACGCTCGAGCATTTCGAATGCCGCGCGGATCCGACTCAAAAATTCGGCGCGCGACACCGCGTTGAGCTGCGTCTCGGGATTGTGCAGGTAGTAGATGTCGATGGTTTCCAGCCCAAGGTTCGCGCGCGACAGCTCCAGCATCGCGCTGAGCCACCTGGGGGTCATGCAATGCGAGCCTTCGACCATCTCGTTGGCTTCCACGATCCCGGTCCGCACGAAGTGTTGTTCAAACCATGCGCGCGGATTCGGGGGAACTTCGCCATCAAACGTGATGTAACCGCCCTTGGTTGCCACCATCAGTTCTTCGCGGCGTAGCTCGCCGCGGTTGACGAGGTCCGCGATCACCCTGCCAATCGTCCGTTCACCGCGCTGAAGACGATAGTTCACCGCGGTGTCGATCAGATTTATTCCGCTCCGCACTGCAGCTGCTATGGCGCCCTCGTACTCGCGGTCGGTTTCCTCATCCGGCTCCCCCAGGTAGGTGCCGATTCCGATCGACGAAACCGCCAGACCGATCATCGGGCGAAAATTTCCCGGTAGCTGGGGAAATCGCGATGCGTATGCGCGGGTGCCTTCTGCCGTGGCTTGGCCTTTCAGCATGGTTTCCTCCGGGGCCGCAAGCGGCCAAAAGCCTGTCGGGATCAGGATCCGATGCGCCGTGGACTGATGTTTGGTTCGTAGAGAATCTGGATGACATTGCCCTCGGGGTCGCGGATATAGAACGAAACCGATCCGTCGCGATGGCGTTTCAGCGGATGCACGATTTCCAGCCGTTGAGCCTGCGCCCACTCCCAGGCCGATTCGAGGTCTGCGATCGTCGCCGAGATGAAACCCAGGTGATCAAGGCGCTGTGCCGATGGATCGCCACGATCGCCACGATGCAACGCCAGGTTGTCGCAGCCCGAACTCAGATATGCGTTCTCGGGATCTGGCTGCCAGACAATCTTCATGCCGAAGACATGCTGGTAAAAAGCGCTGGCTCGCTCGACATCGCTGACCCTCAGCGCCAGATGACGCATTCCGCTGTGCCGGATCACCGCTGCCCCTCGCGCTTGCGATACCCGACCACCACCCAAATCGGATCGGACGGAGGCTCGGTCGGTGCACTCATGTCGATGACTTCCATATTCTCAAAGTTGTCCGACTCCTGAAAGTAGCGCGACACCAACCGCACGCGATCGAACTCCCCGAGCGAATGCCAAATTGCGACCGCCTTGGTGGGAAACATTCGGTTGGAAAACGAAACGATAAAGGGGGCACCGGGCTTGAGAACCTTCGCCACGCCGCGAAATATCTCGACCGGGCGCGTCATGTACTGAATTGAAACCGTCACTACGGCTCCATCAAAGTCGTCCTCGGTGAATGGAAGTACCGGGTTTTGATTGAGATTGTGTATGACAATTTCGGTCAGCGCCGGATTGTCCTCCATTTCGGGCCGATTCATCCCCAGACCTACCAACCGCCGAGGCCGCACCTGTTCCGGCATATGTGAGCGCCAGCTGCTCATCAGATCGAGAATGGCGCCACCTTGTGGCAGAAGCCGCGCGTAGATCTGTCCGACCTTTTTTATGGCACCTTCGTCGATATGTACGACGCGCCGCGGCTGGGTATAGAACAGCTCATCGTCAGATTCATCGATACGACGAAAGAACTCCGGGGGGAAAGTTTCAGCCATTGAAGGAGTCCTCGGCCTGCCTGAGACAGGAAATTAGAAATCCTTTATTATCCGCATCTTAGGACAATTTTCCGGCAAATCCGGGCTTCTCGTTGACATGATTCGGACACACTGTCTAAATTAAAACACTTTTACAAAGACGCCTGCTCCGGCTTGGGTCTCGTGGCCGCCACGCGTCCGAAACCCGATGGTCCGACGCGACAAAACCAATTACGTCATCCAATCCGTCGCTCACGCTCTGGATGTGCTGGAACAGTTTTTTGGGGACGTCGACGAACTGGGAGTCACCGAGTTATCCAAGCGTCTCAAGCTGCACAAGAATAACGTCTTTCGACTCCTGGCGACGCTCGAAGCCCGCAGTTATATCGAACAAAACAAAGCAACCGAAAACTATCGACTCGGGATCAAGTGCCTGCTGCTCGGTCGCCGCTATATCCATCACATGGGGCTGGTGCGCCAGGCTCGTCCCATCCTCTCAGATCTTGCACGAAAATGCCGCGAAAGCGCGTACGTCGCAATCCTGCGCCGTGATGGGGTGGTCCCGCTCGAAGCAGCCGAGCCGGAAGATCGCGCGGTGCGAATCATGCCCCCGGTGGGACTCACCCTCCCGCTGCACTGTACGGCGGCCGGCAAAGTCCATCTCGCGTTCGATCCCGAAGAGCAGCTGCGCTCCACGCTGCCCGAACATCAGAAGCGTTTTACCGATCGCACGATCGTCGACCGCACCCAGCTGGTCGATCAATTGCAAGCGGTTGCGCGCGACGGCTATGCGATCGATACCGGAGAATTTGTCGAGGAAGTCAATTCGGTCGCAGTGCCGATTCGCGACTACACGCGCCTGGTGGTTGGATCGCTCGCCATCGCGGGACCTGCCTACCGCTTGGCGCCCGAGCGCATAAGCACGGAACTCATTCCCGCGCTTCTGGAAGCGGGCGGTGACGTCTCACGCCGCCTCGGCTTCAACGAGTAAGAAAATCAGAAGTACGGGAACTTCGACGATTCCGCGGATTGGGCCGACCCGCACGAGCTTGATCCCCGAAATCTGCTTAATCCACGGATTTCCGCTCATCCCTAGAAGTTTGACTGAAATAAAGGCCGCTGTTAGTTTCGTTGCGTTTATCGCTCCCCTCCCGAGCATTCTGTGCGATCCTCATAGCCGCATGACCATATGCGTGGAGTAATATTACCGTGAAAATCCTGGTCCCCATCAAACGCGTGCCCGACCCGGCAACGACCATCCGCGTGCTGTCCGATGGTTCCGGAATCGCAACCGACAACGTCAAATGGGTCATCAACCCCTTCGACGAAATCGCCATCGAAGAAGCGCTCCGCATCAAGGAGAAGCTGTCGGGCGAGGTGGTGCTGGTTACGGTCGGTCAATCCACCTGGCAGGAGCAGCTTCGTACCGGGCTTGCGATGGGCGCCGACCGCGCGATCCTGGTCAAGAACGACGGCGCGCTGGATTCGCTCGCGATCGCGCGAATTCTGGCCAAGGTGATTAGCGACGAAAAGCCGGAACTGGTGTTGCTCGGCAAGCAGGCGATTGATGACGACTCCAACCAGGTCGGCCAGATGCTTGCCGAGATGCTCGGATGGCCGCAGGCAACTTTCGCTTCCAAGGTGGAGTTCGCCGACCAGAAGGTCACCGTCACGCGCGAAGTCGATGGCGGCCTGGAAGCAATCGCGTTCGATCTACCCGCCGTCATTACCACCGACCTGCGCCTCAACGAACCGCGCTATGCGTCGCTGCCGGGAATCATGAAGGCGCGCAAAAAAGAACTGAAGGAAATTCCTGCCGAAAGTCTCGGTGTCGACCTCGCGTCAAAGCTCAAGGTCAAGACGCTGGCCGCACCACCAAAGCGACAGGCCGGAAAGAAAGTGGGCTCGGTGCAGGAATTGGTGCAGGTCCTTCATACCGAAGCCAAGGTGATCTGAAGATCGCGACGACTTTTCTCATCGTCCGCACGCGACCGCCAGCGCGGCGGGCAGCGGAGTGAATACCAATGGGTGACGTGCTTATTTTCGCTGAACATCAGGGGAGCCATTTCCCCAAGACCACTTTGACCGCCGTGCATGCGGGTCTCGAACTGGCAGGGAAGCGCGGCGGACAAGCAATCGCCGTAGTTGCCGGCGACGCGCCGGAAGCTCTGGCAGCCGAAATTGCCAAGTACGGCGTCGCCAAAGCGATCGCGCTCAGCCACGCAAATCTGAAAAATTACCTCGCCGATGCGCACGCGGCGGCCCTCACCGCTCTGATCAAGCAAACCGGCGCGGAATTCCTGCTCGCAACCGCGACCGCGGTCGGCAAGGACCTGCTACCCCGACTCGCGGCGCGACTCAACGCGCCCATGGCTTCGGAAATCACCGCGATCAATGACGATGGTACCTACGTGCGCCCGATGTACGCGGGCAACGCGATGGCCACCATCGAGCTGGACGGCCAGGTTAAAGTCATTACGGTTCGGGGCACGGCCTTCGATGCAGCCAAGCCGGGCTCGAGCCCGGCCCCGGTCGAGAAGGTCGATGCGGAAATCGACGCGGCCGCGGCCAAGACCCAATTCGTTTCGTTCAATCAGACCAAAAGCGATCGCCCGCAACTCACCGAAGCGCGTATCGTCGTCTCCGGCGGCCGCGGGCTTAAGTCCGGCGACAATTTCAAGACCGTGCTCGAACCGCTGGTCGATGAGATGGGCGCCGCCATGGGTGCGTCGCGCGCCGCCGTGGACGCGGGCTTCGTGCCCAACGATCTGCAGGTGGGGCAGACCGGCAAGGTAGTCGCGCCGGAATTGTACGTCGCGGTCGGAATCTCCGGGGCAATTCAGCATCTGGCGGGGATGAAGGACTCCAAGATAATCGTCGCCATCAACAAGGACGAAGAAGCCCCCATCTTCAACGTCGCCGACTACGGCCTGGTTGCGGACCTATTCAAGGCGGTCCCCGAAATGGCCGAAGAAATGAAAAAACTGAAGCACTCGTAGGCGTCAGTGCGCGATTATTCCCTTGACCCCTGGCCAGGGGATGGGGAGACAGATGGTTACGAGAAAGAGACTACTGGTGGACGGCGAATTTTCCACCTCCTCTCGGACCTTGGTGTCGACTTCGGGCGGCTTGCCACACCTGCCGCGCGGTAGTAATTCGCAGCTACCGGGAGAGCTTTCATGACCAACCTGCAACACCACTTCGTCACTACCAACGGCATCAAGCTGCACTACGTCGAGCAGGGCTCGGGCCCGCTCGTCGTGATGTGCCACGGCTGGCCCGAATCCTGGTACTCGTGGCGCCACCAGCTTCCCGCGCTTGCCGCGGCGGGCTTTCGGGCGGTGGTGCCTGATCAGCGTGGCTATGGACAAACCGAAGCGCCCGAGGCGATCGATTCCTACAACATCATCAATCTGGTCGGCGACATTGTCGGGCTGGTCAACGGGCTCGGAGAGTCGCAGGCGATCATCGTGGGCCACGATTGGGGCGCGCCAGTCGCGTGGTATTCGTCACTGCTCCGTCCTGACATCTTTCGCGCATGCGCGCTGTTGAGCGTACCCTACGTTCCGCGAGGTCCGGTTCGTCCCAGCATCCTGTGGAAGGCGCTCGAAGGAACCGACAAGCACTTCTATCAGAACTATTTCCAGGAGCCGGGACGAGTTGAAAAGGAACTCGATGCTGACCCGCGGCGGTCGATGGCGATGATGCTGTACGGCGCGTCGGGCGATCCGCCGCCGGAGGAGCGCTGGCAATTCCTGTTTCCGCGCAGCAAGAAGTTCATCGAATCAGGGGTCGCGCCAAAGAAGTTGCCGCCGTGGCTCACAGAAGCGGATCTGGAGTTTTTCGCCGGGGAGTTCAAACGCGCAGGCTTTCGCGGCGGTATCAACTGGTATCGCAACTTTGATCGAAACTGGGAGCTGACGGGATTTCTCGACGGGGCAAAGCTTCTCCAACCCTCGATGTTCGCGGCGGGCGAGCAGGACGTGGTAATCCAGATGATCGGAGGCGACCCGAGCAAGATAATCGCGGCTTCGATGCCCAATTGCCGCAGGCAAGTGATCATTCCCGGCGCAGGCCACTGGATTCAGCAGGAGCGTCCCCAGCAGATCAACCAGCTGCTGGTTGATTTCGCCAAGGGTCTGTGACGATGGGGGTGCTGGTTGCAGCTTAACGGCCAAATCCTGCTGGTGCGCCACGGGCGCCCGAATCTCGCGTGGCCGCGCCGCTGCCGCCATCGCGAGTTCAAGAGCTGGATCGCGGATTACGATGCGGCGGAACTCGACCCCGCCAGTCCTCCTCCGCCAAAGTTGATCGAAATTGCCAGCGGCTCAGCCCTGTTCCTCTCGAGCAATCGGCCGCGCTCCTACCAGTCGGCGTTGCGTCTGGCCCGGGGCCTTCCGGTGGTGCAGCTCACCGAGCTCGACGAGGTCCCGCTCCCCCATCTGCCGATCCCGATGATCGAATTGCCGACCGAAGTGTGGGTCATGCTGACCCGCATATCCCACGTCGCCGGTTACGCCGGCAGAGCCGAATCGATTGACCAGGCCCGGGCGCGTTCACGCCGCGCCGCCGGGCGTCTGGCCGAGTACGCATCGAGCAATCACAAGGTCGCGGTGGTCGCGCACGGTACGATCAACTGGCTAATCGGCCGCCACCTCAAGCGCCAGGGATGGCGCGTACAGCGGCGCGGAGCAACCGGCGGCTATTGGCACTGGCGCCTGTTCGGTCTCGCCAACGGCAACGGCAAACGGCCGCAGAGCGTATGAATGCCAGATCCGGCGCGTCGTTTCTACGACCGACTCGCACGCGATTACCATCTCATTTATGCGGACTGGAATGCGGCCATCGAATCGCAAGCGCGCGCGATCGATCGGATTGTGCGCCGCGAGGTTGGGGCACCGCCGCTGGACCTGCTCGATTGCGCGTGCGGAATCGGTACCCAGGCGATCGGTCTTGCGCTGCGGGGTTACCGGCTTTATGCAACTGACCTGAGCAGACCCGCCCTGCAGCGGGCGCGCCGCGAAGCACGATCGCGAGGAGCGCAACTCGCCTTTGTACACGCGGACCTTCGCGACCTCGGCCGCACCGTCGCTTGCACATTCGACGTGGTGATTTGCTGCGACAACTCGCTCGCGCACATGATGACGGCGCGCGACCTGGCACGGGCGGCCCGGAGCATCAAGGCGCGGCTCAAACCGCGGGGGCTATTTATCGCATCGATTCGCGACTACGACCGCATCGTGCAAGAGCACCCCACCTTCACGCCCCAGGCGCTCTCCACCGCACCCGGCGACGTGCGCCTGGCATTCCAGCATTGGAATTGGCATCGGGATGGCCGGACCTACGATCAGCATTTGTTCATAGTGCGCGCTAGCGGCGACCGGTGGACGATTCGCCACTACGGCGGCCTCTCTCACGCACTCCTGCGCAGTGAGCTCAGTGAACACCTTCGCCGGGTTGGCCTCGGAAAGATCAGGTGGCTGATGCCGGCGCAGACCGGTTACCATCAGCCCATCGTGATCGCGCGCGCTCCTCTGCTGGATAGAGCGCCGTCCTCCGCCGTCAATCGCCGAACCAAGTGAGCCATGTGCGGCGCAGTCACGCCTTTCTTCCCATATAAAGTCCACCCAGATTGACGCGCTGCTCCCCAGCGATTAATCTTTCGATATCCATTTTCCAGAGAGGTCACCGGGTGTGCGGAACTAACTGCTTCTAGTGTCGTTGGTTGCGATGTTCGGCGCCCAGCGCCGGCGCGATGGCGCCGCTGCGCGTCTAACCGTGGAGCAGTTACATGTTCGTGCATTTGGTCGATCTTTCATTCTCGTACGCCGATTCCGTTCCGATCCTTCGTGACGTAAACCTCCAGCTTGCGCCGGGATGGACTGGCGTCGTCGGCGCCAATGGGGCCGGCAAGACCACCCTGCTGCGCCTGATAACCGGCGAGCTTAGGCCGACCGGTGGCCAGGTGCGTCTCGATCCGCCCTCATCATCGATCGCGATTTGCGCGCAGACCGTGGAGACGCTTACGCGAGCGATCGAAAACCTCGCCGCCGCGGCTGATCGCGTCTCGCGCCGCATCCAGGGCGAATTGGTGCTCGATCCGGGCGCCCTTCCACGCTGGCCGACCCTCTCTCCGGGCGAGCGCAAGCGCTGGCAGGTCGGAGCCGCGCTTGCCGCGCAGCCGTCGATACTGATTCTCGACGAGCCGACCGATCATCTCGACGCCGACGCCCGCGAGCTGTTGCTTGCGGCGCTGGTTCGTTTCCGTGGAATCGGAATCGTCGTCTCGCACGACCGCACCCTGCTGGAAAACCTGACGACTTACACGATCAGGGTTCACAGCGGTTCGGCGCACATTTTGCGGGGTGCCTATGGTGAAGCGAAGCGGGCTTGGGAAGCCGAGGAGCGCGAACGTCACCATCAGTACGAGCGGCTCAAGGAAAAACACGCGACGCTGAAGCGGCGCCTCGGCGACAAGCGGCGCATGGCGATTTCCGCTGAATCCCAATGGAACGCCGGCGCGGCGCAGCGGATGAAGGGTCCCCGCGATCACGACGCGACCAGCATGCTGGCGCGCGGGAAGGCGGAGATGGCGTCGCGCCGCCTCTCGCGCGATGCCGCCGTCCTGCGCAGGAGCATCGACCGCGTCTCGGCTGACATTGAACAATTCAGGTTTGTGAAGGAGAAAGGGCGCGCGATATTCGTCGATTACGTAGCCGCTCCGGCCAGTCGCATCTTCGTTCTCGACACCGCCAGACTCTGCGCCGGTGAAGAAGCGGTGCTGACCGATGTCCATCTGATCGTGAATCGTGACAGCAAGATCCGCGTCGCGGGCATCAACGGCGCGGGCAAGACCACCCTGCTCAACGCGTTGGTCGCCGCGTCCCATCTGCCCGCCGACCGTATTCTCCATTTGCCGCAAGAGCTGACCTGCGAGGATGGCATTGCGATTCTTGAGTCGATACGCGGTCTGCCCCCCGCGTCCCGCTCGCGGGTGCTTACCCTCGCTGCCGCTCTAGGCCTGGACCCGGTCCGCGTGCTCGCCTCTCAGTCACCATCTCCGGGCGAGGCGCGCAAACTGGCGCTGGCGGATGGGCTCGGCCGACAAGTGTGGGCGTGCGTGCTCGATGAACCGACCAACCACCTCGATATGCCGGCCATCGAACGCCTGGAGGATGCTCTCGCCGAATATCCAGGGGCTCTGGTGATAGTGACGCACGACGAGCCACTGGCGAGGCGCGTCACGCGCGAAGAATGGCGAGTGGAGTCGGGCCGGGTGAGCGTTGGCTCGCGCTGAGGGCGCCCAGGGGGCTGCTTTCGTGGATCATCCGCACTGCCTATTGGGCGGCAAGGGAGTAAACTCTGCGCTCAGCCATGGCCGAGACCAGTGTTCACCAGCCAGAGGCGACGCCGAAACCCGACTCCAATCGGCTGTGGGAAGCGCTCGGCTTGCGTCGGCGCAATTGGCCCGGTCGCTACACGGTGCTGCTGTTCCTGGTCCTGCTGATGATTGTCGGGGAGCCGATGTTCGCCGGTCACCGGCTCGCCCAGGGGCTCGCCAGCTCGTCGATTTCGCTTGTTCTACTGGCCGCTCTATACACGCTGAATCTGTCGCCGGCCTACTTCACCGTAGGACTACTGCTGATGGTGCCGGCGTTCGTGACCCGCTGGGTACTTCATTGGTATCGCACTCCGGAACTCGAGGTCTTCGCCGCTTTGTCCGCCAGCGCATTTATCTTCATCACGATCGTAGGCGTGGTGCGCGAACTATTCAGCGTCAAGCGCGTCACCCTGGACACGATCAGCGCGGCAATCTGCGCTTACTTGCTGATGGGGCTGGCGTGGGCCTTCTTGTTCGCGGTCGTGGCGATGGAACATCCCGGTTCGTTCAGCAGGGTATTGCTCGTCCATTCGCAGGCCTTGCCGATGTTCATGTCGATGCACAATTTCTTCTACTATAGCTTTGTCTGTCTCACGACGACCGGCTTCGGCGATATCGCGCCCAGCTCTGACGCCGCGCGGGCCCTTTCAGTTTTGGAATCGGTGACGGGGCAGATGTACCTGGCCATCCTGATCGCGCGCCTGGTCTCGCTGGAAGTTGCCCAGTCGATGCTGGGTGCTGGCTGACTGCGTGCTCAACCTTTCGCCCGCGCGACAGATTTCCCTGTGCAACCGACCCCAAGGTCTCCAAATGGAGGCAACCGGCTACCACGCGCCTCCTGTATAAATCTCGGGCCATTTGACAGCCCAATTATTATAAAGCCCGCGGCAGGTGCCGAGTTGCTGAGCCGGTCGCGGAAACGCCACCTCTCAGTCGTCCGAAATCACGATGCATGGGGCAAAGGCTTGCGAGCGATGAAGATTGCGTCGTCCATCAGTTCGCATGTATCCGCGCAGGCCAATTCAGCCGTCGGTATCGTGCGATCTTCCAGTCCCGATGCCCGCAGGCGCTGTGTAAAATCGCATCCATACAGCCGCCAATGACCCTCCCGCGGGTCCGGCGCGCCGAATTCCCGGGTCCCGGCCATTCGCCAGTCGGGCCGCGTCGGCACCATCACGATCGCCTCCCCGCCCGGCGTCAAGGTCCGCGCGAACTCTGCGATCACGGCGCGATCGTTCTCGATGTGTTCCAGCATGTGGCTCGATACAATCATCCGGAACGAATTCGACTGAAACGGCAGGTGCGTGGCGTCCGCGCGCACCATCGCACTTTTCAGCTTTAGATCGCTGGTAACGTAGCGAAGGTCGTCACGGCGCTTGAATACCGGCATCAGGTTATGTTCGGCGGAGAGATGGAGGATCGCGCTTCCCGACTCAAGACGTGCCAATTGGTCGGCCAGGTAGGTCCACAGCGCCCGATGGCGCGGATGGCTGCCGCAGCGCGGGCAAATGATGCCGTTCTGGCGGTGGCCCGCGTAGTCAAGGAAACGCATCCCGCTCCATCCGCAGCACGGGCACTGCCTGCGCGCTGGTCCAACCAGGTTTGCCACCCGGATAAGATTGTTTTTCTGCAGCCGCCACAGGTACCGGAACGCGGCTCGGCCGCCTTTTTTTTGGTAGCGGCGAATGACCCGATGCAATCCCATTGCGGGATTCAGCCTGCCCCCGGTCCTGAAATCGGCGGCGAACTGCAGCGGAAGGTCTCGAATCGCTCGCCGTCGATCGCACGAAGCATTCTCATCAATTAGCCGAATTGTCGCTTCCTGTACCAGCGACTGTCAACGCGAGATGCTGGGTTGCGCATGCACCGCATCGCTGAAACAATGGCATCATAGCGCCGCGCTTTTTGGGGTTTCGGCGCCTTTCCTCGTTTGATGCGCCGCGTCGAAACCATCCTTATCGTTCTTTCGCTCGTCTTTTACGCCTGGTTCCTGGCCCACTTCGGTCCCACCCAGATCCTCTCCTATTTGCAGCTGGCGGGATGGGGTCTTGCGCTGACCATTTCGCTCGAGGGCGTTGCGCGCGTCGTGAACACGGTCGGATGGCGCATCACGATCTACGACTGTCCGCCTTCGCTGGGAATGGCGCAGCTCTTGTTCAGCCGCATCGCGGGAGAGGCAATTGACTACATCACGCCCTCGGCACAAATAGGCGGTCAATTCGTGATGGCCATGATGGTCCGGCACAAGCTCAAGATGTCCTTTGGCCTGGCCACCGTGGTGATCGCCGCGCTGGCTGAGGTGATCGGCCAGATCGGGTTCATCACGCTGGCGATCCTGGTCTCCTTGAACTTGATTCCAGCCGGCGCCCGCTTGTTTTGGCCCATCGTGGGAGGCTTTGCGATCGCGCTTTTGCTGGCGGTGGGCTTCTTTTTCGTCCAGCAAAAGCGCCCGTTTACGCATCTATGGCGGGCCGCCACCCGTCTGCACATCGGTGGCGCTCAGAGCGAGCAAATCAGGCTCGCAGCAGACGAGGCCGACGGCCTCCTGCTGGAGTTCTACGCCAAGCATCGCACGCGGTTTTTTGTTGCCACCCTGTGCTATTTGGTGGCTTGGAGTCTGGGGCCGATTGAAATTTACCTGCTCCTGTACCTGCTTCATCAACCGGACTCGCTGCGCCTCGCATTGCTGGTGGACGGCGTGGGCCTGCTGCTGGAGCGTGCAACCTTTCTGATTCCCGCCAAGCTCGTCAGCCAGGAAGGTGGCAAGGCTCTGATTCTCGCGATGCTGGGCTATCGTGCCGGGGTCGGGTTTGCCATCGGGTTTCTGCGGCGCGTGAAGGAGATGGTCTGGGTGCTGCTCGGCCTGCTCAGCCTGATGATACATCGAATCGTTGTAGAAAGAGGGCAAGATACTACCGACGCCATCAACATCCTGGCCGCAGAGGTACTAAAAGTTCGACAGGCGCAAGGAGAGTAGCAGCCATGAAAACGCTTTCATTTGCCGCGGCCGCAGTAGCCGTAGCCCTATCCACGCTCCCTGCCCGAGCCGGGGTGGTGGTTACCCAGCAGCAAGTCGCCAACGGGCAGTTTGGCGAGCGCAAGAGCGAACAGACCATCATGATTCAGGGCAACAAGCAGAAGATGATTACCGGCGAACGCCAGATCATCACCGACCTGGACAACAGCGTCATGTACCTGATCGATCCCTCCAAGAGCAGCTACTTCCAGCTCCCGTTTCCACCCACCGGTCCGATGGCGCAGGCGGTTGCGCATGCCGCCGGCGCGATGGACTTCAAGAAGGGAACCACCACCCGCAAGGTGCTGGGCTACTCATGCACCGACTACACGGGGACCGGGCAATCGATGAGCGGCGACTACACCGTCACCGAGTGCTTCTCAACCAGCGCGCCGGGCGCCAAGGAGTTCAACGCGTTCCAGAAGGCGATGGCCACGAAGCTTAAGTCGGTGGTTCCGGAGAGCAATACTCCCGACGGCATCCCCCTGGCGTCGGACTCCACGGTTAACATGAACACGATGAAATTACCGAACCTGCCCCCGGAGCAGGCGCAGAGGCTTCAACAACAGCTGGCGAAGATGAAGCCGGTGACGACCAAGACCGAGGTAACCAAGCTCGAGGCCAAGAACCTGGCGGCGGATACCTTCACGGTGCCAAAGGGCTACGCCCAGCGAACCCTGGGAATGCCGCCGGCGGGCCAGGCCAAGGCCCCAGCACCGGCGCCGCCTCCTGCGAAGTGACCCGGGGCTTCAACTCTTGCGTGACGGCGAACAGCTTTCGCCACCCGGCCTCCGCCCAAATCATCGAAGCGTTCGCCTGGCAACAGGCGCGCGGCGCGAGCGTTGGTGAGGGCGGGCCCTACCAACATGTCGGCGCGACCCGCGCGGGCTACAAAAAATGAGCGGGACCGTTTCCGGTCCCGCTCCCTAAATTCCATGGGAAGAGCGCCCGCCTACATCGAGGCCGAGTCCTCCTTGGACTTGTTCGCCGGAGCGTTCAGCGCGGCGCACGATTCGTAGATCCATTTCGTCGACGACAGTTCATCCTCGGCGAACAGTCGCAACGCTTCCTTGGTGCCCAGGTCTTCCTTGATGAGCGCGACGAAATCGCAGATCGGTTTGATCGCATCCTCGGGCTTACCCACGCGCTCGACAAATTTGAGCAGCTTCACGTTGTCCGCGATGTTTGGATCGCCAAGATAGGCAGTGAACTTGCGCCCGTCTTCGGTGTTCTCCGCACGCGGCTGGCCGCCCAGTTCCGACAGCCGCTTCGCGAATACTCGCGAATGATAGGCCTCGCGCTCGGCGATCATGCGGATGCCGGTCTTGATGCAATCAGTGGTGCAGACTTCAGCCCACGCGGCGAAAGCCTGTCCACCGTTCGCCTCGCCCGCGCGGACTTTGTCGATGAAGCTTACTATAGCGTCGCGCTCGCTCTTGTAGGTGCGGCCGAAGGCCCTGAATCCGCCCCCGTTGCCGGTGGCCATCTTGCCGCCGTTCTCGAGCATCGCGATTTCGCTCTCGAAAGTCTGCTGGCTGATGACTCCGCTTCGGTACGCGCGCAGTAGCGCTTTGAATTCAAAATCACGGCTCATGGTGGGCACCTCCGCCCTTCCTGAACTTTGAGATTAGCATTCGAACATAAGGCGGACCGCCGCGGAATGTCAAACCGTTATGGGTCCACAATGTCTATCTGAGCGACCGCGAGCGCAGCTACGCAGATGAAGCGCAGAGACTCTCCCTCCTTAAGGTTTTCTCGCGAATGTGTCGCAGGTGCGCAGCTTCGTGCCCTTGTACTCTTTGTGATGAACCCAATCAGGATCGACTCTTAAGACGTCGGAGCCGAACACGCTGGTCTCACGCGTCCGATTTGCGCATGATTTGGGTGCCCCGCGAGGAGGGAGGTCCGAGATGCCCGAAATCACGCATCACTTCGTAAAGACCAACCGAATCAAGATGCACGTGGCTGAGTCCGGCGAGGGTAGCCCGGTCGTAATGTGCCACGGCTTCCCAGAACTCTGGTACTCGTGGCGGCATCAGATTAAGGCGCTCGCCGAGGCCGGTTTCCGCGCGATCGCGCCCGACCAGCGCGGCTACGGCGACACCGATTGTCCGGCGCCGATTGGCGCGTACAGCCAGAAGCAAATCGCCGCCGACATCATCGGCATGCTCGATGCGCTGAACCTGCGCACCTGCACCATCGTGGGTCACGATTGGGGCGGGATGACCGCGTGGAACGCGGCGCTCATGTTTCCCGAGCGCATCGGGCGCGTCGTCGGCATCAACACGCCCTTCCTGCCGCGCGCCGCGCTGAAACCAACCGAGCTGATGCGGCAGATGGCCGGAGGCAATTTTCACTATGTTCTCTATTTCCAGACTCCCGGGATTGCAGAGGCCGAACTTGAGCGCGAGGTGTCGCGCACGTTGCGCGGCTTCTACCAGGACCCGCCCAAGCTCGACCCGGCCGCGATGCGCGCTGCCCCTCCGGGCGTGTTTGGCGCCGCCGGCGGGGGCCTTCTCGACCGCCTTCCGGATCGTCCGCACGGCAAATTTCTCACCGACGAGGATTTCGAGGTCTTCATGCGAGCGTTCACGAAGACCGGTTTTCGTGGCGGTCTAAATTGGTACCGTAATATCGACCAGAACTGGGAAGACAGCGCGGGCCTCCCACAGCGCATCACTCAGCCGGCGCTGATGATTACCGCCGAGCTCGATGTAGTCCTGCGCCCGGAGATGGCCGAAGGCATGAAGGAATGGGTCCCCAACCTGCGCAGAACGGTGCTGGTCAAGGGCGCGGGGCATTGGACCCAACAGGAGAAGCCGCTCGAGGTAAACGCGGCACTGTTGGAGTTTCTTGCGGACTTGAAGCAATAAGCGCGGTGAAAACCGCAGCTACGCCGCCTGAGGCTCAGGTTTCCGGAAGGCTGCGGGATATCTGATCAGAGCGGTGGGGGCGCGACTCGCGCGCCACCCCGCAACACGAAGTATTGGCGGTCAGGCGCGTTGCACGGCGCGTTAGATTCCGCCACGCGTGCCCCCTCGGGCGCATATTGCAGGATGTACGCCTGGCGTATTTCCTGCGTGAGGTTGGGTCCGGTTCGATGCGGCATCAGCGAAGAGAGTACCACCGCACCGCCGGCATGCACCGGCGCCGCAATAGCCTCCGGCCCATCTTCGTCCCGGCACACCCACCCGAGCTCGGTCAGGTGATGCTTTAGCGTTCCCCGCAGATGCCCACCCGGAACGACCCACGGGCATCCGTTCCGTTCGGTCGCATCGCTCAAAGCGACCCAGCAGGTCAGATACGCCTGTGGCTCGATATAGGTGTAGCCATTGTCCTGATGCCAAGGGAACGGCTTCGGGTACTCGGGCTTTTTGTAGACCGCCTGGTCCCAATAAAGGCGCACGTCGGGACCGATCAGGTCGTGACACAGGTCTGCGAAAACCGGCGCCGCCGAAAGTTCGCGCAGCACCTGTGAGCGCTTTACCAGATGGACCGTGAAGCTGATTCCCTCGGCCTCGGCGATAAACATCCGCCGGCCGGGGGTAGCCCGCAACGACGCCTCCACCTTCGCTTCCCACGGCCGGATGGCTTCGATCGCGCGGGCGACCATCTCCGAATCGAGCGCGTTTTCCAACACGAAAAACCCGCGCCGGTTGAAGGAATCCGCCTGCGCCTGGGTGATGCGCCGAAACGGCCCTCGTACCGGCGTCCACTCAAACCGGTGGTTATAAGGATGAAGTTCCAAGCCCATAACAACGCTGCAGCTTTTCGCACGACCAGACAGAATCATCTGCGCAAGCTTTGGAGTTCTGTCCGTTACTTCTTTTGTGCCCCGGTTGCCTCGGCCATGATCTCCGCCAAGTCGCGAACCCGCACCGATTCTTCCAGCGAACGCGATTTCACCGCATCCTCGATCATGGTCATGCAGAACGGGCATCCGACCGCGACGCACTCGGGTTTCGCCTCGCTCAGCTGATCGAAACGCTTCTGATTGATGCGGGTCCCTTCGTGTTCTTCCTTCCAGAAGCACCCACCGCCCGCACCGCAGCAGAAGGTGCGATTCTTCGACTGATCGACCTCGGCGATTTCCGCACCGGGAATCGCACGCAGTGCCTCGCGCGCGCCATCCCATTGGCGATTGTGTCGCGCCATGTAGCAGGGATCGTGATAGGTGACGCGCGCGCGCAACACTTCCTTGGGTTTCAGGCGTCCGGCCCGCACCAGCTCGGCGAAAAATTCCGCCTCGTGCATGACGTTATAGTTACCGCCGAAATCCGGATATTCGTTCTTGAGATTGTGAAAGCAATGGGGGCACTGCGTCACGACGCGCCGCGGCTTGTAACGATTTAAGGTCTCAACATTCTGCTGCACCACGGTGGCGTACAGGTACTCGTTGCCGAGGCGCCGTGCCGGGTCTCCCGTGCACATTTCCTCTTTGCCGAGAATTCCGAACCGCACTCCGGCCTGCTTCATCAGCGAAGCAAACGCGCGCGACACCTTTTGATTACGTTCATCGTACGATCCCGCGCATCCGACCCAGTACAGCACGTCCAGGTCCGCCGGGTTCTCAACCTCGGCCATCTCCGGAATCTCAAGCCCTTGCGCCCAGTCGGCCCGCTTCTCGGCCGCCAGACCCCAGGGATTGCCCTGGTTTTCGATCCCCTTGAACGCGCTAGTCGCTTCGGTCGGAAACTTGCTCTCCATCAGGACCTGGTAGCGACGCATATCGACGATGCGCTGGATATGCTCGATGCCGACCGGGCATCCTTCTTCACACCATCCACAGGAGGTACAACCCCACACCGCAGCTTCCGTCGCGACTTGGGTGATCATGTCGGGGCCGCTCCACGCCGGCGCCTCGGTGCCCGCGCCGTTGGCCGTCGCCGCCCGCGCGGCGAGCAGCGCGGGCGCCTTTTGCAGCAGGTGTTCGCGCTGTTCGATAACCAGGAATTTCGGGTTGAGTACCTTGCCGGTGTTCACAGTCGGGCAGTTGATCGTGCAGCGCCCGCATTCGAGGCACGCCGACATGTCGAGCAACTGCTTCCAGGTGTACTGCTCCACCTGCGAAACGCCGAAGGTCTCGGCACTCTCGAAATCCTTGATGGGCGCCAACCGGCCGCGCGGACCGAGGTTGCGGAAGAACAGATTCAGCGGTCCCAAAACCAGGTGCCGCAGCTTGGTGAATGCAAAACACGCCAGCAGCACGTAGACCAACAGCACGTGTACCATCCAGAGCCAGCGGTGATAGGTGGGGCCCGCGCCGAGCCCGCCCTCGATTCTGCCGATGACGCGACCCACGTAAGCCCATTCGGTGAACTGCGGCTGGGCCGCGTTGATGCGTGCGCCTTCGAGCATCAGGCCCGTAATCGCGACCAGCACCATCATCGTCATCGGGAACCAGTAGCCAAGCCGATTCTCCAGGTTGTTGTTGACCTTCTCGGGCGGCGTCGGGCTAAGGATGCTGGGCTTGCGCACCCGGCGCCGCGCGCCCTCTGCCAGCACCCCCAGGATAAGCACCAGGAAGAAGGTGTCCATCGCGGCTTTGAACACCAGGTAAAAGTCGCCGTAGTAGAAGTAGAGATTCAGCCCGAACAGCGCGAGCAATTCACGCAGATCGCTGTTGATCAGAACGATGGTGGTGCCGATGAACAATCCTACGAAGCCGACGTAGAACGCATAGTGCATCCAGCCCCACGACTCGCGCACCACGTAGCCCTGGCCAAACGCATCACGCAACGCAAGAAAGACCCGCTGTGGAAGCTGGTCGAGGCGATTCTCGGCGGCCCCCAACCGGATCATCCTGAACCACTTGACCGCCGCCCACGCGTAGCAGGCGATCAGCACGACCAGCAGCCCATACATCAGGACGATGAAGGGGACCGGGATGTTCCAGAGAATCTGTCGGGTGACGTGCTGATTCATGTGGTGTCGGCCTGCAGGTCGCGGCGCGTCGCCATGCGCCCCGCCCGCAGTGCACAACAGAGGTTAAATCAGACCCGCGTGAGTCTTTTCAATGATAGGCCGGGGAACTGGTCAGCGACCTTTGCTCTCGATCTCTTCACAAAGAAGGTCAGGGCAAAGGGCTCGCTGAGCTAGACTTTGAAGCGAATGTGAATGATATCGCCGTCGCGCATCACGTAGTCCTTGCCCTCCAGCCGCAGCTTTCCCGCCTCCTTGACCTTGGCATCCGACTTGAGCACCGCGAAGTCTTCATAGCTGACCACTTCGGCGCGGATGAATCCGCGTGCGATATCACTATGAATTTCCGCGGCGGCTTCCAGCGCGGTTTCGCCACGCCGCAGCGACCAACCATGCGCCTCCGGCTCGCCCGCGGTGTAGAAGGTGATCAACCCCAAGTGCTTGTACAGCGCCGTGATCAGACGATCGCGCGCGGGCGCCTCCAGGCCGGCTTCACGCAGCATCTCGCTTTGCCCGGCCGCGTCGAGCTCCCACAGCTCCGACTCGAAAGCGGCGGCCAGGCGGAACACCTCGAGGCCGCGCGCATGGATGGCGTCGCGTTCAGCCTTCGTGAGCGCGGACGCTCCCGCTTCCATCTCGGAGTTTACGACTGCGAGCGCCGGTTTGCGGGACAGAAAGCCGAAGCTCGAAAAGGTCTGCAGCTCCTGCGCCGAAAGCTCCATCAGCCGCAGCGGCTTTCCATCTTCCAGCCACTTGATGACTTTCTCCAGCGCGGCTTTTTCAAAATCGCTCGCACTGCGGTCTTTCTTGATCCGCTCCCTCCGCCGCTCGGCCTGATCGAAATCGGCGAAGACCAGCTCGCTCTCGATCCTCTCGACCGTCGGCGTGAGGTCCCGATTCAGCCCGCCAAATTGTGCGATGACGATGAGCAGCGCGTCGAGGTCGCGAATCAGCGGAATCAGGCTGACGTCGAGCGCGGCACCCTCCTTCTGCTCCTTTGGATTGGGCGCAAAGTCGAGCACCGTTAGCTCGACCGGAATCTTTTTTTTGGACCCATAGCTCGTTTCCAGGAAATCCAGCCGCGGATCGGCGAGCTTGATCTGTCCCGGCCGCCCGCGAGCTTTGCCTTCCGCCGTGCCCGGAATCGGCGGCAGTCCGGTCAGCGCGTGAAAGACCGTCGATTTGCCTGCCCCGCGGGCGCCGATAATCCCGGTCTTCACGCCTAAGCCACCTCGAAACACGGAAGTCTACACGGTTCGAAGATCACAGGCGAAGCCTCCGATTACGGGGCACCCGGGTCTTGGTGGATCGCAGCGGGAGAGGTATCCGCCGAGCCGTGTTCGAAGGTCTTTCTGGTGTAGAAGGCTGCGGCGTGTTGCGGGCTCGTTGGGTGCGACCATTTCTCCAAATTCGGTGCGCCGCGATAAGCTCCACCCGATGCCATCTGCCGTGGCCCACGCGATCATCGGCACCGCCGGTCATATCGACCATGGCAAGACCGCCCTCATTCGCGCACTCACCGGCCAGGAGACCGATCGTCTCAAAGAAGAGCAGGAGCGCGGAATTTCAATCGATCTCGGCTTCGCCTTTTTCACGCTGCCCGATGGCACCCGGGCGGGGGTGGTCGACGTTCCCGGTCACGAGCGGTTCATTCGCAACATGCTCGCAGGCGCTCATGGAATCGATCTGGTCCTCTTTACCGTGGCCGCCGACGATGGCGTCATGCCGCAGAGCGAGGAGCATCTAGACATCCTCCACCTGCTCGGCGTGAGCCGCGGTATTTTCGTGGTCACCAAGGCCGACCTGGTAAATGCGGATCGACTGAAGGAAGTGCGCGACGAAATCGAGCTGCTGGCGGACGGTACCCAACTCGCCACCGCGCCGATCATCGCGGTCTCGTCGGTTACCGGCTCGGGACTCGAGGAACTTCGCAGCGAGATGGCTCGTCAGCTGGTTGGCTTTGATGCGCGCCGCGCAACCGGAGTCTTTCGCCTGCCGCTAGACCGCGCCTTCGCAATCAAGGGCCACGGTACCATCGTAACCGGCACCGCGATGGGCGCGGAGGTCCGCGTCGGGCAGAAGTTGCGTGTCTTGCCCGGCGGCGAAGAGGTCCGCGTGCGTGGGGTTCAGGTCCACTCCGAGTCGGTACCGAGCGCGGGACGCTGCCAGCGGGTGGCGCTGAACCTAGCCGGGCCGGAGCGGGTGGAACTCCGGCGCGGGCAGGTGCTGGCTGATGACCGCTTGGACTTCGCGACCTCGCGCTTCGACGCGTGGCTGGAAATTCGTCCCGCCGCCAAGCGCCCGCTCAAGAACCATTCGCGGCTGCGCCTGTTTGTCGGGACCAGCGAAATCTTGGGCCGGGTGATTCTGCTCGAGGAGCGCGACGAGTTACCGCCCAAGGAACGCGGGCTGGTGCAAATCGTTACCGAGCAACCGGCGGTGCTCTTGTTCGGCGATCGGTTCGTCATTCGCGATGAAACCAACGTCCGCACGCTCGGCGGCGGAATCGTCCTGAATCCGATCGCGCGCCGCTCGCGCAAGCCGCTGGCTGCCTACCGCGACCGCCTGGCCATCATCCGCGGATCGCTGGGCGCAGAGGCGGTTGAGGCACTCCTCAACCTCCAGGAAAGTCTCGCCCTGCCCGCCGGCCGCCTCGCCTGCCTGATGAATCGTCCACTCGCGGAGATCGAAGGTGTGTTAACCGATACCCGGTTTATCAAGCTCTCGATGGGCGATGAGGAAGGTTTTACCACCCGCTCCAAGTGGGAGGAGCTTAAAAAATTCACCCTTGCCACGCTGGGCGCACATCACCAATCGGCGCCGCTCTCTGCCGGACTCGAAATGGAATCCCTGCGTACACGATTGCCCTATGAAGTCAGCGCGCGCGCGTTTCGCGCGATCGTCGATCGTATCGGGCGCGAGGCCGAGATCGTTCGCGAAGAGAATCTGCTGCGCGTCAAGAGTCACAAGGTCACACTGGGCGGTGACGCGGGGGAGCTCGGCGCCCGGGTGGAAACGGCGCTCACTCGCGCGGAGTTTCAACCGCCCGATTTGAAGCAGCTGGCCGAACAGCTAGGGCTCGGGCCCGGGGCTGCGGCGCAACTCCGCACCGTGCTCGCGGCGATGGAACGCGAGGGGCGGGTGGTTAAGATTGCGGCGGAGCTTTACTTCGACCGGACCGCGCTCGATGCGGCCCGCACCCGATTGGTCGACTATTTGGGCACGCATACGGAAATCAGCGCAGCGATTTACCGCGATCTGCTGGGCGCATCGCGCAAATTTGCGATCGCGTTGCTCGACTATTTTGATCACAGCGGGGTGACGACCCGCGTCGGCGACCAGCGACGGCTGCGCGCTCGCACGGGCTGACTTGGAGTTCTCGATGGGCGAAAATGGAGGGACAATGTCCAGGGACAAGGACAACAATCCGTCGCGCACGGAATTGGTGCGCTTGACGGCACGCTGCAAAGCCGCGGGTTGAGCCGGCAAGCTCGGTCCGGCGGACCTTGCAGACGTACTGGCGCGGCTTGACCTGCCGAGCCATCCCGATTTGCTGGTCGGCATCGCCACCGGCGACGACGCGGGAGTGTTTCGTCTGCGCGACGACCTGGCCATCGTGAGTACAGTCGATTTCTTCACGCCGGTCGTCGACGACCCGCACACCTATGGGCAGATTTCCGCGGCCAACGCGCTCTCCGATGTTTACGCGATGGGCGGACGACCGGTGAGTGCCTTGAATATCGTCTGCTGGCCGCAAGCGGGGCTGCCCCGCGAACTGCTGGCCGAGGTTTTGCGCGGGGGTGCCGAAAAAGCACGCGAAGCGGGCGTGGTCGTGGTGGGCGGGCACAGCGTGGCCGACGACGAAGTCAAGTTTGGGATGGCGGTGACCGGCGTGATCGATCCGCGCCGGATAGTACGCAACGTCGGCGCCCGGGTAGGTGACGCGCTGCTCCTGACCAAGGCTCTGGGCACTGGGGTTCTGATGACCGCGTTCAAACGCGATGCGCTCAACCCCGAGCACTACACCAGTGCCGTCAATTCCATGGTCCAGCTCAATGCCGGTGCCGCGACGCTCATGCTGAACCACGAGGTGCATGCGGCAACCGACGTGACCGGCTTCGGCCTCATGGGTCATGCCTTCAAGATGGCCGACGGCAGCAACGTGACCCTGGTATTCGAGGAATCGGACCTGCCGCTGTTGCAGGGCGCGCTGGAACAGGTGCGCGCCGGAATGATCCCGGGCGGCGGCACCCGCAATCGCGAATATTACGCGCCGCACGTTAAAATCTCCGACGAAGTGTCCGAGGAGATGGTCTCGCTGGCTTTCGACCCGCAAACCTCGGGCGGACTGTTGATTTCGGTACCCGAATCGCAATCCGTCGCGATGCTCGCTGAACTGCATAAGGCAGGATGTACCGACGGCGCGATCGTCGGCCGCGTCGAACCGCGCCGCGATTTACCGCTGGAGCTCGTCTAAGACGGTTGCGACTTGGTCCTGCGGGTGGGGATTGCGGATCTCACGGCAAAGATAGGAGCCGAATGGACTTCTTCGAAGTCGCGACCACCATGCCCACGGTCCGGCGATTTTCGGATCGACCGCTCGATCAGACGACCATCGAGCGAATTCTCGAAACCGCCAACATGGCACCCTCGGGCTCCAACGCCCAGCCATGGGAATTCGTGATCGTGCGCGATCCGGCTGCACGCCGTGAGATTCAGAAGCTTTACGAGCTTGCCTGGGTGCCCTACAAGGACAGCGCGATCATCCGCGGCCGAACCACGCTTTCGGCTCGCGCACAGAAGGCGTTACACGTTGGCGATGAGTTTTCCGCGTCGCTGGCGATTGTGCCGGCCCACGTCGTAGTCTTCCTGGATCGCCCCAAGATGCGTGTGGTGCGCGGCAGTCCCGAAGACCTGACCAACTTCGGCGCTACCTATGGGTCGGTATTTCCCGCGATCGAGCTGATGATGCTCGCGGCGCGCGCGCTCGGCGTAGGCACCGCGATGACCACGATGCTCTCGCCGCACGAAGCCGAAACCAGAGCGCTGCTCGGCGTCCCGGACCTCTACCAGCTCATCGCGCTGATCCCGATGGGCTATCCGGCCGAGGGCTTCAAGCGTCCATTCCGCAAGCCAGTCTGGCCAAGAATCCACGACGGCCATTGGTCACATGCCTGGCAGCGACGACCGTAAACCCACCCCAGTGCCTGCACCGCATGCAAATGGATGCGCGCCATGCGCCAGCTTACGGTCACAGGGTGCGCCGCGATGAACGGGCCGTAACTCAGGCGTGAGGCCTCCCTTGGACAAAGGGAGGGAAGTGAATGCTACAGTAGCTCGGATTCGATTGGAGGTTTCAACTATGCGCGCTGCTGTGATGCGAAACAAAAAGCTCGTCGTCGACGATGTTCCGGTCCCCGCCCCCGGCCCGGGCGAGGCCCTGGTAAAGACCCTGGCGTGCGGAATTTGCGGCTCCGACCTGCATACGCTCAAGCATGCCGAAAAGCTGGTCGAAGGCGCGCGGCGCTCCGGCGGCCCATTCGTGATGGATTTGCAGCGTGACATCGTGATGGGCCACGAGTTCTGCGTCGAGATAGTCGACTTTGGACCCAACACCCAAAAACACTTCAAAGCCGGACAGCGCGCATGCGCGATGCCGGTGCTGATTCGGCCGACCGGTGTCGAGACGGTCGGCTACTCCAATGACAATCCCGGCGGCTACGGGGAATTGATGCGCCTGACCGAAGGCCTGCTGCTGGAGGTTCCCAACGGCCTCTCCACCGAGCGGGCCGCGCTCACCGAGCCGATGGCGGTTGGCTATCACGCGGTCGAAAAAGCGCGCCTTCAAAAGGGTGACGTGCCGCTGGTGATTGGATGCGGCCCCGTCGGCCTCTCCGTCATCTCGGCGCTCAAGCTCAAGGGCCAGCATCCGATCGTCGCGGCGGATTTCTCGCCGCGCCGACGCGAACTGGCGCAGAAGATGGGCGCCGACGTGGTGACCGATCCCAAACAGCAATCTCCTTTCGAGAGTTGGAAGGAGATGGCCGTATATAGTGACCCGAAGAGCGCGCCGCCACTGCCACCCTGGATGCCAGGGCCGGCGCGACGGCCGCAGGTGGTTTTCGAGTGCGTGGGCGTTCCCGGGGTAATTCACTCGATCATGGCCTCGACCGCGCCCGCCGCGCGCGTGGTGGTGGCAGGGGTGTGCATGGAGCAGGACTCCTTCGAGCCGATGTTCGGCATCAACAAAGAGCTGAATATCCAATTCGTGCTTGGCTACTCGGCCACGGAATTCGCCGATACACTACGCAACCTGGCGGAAGGCAAAATCAACGGCGACCCGCTCATCACGGGCAAAGTTGGCGTGGAAGGCGTAGCGCAAGCGTTCGAAGACCTGGGTTCCCCGGAGCACCATGCGAAAATTCTGGTAGAGCCCTGGCGTAGCTAGAATTTTAGCTATCGTAACCTTTGGTTTTCCCTTTCTGCGGAGGCGAGCCGCAATGCTCGGCTTGTGTCTCCTCCCAGAAGCGACTTAAGCGTGCCGGACCGGCGGCTCGGCAGGGGTGCGCAGATCTTTTCTGGGACGATCGGACAAACTCGCCGAAGCCACTTCACGAAAATCCGGGAAAGTCCGCAGTTTGCAGGTGGCTCACGCCGTAACCTTTTCCCCGGCCGATGGTTTATACCGTTGGGACGATGGTGCGCAGGGCATCGGCATTGAAGGTCAGCCCGGCGGCGGCTGACGAACGCCGCCAAATCGAGGCGGCGCAGCGCGACTCGCGCCGCTTCGCCGAACTTTACGAAAGCAATTTCGAGCGCGTCTACGCTTTCATCGTCCGCCGCGTGGGAGACCGCCACGAAGCCGAGGATTTGACCGCCGAGGTATTTCATTTGGCGCTTAAGAATATCGGCCGTTTCGAATGGCGCGGGGTTCCGTTCGCGGCATGGCTCTACAAAATCGCAAGCAACGAGATCGTGGATCGGTCGCAAAAAACCGCGCGGCAACCTCGGCTCGATCCCACCGATGATCCCCGGGAGCCCTGTTGGGAAGAAATCGAAAACCGCGCGCGCCTGTTCCGGATGGTTGACCGGCTGCCCTCCGACCAGCGCCGCGTAATCACTCTGCGTTTCGCCGAGGAAAGGAGTATCCGCGAAATTGCCCAGCAACTTAAGCGCACCGAGGGCGCCGTGAAGCAGCTTCAATTTCGCGGGCTGCAGAATCTGCGCCTGCGGATGGGTGACCAGAATGGCTAAGCGAAGGCAAAGGGCCGATCGCAGCCAAACGGCCAGGCGAAGCCCGACCGAGCAGCTCGATCAGGCGGTGGAGGCGACCATGGCAGACGCCAGGCCCCCGCGCGTGAATTCGGGCGTCGCCGCGCTGCTCGAAATCGCGGGCGAGCTGCGCGGGCTGCCGCGCCAGGAGTTCAAGATGCAGCTAAAGGCCAGCCTGAAAAAGAGCGCCCTGCCGACCTCCTCCAAGGCCGCCCTCACGGCGCGCCGCCGCCACGGCATCGCGACCCCCTACTTGATGATTCGCGATGCGTCGCGTGCGATCGATTTCTACAAGCGTGCGTTCGGCGCCACTGAGCTGTCGCGGATGGCGGATCCGAGCGGGCATATTGCGCATGCCGAAATCAAAATCGGCGATGCGCCCATCATGATCGCGGAGGAAGAGCTGCGCTACTTCAACCTGAGTCCCGATTCGCTCGGCGGTTCTTCCGCATTCGTGCATCTGTATGTCGACGACATCGATGCTTTCGCGCGGCGCGCCGAGCGGGGCGGCGCTAAAGTGCTGGAAGCGCCGCAGGATTACCCGTATGGCGACCGGCGCGGCAAGTTCGTCGATCCGTTCGGGCACGTGTGGATGGTCGCGACCCACCACCACGATGTCACCCCCGAACAGATGAAGGCGGATTGGGATCGCTCGGTTGCTGCCGAAAAAGCCAAATCCGTTCCAAAGCCCGAAGGCTATCACAGCATCACGCCATACCTGCAGGTGAATGGCGCCGCACAGCTCATCGACTTCCTCAAGCGTGCGTTTGGCGCCGAGGAAGTCATGCGGGTCAATCAGCCGGACGGAACCATCGGCCATGCGGAGATGAGAGTGTCGGGCTCGGTCGTGGAACTGGCCGATGCGAACCAGCGATTCAAACCGAACCCGACCGCGATCTGGCTGTTCGTCGACGATGTGGATGCGACCTACCAACGTGCCCTCGAGGCCGGCGCCGAGTCGATCCGTGGTCCGCAGGACCAGGACTACGGGAATCGCGAGGCGAGCATAAGAGACCCCTTCGGCAATCATTGGTATCTCGCAAAGCGCCTGGAAACGGCCGAACCGTGGTCGCCGGAACTGCGTTCGGTAACTCCCTATCTCCATCCGAAGGGCGCAGCCAAGCTCATCGACTTCCTGAAGGAGGCTTTCGGTGCCGAGGAAGCTGAGTTCCATGCCGATAAGCAGGGCGTCGTACAGCACGCACAGCTCAGGATCGGCGACTCGATAGTCGCGATGGGCGAGGCACACGGAGAGTATCCGCCGATGCCGCCGGCCCTGCACCTCTATGTTGCGGATGCCGATGCTACCTATCAGAGCGCACTGCGGGCCGGAGCAGAATCGCTCTACGCACCGCGCGATGAATCCTACGGTGATCGGGCCAGCGGCGTGACCGATCCCTTCGGCAACGTCTGGTACATCGCAGCCCACCAGCATCCCGAGAAACGGGCGGCGGTGAGCGCGCAGACGGTGCCGCAAGCCGCGCCCACCTCACCGGCCGCGATCATGCCGTTCATGTACTGCGAAGATGCTGGAGCAGCCGCCGACTTTTACAAGAAGGTGTTCGAAGCGACCGAGCTGCATCGCGACGTCGAGCACGGCAAGGCAAGTCATGTCCAGCTTGCGATTGGTAGCACGCGCGTGATGCTGAGCGATGCAACCATGCCGCATGCCGCGGAGTACGTCGCCAAAGGCTATGTGCGCACTCCACGTCAGCTCGGCGGCACCCCTCTGCATCTCTACGTGTATGTCCCCGATGCGGACGCCGCTTTCCAGCGCGCGCTCGACTCAGGGTCCGAGATGGTCGATCCGATGGCAGATAAGCAATGGGGCGACCGCTGCGGCGGCGTAAAAGATCCGTTCGGCCACATCTGGTACATCGCCACGCCGCTCAAGGACGTGCGGCGTTAGAACGATGAAGAAGGCGAAGCGCAGACGGCCAGCCGCTTCCAAACGCCACAAGGCGCTTCGGGCCAGACCGGCGACGAGAGCCTCTCAACCTGCGCAATCGGCCGGCTCGCGCGCGACGCCATACCTGATTATCAAGGACGCGGCCCGGGCGGTCGACTTTTACCGCAACGCGTTCGACGCAATCGAAGTGGTTCGCCTGGAAAGCGTCGACGGCCGAATCGCGCACTGCGAAATCAAAATCGGTGAGGCTTCGATACTGCTCGCAGACGAATGGGAAGGCGTCGGCGCGACCAGCCCCTCAGCACTGGGTGGCTCTCCGGTGATCATTCATCTGGAAGTCAACGACGTCGATACGATCGCGAAGCGGGCGATTGAGGCAGGCGCGAAAGTAATCTTTCCGGTCCAGGACCAGTTCTACGGCGAACGCGCGGGTAGATTGCAGGACCCGTTCGGCCATCTGTGGTTGCTCTCAACGAAAATCGAGTCGGTACCGGCCCGGGAAATGCGCAACCGGGAGCGGTCCTGGTTCAAAGAAAACGCGGACCAGTAATGCGAGCGGTTGCACGGCCGTCGCAATGCGCGCCGTGCTTCGCAAAGGAGCGAATCATTCATGGCAGCAAAACCAATTCCCGAGGGAGTCAGCGTAGTGACGCCATACCTGTGCGTCGCGAACGCGACCAAGGCGCTCGAGTTCTACCAGCACGTCTTCGGCGCGAAGGAGACGATGCGCTTTGCCGAACCTGGAAGCGGCCGCATCGGTCACGCCGAACTCAAGCTGGGCAGCGGCACCATAATGCTCTCCGATGAGTATCCGGAAATGGGCTACTTCGGTCCCAAGGGTGCGGAACGCCCACCCGTCTCGATTCATCTCCTGGTCGAAGACGTCGATGCGGTCTACCAACGCGCCCTGGCCGCCGGCGCAACCTCACAGCGCGCGCCCGAAGATCAGTTCTACGGAGACCGCAGTGCGCAAATCCGCGATCCGTTCGGCCATTCCTGGTTTCTGGCGACTCGCATCGAGGAAGTGTCGGCCGACGAAATGAAAAAGCGGTTCGATAGTATCGCCAAGCAACAGGGCTAACTACGCGGTCCAGAGGAAGCAGTCATGTCGATATCCTCAGCAACCAGCGCGGTGGAATCGATACCACCGCAAATTCAGCTCTATATGATGGGCACCGGTCACTACCTTTCGCGGGCGCTTGGCCTTGCCACCAAGCTCTGCATTCCAGACTGCTTGAGGAACGGCGCCCGTCATTATCGGGAGGTGGCCGCGGAGCTCGGCGCGCATCCACCTTCCCTCAACCGAGTGATGCGCCTGCTCGCCAGCGCCGGTATTTTCGACGAGCAGGCGGGTGGGAAGTTTTCGCTCACTCCGCTCGGGGACTTGCTGCGCAGCGACGCGCCGGGTTCGATGCGCGCAGCGGTCCTGCTGTTTGCCGGCGAAGCAATCCAGGCTTCATGGGCCGAGTTGGAATATTGCGTTAAAACCGGTCAGCCTGCCTTTCGCAAGCTTTCACCCGCTGCCAAGAGCGCCTTCGATGGGCTCGGAGATCCGCAGGCTGCCGCGAACTTCGATGAGGCGATGGCTGCGTTCAGCGCCCAAACGGCGCTTGCGTTGGTCGCGGCATATGATTTTTCGAAGTTCGGGAAACTCGCCGATATCGGCGGCGGCAACGGCGCGTTGCTGATCGGAATCCTGAAAGGCAACCCTGCTCTCAAAGGAATCGTGTTCGACCAGCCCCCCAGCGCCGAGCGCGCCGGGAAACGGATCGCCGATGCCGGCCTCGAGGCTCGCTGCGAAGCAGTGGGCGGCGATTTCTTCAGAGAAGTGCCGCGAGGCGCGGGTGCATACCTGCTGAAACACGTGATCCACGATTGGAACGATGACGATGCGATCGCGATCCTGAAAACCTGCCACCGCGCGATGGATGGCACCAACGCAAAACTGCTGCTCGTAGAGGGCGTCTACCCCGAGCGAATCGACCAATCGCTCGAGAGCCGCGGCGCGGCTTTCAACGACGTCAACATGCTAGTGAGCACCGGCGGTCGGCAAAGGTCCGAAGCGGAGTTCCGTGCACTTTATCAAGGAGCAGGATTTCGCCTGACCAACATCGTCCCGACTGCAGCCCGGGCCTGCGTCATCGAGGGTGAGCAAGCCTGAGAGAGCCAGCCGGGAAGGTCGCTCGTTCTAGAGGAGAGGCTGTCTCGCAAAGCCGGAGTTGATGGGTCGTGTTCGCGCGCACCTTCGGGCGTGACTAGATGAGGCCGCTGTACACCTTCGCACTCGTGGTCGCGATCTTGTTCCTGTTGGCCGTGGCGCGGCTGGCACGACTTGATGCGGGCGGCCCGGCGCATGAATTCGTGAACCTGCCGGGGCAGGAACCGGCAACCCTGTATCTGCCGGGAGAAGGAAATCCGTTCTTTCGCGTTTTTCCACCGGCGCATCGCCCGCCCGCTATCGTGATGGTGCACGGGTTTACCGCCGACCGCCAGTTCATGAGCACCCTCGCGCGACGCATTGCACAAAACGGCTATGCCGTGCTGGCCATCGATGTCAGCGGACACGGCGCCAATCGCAATCCGTTCCCCGCTGGCTTGGCGAATGCGGATGCGCTGCGGCCGGATGTAAGGAAGGCGGTCGACTTCCTGCGCAGTTATCAAAAGGTCGACGGCTCGCGAATCGCAGTGATGGGGCATTCGATGGGCGCCGGCGCGGTGCTCGATTACGCTACCGTCGACCCTGCCCTGAAGGGCGCGATCATGATTTCTGGCGGATTCAGCTTGACCGGCCCCGAGCGCCCCAAGAACGCGCTGTTTATTTTCGCGCAAAACGACCCGTCCTTCATTGCGTCCGTTTCCACCGAGATAGCGTCTCACCTGGCCGGAGTGCCACAGATCGAACTCGGAAAAACTTACGGCGAGTTCTCGCAGGGCAACGCCGTCGAGGCGATCCAGATTCCCCGGGTGAATCACGTGACGATTGTTTATTCCCCTGAGGCTGCGGCGACGATGGTGAGATGGCTCGACGGCGCCTTTGGAACCGCGCGCACGGGTGAGCTTGACCTGAGAGAGCCGCGCCGCAATGCGGCGCTTCTCGCCCTGCTGCTGTTCGTGGTGCTGCTGATTCCACTGGGCAAGATCGGCGGAGAAATCGCGGGTGAATGGCCCGAGGGACCCAGCGGTCTCGGCGGATGGCCGGGACTTGCGATTCTGGTTATCGCGCTCCTGGCGGCCATGCCGTTGGTGGCGATGATCGTTCCTACCGCGTTCTTTCCACTGGCGGTCGGCGACGTGCAAGTGGCCTGGTTCTGGACCGCCGGCGTGATCCTCGTAATCGTCCTGATCCTGGCAGAGGTGCTTAAATGGCGCCGTTTGCGCGACGGATTGGGCGCAACCGTCTTGGCCGCTTTGCTGGTGATGACGATCATCTACCTGTGCCAGGTCGCGGACCAGGTTACGCTCCACACTTTGTCGCTGACGCCCGAGCGGCTCATCTTCACCGTGGTGGGAACCTTGCTCCTGCTCCCTTTCTGGCTGGGCTTTGAATTCATGCTGCGTCGCGGGGATCTGGTCGTTTCCACGATTCGTGCGACGATCGGTCGCGCGCTGATAATCGTGATGCTGGTGATAGGCATCTTCTTGCAGGTGCTGCCGGGAGTGCTGATGCTCATCCTGCCCAACCTCGTCCTGATCTATGTGACAGTCGAAATCCTTGCGGTCTCAGCCTACAGCTCGTCGCGCAACCTGATGCTGATCGCGCTGGTGGAATCGATGTGGTTCGCTTGGACCATCACGGCCACCGCCCCAATCACGTTCATGCTGTAACCAGGGAGATTCACCCATGGCACATCCGCGAATGTACGAAGACTCGAATCCCGCGATAAAAAAACTGCGCGCCGTCTGCCTCGCTCTCGGTGACGTGGTAGAAAAGGAAGCGTGGGGCGAGTGCACCTTTCGCGTCGTCAACGGCCCGATGTTCGCGATGACCGACAACAACCATCACCAAAGCGGTCACGTGGCCGTGTGGGTCAAGGCGCCCGCCATGGCGCAGGAGATTCTGATCAGCTCCGACTCCAAGCGCTTCTTCAAGCCGCCGTACATGGGTCACAAAGGCTGGGTCGGCGTGCGGCTCGATAGCAAGCCCGACTGGGAGCAGCTCACCGCGATTCTCAAGGATGGGTACGAGATGTCGCTTCCGATGAAGAAAGCTGCGCGCGCCGCGTCTCGCTCCAAGCGCATCGTTTCCCCGGTGAGCAAGGCCCGACAAAGCATGAAGCCGCCTTCCGCCGGCGGAGGCGACAGGCTGCGCCATGAGCGCTGAGTGAACCCGCTAGTGCGCGGAATCGAGCAGCCTCTGCAGATTGCTCGTGTCCCCACGGTTGCCCGCGGTTTCGCCCGCCCGGTCGTAGATCAGATTGCCTTTAGAATCCAGCACCGCGACGGTGGGAATCGCACCCCGATAGTATCGGGAGACCAATCCCTGCTGTTCGGGGGACACGCGATTCAGATCGACCACAACGAAATCAATCTGGTCCTGATATTGCGGATAGAGTTTAACCAACCGCTCAGCTTCGCGCGCAGTGTTCCAGCAGTTAGATGTGCCAAAGAAAATAACCGTGGCCTTTCCGGCCACCGGTCCGGCAGCCAGGTCTGATCCGGCGATCGGAAAATTTCCGCTCGAGTCGTCACTAAAAGAGAGGTCCGGCGCAAGCTGAAGGTTCGCTGCCGCTTGCGCGCTGGTGATGCACAGAAGCAGCGCGCCGAAAAGGGTGGGACTGGTTGCCAGTATTGTCCGCATCTGCCGGATCAACCGACAATACACAACAAAAGTTCCCGTGCGTCGGTGTCCCTGCGAGCCACATCGCAGCCCGAGGACGTCTTCACCCGCCAAACAGGACTTTGCTCGCCAGGTCCGCGCCCGCGCGCATCGCCTTTAGCTTCTCCCAAACCAGCTCTTCCGCTACCTCGCCGAGCCCGGTCGTGGTCTCAAACCCGCAGTCCGTCCCGGCAATTACCCGATGCGGATCGCCGACCGCATGTGCCGCGCGTTGCAGCCGCTCGGCAATCACCTCGGGATGCTCCACATAGTTGGTCTTCGTGTCGATGACTCCGGTGACCAGGAGCATGTGATCGGGCAGCGGATTTGACCGGAAGCATCGGTATTCGTGTTGATGGCGTGGATTGGCCGCCTCCAGCACCAACCCTCCCGCATTCACCGCATAAAGGTGCGGCAGGATTTCCTCGAGCGGGACATCCAGGTGATGCGGTGCCTCGTAATTTCCCCAGCACACATGCAGCCGCACGCGGTCCGCCGCGAGTCCTTCGATGCCGTGATTGATCGCGGCGATCGTCATATCGACGAAGTCGATAAATTCGCTCAGCGGGCGATCGGCAAATGAAGTGTGACGTTCCATTGCAAGGTCGGGAGCATCGATCTGCAGCACGAAACCGTTATCGACGATATGCCGGTACTCGACGCGCAGCGCATCGGCGAGCGCGAACACGTATTTCTCGAGGCTGTCGTAGTGTCGATTCTGCATCGCCGTAGCGATGATCCCGGGCGATGGCGCTGTCATGAACGGCTCCGCGAACGACCTTCCCTGTTCTGCCAGCACGCGCTTGAAGTCAGCGCATTCCCGCTTAAGTGGCTCGCGATCCTGGTAGCGAACCTCCCCCACCGCCATTGGCGCGTGCATCAGATCGACCATCTGCCGATCGCCGAGCCGCATCTTCTCCAGGTACGAGGGGTACTGCACGATATCGCGCATGAACTGCCGCTCGCTGCGCCCGCCAAACCCGGTCATCCGGTCATGGACGTAAGTGAAGAAACTCTCGCGGGGCTGCTCGCCGTTGTTGCCGATATCGATGCCGGCCTCCAGTTGCTTGGCCACGACGCGGCGGGTCGATTGCTCGGCCTCACGCTCGAGTTCCGCGACGTCGATGTTCTCGCCGCGGTTTCTTCGCACCAATAAATTCTTGAGCCTGGCGGTGCGCGGCAGGCTGCCGGCGTGGGTGGTCAGGACCCGCTCTTCGCTGCGCAGCATTTTGTCGCTCTACGGTCTATTACTGCCCGGCGGGCGGAGCGTATTGCACCTGGCTGCCGTTGTAATAGGGCTGAGAACCCTGGGGCGGCTGCTGATACCCGTACTGCTGCGGCGGCCGATATTCGCCTTGCTGAGGATAGCCGCCGCCGTAGCCGTAGCTGGGCGGTGCGTAGCCACCACCGTAGTTGGGAGGTGGATAGGAACCATATCCGGGAGGCGGTGCCGACGCGTAGGGATTCTGCTGAGGCTTGTTCATCATCTCGCCTAGCGCCATCCCACCCGTCATTCCCAACGCCGCTGCGCCGAGCGCTTCGCCGGTGCTCGAACTACCGCTGTTATTGTAGCCACCGTTCCAATCGCCGGCCGTGTTGTTGACCGTATTCATGGTCTCGTTGTGCATCTGCTTTTCGGTCTGTTCCTGGTTCTCCTGCAGGGTGTTGGCCTCGTTGTAGCGCGACTGCTGCTCGGCCGTCTGGTTCTGGTGGTAGGTGTTGTAGTCGTTGCTGGCATTTTGATGCTGCGAACTCGAACCCGATGACGATTCGCTGCTTGGCGGATGCCAGTTGTCTCCGCTGGAGGAGTGCCCGTAGTCTCCGCTCGACGGGTGGCCCTGCTCGCCGAACCTGTCTCCGCCGGATCTGCCACCGCCAAAACTGCCGCGATCGAAACCGTCACCGCCACCCCCCAAGCGGCCCCCACCGCCTCCGAAGCGGCCGCGGGAGTACGCGATGGGAGCATAGGCGAGGCCGACCGCGCCGACCAGCAGGAATACCTTCGCTATCAAGCCTACCGAACTGCGTCGTGTGCGATTCATGGCTTTGCCTCCTCGGCTTTGATGAATGCTATCTGCTTAGCATCCTTGGGAAGCTGCGGCTGGAAGCGGCTTGATGCGATGTCTTTCGGGAATTTCCAGCCCGACAAGATCGCGATGTATTCGGGCGAACCCGGTTCACTGCGATGGTTGATCACGATCTTGCGCGGAAGCGGCTTCCCCGTGTGCTCGATCCAAATCTGGAAGTCATCCTTGCTGGATGAAAGCGCAATATGATCGCACGGCACGCCTTCGACCGGATGGACTCCGAGATAGCCGCTGTAGACGGCAATTTTTTTCGGACGTGCGCAGGGGTTTGAATACACGAGGTCGGAAAGCGGCATCGTCAATCCCTGCTTGTCCGCCACCTGGTCGAGCATCGCGTCGATCGTCGACGGGACCGCGATCGTCGCATACATGGCGTACTTCGGATCGAACAGCGTAAGGCTACCGTTACCGTACCATAGATCCTTGCCACCCAGATCGCTTCGGTACAGGATCGCCAGTTCGCCCGGCCGTTGAACCGCGTAATCCATCGCTCCTCCGTACTGAACCTTTACTGCACCGGGGAGAACCTGGTCGAACATGACGTCGGCGTGAAAGCTGAACGCATCCGCCGCGCCCAGGGTCTGGCACGCTCTGGCCAGAATTTTGTCCGCCGCCTGGTCCAGGGCCGGTGGAGGCGCGGAAGCACTCGATTGGGCGACCGCGACGGCGCTCCAACCTACGCCCACAATGATGGGCACTACCCATGCGACTTTAAGCAACGCCTGGCGAAGGTTCATCGTCTGAACTCCTGGCCGGATTCTACTAAAGTGCCCGGCCAGGAGAACTTGGCCTTTGGTCTTATGTTCCCCATTCCCTCCCAGTGTAACGGTAGGGATTAAGGACCGCGACCGAGAGAGGAAACCAGGTGGTTTGGTAGATTTCTCTCAATGGTGCCAAACTTGCCCCACAATCCGGAGGCATCACGATGGCGGGTCTTCTCGACGGCAAGGTTGCGATTATCACCGGTGCGGCATCGGGCATCGGTCGCGCCGCATCCCTCGTGTTCGTGCGGGAAGGCGCCCGGGTAGTTGCGGCTGACGTTTCCGAAGAAGCCGGCTCGCAAACCGTTCGCCTCATTCGCGAGCAGGGCGGCACCGCCGAGTTCGCCGCTTGCGATGTCGCCCGCGCCGCGGACACCGATGCGCTGGTCGCGGCCGCCGTGAAATTTTACGGGCGTCTCGATTGCGCCTTCAACAACGCCGGCATCGCCGGCACCCAGTGCCGCACCGCCGATTACACCGAAGACGAATGGGACCGCATCATGGCGGTCAATCTGAAAGGCGTATGGCTCTGCATGCGCGCGGAGATCCGCCAGTTCCTGGCGCAAGGTTCGCCGGGCGCGATCGTCAACACCGCCTCCGCCGCCGGCCTGGTCGCATCGCATTCCATGCCGGCATACACCGCGGCCAAGCATGGAGTGGTCGGCCTGACCAAGTGCGCCGCCATCGAATACGCACGCGCCGGCATTCGCGTCAACGACGTATGCCCGGGTGTGGTTGACACGCCGCTGGTCGAAGGGATGGTCGCCGGCAAGCCCAAACTCGCCGCGCGGCTCGACGAGGTGGAACCCATCGGGCGCAAGGCTCGTCCCGCCGAGATTGCCGAGGCGGTCGCGTGGCTCTGCTCCGACGCCGCGTCGTTTGTAACCGGCACTTCGATGTCGGTGGATGGCGGTCTCACGGCGACCTAGTCGATGGCCGCTTTCGATCCATTCATCGAGGCGTGGGAACTGCGCGAGATGGTGCGCCACGGCGATCTACGCCCTGGGGAAGTTGCTGAGTTTTTCCTCGCCCGCATCGCGCGCCACAACCCGACGCTGGGCGCCTATATGACGGTCGCCGCGGAGCGCGCCCTGGCCGATGCGCAGCGCATCGAAGCTGACCGCGCCAGGGCGGGCTCGATGCCGCTGTATGGCATCGCCTACTCGCTCAAGGATCTCACGCCGACCAAGGACATCATCACCACCAGCGGCTCGCGTAACTACGCGACCGCACAACCGGCGGACGATGCTGTAATCGCGGTCAAGTTGCGCGAAGCCGGCGGCATCCTGCTGGGCAAGACCAGCACGCCTGAGTTCGGCGGGCGCCCGACCACCGAGGGCGGATTGTGTCCCACCGCACACAATCCATGGAATCTCGACCATAATGCCGGCGGTTCCAGTGGCGGTGCCGCCGCACAGGTGGCCGCGGGGCTGGGACCGCTCGCCGAAGGCAGCGACGGGGGAGGATCGATTCGGGGGCCCTCCTCCAACTGCGGCGTGGTAGGCCTCAAACCTTCGCGCGGCCGCCTCAGCTATGCGCCGTTTCGCGGAGAAGCGTGGGGTGGGTTTGCTACCCGCGGACCGATCGCCCGAACCGTGCGCGATGCCGCGCTCATGCTCGATGTGCTGGCGGGCCCGGTGGTCGGGGATCCGTACTGGGCGCCGCCTCCCGAGCGCCCATTTGTCGAGGCGGTCGGGTTCGTGCCCCGCAAACTCAGGTTGGCCGCAATCGCCGAAACCAGGCTCGGTCCGGTCGACGCCGACGTCGCTCTGGCGTTTGAGTCCGCATGCACGGCGCTGCGCGAGATGGGACACGGTGTCGAAACCATAGATCTGGATCCCGGCGCGCTGCTGCTCGATTGCGCGCGCTCGCTCATCTGCGTGGGAATCGCCGCCATTCCCATCACCAACATGGAGTGGGTCGATCCGGTGGTTCGCGAGATGTTCCGCGAGGGTCACAGGCTCACGGCCGCCGAATACGTCAACCTCGTGGCGGTGATGCACAACACCGCGCGAACCATCGTGGAGTGGCTCGACCCCTACGATGCGCTGCTGACTCCGACCATGACGAGGCCGGCAATGCGCAACGGCACCTTTCCGTCGCGGCCCGATCGCTACCTGGACGAGCTCTGGACCTGGATCGCATTCGAGTACCCGTTCAACGCGACCGGCCAGCCCGCGATCACGGTGCCGGCAGGCGTCTCGAGCGCCGGTCTTCCGATAGGACTACAGATCGTCGGTCGGCAGCATGGCGAGTTCGAGCTTCTTTCGCTCGCGGCGGCTTACGAGACCGCGTGCCCCTGGAAGCACAGGCGCCCGCCGCTCTTCGATCAATAAAAGTAACGGCAAGGCACAAAGACCTCAGGGAGGATAGGACCCGCGTTGGGTTTTCCTTTCTTGGTGCCGGGGGGTCTTTGTGGTTAATTTAATCCCGCGGGAGGCGGGTAAGCCTCCCGCACTGCTGTCAGCACAACATGGCTATCCAGAAAACCGCGGTGGACGTTCAAGCGCCGCGAGTCAATTCCGAACGCCTTTCCTGGAAAATCAAGCTTCTCTACGGTGCCCCCAACTTCGCCGGCGCCGCGCTCATCATTCCGATTCTCGTCAACATGCCCAAGTTCTATGCCGATGTGGTCCTGGTGCCGCTCGGCTTCCTGGCTATCGCGATCGCTGGGGCGCGCTCGCTCGATGCCATCAGCGATCCGATCGTCGGCTGGATTTCCGATCGGACCCGCACCCGTCTCGGCCGCCGCCGTCCGTATCTCATCCTGGGGGCGCCGCTTTGCGGCTTTGCATTCTGGAAGATGCTGAGTCCGCCGCAGCACCTGACCGTCGACCAGGCGGCGATCTGGTTCGGCGTCACCTTCACGCTGTATTTCATATTTCATACGATCTACAACCTGCCGCACTACGCGCTCGGTCCCGAACTCACTCTCGACTACCACGAACGCTCTAGCCTGTTCGGCGTCCGCGAGTCGTTTACCATTTTGGGCACCATCGTCGCGGCTGCCGCCCCAGGCGTGATGATGAAAGCGTTTGGCTGGGACGAACGGCATGTCTTTCGTGTGCTGGGAGTCACCTTCGCGATCATTCTCACCGTCTTATACTGGCTGTTGGCGTGGCAGGTCCGCGAGCGTCCCGACTTTTCGGTGCGCGAATCCAATCCATTTGTACCCGGAGTAAGACGCGCGCTGCGCAACCGCCCGTTCATCATCCTGCTCGCCAGCTACGTCGTGTCGTCGATCACCGGGGCGATTCCGGCGACCCTGCTGCCCTTCTTCAACGCCTACGTGCTGCAGCCGAAAGACCCCGGGTTGTGGCTTTCGTTTGAGTTGCTTGGCTACTTCGGCGTCGGCTTCCTGTGCCTGCCGTTGTGGGTCGCCGCGGCCCGGCGCTGGGGCAAGCTTCCCGCGTGGCTCGCCAGCTTCGCGATGAACGTGACCGGCGGGGGGGCCATGTTCTTTCTCGGCAAAGGCGACACGACCGCCTTGATGGTCCTGATTTCCTGGGCAGGTGCCGCATTCGGCGCGGGCTTGTTTCTGGGGCCCTCGATGCAGGCCGATGTGATCGACTACGACGAGTTGTATACCGGCAAACGACGCGAGGCGCAGTACACCGCGTTCTGGAGCATCCTCCCGAAGTTTGTCGCGATTCCCAGCGCGGTCGTCCCCATCGCGATTCTGGGAGAACTCGGTTACGTGCCCAACGCGGTGCAGTCGTCGGAAGTGATACTTGCAATCAAGGGGATGTTCGCGTTGTTGCCGGCCTTGTGCGCGGTGCTGTCGTTTATGATTGCGTGGCGATTTCCCATCACGGAGAAGGTCCATCGCGCGATACTCGAGGGTGTCGATCGGCATGCACAGGGTCTCGATGCGATCGATCCACTCACCGCGCGGACCGTACCTCCTCCACAAGCGGGTCCGGTGGACGAAGCAACCGGATGGTTCCTGGATAACTTTTCTGCTGGCGAATTACGCCGCCATCTGAATAAGCGTGGACTTTCTTCACTACGCGACGTGCTGGTGTCCGCCGCCAGCGCGATCGCGTTGTCGGTGTTAGCTGCGATCTACGCCATCTCGTGCGCCCGCGCCCCCGGAACCGACCCAGGAGCACTCGCGTCGCTCAGCGTGGTCGCCGCGGGCTTCGCGCTGGCAGTTTTCGTGTTCCACCTCCTGCGTATCAGCGCCGCTCTGCGCTTGAGTGCCGGCAGAGTGCCACCCGCTGCTATCCGCGCCCATCTGGATGGCGCGGCCTAACCGCGGAGATCCGAGCCCGATTTGGCCACCTGTTCTACCCGAGGACCAACGTAGACGCTGCTCGGACAAACCAATCGTCGAAGTGCTCGGAGGGACGCGGCTGGTCGGTCCTTTTTTCCAGCCGCCCGGACCCGCCCCAGGGCGGGGAGAGAATCAGAGCAATCCGGCCGTTAGTGCGGCGCAGCGGGCCGCGCCCAACAAGGCGGCGCTGTCGTTGAGGATGACCTTGACGGGTATCGCGCTTAACATATTGCTCATCCGTCCTTTGTTGGTGAATGCGCCCATGAAGGCTGGTTCTTTAAGCTTGCTGAGAATGCGCGGAGCAATCCCGCCGCCCAGGTAAACACCTCCGGTGGCCATGATCTTGAGCGCGAGGTTCGCGGCCTCGGCGCCCAACAGGACGATATTCAGATCGAGCGCCATTTCGCATAGCGGCGACCTTTTTTCTAGCGCCGCTCTGGTGATGACCGGGGGCGGGTCGTCATGCTTCAGTTCTTCCGTCAGCCAGGCCGGTTCCTCGCCCCGCCCCGTGTCGCGCAGGAAGCGATAGACATTGAAAAGTCCGTTGCCCGAGAGCACACGTTCCCAGCTCACATGCGTGTACTGTTTCTGCAACCACCCGAGCATTTCGGTCTGGAGCGGGTCGGTCGGCGCGAAATCGGCGTGACCGCCCTCGCACGCAAAGGGCCGCAGGATTTTTCCGTCCCAGTAGAGGCCCGCCTCGCCTAGGCCGGTTCCAGCGGAGATAACGGCCGCATTGCCGGTTGTATCCGCAGCACCACGGTTGATGACGCTTAAGTCGGAAGCATCGAGCGCAGCGATACCGTAGGCGTTGGCTTCGAGATCGTTGATGACGCCGGCGCGTTCGATTCCGATCTCGTGCGCAAGCGACGATGCATCCACGGTCCATCCGAGATTGGGCAGAACCGCAATTCCCTTGCGCACCGGTCCCGCAACGCCGAAACACGCCGTGGTCGCCGTTACGTGATGAGTGGTCAGGAACGCGCGGAGCGCACTTTCGAGATTCTGATGCTCGTGCGAGGGATAGATTTGTTCGCTGACGAGCCTGACCCGCCCGCCGTCGAGGTTGAAAGTGGCGATTCGTGCGTGAGTCCCGCCGATATCACCCGCGAGGATCATTAGCCAATGACGCGCCAGTGACGGCCTTCGCGTTCCAACAGATGATCCGATTCGGACGGACCCCAGGTGCCCGACGCGTAATTCGGGAAATCCCGCGGCGGCAGTGCTTTCCATACATCGAGGATTGGTTCCACCACCCTCCATCCCGCTTCGACCATGTCGTCGCGCTGAAACAGCGTCGGATCGCCGATCATGCAGTCGAGCAGCAGTGTCTCGTATCCGGTGGCCGGTGCCGCGCCGAAGTACTGCGAATATTCGAAGTTCATGTTGACCGCGCCCAGCGTCACGGTCGGCCCCGGAACTTTGGCGCTGAAGCGTAGCGAGATTCCCTCGTCCGGCTGGATATGCATCACCACCATGTTGGCGGACATCTCGTCTATGCCGGCCTCCTGGAACAGCAGCTTGGGCGCGCGCTTGAACTGAATCGCAATTTCGGTAACCCGCCTCGCCAGCCGCTTGCCGGTCCGGACATAAAACGGCACCCCCGCCCATCGCCAATTATCGATCGCCAGCTGCACCGCCACGAAAGTCTCGGTCGAGGATTGCGGATTGACCTGCGCTTCCGTGCGGTAGCCGGGCTCGCGCTTGCCGTCCGTCGTTCCAGGACCGTATTGACCGCGCACCGCGTGAGTTAGAACCGCTTCCGGCGAGAGGGTCTGGATCGCGTGCAAGACCTTGGCTTTCTCATCCCGGACCGCTTCGGAGTCGAACGAAATCGGCGGTTCCATCGCGGTCATCGCGACCAGCTGCAGCGTGTGGTTGGGCACCATGTCGCGCAGCGCCCCCGATTGATCATAGTAGCCGCCGCGCAGCTCGACCCCGACCGTCTCGGCGGCGGTTATCTGCACGTGGTCGATATAGCGGCGGTTCCACACCGGCTCAAAGATTCCGTTGCCAAACCGGAACACCAGCATGTTCTGCACGGTCTCTTTGCCGAGGTAATGATCAATGCGGTAGATCTGGCCCTCATCCAGGGTCTTCTTGATTTCCTTGTTGAGTGCGCGCGCCGAATCGAGGTCGCGGCCGAACGGTTTTTCGATAATCACGCGGCGCCACTGGCCGTTTGCCTCGGTGGTAAGCCCGGCGCGACCAAGCTGGCCGATTATCTCGCCGAAAAACTGCGGCGCGGTCGCGAGATAGAAGAGGAAGTTTCCGGACGTGTGTTGCTCCTTGTCAACCGCCGCCAGCGACGCTTTCAGCTTCTGGTATAGATTCGCGTCGTTAAAATCGCCGGCCACGTAGTGCACGCGTTCGTCAAACCAGCTCCACAGCTGGTCGTCCACCTTGGTGGTGGCGAATTCGCGGATATCGGTTGAGAGCTTTTCGCGAAATTGAGCATCCGAATATTCGGCGGAAGTCACTCCAACCACCGCAAACCGGTCGGGTAGCAGCTTTTGCATCAGCAGGTTGTAGAGCGCGGGAACCAACTTGCGCTTGGTAAGATCGCCCGCTGCTCCGAAAATCACCACGACGCACGGGTCACCGGCGCGCGCTTTGGCAGCTGTAGTGAGGGGACTCTCGTGTGCAATCGCCATGCGTCTTTCCCTATTCCCGTTGCATCACGGTTCTTTGCAATCAACTGACCGCTGCTGTCTTCCGTCAAAAGAGAGGCGAACCGGAAGCGTAGGAATCCAAAGCTCCCCGGCCTCTTGCCCGTTTCGGTAAGAGGTCAGGTCGATGTACCTGGTTGGCCAGAGCAGCGGCCACTACCTACTTCGACTTCTCCAAATGCCCGCCGAATTCATAGCGCATCGCCGAGAGCAGCTTGTCCGCAAAGTCAGCTGCGCCGCGCGAGCTGAAGCGCTCATACAACGCCGCGCTCAGAACGTAGGCCGGCACGCCCTCATCGATTGCGGCATCCACCGTCCAGCGCCCTTCGCCCGAATCTGAAACCCGTCCGGCAAACTTCTCAAGCTTGGGATCATCAAGCAACGCCTGCGCCGTAAGGTCGAGTAACCACGATGCGATCACGCTTCCGCGCCGCCATACTTCGGCAATCTCGGTCAGGTTGAGATCGTATTGATAGTGCTCGGGGTCGCGCAGCGGGGTCGTTTCCGCGTCAGCCGCCTGCTTAAGCTTGCCGACGTTGGCGTGATGGAGGACGTTCAGCCCCTCCGCGTATGCAGCCATGATGCCATATTCGATTCCGTTGTGGACCATCTTTACGAAATGGCCCGCGCCATTGCCGCCGCAATGCAGGTAGCCGTGTTCCGCGGTGGTCGGCTTCGACTTTTCGCGGCCCGGCGTGCGCGGTGCCGAGTCGAACGGCGGTGCCAGTGTGCTGAACAGCGGATCGAGATGCTTCACCACGTCGGGCTCGCCACCGATCATCTGGCAATAACCGCGTTCGAGTCCCCACACTCCACCGCTGGTGCCGGAATCGACATAGTGAATGCCCTTGGTCCGCAGCATCTTCGCGCGGCGCAGGTCGTCGATGTAGTAGGAGTTGCCGCCATCGACGATGATGTCGTCTTTCTCAAAGCGTTTGTTCAGGTCCGCCAAGGTCTCTTCCACCACCCCGGCCGGAACCATCATCCATGTGACGCGCGGCTTTTTGAGCTTACTGGTCAACTCATCGAGTGATGCGGCGCCGACCGCACCCTCCTTGACCAATTCCGCAACTACGCTCTTGTTCATGTCGAACGCGATGCATTCGTGACCGCCCTTGAGCAGCCGTCGTACCATGTTCGCGCCCATTCGGCCGAGGCCAATCATGCCCATCTGCATTGGTGTCTCTCCTTAACCGCTCCAGGAGTTAGTGTTCGACTGCCGTCGCGTTGGAGGCTTCTCAAATCCTCCCGTTCCTGGCGATGGCTTCCTTGGCGGCTTCTACGACCTTCTCGGGAGTGAAGCCGAATTTTTTCAGCAACGCCTTTAACGGCGCGGACGCACCGAAGGTGTGCATTCCGATTCCATGTGCACCCGCGCCAATATAATAGGACCATCCTACGAGCGATGCCTGCTCGACCGACACCCGCGCCCGCACCTCGGGTGGCAGCACCTGCGAGCGATAGGTTTCCGGCTGCCGTTCGAAGAGCTCCCACGACGGCATACTCACCACCCGGGCGCGAACTCCGTCCACCTTGAGCTTCTCGAATGCCTCGACGCAGAGTGAAACTTCACTTCCGGTTGACAGCAGGATCACCTCGGGCTTGCCGCCGGCAGCGTCAGCCAGGACGTAAGCGCCTTTGGCCACACCGCTGGCGGGCGCATATTTCGTCCGATCGAGCGTCGGCAGTGCCTGGCGGCTCAAGATCAGGCAAGCGGGCTCGTGTTGCAATTGCATGACCACCCGCCATGCCTCAGCCACCTCGTTTGCATCGCAGGGCCGCAGCACGATCAGGTTCGGGATCGCGCGCAGTCCTATGATCTGTTCGATCGGTTGATGGGTCGGGCCGTCTTCGCCGACCCCAATCGAATCGTGCGTGAACACATAGATGACTGGCACTTCCATTATCGCGGCGAGGCGAATTGCGGGCTTGCAATAGTCGCTGAAGATCAGAAAGCCGCTACCGAAGGGACGGATCTTGCTCAGCGCCATCCCGTTGAGTACCGCGCCCATCGCGTGCTCGCGGATTCCGAAATGAAAATTTCGACCGCTACGGTTGGTGGCATTGAAATCGCCGACCCCCGCGAAGGTAAGCCGCGTTTTGGTGGAGGGCGAGAGGTCGGCGGCGCCACCCATCACCCAAGGCACATTCTTCGCGATTGCGTTGAGGACCGTGCCCGAGGAGTCGCGGCTCGCGATCCCCTTCGAGTCCGGGGGAAAACTCGGAATTTCCTTGTCCCATCCATCGGGCAGCTCGCGCCGCTGCATCCGATGAATATGCTCGGCCAGGTCGGGGAACTTGGTTGCGTACTGCGCAAGCTTGCCCTTCCACTCGGAGCTGCACTGATGACCGCGCTTGCCAACGTTCGCATCAAAGTTCTGGCGTACTCCGTCCGGCACCAGGAATTTCGCATCCTCCGGCCATCCGTAGTTGCGCTTGACCAGCTTGATTTCCTCTTCTCCGAGCGGCTCTCCGTGGGCGGCGCTCGTATCCTGCTTGTGCGGTGACCCGTATCCGATATGGCTGTCGACGATGATCAGGGTCGGGCGGTCGTTGGTGTCCAGAAATACGCGGAGCGCGCGTTCGAGCATTTCGAGGTCGTTCGCGTCGCCGACGCGCGTGACGTTCCATCCGTAGCCGATGAAGCGTGTCGCAACATCGTCGCTGAAGGCGAGATCGGTGTGGCCTTCGATGGTTACGTGGTTGTTGTCGTAGATCCAGCACAGGTTGGGAAGCTTTAAATGGCCGGCCAGCGACGCGGCCTCATTCGAGACGCCCTCCATCATGCAACCATCGCCGCATAGCGAGTAGACGTTGTAGTTGAACATCTCGAAATCGGGGCGGTTGAAATGATTCGCTTGCCAGAGCCCGGCGATCGCCATCCCGACGCTGGTCGCGACGCCCTGCCCCAGGGGCCCGGTGGTCGTCTCGATGCCGGAAGTCCAGTGATACTCCGGATGACCAGGGCAACGGCTGTCGAGCTGGCGAAAATGTTTGATGTCATCGAGCGAGACGGTCGGTCTGCCTACTATCTCGTATTGCGGGTCGACCGCGACCACTCCCGCCAGATGCAGCATCGAGTAGAGCAGCATCGACGCATGCCCGGCAGATAGCACAAATCTGTCCCGGTTAGGCCAGATCGGATCCTTCGGATCGAACCGCAGGAAACGCTGCCAAAGGCAATAGACCAAGGGCGCCATTCCCATCGGGGTTCCCGGATGACCGGAGTTGGCCTGCTGGACCGCATCGATGGACAGAGTGCGGATCGTATTGATGCACAACTGATCGATCTGTGAGTTCGCCACGGCTGTCACCTCATTAGTGGAGGCTGTGATCGCTTAAAATACAGGATGCAAGCCGATGCCACTGATCGCTGTCGACAATACAAGGCCTCGCTCGATACCGCGAATTGGCCGCCAGTCCTGAAATTGAGCCGCTCTGGACGGGGCCCATACCGGATGCAATTGCCTATATACTAGAAGGCGATGACGCTCCTGTGTCATCGAGGTTTCAGGCACGTGTCGAGCCCGCGGAAAGCTCGACCCTCGGGCTGCCTCGGGGTCTCTTCTGAAACCGCGGGCAAAATCGCATGGCCGCGCCTCAAGAGACAGGAGGTTTAGGGCCGGTCCGTAACTCCGACCCTCGGAACCCGAGATCGCTCAGAGCCCGCTATCTTTTCGGGGGACCCCGCCGTCCTATTTTCTGGAGGACTCGCATAATGAGCCACCAGCCTGCATCCGACGAGATGGCCCAGCAACTGCGAACCGCTTGGTTCACATATGTCGACACGATCGAGCCGGTTCGCCCGGCCCTGTATCGGTATTGTCGCCGCCTCACGGGCGAGGTGTGGGAAGCGGAAGACCTGCTACAGGAAACCTTGCTTCGAGGTTTCGGTGCCATAGGGCGGGGCGATCTCTATGGCGACAGCAGCCGGGTGAAAGACACGCGCGCTTACCTATTCCGAGTCGCGACCAATCTCTGGATTGACCAGCTTCGCCGCAATGAAGTCAGCTTTGGCCAGCCGGCTGTTCCCGCGCCCTCACCCACGCCGGAGCAGGCAGTCTCAACGCGCGAAGCGGTTTCGAAGCTGCTTACTCAGGCCTCGCCGCAGCAGCGCGCGGCCATCGTGCTCGAGGACATTTTCGATTTTACCGCCGAAGAGATTGCCGTGCTGTTGTCGACCACCGTGGGGGGCGGTCAAGTCAGCGCTTCATCGTGGACGCATAAACCTGCAGGAGACGTCACACGAAAGCCATGCCTCGCTGCGCGCCCCGTCAAAGGAATTAATCGATCGGGTGGTTGCGGCATTCAATGCGCGTGACGTTGACGGAATGACGGACCTGTTGCTGGGGAACGCGACCCTCGACGTGCCTGGGGTGGGCGGCGAGCGCGGCAAGAAGATGATTTGGGTCCGTGCATGGCTTTCGCACCCCTCGTTCAGGTCCGAGGCGCTCCTCTATCACGGCGAGTGGATTGTCATTACCTGGGATGAACAGGGCTCCGAGCAAGTGTTGGCGGGGGTGAATCGTTTTGAAGAACAAGATCGAGCAATCGCCCGCATACGCGAATATGCCTACTGCCCGGATGCGATCGACGAAATCGCTGCAGAGCTCGATGTGAAAGCGGCACCGCGAAAATACCACCAGGACCCAGCCACGCTCGCCGAAATGATCGCCGCGTCGAACCTGCCTTGGATAAAGGCGGTCTGAGATGGTCACCAGCCTAGCTGTCCGCTCAGTCAGTTCTGAAAACCAGGACGCCAGCCCGAGGCCTATGGATCGCGGGAACGAGAACCAGGTAGAGGCAATTCCAGCTGCTGCGGACCCGCAGGCGAAAACCGCGCTGCTAACTCGGCCGCAACACCAGAATATCTTTCCGCCTTTCGCGCGATGCTGGCCACCAGCAGGCTGGGCTCGCCCACAATAACCACCCCGCTGCGGCATCGGCTCACGGCCGTGTAGAGCAGTTCGCGCGTAAGCACAGGCAGATCGCGCTCGGGAAGCATGACGGCGGCAATATCGAACTCGGAGCCCTGCGCCTTATGTACGGTCGTCGCATAACCCAGTTCGAGCAGGTCGCCTAGCATATCGAGGCGAAACACTGCAAAATCGGCCTCCCTAACAAAGAGCACCGCAGCGTACCGCCCTCCGTCGGAATCGAGCGCATTGACAACCACACCCTGATCGCCGTTGAACAGCGACCGGTCGTAGTCATTGCGCACGACGATTACCGGGTCCCCTGCGATCATCGGTGCTACGCGTATCCTTCGTCCCGCTCGGTCGTGCAAAAACCGGCGATGCATGCGCGCGTTGATCGCATCCGAGCCCGACAACCCCACACGCGTCGCACACAAGATCCTGGTTCTGGCCCGGTAGTCGCATAACCGCGTCAGGCTCCTGCGATCCTCCTCGGAAACGGTTGCGTCGCTGATCGCATACTCACGGTTGACTAGGGAATCGATTGCGGCCTCCCCAACGACCTGCTCGCGCTCCCATCGATCCAAAAACTCATCTAGCCCCCAAGGCGGAGTAGACAACAGCTCCACGCCTTTGAATTCAATCTCGTCAACTTTCGATCGCACCTGTGGCGCGTGTCTTCCCGCCGAATCAGCCCCCGATGCCAGCGTCCGGTCGCCCGCGTTGATGCGCCGACATACCTCGACGATCGCAACGCCGCTCGGACTACTGCTCGGGGTTCGATAGTTGCGCGTCAGCCGTACGCTTGAGTTGGAGAGCGGATGGACGCGATCCAGCGGGACCAGATCGCGGAACGCCGCACCCGCGGAAACCGACGGCAATTGATCAACGTCGCCCAGAAATACGAGTTGCGCCTCGGCTCCTACTGCTCCGACCAGGCGTTCCATCATCGCGAGGTCGAGCATCGAAGCTTCGTCAACGATCACCGCGCGCGCCGCGATCGGATTGTTGCGATGGTGAAGAAATATCCCGCGATCGGGGGAATAGCCGAGCAGCCGATGAACCGTCACGGCATCGAGGGCCGCCACCAAAAGCTGCCCATCTTCTGCCGATGGTGTGGCAATCCGCACCAGCGACGCGGTCACCGCATCGCGCAGGCGGAACGCTGCGCGCCCGGTGGGCGCGGCGAGCGTAATTTCGCGGGGCGGCACTTTAAGCCGCGCGAGTACCCGAAGGATCGCTACCACGATCGACGTCTTACCGGTCCCGGGCCCCCCCGAAATCAGCGCCAGCGGAGAGCCAACCGCGGTTCGGACCGCGCTTAGCTGCTCGGTGGAGAGTTCGATACACGCGTCGCTGGCGAAGGCCGGTCGTTCGATGACATCATCTAGTGCGCGCTGGATGCACGCCGCCTCGAAAGGCTCCGCGCGTTTTCGCCGCGCCGTGATACCGTCCACCAGCCGCCTTTCGAGGGCGCGTGACCTCGCGTGTGAAATGAACGGCTCAAGAAACAGCAAGGGCGTCCGATCCAGTTCCCTACCGCCGATTACTTTGGCGACCCGCCGGTTGAGAAGCAGGTCTTGTATCGAACGACGAATGTTCTCGCTTGCGGCGGCGTCGGTCCCGATCAGGGCACCGAGCATGTGATGCATCGGCTCGCGAGAGATCTCGCCGGTGACCGGAAAACGGGTACTGCCCTGAGCGAGTGCGGCCAGCGTCACGATGGTCAAGACGATCAACGCGAAGCGCGCGTCATCGTCCAGATTCGGCTCCAGCGCCGCTAATTCCGCCGCCAGATGAACCGTGTCGCGCTCGAGGTTGAGGTCTCCAACCTTTTCCTCCAGCCCACGCAGCCGGTTTTCGAGTTCACCGGTTCGCCCCCCGCCAGAAATCTCAAATCGGCGCCACGCGCCGCGCAAGGCCAGTCGCTGGTATTTGTCGTGCGCCCCATCCACGCCAAAGCTACCCCGCCGTCATCAGATCGCGCTCATAGCCGACGATCTCCTCCCAGCTCGGCCGATGAAAATAGGCCCCCGCGCGGCCGTCGCCATTCGGCTTAACGCCGCGCAGGAAAACATAGACCAGACCGCCAAACCGCTCTTCGTACTCGCTCGGGCCGTGAATCCGCAACAAGCGGACAATTCCCACCGTGTAGATGCGTGCCTGAATCAAATAGTGATCGGACACGTGTGCGGCGATGGTCGCCGCATCATAGGAAGGCAGGAGGTCACTCTTCCAATCCGCAAAATAAGTCCGATCGCGAAACCGGAAGACGAAGTCAACGAATCCGACCAGCAACCCGCGGTCGATGGTCCAGGCGCCGCCGCACCCCGCACCAAGTAGCGGATGGTCTCGGTCCGGAATCGGAAAGGTAAACTCCATCTCGCGGGTGCCTTCACAATTCACCAACGCCGGAACGATTTCGTTGCCCAGCGCCAGCGGCGAGCGCAACGCGTTAAATACAATCTGTGCTCCACGCGCGAGCCCCGGCTCGGCCTGCGACACCTGATGGCGGCGCGCACTCGCGGCGATTGTCTCCCGCACCTCAGTCCTCGCCATCCAGGTCTCGAAGTCGGGCGCATTGGCCAGCGCGCGCAGATCGAGCCGTTCGATTACTTCGTGCAGAAAGACTCCCACCGCTCGCCCGCCGCCCAGCTCGTCACGCGGCGGAGGCTCCGTCCCGGCGGGGTCGACGTCATATTTGAAAATCGATGGGTCTGCCTGGTCGGCGAGCGTGGCCCGTCGCTGTAGGGAGGTGTAGGAATCGATAGAAAGTGCGCGGTGACGAGCCACGATCTCGCGAAGCGATCGCGCCAGCTGATGATCCTGGTCGTCACTTAGTAACCCCTCGGGCAAAGCCTCGAAGCCGGCGGCGTTGGCGTTCGCCAACTCCGCTTGCGCTGGTCGGGCCGTGCCCATGCGCAGCGGAACTATCTCGACCAGTTTCTCAAACCCGCTGCCAGATTCGCCCTTATCGGCCGCGAGCACGTTAAGCCGCTCGTTCAACTTGCGGTAATAGCCGTCGAGGTTGCGCAGAGTCGCTCCTGGCGGAAACATTGCCAGGTAAAGTCTCTTTCTCGCGCGAGTCAGAGCGACGTAGAGCAGCCGTTCGTTTTCAGCGCTTTCTTCATTTGTAAGCTGCTCCTTCGCCGCATTTCGAGCAGACTGACCTGCAATCACCTTTCTTTCGCCGTCGGTGTGGAACACCGACACCCGATCACGTTCCGGCGGCGCGTGCGCATATCCTCCGAACAGCACCACGATATCCGCCTCGAGGCCCTTAGCCTTGTGCACCGTCATTATTTGAACAGCATCGCGCTCGCTTTCGAGCCGCTGAACCCCGGGACTTTCGCCGGGCGGTAGATCATCTCCATCCACCCAGCTCGCAAGCATCTGAATCAGGTCGAAAAGGTCGGGAGTGGCAGAGAAAGCTCTCTCCAGAAGGATCTCGAAAACATGCTCGTAATTGGTCAGCTCTCTGTGGGAATCCACGAGCAGCAACTCACGCGCCGCCAGGCCGCTCTCATGAAGCATTGCGCCGAACAGCTCCGCGAACCGCCTCTGGTCGCCAAGCGCTTTCCATTGCAGCAATCGCGCCATCAGCGGATGGGTAGGCGCGACCTCCTCGAGACCCGGCAGTTCGCGTAGCGCTACGTCGAAAAACGGTGTCGACCAGGCCTTGAGACGATGCGAGCGCCGATGCGGCTCCGCGATGGCGCGCAGCAGGTCGAGGATGTGGCCTGCCTCACGAGTCTTGAATAGACCATCCTGCTTGTAGAACGCGTACCGGACGCCGGCATCGCGCAGGTACCCGGCCATCTCGCGGCTTTCCATCAGGGTGCGGGTCAGCACGAAAACGTCAGGCGCGCCTGACGAAGTCTGGCGGGTGCCCCCAGGCGGCGGGTTTCCGTCGAGCAGATTCTTCAAGCTCGCTGCGATTTTCCTGCCGAGCATTGCACGATAACGCCGCGCCGGAAGCTTCGCGCCCGCAGGCAGGCTGAAGATCGAGATCGGTTTTATCGGCGATCGACTCTGGTCTGCACCGGTCGAAGAGAAGCCGCACGAGACCGGATGGTCGTAGCGGATGTCGCCGTCCACAAAAAAGGCCGGCGCTGGAGTGGGCGCGAAAATCAGATTGACGGCATCTATCGCCTCGGCGGTCGAGCGGAAGTTCTTGACCAATGGAACGAAGGCGGCACCGTGCTTTTCCAGCAGCTCGGTTTTCGCTTTGAGGTAAGTAAAAACGTCCGCATCGCGAAAACCATAGATTGCTTGCTTCGGATCGCCAACTACCAGCAACCGCGTGCCGACCCCTTCGACGAATATCCTCCGAAAGATACGCCATTGAAGATCGTCGGTATCCTGGAATTCATCGACCAGCCCGACGTGGAATCGTTCGCGCAAAATCGTCGCCAGCCGGGGACCTTGGGGTCCTTCGAGCGCAGACCATAGCCAGCGCGGCATATCGCCGAAATCGATAACACCGCGTTCGCGCTTGATGCGATCGAGCCGCCGCGCGACCGCAGGAAGAAAATTATCGATGATGCGCGCTTCCAAGGGCACGGCGAACTCCACCCGCCCAACGGCGTTGAGGAATCGCCGGGTCTCCGGCGACAAACCGGGCAAGTGCTGCAACGCCGCTATTCGCGCGAGCACCTGGGCATCAAGTTCGCGGCGCAGACGCAACGTATCGTGGCCCGAACGTTTGATCGCCTCGGCGATGGTTTCGAGATCCGAGTACGATGCACCTTTCGCGCGGGTCGGGGGCAGTTCGTGCCGGAGCCTCGAATCGTCGAAACTTGCCACGAGTTCATCGGCCGCGACCGAGTTTCCCGCGGACGCGTCCGAATCGAGATAGTGGCGCTGATTGGCATCAAACAGGAGGGCCTCCAACCGATCGCTGCCGCGATCATCGGCGAGCCATTCCTCGAGCAGCGGGCCCATCCATTCGTCTCCTGCGAAGTGCTCGCGCAGCTCCGAGCGGAACGCCTCGTGGAACATCGTTCGCGCATCCGCAACTTCGAGCTTCAGACGCGTGCCACTTAGAACCGCAAAATCGCCCAGCATCCGATGGCAGAAGCTATGGATCGTGTGAATCGGCGCGCGTTCGAAAGAAAACAGCGCGCGTTCCAGCCGTCCCGCCTTCTCGAGATCGAGCGGTACCCGTGTTCCCGGATCCGCCTCCATTTCAGTATGAAGCGGTTTTTCGATCGCCGCGCGGATGCGTGCGCGCAATTCGCCGGCCGCTTTCTCCGTGAAGGTCACCGCCAGGATTTGGTCGAGGCGGGTGTCCGAGTTGAGCAGAATCTCGACCACCAGGTGTTCGATGGTGAAGGTTTTGCCAGTCCCGGCGCTGGCCTCAATGACGCAGTGGCCGTCCAGGGGAATCTGGTCGACGATATCCGGTCGCCAGTAGTAGCGGTCCATCACCCGTCGTCCCGGCCTTCGAAAATCGCCTCGACCGGCTGGAAACGCCGTCCAATGATGGCGGCGACCTCGTGTTCATCCGGCGGCTCATAGTCGCGAGCGTTGCGGACCGGGCCGTAGTCCGAGGCGCAGGAACCGAAGCCTTCGCGGATATTGTCGATGCGGTCGAGCGCGTCCTTGCCGCGTCGGATCGCGCGACGAGCCTCCGCGACCGCCTCGATCGGCAGGAAATAGTCGTGGGCACGGGTTGTCATTTCGCCGACCAGTTGCGCGAGGTACTCGCGTGCCGCGTCGGGCACCGGCGTGCCGAGCCCTCTGCTCCAAAGGGCCGCCTTGGTTGAGTTTCTCGCAGGGTCGCCGAGCACCAGCGCCTCGAACCTCTTCGCGACCGGCTCACCGGCGGCGCGCAGTGCGATTGCCGCGATGAACAGTTCGAGAAAGTCCTGCGGTTTCGGCTTGGAGCGGGTGACCAGGCGTAGCGAACTGTCGAGCGCCGGGGAAAAAGCTCCCAGCGACCCATGCAGATTTACTTTGCGAACCAACACCCGACCCTCGCGATCGATAGCGCAAACATCAAGGCGCAACGGCGGCAAGACCCGGTCGGCACGGGAAGATTCGGTGCCACGGCCCATCCTGAAAACTCGCCATTCGCCCAGGTCGCGGCGCTTGGCATCCAGTTCGCGGCACCATCGCGCGAAGCGCTTGCAATCAGCCTCGATCGCGGCGTCGGCGAAGGGCCCCGCAGGAGCGGCGCCCTTCATTTGCGCGGTGGCGATTGCTTCTCGGTAAGCATCTACGAAAAGTTCCGGCTTACCCCGGGCAGTCCAGAATGCTTCGCGCAAAATCAGGGCATGATCGAGTCTCGACAGCGCGATTGGCTCGTCGACCGCATCCTCCGGCGGACCGTCATCCTCCACCATCCCCAGCGCATATCTCGCCGCGCCCTGGAGGGGGCACTCGAGGAAACGCCGTACCGCGGCCAGGGGTAAATCGAGCTCGTCGGCGTTTGACACGGATTTGATCGGCAATTCGAAGGATCCGAGACTTTCCGCCAGACGTGCGCGTACGCCCGGGTCAAGTCTCTCCAGGAGCGCAGCTCGCGCCGGCAATATGTGGTCTTGAGAACCCACGGCTAGATGCTCGCGCAGTCGACGCATCCGGGCACCGCAGCGTGCGGCCGAGTCAAAGCTCACGAGGTCACGACGCGCACTGGAATCCGGCCGCGCGACGGCCGCCAGATCGGGAAAGTAGTCGGGGTCGTAGCTGCTTACCGGATGGAAGGTCGTCAGCTCGGTAAGCTGCTGCGGAGTGTCCAGGTAACCTCGCAGGATAGATTGAAGCTCACGCACCGTGGTGGAAGGCTCCAGTCGATCTCCGGTCTGCGGATCGCGCTCGACCCATGAAAAAGCGATTCGCTCGCGTGCCGCCAGAATCGATTCCAGAAATAAGTAGCGGTCGCGCTCTGGCGGACTGATGTCACCCGGGTGGCGGCGCGCAAGCCGAAGGTCGGTCGGCTCGCGACGATCTCGTTCCGGAAAGGCCACCTCGTTCATGCCCATCACGAAGATCGCCCGAAACGGCAGCGCGCGAAGGGTCCCAAGCGAGCCGGCTGCGACCCCACGACCCGAAAACCCGCCTTGCCGGGCAGCGCGCTCCGAGAGCGAGGCGCTTACGAAGGAATGGGCGACCTCATAGCTGACCGGATCGGTCCGGAGCGAGCCCATCGCCTCAAGAATTTCGAAGCATTGGTCGCGAAACGACTGATCCTCGGGATCGCGGGCCTGAACATAGGTGCCAATGAGCTCGGCGAGCAGGAAAGCCCAATCCGACAGCGAGAGGCGATGCGATCGGATCTCGCGCGTGTCGGCCAGAAGGGTCCGCGCGGTTTTGAGAAAGCGCGCCGCCGCCGGGACCTCCTCCTGCAGCAGAGTTAACGGCAGTAATGCACCCGACTCGCTTTGATATAGATTGTGACCTTCGCCCAGGCCGCCCTCCATAAAGGCGCCCAAGGTAATGCGCGTCAGGGCCTGATCCCATTGAAAAAGGTTGGCCGGCACGTACGTGTCGGCTAGATCGCTCGCATCCACCCCGAAGAAAACCCCCAGTTCCTCGCACCACGCGCTCAGGCGATCGATATCCAGCTCGCCCTCGGTGCCGGCAATCACGGGGTGAGTCAGGAGGCGCAGGATTTCCGCGCGCGTCGCTCGCCCTAGCGGAAACTTGATCAGCAGCGCGAGCGCCTCCGCGGCTCGGCATCGGTAAAACTGCCGCCCGGCTATTTCAACTGGAATGGCGAACTGCGAAGCGAACACGCTTTCGATCTGCGGCAGATAAGCGTCGGCCACCGCATCGGGAACCAGAACCGCCACCTCGTGAAACCGCAACGGCGAGTAGCCGGATCCTTCCGCATCGGAGACCACCCGGAGAATTTCGTTGGCGATGATCTCTACCTCGCGCCGGAGCCCGGGCGCGCCGATGAAGCGAATACTCTGGGGCCGTGGTTCTACCCGGTTCTTTCGGTCGCCGGGAGCGCTCGCCGCGCGCACCAAAATGTCTTCTTGCAGACGCGCCAGAAGTGACGCGCCCCCGACGTGCGTGAAGTGCGGCTGAAAATCACACTGGGTCAGTTCATTGAGCATCCGGATGTATTCGCGACCCGGCCGTCCCCACAGCTGCAGCGCCCGTGTGTCGCTCGGGGTTGCGAGGTCAAAGGGGTCCTCGCCGTCCTCGAGCGCCGTGCCCACCTTTTCCGCGCGGCGGCGCCAGGTCGAAGCACGGGCCGCCGATGAATCATCGACGTCTTCCCAAAACTCCATGCACGGGTTCAGCGCATAGACCAAAAGGTCGGCGAGTCTGCCCACGCGCGCGAAGATCTCCAGGAAAACACGGCCCGGCGACGCGAGGCCGAAAACATGGAGCACGGGCGGGAGCACGTCGCGCAGGCGGCTATCGGGAATCGCGGCGAGCGCCTGCGGCAGAAGCATCCACCGATGCTCGGTGTCGAAGGCCAGGGGGGCGCCAAGCGCGGCTCGCTCGCGGTCGAAAACCAGGGTCCACAGCGTTCGCTCCCAGAGCTCCTCGTCCGACCTTGCAGGCGAGCTTCCCGAATTCCACGCGTGGAGCATCCCGCTTCGCGAAATCGAATATTCCTGGAACAGGTGTGCTACCCGGCCGGCCAGCTCGAAGAGCCGCAGTTCTCCTAAAGCGTCAGTGGCGGGGTTGGCCGCCGCAAAGTATTCGCGAACCGCTCGCAACCCGTCGAGATGCGCGTCGCTGCGCAGGCACTGGAATAGCGCGACCTGCAAGTGCGGAACTTCGAGCACCCGGATGCTTGAGTCGGCCTGCTCTGCAATGCGGGCCAGATAACGGCGCAGAAACGGGAACGCGAGGTTGGCCGCGACTCCGAGCCGCTCCGCGATTCCATATTTCGCGAATTGCTCGACCGCGCGGTTGGGAACGATAATTGGCAGCGTTGCGAGTGGGTCCCGCCGCTGATCTAGCTCAACGGCCTGCGCCAGCGGCCCAAGCAGATTTTCAAAGCAATTCGCGTAGTGGAGCTGAAGCATCGTCGCATCCGTCGTGCTGCCGCGGCCGCGACGGCTTAGCGTTTGCCGAGAATCTTTTCGCGGTAGGCACGGGCCGCGGCGCGCGATTCCTCCTCGCCCACGGTCGACATCAGCACGTCGCCGTCGGCGTACGGGGTGAGACCCGCGCTGGCCGCGCGTGTGACCGCGTTCACGTGCTCCTTGGTTATCGCCACCGGTACGGAAGGCTTGGCGATTAATTCGCGGGCAAGCTCTTCGACCTCAGCCGCGAGCCGCGCCGGCGGGACCACGCGATTGACGAACCCCAAAGCCTTTGCTTCCGCCGCTCCGAAACGCCGGCACGTCATGACCAATTCCTTGGTCATAGCCGGCCCGATCTCGCGCACCAGACGGGGAATTCCACCCCAGGACAGCGGCAGCCCGAGATCGATTTCCGGAATGAAGAACCACGCGTCGTCCGCCACTACGCGCAGATCGCAGACCGCGGTGAGCACCACTCCGCCTCCGACCGCATAGCCTTGCACCTGAGCGATGGTCACCGCGCGCATCTGCTCGAGCGCGTCGGCGGCGCGCAGTCCGTATTGCCCGGCCTCGCGCCGAAACAACCAACTCTTGTCGCTGCCCAGCTGTCCGGCCGCGGGGGGATCTTTCAAATCCGCTCCGGCGCAGAATGCCCGCCCCACACCGCTCATGATTACGACCCGCAGATCGCGCTGCGTATCAAACCACCGCGCCGCCTCGGCCAGTTCCTGAAGCATGGTCGCGCCGATCGCGTTCAATCGGTCCGGTCGATTGAGGGTGAGCCGTCCGAGAGGGCCCTCCACCTTGGCTCTGATCGTCTGAAATTCGTGGGTATCCATCGGCTACCTTTTGGATGAAATAGTTTTCTTAAATATGCGCCCGCGGGGCCAGGTACAACCCGCCACCGTAACCTTCCGCGCTTTTCGGCGGTTAGCTCAAGTGATGACCTCGTCCGGTCCCCATTGTACGCTTGCCCCGGGCCTTTGGACGGAGGTGCCCAGGGTTGAGCGAGCCAACGATTCGACCGGCAACCGCGGCTGACGCGGAGTTCGTCGCGTGGACCATTCAGGCGGCCATGCGCTCCCACCTCAAGAAGGGTTGGTTTGACATCATGCTGGCGCGTCCTGAAGCGGAGTGCCTCGAGTTTGTGCGGCGGCTGGTTCTCGCTGAGACCCCGTCATGGTGGCACTACTCGCTGTTCTTGATCGCCGAGGTCGATGGCAAGCCGGCGTCGGCGCTGTGCCGGTTTAGGGCCGGGGACGGATATCCATTGTCCGAGAAGGCGATGACGGAGGTCGTTGCGAGTTACCAATGGAGCGAGGCGGAACTCAAGACGATGTGGCAGCGGGGCGCCTACGTTTTCACCTGCATTCTGCCAGGGGACGACAACCGCTGGACCATCGAGAATGTCGCGACGCTGCCGGAATACCGGGGCCGGGGGCTCGTCGGCATCCTCATAGAACACGCGCTCGCTGAAGGGCGCAGGCGAGGATTCAGCGAGGCTCAGATTACCTTTCTGATCGGCAACGACCCGGCCGAGCACGCGTACGCAAAGGCCGGATTTAGCTTCGAGGCCGAAAAGCGTCATCCCGATCATGGAGCCGCCTGTGGGTCACCCGGCCTGCGCCGCTTCAAGCGCACCCTGTGAGCCGTGCGCGGAAACAGGAGCCACGATGTTGAAATTCGATCACCTGGCGCTGCCAGTCGCGAGCTGCAAAAGGTCCCGTGATTGGTATCTGAAAACTCTGGGATTCAAGGTCGAGTTCGAAAATCCCAAGACCAAGACCATCGCGATCCAGGATCAGGCGGGATTCACGATTTTCCTGAACCAGGTTGCGGACAAGATTGCGGGGGCAAAATGCACCCTGGTCATTCAGGTCAAAGATGTTGATCGGAAACATCGCGAACTGGCGCGCAAGGGCATCAAGTTCATAAGTGCCCCGCAGAAGCTTTGGGGATACGGCGCGGAGCTGGCCGACCCCGACGGCTACCAGATCAATTTGTGGGACGAAGTCAGCATGCGAACCAAGGCGGGAGTTGACCGATCGCGACGCAATTAAATCTGACGCGCACCATCCAGAACATCGAGAGTGGGATCGCCGCGAACCTGCATCTCGGCGCACAGCTCTACGTATCGCGCCACGGTCACACGATCGCGGACCTTGGTCTCGGCGAGGCGCGCAGCGGTGTGCCCATGCGCCAGGATCACCTGATGCTGTGGATGTCAGCGATTAAGCCGGTAACTGCGGTCGCGATTGGCCAGATGCGGGATAGAGGCCGGCTTGCATTCGATGACCCGGTCGCGAAGTACATCCCCGAGTTCGGTATCAAGGGCAAGGAGCCGATCACTATCCGCCACGTCCTGACTCACACCGGTGGATTTCCCAGAGCGGTGGGCGCCTGGAGCTATGATCCCTGGGAGAAGATCATCGCGGAGATTTGCGATGCGCCGCTGGAACCCGGATGGATACCGGGTCGCGATTGCGGGTATCACGTCGCCTCAGGATGGTATGTGCTGGGCGAAATCGTTCGGCGTCTAGATGGCCGCCCCTATCATCGCTACGTGCGGGAAGCGATTTTCGAACCGCTCGGCATGAACCACTCGTGGCTGGGCATGCCCGTGGAGCGATACGATGATTTCAGCGATCGCATCGTGCCGATGCACTTTGCCGATGGCAACGCGCTACCCATCCCTCACATGTACAAGTATTTTCGCGATTCTCGCGAGGCGTTGGCGAATTGCCGCCCCGGCGGCAACGGCCGCGGCCCGACTCGCGAGCTGGGCCGTTTCTATGAAGCGTTGCTCGACGGAGGCCGCGACATCATCAGCGGGGAGACGCTCGAAACTCTGATCGCCCGCCATACGGTTGGACTCAAAGATCGAATTTTCGATTTTCCCCTCGACCGAGGATTGGGTTTCGTAATCGATTCCAAGCATTACGGTCGGGCGGCCGCCTGGTACGGAAGCCGTTGCTCTCCGCGCGCCTTTGGCCACGCGGGCTACGTATCCTCGGTAGGCTTTGCCGATCCCGAATATGGTCTTGCGGTCGCCCTGGTTTTCAACGGGATGCTGGAGGCGGCTCCCGCCAGGCACGACGCGAGGATCACCGCGGCGATCGATGCCGTCTACGAGGACCTGAATCTCGGCTGAAAGGCTCCTGACCTCAGGCCGATCCAGCCGCCGTATTCGTGGGGGTGGCTTCGAGTGCCGAGGCGATCTCCCGCGACAGACGGCCGAGCGCCCGGCTCATGGCAGCCGCGGAATCAGACGAGTCGCCGGGCTTGGCCGTCTCCGTATAGCTGGAATCGCGCACGACCAACAGTTTTCCGGTTCCGCTCAGCACCTGCCAATGAGCGGTCAGCTCGACCTTGCCGTCTTTGTCGCTCTCGAACCGGTACACGTTGACCTTGACCTGGTAGTCCACGACCGTGGTGTTGTACCAGGGGTAAAAGGTTATGCGCTGAGTCCCTAGATCGGAAGCAAGGTTCTGGGCGAGTACCCGGGTAAAATCAGAGTCCAAGGGCTCGGCCCAGCGGTCCTCGCCGGACAATTCGAGCCGGTTCGGTGCGACGCGGGTGACGACCTCTTGTCTATCGAGGTACGCGGGCATCTTGATCGGGCCGAGTCCAACCAGGATCTGGCGGGAGCCTACACTCGCCGGGTCGGCACCCACCGGAGAGAGCACGAAGAACTTCGAGTTGTCGCGCCGGGGGGAGAGGCAACCCGCAATCGTAATCGTGCACAGCGCCAAGATTACTATTATGTGTTGTTTCATTGGCCGCTGTCCCCCGCGTAGCGGCCGCGAATCACCGAGCTTGGGTTACGCTGCAGATAGTCGGCCAGCTGGCGCAGCGAGCGGGCCGCATCACCGGTCTGCTCGAGAGTTTGGGTGAGTTGATAGTCCACGGGAGAGCCGGGTCCCAGGGTGCTCTGCACTGCGACCAGGGTATCCTGGGCCTCTTTCAGGGCGGCCCGTGCGGACGCCGTGGTCTTGCGCAGATCTTCCGCCGCCGGCTCGACCTGCCTGCTCAAGTCATCGCTGGTTTTTCTGATGCTTTGCGCGGTCGCGTTCAAGGCGATTGCGGCCTGGTTCAGCGATACGAGGGTCTCGCGCACCTGCTGGGACTTGACCAGGTCGTTGATCGAATTTGCGGTCCGCGTGAAGCTCGTTGTCAGCTTATCGAAGTCAACCTTTTCGAGAGCCGCCATGATCCGGATGATTGCGGTCTGTGCTTGCTCGAGCTGGGTCGGGATCGTCGGAATTTCCGGATAGGGGGAGTTGCGCCCCAGGTAGTACTTGACCGGCGTGTCGGGATGCATGTCGAGGTCGATGTAGGCGAGCCCGGTCAGCAGGCTTTCGGTCTTAAGCTGGCCGCGCAAGCCAAGTTGGATGGTGGCCGCGATCTGCTGCGGGTCGTCAAGGTCAAGTTCAGCGCCGCGCGCGAAGAGTTTTCGCGAATCGAGCTGAATTATAACCGGGATTCGTATCTGCCCGGTCTGTTGTATGCCGCTGCCCCCGAGGCCGCCGAGGCTCAACAGGATGTTGGTCACCGAGCCGATTTCGACGCCCCGAAACTTGACCGGCGCACCTATGTTCAGACCGTTCACGTCGCTGCTGAAAAACATGACGAACTTATGTTCCCGCCTGAACAGGTGGCTTGATCCCAATCCGATGATTACGGCGATTACGATTGCGAGGGAGCCCAGTACGAAGGCCCCAACCATGGTTGGATTGGCTTTCTTGCCCATTTAGTTACCTGGATGTTGGTCGTCGGCCGCGCGCGTCAGGAAGCGATGCACCTTCGGGTCCGGCGAATGCTCCAACAATTCTTTGGGGTCACCACTCGCTATCATGGTCCGTGTCTCGGCATCGAGAAAGATGCTGTTATTTGCGATGGTGAAAATACTCGCCAGTTCGTGCGTAACGACCACTACCGTCGCCCCGAGTCCGTCACGTAGTTCCAGGATCAGATCGTCAAGCAGGCGCGAGCTGATCGGATCGAGACCCGCCGACGGCTCATCGAAGAACAGCACCTCCGGATCGAGCGCCATGGCGCGCGCGAGCCCGGCGCGCTTCTGCATACCGCCACTTATCTGGCTCGGATAGTAGTCTTCGAACCCGCGCAGCCCGACCAGAGACAGCTTGACCGAGGCGATCGCGCGAATCTCTCTGGACGACAGATCGGTGAACTCTTCGAGCGGAAGACCGACGTTTTGTGCCAGAGTCATGGAGCTCCACAGCGCACCGCCCTGATAGAGCACGCCAAACCGTCGCAACATCCGCTCGCGGGCCTCGGGCGGCGCCTTAGTGAAGTTGAAATTTTGGTAGAAAAGCTCACCCTTGGCGGGTTCCAGCAGGCCTATCAGATGATTGAGCAGCGTGCTCTTGCCGCAGCCGCTGCCGCCCATTATCACGAACACGTCGCCCCTCTTCACCGTAAAGTTAAGATCGCGCATCAGCACGAAATCGCCGAATGCCATCGTGAGGTCCCGCACGATTATGTGCGGCTCGCCCACTACCCCATGGGTTACCGCGGAGCGAGTTGTGGTCGACGCGCTCACTGGTCAAATTCCCAGCAGGTTGAATAGAAAGGCCATAATGCCGCAGGCAACGACGATCCACACGATTCCGGTCACCACCGCCCGGGTGGCAGCGTCGCCGACCGCCGAGGAGCTGCGGCCGCATTGGAAACCCCGGAGGCATCCCGAGATCGCGATTATTACGCCATAGACCATCGCTTTGAAGAGACCGCCAAACAGATTGCCGAGAGTCAATGCGTTCCAAGCTTCGCGCAGGAAAGTCGACAGTGCGATCTTGAGCATTGCCACTCCGACGAAGGCTCCTCCCATGACCCCAAAAAGATTCGCGAACACGCACAGCAGCGGCATCATCAGGATGAGTGCGACTACGCGCGGCAGCACCAGGAATTCCATCGGCGAAATTCCCATGGTCGTGAGCGCGTCGATTTCCTGGGTTACCCTCATGGTCCCGAGCTGCGCCGCGAAGGAAGCCCCGGTGCGGCCGGCCATGATGATCGCGGTCATCATCGCGCCCATCTCTCGCACAATGCCTATCGCAACCAGGTCCGCCACGTAGATTTGCGCGCCGAATTGCTGGAGCTGTACCGCGCCCATAAATGCCAGGATGGTTCCAACCAGGAAGCTGATCATCGCCACGATGCCCAAGGCGTTGACGCCGCTGTCCTGGATTTCGATCATCAGGTCGCTGTTCCGAAAGCGGGCCTGGCCTTTGAACATCCGCCCGATCGCGATCACCACGCCACCCAGAAAAGTGAGAAAATCTTCGGTGCCCTCGGCGTAGTTGATGGTCGCGGTGCCAACCCGCTGGAGCAGTGGCGCGGATAGCGTCTTTACCCGCGCGTCCTTCTTCTCGGGTACCGCTTCGGCCAGCTCGACCAGCCGAACGAGTCCCTCGGGCAGGCCGTCAAGGGCGACGGGAATATTGCGCGATCGGCCAAGTTCGGTGGTGCGCGCTACAAAGGTGAGTAGGCCGCTATCCCAGGCGCCAAGCCGGCTCGTGTCGAACCCGATGCACCGGGGTTTAGCCTGATCGACCTCGTGTAGCACCCGGCTAACCGATGGAAGCCCGTGATGCATCCGCCAGCTTCCAGTCAGATGGATGATCAGTGACGAGTCTGGCCCCAGCTCGAAGCTCAGGTCCGTCCCTTGGTTTGTAGCTGATTCAGCTTCCATTCAACCCCGGAGTTTCCGCAAATTAGCTAACAACCCGCGGCCGGCCGCGCCACCGGATCAGCTCTCCTACTTTATACGACGCAAATTGCTGTTAGAATAGGCTATCAACGACTTCTTTGATCTTGACCCAGGACTATACTCCAAGGTTTATGGTTGTAAACCAATGACGATTGGACGGCTAGCGCACAGGACCGGGGTCAGCGTCGATACCCTGCGCTTCTATGAGCGCAAAGGCTTGATAGGGCGGCCGCTCGGTATCCGGCTATCGAAACTACTCGGACGAGGTGATTGACCGGTTGCGGTTTGTAAAGGATGCGAAAGGGTTGGGCTTCTCCCTGCGTGAGATACAGGAACTGCTCACGCTGGGAGTAAAGTCGACCTGGGAATGCGGACCCATTATCCGCAAGGCAGAGGCCAAGCTTTCCCAAATGACGGATGAAATCGTGCGCCTGCAAGGGCGGCGCCGCACGCTTCGCAAAATGATCCGCGACTGCCACGGATGCATTTGTCCAGGCGGCGGTGCCAACCGAGGACTTACATGCCACAAGTAACGATTTTCACCAGCCACGGCTGATCGGCGTGCCACGCCGCGATGAGCTTTCTCTTGCAGCACGGCATTCCGTTCGTGGAACGGAACATTGGTGACGATCCCGCGGCCCGCGACGAGCTTATCAACACTGGATTCCGCGCCGTCCCTGTAATTCGGGTGGGCGACCAGTCGGTGGTCGGGTTCAGTCCGGTCCAGCTGCGCAAGCTGCTCGGCATCTGATCCGCGAGCTTGGCCGGCTCTCTGTTGGGGGTGGCCCTTCCGGCGGCATCTTGCCGGGACTGCTCTCTACCGTTCAAACCACTTCGGGTTGTTGATCGCGAGCGCGTCGTGCAGCGACTGGCTGATGTGAGTGCGCAGTTTCGGATCGTCCAGCGCGACCCCGCCGTCGCGAATCTTTTGGGCGAGCTCGCGGCTCAGCTCCTCGACCTCGCCGTCGTGACCCAGCAGGGCAGCGAGCCTTTTCCGCTCGGCGGCGGCTTGCGTCCCGCGCATCTCCAACTCGCGCCGAACCGTATTGAGCACGTTCGCGGTCACTCGGGTTTTGAATCGATGGTAGCCGGTCAAGGCTGGCATCAACTCCTCTTCCAGATACTTGACCGCAGCCTGCAGCAGAATGGTCGCTTTCGGTGTACTCAGTGGCATGAGAACTTGCCGCGCTAATCGCGGCCCTCGAGTAATTCGTAAAAGTCCCACAATGGTTCTTCGATCCGGCGTCCGATCGCGCAGCGCTCTACTCCCATCTCCTCGATTCCGCGCATGCTGAGTCGAAGACATCCGGCGGCCCATTTGACGCTGCCGAATGCTTCCCAGAAGCGGACGTGCACCGGGTCAACACTTTGGCCGCCGGCCTTCTCGTAAGCCGCGAACAGATCCTCGCGCCTGCCGAATCCACCGACCGGATACTTGCCGCCAAAGCGCCAGGTCTTAACGCACAGCCACCCCAGATCCTGCATCGGGTCGCTGGCCTGGCCTATTTCCCAATCCAGCACCAGCCGGATGCCGTCGTTCTCGCCCACGATCATGTTGCCGATGCGGAAGTCTCCGTGCACCACGGTGCGCCGCGCCCGGTTGGGTACATTGTCCGCGGCCCATCGCAGCCCCCACTCGATCGCCGGGAGATGAAGGTCGTAGAAGTCGACCACTTTACGCTGCGCGTCAATCATCTCTTCGGCGGTCTGGCCCTTGAGAAAGGGGACTTCCGAGAGGGGGATGCTGTGAATCCGGGCGAGGATCTCTCCCGCCTGGTGCGTCATTTTTGCGCGCGCCGGCGCGAATGCCGCCTCGCGCAGAATCTTGGGCGCCAGCGTCTCGCCATCGACCCGCTCGGTTATGTAGCCGGGCCCCAGCCCATCCGAGGTTTCCAGGATCGCGCGGATCTTCGGCGCGGGCACGCCGGCCTTCACTGCCGCCATCATGAGCCAGGCGCCTTCTTCGGCGGTCGGATGCGGCGAGATTTCCGCGAGCGGATGCGGCACATCGTCCGGCGCGGCCGCCGACAGCTGCATGATCAGTCTCTGGCGGCTGGCGCCGGTGTCGGCATCGAACGACCAGGTGGTTCGGTTCGCGCCCCCGGTCAACTGCTGCAGGTCATAAACGGTGCCAGGCTCGCCCATGTGGCGCGCTATCGCGCGTTGAAGCAAAGTTGCGGTGGAATCGTTACCCATCGATGATCGTTGATTGCTCCTTCGCGGAGGTGCTCAACCCTCCGCAGGGACCCGTCCGTCTTTGAAGAACCCGAACAGGTACTGCGCCACCCGCCGCATCTGGATTTCCTCGGAGCCTTCGGTAATTCGATAGCGACGATGATGCCTGAAGATGTGCTCGAAGGGCTTGTGGCGCGAATATCCGATCGCGCCGTGCACCTGCATCGCACGGTCAGCCGCATTACACACCAGCCGGTTCGCCCGGTAGTTGCACATCGCCACCTTGTCCGAGATTTTGAGCGCCACCTCGGGCTTCGGCATCTGGTCCATCTGCCACGCGGTCTTATGGATCAGCGTCCGTAGCATCTCGGCTTCGGTATGCAGCTCGACCAGCGGCCACTGAATCGCCTGGTTGACCGCGAGTGCCTTGCCAAACGGCTTGCGCTCCTTGGCGTACTTCACCGACTCGTTGATGCAGAATTGCGCGGCGCCTAGCGACGAGGCGGCCTGCCGGATCCGGTTTTCGTGGACGAAATGCTGCGCGACCGCAAGTCCGTTTTCCGGATCGCCCAGATGCTCGCCCGCGGGCACGTAGATGTCCTTGAACGACACGCGCGGATGGTCGGTCGGCATGTTGAAGGTCCACAGATACTCTTCGATCTTGAAGCCCTCGCTCTTGGTCGGAACGATGAAACAGGTGATGCCGCGCGGACTCCCGTCCTTGCCCGAGGTGCGCGCGAAAATGAAATCGTGGGTCGCCACGTGCAGTCCGGTGTTCCACATTTTGGCGCCGTTGATTCGCCACCCATCGCCGTCGCGGGTCGCGCGCGTTTCCATCCAGGTCGCGTCCGAACCGTGATTCGGCTCGGTCAGTCCGAAAGCGATTCGAATCGAGCCATCCAGGATTCCGGGGATGAACTTCTTCTTTTGCTCCTCGGTGCCGAAGTCGCGAAACATCAGCACGGTCGGCAGGTTGCCGACGATCGAGCTTTCGTTTTGCAGATCGTTGTGCAGGCCGAGTCCCTTCGCGGCCAGGTATTCGCGGATGATTGCCATTCCCAGGTTGGTTCCGTCCTTGCCCCCGTATTCCTTGGGCAGGGCGTAGCGCCAGTGCCCGGCCTTGTCGGCGCGCCTGCGCATCTCGACCAGCAGCGCCTCCCATTCGTGGCGGGGAAGCCCGTCGCGCTCGAAATCGGTGCGCGCATACTCGCGGCGGTGGTCGAAGAAGCGGATGTTGTCGTTCTCGCGTTCAAGCGGTTTGATTTCCTTTTCGATGAAGGCGTCGAGTTCCTTCAGGTAGGCCTTGATATCGGCGGGAATTTCGAAATCCACGGTGGTTCTCCTTTGCTTCCGCAGAGTCCTTGATACGAGCTAAACGGGCGTTTAACAAAAGGGCAAATCTAGCAGAAGCGCAAGAGTTAACGGTAACGGCGGACGTGATAGAGTCCGCTTCGGGAGAGAATCATCGATGCCTTATCAAACCATCCTCTATGAGGTCGCGGAGAATATCCTGACCATCACTCTCAATCGCCCCGAGAAGCTCAACGCCTTCACCGGCGAGATGATGAATGAGATGATCGATGCGTTTGGCCGGGCCGACGCGGACGACAAGGTGCGCGCGATCATCGTGACCGGAGCGGGGCGCGGCTTCTGCGCCGGTGCCGACCTGTCGGCCGGAGCCAACACCTTCAACTACGAAGCTCGCGAAGATCGCCCGGATCGCAAACCCCACCTAAAGCCCGATGGCACCGTCGATTGGAGCCACGAATCAATTCGCGACGGCGGCGGCCTGCTGACGCTGCGCATCTTCGACTGTCTGAAACCGGTCATCGCAGCTGTGAACGGTCCGGCCGTAGGCGTGGGCGTAACCATGCAGCTTGCGATGGACGTCCGGCTCGCCTCGGAGAACGCGCGGTTCGGCTTCGTGTTCGCGCGCCGCGGCCTGATTCCGGAAGCGTGTTCAAGCTGGTTTCTGCCACGCATCGTCGGAATATCGCAGGCCCTCGAATGGTCCTTCAGCGGGCGCGTGTTTTCCGCACAGGAAGCGCTCGAAGGTGGACTGGTGAAAAAACTTTATAAGTCCGACGAACTGCTTCCGGCAGCCCGCGCGTTGGCCCGTGAGATCGCAGACAACACCTCGCAGATCTCAGTCGCCCTGATCCGCCAGATGTTCTGGAAAATGCTTGGCGCGGACCATCCGATGGAGGGACACAAGATCGACAGCCGCGGCATCTACGCGCGCGGCTCATCGGCCGACGCCCGCGAGGGGGTCATGTCATTTCTGGAGAAACGAGCGCCAAATTTCCCGGATCGCGTATCGACCGGGATGCCCGCGTATTTCCCGTGGTGGACCGAGCGCAAGTATAGCTGACGAATCCACGAGAGCGAGGATGCTGCGCCTTGCCAACAGAGTTTTCAGCATCCTCGCGTTCTCCACGCCACCTCGGCATTTGCGCCCCTAGGCTGCTCGGCAACGTACGTTGGATCTAAAAGCCGAACTTGAGCACGTACCTGCTTAAAAATTGATGGGTGGAAAGCAGTTCGCGAAGTGCCAGTGTCTTTCAGATCCTTTAAAGTAATGCTCGACAGGCGTATTGTCAGTTTAATGCAAAGCGCTGCGGCAACTGGGCCCTTGCGTCTGGCCGCCCTCAATGAAATCCGTGTTCGCGAACCCGGTCGCTTAGCGTAAGTTGCCTGACTCGCCGCACTCAATTGACTGTATAGCCGCGCCCTTGTAGGCAAGTCGCAAACGCTCGATTGTATGCATCTTGACCGCTGGCCGCTGCCGCTTGAGCTTCTGCCTGTTGTTGCTGCGCCTCCTTCTTTGCTCGGCGGCGGCGGATTCCACCAGCCGCCCCCCCGATTGCCGCACCGGCGGCGGCGCCAGTACCCGCATCGCCGGCAATTGCTCCGCCAATCGCGCCGGCGGCCGCACCGCGGCCCGCCCCGCGAACTGCTTGACCCTGAGGTTGCTGCGCATTCGAGGAAGTCGTCGGAGGTCTACTGGGATCGAATCCGCTCTGACTTATGGCCCACTGACTACATTCATATCGATCCTTGTTTTGCTGCTCCGGGGTCTGCCCTTTCGAGGGATAGATGTATGGAGCACCGTTCTGGGCGCTTGCGCTGGTAACCCCAACAGAGATCGCGAATGTCACAATGACCAGTCGTAAGATGGAACTACTTATTAGCCGCAAAACAGCATGTTCGCGTGACATATTGGAAATCTCCTCTAGTTCGGCTCTCGACTGTTACTCTATCTGCGCGTAATCCAATGGTTGAAATTTTCCGCTAGTATTGTCTCGGAGATCGAACCATCTACTGTGCCCTTCCTTATCAATTGTCCTTCGCAAGGGAAATCGCTCAGGCATGGAGCCTAGGACCACGAAGTGTTAATTCCCGGACTCGTCAACTTCGCATATCCTGAAAGCACTATCCACATCAAAGGTCAAGCCTGAGACTATTCTTGTGGACTTAAAGTTTTCAGCCGATCGCTTTGGAACGCGAAGAAGTCATTGCCCTCGAGCCTGACATTTTTTGGCTAAAGACATCGAATTACCCTCAGTGGGTCGCTCAGGCCAATGTGGAAGGCGCCCGGCCTGGTTAAGACTCAGATTAGGATCTCGCGAGCACGGAAACCGATGCTTGCCAAGGTCGGGCGTCCAGATACAACCCCCGGGAATGCAGATCCGCTCCATCTCGTTCATAGAGGGATCCCTCCAGCCGATCTTGAAGTCACCATTGAATACCGGCGAGATTCCCAAATGGCAGTCGGACATAGCACTGGCTCTGGTTCGCCGCAAAATTCACTGCGACCAAACACCGCTCACCTTTTTCGTTCTCCCAAGCGAACGCGAGGAAACAGTCCCATGTCCAGTTGCCCTCCCAGGCGGGGATGCACTCAAGCAGGTGCCATGTGCCCTCGCGCACAACCGGCTCGCGCAGCACGCCAAGCAACTTCTTGTAAAATCCTGCCAATTGTTCGTCGACAGGTTCCACCGGAGGTCGCCCCAGATGGGGTGAGATGCGCTTGCGCCGACTCCGGAATTGTCTCTGGTGAAAGGAACGCAGCCCGGGAGATAGAAACGTTATTACCGCCGCGGCCTCATGAACGTCTGGCGCAAAGATTGCTGCCGCGCACGGCTCGTCATGGTTTTCCAGAAAGCCGGCCAGTTTATTCTGGTAATCAAGCCCGGCATAGAGGTGCTCTCGTACCCTCGAGCCTGACCGGCGCGCAGCCGGTCGTACAATCGTTTGTCATAGGTAAAATCGAATCCTTGCTGCTGGAGCCTCCATTCCAGTAGACCTCGGCCATAAAGCAGAACTCCGGGTTCCGTTCCCGCACTCGCCGCGTTGCCTCCGCCCAGAAGGGCTCACAAGCAATGCCTCAGGTTCGCTCGAACACTTCGGGCAGCACCAGCATGGCCATGTCGCAGCGTACGCCATCACATCGCTCGGCGATCCTGACGAGCTCGGCGACCATCGCCTCCTGGGTGGCCGGATTGCGGTAGTTGAGTTGCACGGTATCCGACCAGCCCGGAAAGTAAGGGTCGCGACCGTGCGCGAGGACTACCTCACCGTTGCTTCCGCCGGACCCAAGTATAGTTTCGAGGCGCCCGCTGCAGATCGAGTTCGGTTCCATGAATGTAGTATTCGGGGTGTGACTCAACCCAGATAATCTAGCCCGGTATGATTTGGCACAAAGTCGAGCATCAAACGCAGGCCGCGTTGGTGAAGCCGATCGCGTAGACGCTGCAGTGCCGCGTCACCTCCAAGCTGCTCATGGACGGTCGTATAGGCTGCGATGGCAAACCCCGACCCCACGATGTCTTCGCCCCGGAGGTCCGTGAGGGTCTGCATGAACTCTTGGCGCCACTCCTGGTTCTCGCGGGAGATGCGCCTTCCCGCTTCTCCGGTCTGCCAGACGCTCAGAAACCAGAGCCAATCGAAACCCATTTCGGCAAGCGATCGAGTTCGTGGTCCCGATGTCGTCGAGCGTGGCCCGTCAGCGGAGGCTTAATGGGAGCTCGTTTAGCCAGACGCGCGTGTTGATCTGATAAAGGGAAGGATACTGCGGCCGCCGCATGTCAGCCTTCGAAACTGCGAGCAGCTGCAAAGCCGCCAACCTGTGGCCGCTTTGCCTTGGCGAAACCGGCGACCTTGCCGAGATCCTGCTCACTGGTGGTGGTCGCAAACAGATGCATCATCCGAGCGATGACGCCGGACCATCCGGTCTGGTGGCTCGCGCCCACGCCGGCTCCCTTGTCGCCGCGAAGGTACTCGTAGAACAGAAACACCTCGCCCATGGGGTCCTCTTCAAACTTCCGCGTACACCCCTAGATCGGTGCGTGCGTCCGTTCCCCGCACAAAGATGCTAGTCAACCACGCGAGCGCTCCTAGGCGAGCTGATATGGTGTCATGCGGCAGCCCGAGCCCGTTGGACACTCCAGCAATAGTATCGATCGCTCACACAAGCCAAAGGTCGTCGAATGTTAACGACATTCGCAACCTCCCGGATTGACACTTTGGGTCAGGATTCACGCGATCAGTCTAAGAAGAACCTTTACGATCTCGCCCAGGGGCATCACCTTAGCCGCCAGCAGCAGAGCTGGAATCAGGCCTGGGAACACGAACGCAATGAAGTCACTAAACTCCACCGGCACAATTCTCATGGTCCTGATAATTCCGAAACTATTTGCCAAGATCGGCGAGAGATTGAATGTCGTCGGTCCCTAGCAGCGGCGGGTTGGCCGGCTCGGTCTTCCCTACCCATCTTCGGTGAAAAGCCTGCGTGTACAACTTCCGAGCGTCCCATAGTCCATCAGCCCTCTTTGTTTGAGCGTGGCTAATTTGGGTACGAAATCAGCAGCGGTCCGGAAAAAACGCCCAGCGCAAGCACGAACAAACTCCAGATGTAGGGGCCGAGTCTCGCGCCCGTGAACAGGATGCGCGCCGTGATCTGGCTGGAGACCACCGCGCTTGGGGCGAACAAAACGGTGCCGAATGGAATCAGCGCTTTACCGAGGAACCCGAGGCCGCCGGCCGCGTCGGGATGAGTCGGCGTAAGGCGAAGGTCCAGCCGGCCACTTTCCACAGAAACCCTGTCCAAACCGCCATCCGGTAAATCCAACGGAAGATCAAGAACTGCAAAATCGGCAGTGCCACCAACGCGTACCAGTAGCCGACCGGTGTCAGTCCCTCACCGGGATTCGCCGGAAACCAGCTGACGGTTTGAGAGGACGACCCGGAAAGTGCGTTATGGGTTGCCAGGCAGGTTGTGATTAAAACGATCATTTCCCCCCGTGCGAATCGCGAAACCGCAAGGAATTCGACCAGAATCTTGTCGAATGTCCCTAGCTCGTCATCCGGATGCGCGCTGATGAAATGCCTCATTATTCCTCCCAAGCGAAGGCCAATCGGAACGTTCGCCAGGACGAGCACCGGCACCGCAATGAGGAACGAGTGTCGGCCGCAATATCGTAAAGGAAGGGAATCTTCACTCCGCCTACCGCGAGCCCCTCAAGGAGGCAAAGCACCAACAGTGGCACCTAGGTAAGCGCCATCAGGATCAGTGCAGTGCGCCCGGTATTTGCTCCCCGTTCCTGACGGACCAGGTGCAGCCGCTTCATGATCGCGGCCCCCGGACCGCCTTCGGTAAGGGTGAATGACTGACTCAGCTCGCCAGAATTAGCCGAACCCATTGGGTTGGACGGGCCAACGCGGGATCTCGCCGCGGCTTGCAGCTACTGACACGAAGGAGCATAGGCTGGCATGTCTGTCCGCGCGTCGTGCCACGCAGATCTTTCGCTGCACCGCGGCCCATCGGCCAAACGGCCTTACGGCGCTCGCTCTACTGGCACACAGCGGTGGAGTTAACCGTGTACCACTGGATTAGAATCCACTCGCGCATCGCGAGCTGGGTCTGTGCGTTGGTTAGCTTGCCCTGGCACTGTGAGACAAGCTGCGAGTTGGCGGCCTCGGTTATACCGTCCGGCGTAGTGAGGTGAAGTATGCCGTAGTCGCCCGTCGATACCCGCACGGTCTGACCACCGCTCCCCGCACGGTTGCTGATAGCGCTCGATCTGAGCCAAACGCAGCCGGAGAGCATGACGCACAGGCCGAGGACCATTGTGGTCGTTTTCACGAGAGAATTCTTCATTAGCCGTTTCCTCCTTTGGAACGAAGATGCTCGCCTCTACTCACTGACCCACCGGAACCAGTTCGACTCTACGATTCTGCGCTCTACCTTCGGCAGTCTTGTTGGTTGCCACAAAGTTGGTCTTGCCGAAGCCCTCGGGAATCAGGCGATCTCGAGCAATACCCTTGCTCTCCAGATATGCCACTACCGCCTCGGCACGACGCTCGGAAAGACGCAGGTTGTATGCTTCGGAGCCGATCGCGTCAGTGTAGCCGTTTACCTCCACTCTCATATTCGGGTGGGCTCTCAGAATCTCGGCGGCCTCATCAAGTACAGGCATATCCTCTGGGCGGATTTTTGCTTTGTTGAACGCGAAGTGGACACCGCGCAGCACTACCTTCTCATGGGTTGGGGGAGGAGGTGGGGGAGGCGGAGGTGGTGGAGGAGGTGGAGGAACACAAATCGCAGTAGCCGACACTTTGTAGTACTGAAAAATGACCCATTCGCGGTACTTAAGCTCGGTCGTCACGTTCGTAAGGATGCCGCTTGGACATGCCCGAACGAGATCCATGTTCGTGAACTCAGTTAGGTCCTGAGGGTATGTGAGATGCAGGACTCCAAAGCTGCTCTCCACACCGGACACTGGCTGCCCTGATCCTGAGCGATCCATGAT
>JBKPEA010000002.1:0-20140 GCA_046728175.1 Thermodesulfobacteriota bacterium | reverse complement strand
GATCGGGTACGCCATGTCCGCCGCGATTGGCCGGGACGCCCTTTACCTTGAACAAGGCAAGCCACAGCGTCGGAGGAAAATCGTTCACCAGCAGGCGTCCGCCGGGTTTCAGCGCGCGAAAAATGCCTGCATCGGTGGCAGCGGGATCGGTGAGGTGATGGTAGACCCCAATCATGTAGACCGCTTCGCAGCAGCTCGCCGGCAGTGCGCTGTCAGTCGGGGTCGCCGCGACCACGGTGAGGTTGTCGAGACCTGCATCCCGCGCGCGCTGCTGGATTTCCGCGACTCGTTGCGGGTCGATCTCGCTCGCGTACACGTGTCCAGAGGGACCGACCCTCTGTGCCATCCGGATTGCCATCTGGCCATGGCCGGCCCCGACTTCGGCCACCGTGCTGCCTGACTCGACCGCCAGCAGCGTGGCAATTTCATCGGCCAGGGCAGCATCGTCGGTACCCCAGGCGAACGCGAGGGGCGGAGGCCACAGGGTCAGAGCGGCGATCGCCGCCAGCCCGACAATCGGAGCCCAAGAATCGACGCGGCCCCGATGCCATGCCATACTGATCTTGATTGTCATATGACACTATGGTTGTCATGTGACACCGCGGTTGTCAAATGGCGAAGCTCCGCAAACGACCCAGCGCGCTCGCGATCGATTTGCTGATTCGCGACATCCTGTTCTGCTACTTCCGGCTCAACGCGGGCGGCGAGCGGATGTTCGCCGTGATCGGCCAGACGCCCGGCAAAGTGAGCCTGATGCGGAGCCTCAAAGAGGAAGGTCCTCAGAGCGTTGCGCAGCTCGCACGTTCCCGGCCGGTCGCACGCCAGGGCGTCCAGCGAATGGCGGATGAACTCGCGGCGGCAGGCCTGATCGAGTTCGTCTCGAACCCCAGCCATCGACGCGCCAAGCTCGCAAGGCTCACGACCCGCGGCCAGCTGCTGATGGAAAAGGCCATGGCGGGCGAACTACGATGGACCGCGCGCTTGGCACTCAATTTCAGCGAACGTGAAATCGAAACCACGCGCGATGTGATTCGAAGACTAAAGCAGATCCTTGGGGAACAAAATTTCGCCTGACGCTTCCTCGGCGCACGAAGGCGCCAGCCGCACTAATTCTTAAGGCGCGGGCATGGCTGTTTCTCCGTTCCCTTGCCTTACAGGAATCGGTTGAATCCACCCGCGACGGTAAAATGATTCCGCCATGACTCGTCTGCCTCCTCTGCCTGACATCCTGATCTCCAATCCGCGAATTCTGTTCGTGGGAATTAATCCGAGCCTCCGCTCCGCCGAGGTCGGCCATCATTTCGCCAGCCCCGGAAATCCGTTCTGGAAACTGCTCTATGCGGCGAAACTGGTTCCCGAGCCGCTCACCTGCGAGCAGGACGACCGCCTGGTCGAGTTTGGCCTGGCGCTGACCAACCTCTGTCAGCGCCCGACGCGGTCGGCGGCCGAGCTGAGCACCCAGGAAATGGCGCGTGGCAGGAAAGTACTGGCAAGCAAAATCGCACGCGTCCATCCGCACATTGTTGCGTTCGTCGGAATCAGCATCTATCGGCATTTCTTCAAGATTGCCGCGCGCGATGGCGCGGGCGCCAAGCCCGAGAGAATCGGCGCGGCGCAAGTGTTTGCGCTTCCCAATCCCAGCGGCCTCAACGCCAGCTTTCCGGGGTTTAAGGACAAACTCGTCTGGTTTGAGAAACTGCGCGACTTCGCCCAGCGCTAGGTGGCGCGATGGCGGAGCCTGCGGATCGCTTGTGCCGATGCGTCCCGCGCCTGGCTTAGGCCGCTTTGGTCGCCCTTCGGGCCAGGCTGGTCTTCGCAAGCGGTAGGTCCCTCACCCGAATTCCGGTTGCGGCGTAAACTGCATTGCACAGTGCGGGTACAAATGGCGGCACCCCGGGTTCGCCGACTCCGGCGGGAGGGGCCTCGCTATCCACGAGGTAAACATTGGTTTCGTGAGGCGCATCGGTGATGCGCGCGACCGGATAGTCGACGAAGTTGGATTGCACGATTGCACCATTGGTCGCGGTGATCTCGCCGGTTCGCGCGATACTGGTGCCGAACACTGCGGCGCCCTCGAACTGCGCCTGCACAAACTGGGGATTGACCACCATCCCCGCGTCGACCACGGTGTCAACCCGCGGAATTCTTACGTCTCCCGCGTCGCTGACTTCGACCTGCACCACCGTCGCGACGTAAGTGAGGAAGCTGCGATGTACCGCCAACCCCCAACCGCTTCCCGCACCGCTTCTGCGTTTGCCCCATCCCGATTTCTCGGCCGCGATTTCCAGGACCCGGCGCAACCGGCCGGTGTCGAACAGGTAGGCCTTTTCGGAAGCTGCGGAGTTCCGGGCCAAATGTTGCAGAGTTTCCTTTACCCACCTCAGCGAACTCGAATAGCGCCCCCCGAGATCGACGATGCGCGGCGGCCCAATCAACTCGAGCATATAGTCCAGCGGGTCACGTCCCGCGGCATGCGCCAGCTCATCGGCAAACGACTGCACCCCGAAGGCGTGATAGATGTTAGCAACCGAACGCAGCCATCCGATCCGCACGTGAGCGTGCGCAGGGCCGTTTTCTACGCGCAGGTTGGCGATGTCGAATGGAATGTCGGTCCATCCCTGCCCGAGAGAACCGGGACCTCCATACACCGCGGTCTCGTCGAAAGTCGACGCGATCGGCGGAAACGTCGAGCGCTGGAGCCAGGCAGTCGGCATCCCGTTGCTGCCGAGCGCGGCTTTCAGGTACATCGCCGACACGCTGTTGTAGTATCCGAACTGGATGTCGTCCTCTCGCGACCAGACCACCTTGATTGGCCGTCCGGCCGCCTTGGAGAGCAGTGCGGCTTCGACCGCGTAGTCGGGCTTCGATTTTCTTCCGAATCCGCCGCCCAGCAGGGTCACGTGGCAAGTTACGTTTTCCGGCGCGACCCCCAGCTGATCGGCGATAGATTTCTGCACCGCCTGCGGATTCTGGGTCGGCACCCACACCGTCACCCGGTCACCGCGCACGTCGGCGAGTGCTACTGGCGGCTCCATCGATGCGTGCGCAAGTAGCGGTACGTAGTACTCCGCTTCCACGAGCCTACCTGCCTTGGCGAACTCCGTATCAACGTCGCCCGTGCTGCGCGCGACGAAGCCAGGGCGGCGCGAGGTCGCGCGCAACTCGGCCTTGTATTTTTCGGAATCGTAGTCCTGGTTGACGCCGTTTTCCCACTCGATGTTGAGTTTTCGGCAGCCCTGGAAGGCCGCCCACGTGTTGTCCGCGATCACCGCGACCCCGCCCAACGGTTGAAATCCGCAAGGCGGTTTGAAGGAGGGAATTGGGACCGTTTGTCGTACTCCACCCACCTGCAGCGACCCGCGGTCATCGAGCGATTTCACTTTGCCCCCGAGTACCGGGGGCCGCCGTACCGCCGCGTACAGCATTCCGTCAACGTGCGCGTCCATGCCGAAGACGGGCTCCCCCTCGCAAATGGCGCGCAGGTCGTAGCCCGGCATCCACTTTCCGATGTAGCGCCATTCCGAGGCCGGCTTGAAAACAAGCTCGCTACTTTCCGGGACAGGCAGTCGAGCCGCCGTGGCGACCAGCGCGCCGTAGCCCATGGCGCGTCCGCTGGGCTGATGCAGGATGGTATGTTGGTGCGCCTGGCATTGGTTGGCGGGCACCTTCCACTGCGCGGCCGCCGCACGAATCAGCATCAGGCGTGCCGTAGCGCCACACTCGCGCATGGTGTCGAAAAAGCTGCGGATCGAATGCGATCCGTCGGTGTCTTGCGAGCCATACCGCGCATCTCCGATTGCCTGGTCGATCTTGACGCGGCTCCAGTCGGCGTCCAGCTCGTCGGCGAGCACCAACGGAAGCGAGGTACGAATTCCGGTGCCCATCTCCGAGCGATGGGCTACGATTCGCACGGTGCCGTCCGTTTCAATCGCGACGAAGAGATTGGGTTGGAGGACCGCCGCCCCGGTGCGGCGTTTTCGCTCGCCGGTTTGCGCGAGCAACAGGTCCGGGGCAAACGATACGCCGAGGACCAGGGCGCCCGTCGAAAACATCCCGCGCAGGAACCGGCGGCGGCTCAAATTGGCTATCGTCGTCATGCGCTTTCCTCGGCCGCGGCCTTGATCGCGGCGCGGATGCGCTGATAGGTCCCGCAGCGGCAGATGTTTCCCGCCATCGCCCCGTCGATATCGGCATCGGTCGGCTTGCGATTGGTGCTGAGCAGGGAAATGGCCTGCATGATTTGGCCGGCCTGGCAGTAGCCGCATTGCGGGACGTTGAGTCGCATCCAGGATTTCTGTACCGGATGAAGCCCGCGGCTCGAGATTCCTTCAATGGTCGTGATTTCCGCGCCGGCCGCCGCGCTCATCGGGGTAACGCAGGAACGAATCGCCTTGCCGCTGCGATGAACCGTGCACGCACCGCAGAGACCCATTCCACATCCGAACTTCGCGCCATACAGGGCGAGTTCGTCGCGCAAATACCAGAGCAGCGGCATCTGCGGATCGCCGGTGAAGTTTTTTTCGATTCCGTTGATTTTGAGCACGATCATCTGAAACATCTCGCTCTGAGGACTGGGACTACATCCCTCCGCCACCCGGATCGGTGGTGCTGCTGGTAAAAAGCTCGACTCGGTTCAGGAATTCCTCCCATGAGCCTCCCGCAACGCTAAACCCTTGTCCACCCACAATCGCCGAGGTCGCGACCGGGGAACGGCCAGGGGCAAATTTGACGGCGACTCTTTTCTGCACCTAAGCCAGTCGCTAGTTTGGCTGCGCACCGAGGCCTCGTCGGTGGGGTCATGGGGCAGCTGGTGAGCGCGCCATCACAATCGACCAGGAGCAACGGCCGTAAGTTGCGGCGCGATTTCTATGCGCGTCCGGTGCTGACGGTGGCCCGCGAGTGTATCGGCAAGATCCTGGTGCACAGCGCTTGCGAGGGTGAGACCGCGGGGCGCATCGTCGAAGCTGAAGCTTACCGGGGTCCGCTAGACCTCGCGGCGCATAGCTCGCGCGGCTTGACCAAACGCACAGCGACGATGTTTGGTCCAGCCGGCCATGCCTACATCTATCTCCTGTACGGCATCAGTTGGGCGCTTAACCTGGTGGTGGCGCGCGAGCAGGAGCCACACGCGGTCCTGATCAGAGCCCTGGAGCCGGTGCGCGGCCTGGCCCTGATGGCCGAGCGGCGCAGCTTAGCGCCGGACTCGCGCAACTTGACCAACGGCCCCGGGAAATTGACGATGGCGATGGGAATTACCGGCGCGCTGTACGGCGAGGATCTGTGCGGCGCGCGCCTGTTCCTCGAAGAGGCCGACACCAGGGCTATCAAGGTAGGCCGCTCGGTGCGCATCAACGTCGACTACGCCGGCGATTGGGCGCTCAAGCGGTGGCGGTTCTATGAGCGCGGCAATCGCTTCGTATCGGTTCGTCCACGCGACTGAAACATTTGTGAGCATATATTCGGGTGGCGCAAGTGGACTGACCGGTGCCCCGGCGCTAGGACTCACTAGTACGTCATTGCGTTTGGTTGCGAGGTGGAGTCATGCAATCGTTACGAGAAGCTTTGACCGAGGCCGACAAACGAAACGTCGCGATCGGCCACTTCAATACCTCCGATTTGACCGTGCTACGGGCCATAGTCGACGCGGCCCGAGAACTGAAGCTTCCCGTGCTGGTCGGGGTGTCGGAGGGTGAGCGGGAATTCATCGGCACCCGCACTGCCGCGGCCATCGTCCGCAGTCTCCGCGATGAGTCGCCGTTTCCGATCTTTCTCAATGCCGACCACACCCATTCGCTGGAGAAGGTCAGGGAAGTGGCCGAAGCCGGCTACGACGAGGTGATTTTCGACGCATCGAAGCTACCGCTCGAAGAGAACCTGAAACAGTCGAAGCAAGCGGTGGAGATTGCTAAGTCAATCCGCCCGGAAATCCTGGTCGAGGGCGAGATCGGCTACATCGGCTCCTCGTCCGCGATTTTGGAGAAGCGTCCCGAAGAATCACTGCACCTGACTGACCCCGAGGAGGCTCGTCAGTTTGCCGAGGAAACCGGCATCGACGTAGTCGCGCCCGCGGTCGGTAACATGCACGGTCTCTTGCGCGAGATGGTCTCCGGCCAGGCGCACAAGCATCTCGATGTGGCGCGCATCGGTGCGATCAAGAGTGCGGTGGGAAGGTTTATGACCCTGCACGGCGGCTCAGGCACCGCGAATAAGGATTTCGTCTCTGCCATCAAGGCCGGCATGACTATCGTGCACGTCAACACCGAATTGCGGCTGGCCTGGCGCAGGGGGGTGGAGGAAGGATTGAGCAAGGACCCCGACGAGGTGGCGCCCTATAAAATAATGCCGGCAGCCTACCAGAGGGTGTTTGAAGTGGTGAAAGAGCGCCTGACCCTGTTCAATTCGAACTGACCCATCATTCGGCGGCTCACGCTCCGGAATTAAAAGGAGGTGCTTTCCTATGGAACCGGTCTGACAAGGACTTTCGCTCCAATTGTATCTGTGTACATTATTATAAATCTTTAATCGATAATTAATATTTTCAATTATAGACTTGACAATATGAACTTTCTGAGCAAAGATTCTGCCATATGCGGCCGATGCTTCTTAAGTGTCCTTCGTGTCAGGGTAATCTCTCGGTAGCCGAACTCGACTGTCCCTCTTGCACCATCGCAATCAAGGGCGAATTCGCCCTTCCGGCTCTGTTGCGGCTGGCTCCGGCACAGCTCGATTTTGTCGAGGTGTTTCTCAAGAACCGCGGGGTGATTCGCGACGTCGAGCGTGAACTGGGCATCTCCTACCCCACCGTGCGTGCGCGCCTCGACGAGGTCGTCGCCGCCCTCGGCTACCAGGTGCGACCGTCCTCTACCGAGCCGGGCTCCCCTGAGGAGGCTACAAGCCAGCGACGAAAAATTCTTGAAGATCTGAAAGCCGGCAAAATAACCCCCGAGCAGGCGCGCGATGCGCTCGGCGGCGGCCGCCAGGCCGATTAGTCATTTCTGGAGGAACCGAACATGAGTGAAGTCAGCCTCGATGGAATTGAATCACTGCAGATTTCTCGCGCCGACGGGAATCTGACGCTGGTGGGTGGAAGCCAGGCACCGGTCGAGATCGAATGCAGCCTCGAACCCCGCGTCCAACGTGACGGTGCGCGCGCGGATATCGCGCTGCTTGCGAATGCCACCATCCATCTACCTGCCGGGGTTGCGGTGGAAGTCTCTGAGTGTGCCGGGCAGCTCGACCTCGAGGATATAACCGCTCCCATCGTGCTGGGTCGCATCGCGGGTAACGCCCGCATCCGGCGCATTGGCGCGCTCACGCTTCGCAATCGAATCGCCGGCAATGCACGCCTCGAACGGGTTGGCGTGGTGGAGGGTGGCGAAATCGCGGGGACGCTGCGAGTCGAGCGCGCCCGGTCGGTGTCGCTGCACCGAGTGGCCGGCAGCTTCGAGGCCGTGGAAATAGAGCTTGCCGCGGTCATTGAAAAGATCGGCGGTCACGCCTTCGTCGAGAAAGTCGCCGGCGCGCTGCGGGCCGAGTCGGTCGGCGGCAGACTTTACGCCGAGCGGGTAGGCGAAATCGACGTGGAAAACGTCGGCGGCAAGGCCCGCATCATGGACGCGGTAGGCAACGTACGAGCGGGCCGGGTGGGGGGTCGTGCGGTGGTGCTCGGCGCCGGCGGCGACGTGAAGATCGCAACCATCGGCGGCCACGCGCTGGTAAGCGGCGTCGGCGGTGGCGTCGAATTGCCGGAGGTGGGCGGGGCGCTAGATATGCGTGGCCCGTTTCCGGCGGGAAAGTTCTGGGGCGCTCAATGCCGCGGGCGTATCTCGGTCGAGGTCGATGCGGCGGCGTCACTCGACGTGACTGCCATGTCGGGATGGGGCCGCGTGCGGGTGTTTGGACTCGACACCGCAAATCTCAAGCGTACCGATCGCAACCGGGTTCAAGGGACTCTGGGCGCGGACAAAGCGCCCGAGGAGCGCACGCGTATGGCGCTGGAGACGCGGCACGCCGACATCATTTTTGCGCAGGCCGGGGCCCGCGAGCGCGACTACTGCGGGCGCGGAGCGCACTACGCGCGTCACTTCCGGGCGTTCGATGAGCTGGGCGAGATTTTCTCGGAGGAATTCGGAGAAAAGATCCCGGAGTTCGTGAACTCGATTCTGGGCGCGGCAGGCCAGTTCGTCGCCGGCGGCGGCATGTGGTCGGGCAGCTTTATACGCAACGCCGCCGAGGAGGCGACCCGCAGCATTCGCGAAGCTATGGCGGAGGCCGAGCGCGCCTTTGGTGACCTGGGCGAGAAGCTCCCGCGCGACATAGCATCCAGCATCGAAGAGTTCGGCCGCCGCCTCGCGGAAATTATCCGCCGCGCGGCGCGGGAGGGCCGCGGCCGCACCCGTGCGGGACGTGACGAAGTGCGCGATCGAATTCGTGATGCCGCTCTGCAGATGCGCGATTCGATTCGCGCCGTGGTCCGCGAAGCGCGCGCGCAGGCCGCCAAAGGCGAAGCCGCGCGCCAGCCGTCATCCGAATCGGCTTCCCACACGCGCCCGTTCACGCGTGCCGCGAACCGCGGCGACATCATGGACATTCTGAACGGGGTCAAGGAGGGCAAAATCGACCCGGCGGAAGCCGACGAGATGATCGCGGCGCTGATGGAAGTGGAGCGCGCGACGGAATCTCCCCGCGACGGCCGCTAGGTTGCCCCGGATAGGGCGCGCGAAGCGCGCAACAGTATTGGCGAGTTGGGCGCTGGACGCGGGAGACGCATGCCACAAAGGTGCGGGGCTCTGCCCGAGAAACTTGCGAAGGCTTGCACCTTTCCGGTTTCCCCTCGCCAAAGTGACCGCGCCGACCACTTCGACCCGCGATTGCCCGCGTTCAGCTTGACTGTCTGCCACGGCGCGTACTAATCAGCCTAGGCTCGGAGGTCTGCGCTCGATGGTCAAGCGAACCGGCATCGTCGCCCTGCTCATGTGTGTCAGCGTGGCTTCCGGGGCGGCGCGCGCGCAACTTCCGCCCGATCAGATGACCTCCTTTACGCTAGGTGCTCCGCAGCCACACTGGGCCTTCATTCTGGACTCGGTGTTCCCCGCGCCCTCGGTCAGCAAGGTGCACATCGTCGACCTCGATGCGGAGAAGCTGCTCGGGCAGGTCAACGGCGGCTACTACAGCAATTTCGAGTACTCGCCCGACCATCGCGAGATGTACATGGTCGATACCTTCTATTCGCGCGCCTGGCATGGGACGCGCAGTGATGCGGTCTCGATCTTCGATGCGAGCACGCTGCTTTACAAAAGTGAAATTCACATCCCGCCGAAACGAATCCTGATCGTTCCCAAGATCAACACCACCGGCCTCACTCCCGACGGCCGGTTCCTGATGATCGCAAATCTGACTCCGTCCACCTCGGTCAGCGTGGTCGACCTGAAGGCGCGCAAGTTCGTCGGTGAAATCGAAACCGGCGGCTGCGTGCAGGTGCTAATCGCCGGTGACCGCAAATTCGCGTCGATGTGCCCCGACGGGTCGCTGCTGACGGTCCACCTCGACGAGTCGGGCAAGGTCGAAAGCCGCAAGCAATCGAAGCCGTTTTTCGATCCCAATAAGGATCCGGTGTTCGATCAGCCGATCGTGGTCGGCGCGACCGCGTACTTCCCGTCCTATCACGGCACCCTCTACCCGGTGGATTTGTCGGGCGACACTGCGCAGGGCGAAAGCGAGTGGCCGCTTACCACCGAGGAAGATCGCAAGGCTAACTGGCGTCCCGGCGGATGGCTCACGATCGCCGCGAGCGAGAAAGGCGACCAGCTGTACGTGCTCATGCATCAGGGTGGTGAGTGGACCCACAAACATCCGGGCAAGGAAGTGTGGGTCTTCGACAGCGCGCGCAAGACCCGGGTCGGCCGCATCCCGCTCAAGACCGAGGGCTATTCGATTCGGGTGAGCCGGGGGCCCAATCCGATTCTCGAGAGCCTTGCGCTCATGCAAAGCCAGATCGAAAGCTATACGGCCCCCGAGGGGAAGTACCTCGGCGTGTATAAGGATATCGGGACGTCGTTCCTGGTATCCGGTCCTTAACTGGTGATGAGTCTCGATCCGACCATTGTCGCTATTGCGTGCGCCGTCACCGCCACCGTTTTCCTCGGCTCGGCGGCGCTGAAGTTCTCGCAGCCGACCGAATTTCGCGCCGCAGTTGAGAGCTATCGGCTGGTGCCCGAGGCGATGGCGGTCGCGCTCGGTTGGATCGTACCCGCGCTCGAGCTGGCGGGCGCGATTGGGTTGGTAGTGGCCGCGACGCGCGCTGCCGCCGCGCTTCTGCTGCTTTCCCTGATTGCGGCGTTCACCGGTGCGATCGCGCTCAACCTGGCGCGCGGCCGACGCGAGCTCGATTGCGGATGCTTCGGACCGTTGCTGCGTCAGCCGCTCAGCGGATGGTTGGTCGCGCGCAACGGCCTGCTCGCCCTCCTGGTGCTCGCCACCTTTACTCCCGTCGACGCGCGCCCGCTGGCATCGCTCGACTATCTGACGATCGCGGCCGCGGCGACCGCGCTGGTGATTCTCTACGCAGCGGCGAATTACCTGCTTGCTACGGCGCCCACGATCGCGGTTTTGGGGACGCGCGATGCATGATGCGCTTGCGATCTCGCAGATAGTGCTGTGGATCGTCGTGGTCATCCTGGCGGCGACGGTGCTGGCGCTCGCACGACAGATTGGAGTGCTGCACGAAAGAATCGCGCCGATGGGTGCGCTCACGATCGACAAGGGACCGAAAGTCGGCGATGCCGCGCCCATCTTCGATCTCCACGCACTGAATACGGACGCGGTGACTATCGGTGGCCCGAGCGCCAATGGTCTCAGCACCATGCTGATGTTCGTGTCGCCGTCCTGTCCGGTGTGCAAGAAGCTGTTGCCGATCGTCAGATCGATGGCCGCGAGCGAGATGCGGTGGCTGCGCGTGGTCTTTACGAGCGATGGTGAGGAAGCCGCTCAGCAAGAGTTTGTCCGCCGCCATCGGCTGGAATCATTTCCGATGGTGCTGTCGAGCGAACTCGGGATGACCTACCGAGTGAGCAAGCTTCCCTACGCAGTGCTGATCGACGAGGAAGGACGCATCCGCGCCAAGGGTCTGGTTAACACTCGGGAGCATCTTGAGAGCATAATCCAGGCCAAGCAGATGGGTGTCGCGTCCATTCAGGATTACTTGCGGGCCGGGCACGAACCTGCGGCGGCTCCTAACGGGGCGCGAGACGGGAACTAGGATGGATAAGATAGTGGAAGGGCTGACCCGCGTGGTCGCGCAGCGCTCCTCGCGCCGCAGCTTCATCGCGCGCCTGGGCAGGCTGATCGCGGGGGGAATGATCATTCCGCTCCTGCCCGTGGATCGCGCCGCTGCCGAGAGCCCGGTTGCGTCGCCCGCGGCGCAAGCTACGCCCAAGCCGAATCCCAAGGACGATCACACGTGCGACTATTGGAAATACTGTGCGATCGATGGCTACCTGTGCAGCTGCTGTGGTGGCGGTTCGCACGATTGTCCGCCTGGGGCAACGCCGTCGCCGACTTCGTGGGTCGGCACCTGCCGGCATCCGGCGGACGGCAAAGACTACATCGTGAGCTACCGAGACTGCTGCGGCAAGAACCCCTGCGGACGGTGCCTGTGTACCAACACCGTGGGCGAGATGCCTCTGTACCGGACGCAACTCGACAGCGACCTTATCTGGTGCTTTGGTGCTCCGACGATGGTCTATCACTGCTCGACCGCCGAAATCGTCGGGGTCAAGTGACGCGTTGCGCGCCGGATCACTTCTGGTCGTCTGGGTTTTCCCGCTGCTGGCCGTTGCTCCGGCGCGCGCTCAGGCGCCGCCGGCGTTCCAGCAGCGCTGTGCCGTGTGTCATCAGGCGACCGGGAGTGGAGTTCCTGGAATATATCCGCCGCTCAAGGATACGATTGGTGTCTACGCCCGGGTTCCACAGGGACGAGCCTTCCTGATTCACCTGCTGCTCTTCGGAATGGACGGCGCGATCAAATCGGGCGGTGCCGTCTATGAGGGATTTATGCCGCCGGCTGCTGATCTGAGTAATAGCGATTTGGCCGAGGCCATTAACTATGTGCTCAGAACGCTCAACGCCGGCACCCTTCCCCGGAATTTCGAACCGTTCACACGGACGGAATTCAAAACGGCTCGCGCCAGCCGGCTGACGGCGACCGACGTCTTCCACGAACGCGAGAAACTGCTCGCGTTGCTCGACCAAGGCGCTAGCGCGAGCTCTGGCAGTCAATGATCGGAAGCTTTCTCGGCGCCGTTACCATGCTGCTGGTTTTCGCGGCCGTGACGCCGGCGTGCGCAGAGTCGCCGCAGAACATATACACCTTGAACTGCTGGGGTTGTCACCGCTCCAACGGTGAAGGCGTCGCGGGTACCGCGCCGCCGCTCATCAACGCGGCGGATTTTCTCAGAGTACCGGGAGGACGCGAATATCTGATCCGGGTGCCAGGGGTTTCCCAATCGATGCTCGATGACGCCGATACAGCACTGGTGATGAACTGGATTCTCGAGACCTTCAGCAAAGGCCGGGTGCCGGCGGATTTCCAGCCCTTGACCGCAGCAGAAATTCACCACGCGCGCGCCGAGCCCCATCTGTTCGACATCACCGAAATCCGTACTCAGCTACTGAGAAAAATGGTCGCGATGAAGATTAGATCGTCCCCGGCGGATCCGATCGTGCACCCGGGACTGAGTTCCGGAGCTACCCCGCCGGTCGAGGAGTGAACAGTACCCCGCAGATGTCCTTGGCCGCGGCCAGAACCTGTTCGATGACCCTTTTTTCACGCGCTTCGGCGCCGATCGCCAATCCTTGGAACATGAGGAAGAGCATAACTGGAAAGCGATCCAGGTCCGGAACGTTCGAAGTGGAAGGCACGAACAGACCGCTCAACGTTTTCTCCAAGGATTCGGTGAGACGAGTATTGACGGCGCGGATCGAATCGCGGAGGTAGGCGTAGGTGCGGCTGGCGATCACCAGTTCGAGCCACGCCCGGTAAAGCGGGCCATTAACGCTTTCCCAAATGAGATCGATCGCGAGGGAACGCCGGTCCCGACCGGAAGCTGCTCCACCTTTTGTCGCAGCTCGTTGAACATCAGTTCCCCAGATGCTCGACTGCCTTGGCGAATGATTCCTCTTTGGTCGGAAAGTGATAGAGCTGAGCCCCCCGCGACAGTCCCGCGCGCTCCGCGATCTCCGAACCGGTGGTGTTAGCGTATCCGCATTCGATCACACACCAGATCGCGGCCTCGAGCGGACGCCGCCGGGTCTCGGGCGCTCTTCTCATCCTGCTTCAGGCGCGGTTTGAAGGTCGTTCGCAGACTCGAAGTGTCCATAAGCGAGCCGCATGCTAGCAAAGGACCTCCCGCTTCGAGCATTGTCCGTTGGTACAACGCGCGGATCAGGGCCGCGCTGCAGAACACAACAAAGGTGACCTGAGCTTCTAAGCGGATCGAAAAGATTTGTAAGGAAGATTGTAGCCGAACGCAGTCGGCCCGACCGACTTGAGTGCGACTGGAGTCGTGAGCAACGGAGAGGCCGGCAGGGCCAGGACGGTGACACGCAATCCCGGTCTCAGGATTTCTGTGCTGACGGGAGTGCCGGATTCAGTTTCAACCAGAGTGATAAGGTCGGGAACGGTTAAGACGATCTCATCGTCGAGCTTTACAATCAGATATTCATTCTTGAACGCGATTTCCGTTCGACGACCGCGGTCCTCGTCCACGCCTTCCACGCGCACGGTTCCCCAGTCGTGGCCTGCGCGGAACTGCCGTTCGACGTCCACGATCTTTCCCACTAGAAGTGTTTTTCCATCGGCAGCATCGATGATCGCGCGGATGGGATCCGTGGCGCTGGTCCGCGCCGATTCTACGGCGCGCCCGATTCGCAGCGCGAGCGAGATGGAGCCGCGCACCAGCGTGCGGCTCAGGGACTCTTGATCGAAAACCGCAGTCAGATAGATCAACCCGCCTTCTTCCGTACACACTTTGCGGACCGCACGTTCAAACTGGATTCCCGGCGGCTCTGAGCTGGCAGGCGCGGGATGATTGCTGATTGGCGGAAGGGGGAGAATGCCCCGGTCGCCGCTAAGCGCGTGGGGTAGCCCGCGCGTGGTCCCGTAGATCGAAAAGGTCGTCATCTGAAGCTCTGGAAACGCGCGGCCCATCCCATCGCCGTCCAGCAGTGGCAATCCGGCCTGAGCCGCAGCCAGTAACGGAAAGATGCACTGCAAGCCCCCGATCTCGCCGGCGAAGAATGCTGTCAGCCGGCCTTTGAGCGCCGGGGTAACCGCAGCAAGACCGGCGCGCAAGGCGATCAGACTCGGCGGCTTCTCCAATGCTACCAAGGTAGCGCCTACCGCAGCTGGGCTGATGGCGAACGAGCCCGGCTCCATGTCGTCGACATCGATGACCGGAACCGCCGTCTCCTCGGTCAGCACGCGCCGCGCGACCAGTTGACCATAATAGGAATTGCCACCCCCGCCGCATCCGAGCACCGCGGAGCCCAGCGCCAGGGCCGATACATCGGACCTGCGAATCGTGTAGCTCATTGTGCCGGGTCCTCGATATCGCCGACTGCTCGGGCCCGAACCCGAATCGCGTCGCTCGCCAGGTAGGAGAACGCGGCATCTTCGAGCTCGACCGTGGTCACCGTGTTCGGCGCCGCACCAGCATCGGCGGCACGCCGATGCGCTTCCCGTTCCGCGCGGGCGAGGGCTTCCGGACGCGAAACTGCCGTGGAGGAAAACGTCAGGTCGGCTTCTCCGCCGGCCTGCGCCATGGCGGCTCCATAGGCGTTGGCGACATCGGCACGCTCGGGGCACAACACTTCCCGGCCCAGGCCATGCAGCAACTCCTCGACTAGCGGCGCGCCTCCTCCCACCAGGATGATCGGAAGGTTGCGGCCGGCGCGCTCAAAATTCTCGAGCAACCGCTCGAGGCGAATTCGCAAGCGCTGGTCCACGCGCGCGATGGTTTCGGCGCGGAGATGCGCGACGCGGGAGCGGTCGCCCAACCGGATTCGGCCTGCGGCCACCGCTACGTCGGTAAGCGTCAGGGTTGCACCGCCAAACACCATCGCGTCCTCGGTCAAGCGAAAACCCACGCTCCGTGGGCCCACCTCGCCGGTTCCCAGGTCGACCAGGCTGCCGCCACCGATGCCGACCGAGCAAAGATCCGGCATCCGAAAATTGGTCCGCACTCCGCCCACCGCGAGATCCAGGCCAGCGGGTTGCGGATAACCAAGATGCACCACGCCCGCATCAGTGGTGGTTCCGCCCACGTCCAGCACGCACGCCTCTGGTGACGACGCCAGGATTGCGGCCCCGCGCAGGCTGTTGGTCGGTCCCGAAGCCACCGTGAAAATTGGGGCCTCGACCGCGCGACTACCGCGCGCCACCGTTCCATCGTTCTGGCTGATGAAAAGATTGGCCGGTACCGCGGCCTGATACGCGGCGACGGTCCGCGCCGCCAGCGGCCGCAGCATCGCATTGAGCAGCGTGGCGTTCTCGCGTTCGAGGATTCCAAACCGGCCGATTCGATGCGATAGCGAAACCTGCAGCCTGGGGTTTTCGGCTACCAGCCATTCGGCAATCCGTACCTCATCGTCGGGGTACGAGGTTCCGAAGACGGAGGTCACCGCCGCCTGCGTGGTTTCGGTCGCGGTGAGCCGTCGTGCGATCTCCGCGATCTCCTGTCGATTCAGGGTTCCGATCGGACGGCCGTCGTACTCGCGTCCTCCACTGACGAAGTAGCTCTGGTTGGAAACCGCAGCGCGCAGATCGTCGGGCCAATCGGTCATGGGCGGCAGCGATTCGGACACCGGCTTCCCGGCACGAATCGCAGCGGTGCGAGCCAGATCGCGCCGTTCGACCAGCGCGTTGGTGAAGGCCGTGGTCCCGATGTGAACGCGGCTTGCGCTGGCCGCGCCACCGATTTTGCTCAGCGCCGCAACGATCCCGCTGTAGACATCCGCGGTGGTGGGGACTTTCGCCCATCCAACGATTTGCGTATCGCGAACCAGCACCGCGTCGGTGTTGGTCCCGCCCACGTCTATTCCGGCAACCAGCTTCACGCGAGTCCACGCCTGGTGGCTATCTAAGATCGATCGCCACCGCTTCATTCAGAGGACATCAGTTGAGCGCACCGTCAGCAGGTCTCAAGCGCGCCGGGCTTCGGCTCTCCTCGTGAGTGCGTCCTTGCGTTCGATCTCAAGGTCCTGGCGCGCGATCATCGAGGCGACGAGTTTCTCGATGATCGGCCTGGGCAGAGTGCTGATCGGTTTGCCGCTGGCCAGCGCGTGCGAGTACACCATCGAGATTTTCTCGAGCAACTCGACATAGGTGAAGGTGTTCTCCAGGTCCTCACCCACGCACAGCGCCCCGTGATTCTGGATCAGATAGCAGTGGCACCGGTTGGCGAGTTTGCGCGCGACCGCTTCGTGCAGCTCGCGCGTACCGGAGAGCGCGTACGGAATCACGTCCACGATATCGCCGATTGCCAGCGTGACTTCATCGAACAGCGGCGGAATTGGGAGGTTCAGAATGCTGATCGCGCTCGCGTACACCTGATGGGTGTGAATAACCGCGTTGATATCGCGGCGCACCTGGTAGGCCGCGACATGCATGGGCGACTCCATCGAAGGTTGGTGCGAGCCTTCGATGGAATGAAGGTTGAAATCGATGACGCAGATGTCTTCCGGCCGCATCATGTCATAACGCATGCGGGTCGGAGTGACGGCAATCACTTCTTCACCCTCGACCAGCATGGAGACGTTTCCGGCGGTGCCGGATTTGGTCCCAAAATATCCTTCCTCTGAGAGTTTCCGGCTGATCTCGAGGATTTCCCGTTTGTAGTCGCTATAGCGGCTCATCTCTGGCCCGACTCTCTATATTAGCCTGTATCAGCACAGGTCAAGCCGATAACAGTCAAAAAGGGCGAGCGGAAACACGAAATTGACAGCTTGGATTTCACCTCTTAACAACCTTCTGCCCGACCGCTGGCCTGCTCTAATAATTTACTGGCTCGGGCTGTGGGAACCGGGTCGAAGGGTACGGCTCAATCCTGCGGGAGCACGTTGCTCCGATCAGTGTGTTTTTCTTCACTGCACACCGGTTCACGTCGGATGAGACTTCAGCCGGAGGGTGCGTTCACGCTGGCCCCGCGTCTGCGCAGCAGTACGCTCGAAATCACTGCCAGTGCCAGAGCGACCGCCCCAAGAACCGCAATCAGCCATAGATAGGTCTCGATCTCGGTACCCACAATCGCGGCCGCAACGAGGACCAGGCTGACCCACACGAAGGTGTGGTCGAAGTGTACTCCAGCCAAGAAACAGGTGACCGCGAGCAAGACCAGAACCACCAGTGCGACCGAATCGGCCGACATCTGGCCGCGCGCATGCTGGAGGAACAGGACCCGCACCGCGACGATCGGAAACAGCCAGTGGAAAGCCTGACGCACGAGAATTCGCCATAGTGGCTTGACGTACGCTGCGCCACCCGCCAGCTCGTGCCACACGCATGCGACACCGAAAACCGGAAACATCAGCTCCCAGTACCCCAAGGCTTTGTTGACCGCGAAATTTGACAGGAACAGCCCGACCATCACGAGCAGAACCAGCACGCCTGCGATCAGCGCGCGCCGCAAAACCACGGCCTGGAAGCGGGCCGCCACCGAGCTCAGGCGGTCCGGCGAATGCGCCGGCGCACTAGCGGCGCCTTCGGTCGCTCCTGAAGGATCGGCAGGCATGCAGACAAGTATATCCGCCACGATCCCCGGGCACCACGAACCTCGGGTTAAGTGACGAGTTGGGTCGGAAGTTCAGCCCTGGCGGACTGCTTTGCGCGCGACTTTCGTGCTGCAGCCGTTGACTCCGCATCCCTCGGAAAGCCCGGCCTTCTCGAGGTATCGCTGATGATAATCTTCGGCGCGGTAAAACGCTCCTGCGGGGGATACTTCGGTGACGATTGGACGGCCAAAGCGGCCGGATCGCTGAAGCTGCTGCTTGGATGCTACGGCACGCCCGCGCTGCTCGTCGCTATAGAAAAAAATCGCGGAACGATATTGCGATCCGATGTCGACCCCTTGCCGATTAAGCGTGGTAGGGTCGTGGATCTGCCAGAACACGTCGAGCAAATCATCGTAGGAGACCTGCTCCGCATCGTACTGAAGGTACACGACCTCGGCGTGACCCGTGCGATCGCTACAAACCATCCGGTAGGTCGGATTTGGGACCGTTCCACCGCTGTAACCGACCGCAACGTTCACTACGCCTTCCACCTGGCGAAATGCCTCCTCTACGCTCCAGAAGCAGCCCGCACCAAACATCGCTTGCTCGACTCTCATCGGTTCACCGCGGCACGAGGTTCGCGCCCATGATCGTATGTCTCGCTTATAGTTGGATATTCCTTCGGCTCGCAAGCCGTGTTGGTGACCTCAAATCTCGACGAAAGCCTAGATCGAAAATTCAAGCGCTTCCCGGCCCCGCGCCGCGACCTGGGAACGCTTCAGGAGGTCTGCAATCGAGGTGGAGTCCAGGATACGGGCGGTTGCCTCACGCACGTCGCGCATCAGGAGCCGCACTCCGCAGGTGCGTTCGTCCCGGCATTCATCGCACTTCCGATAGGCCGTTTTGCTCGCGCAAGGCAGCGGGGCCAGGGGTCCTTCGAGCGCCCGCAGCACCTGTCCCACCGATATTTGCGCCGGGGCCTTCGCCAGGAAATAACCGCCGCCCCGGCCTTTTCGGCTGTCAAGGAACCGATGGTTTTTGAGCTCCAGTAATATGAGCTCCAGAAAGCTTCGCGGGATATTCTCGCGCGCCGCGACGTCGGCGATAAGCACTGGTCCTTTCCCGTATTCCTCAGCCAATACGGTCAAGGCTTTGAGAGCGTACTTCGATTTCTGGGAGATCATTCCGCGCGCCGCTGGTCCAACCGGTACCGCGGGGCCTCAAGTTTGTCAATTTAGATGATAGTGGTGTGTCATAAACATTGCGAATGTCCGGGGCATAAACATTTAAAGATGTCCGCACGGTGGGGTAGAGCCGCGCGATGGAGAACATCGAGCGGCGGGGTGCGGCGATGACGCGGCGGGAAGTGATCATGAAAGTGCTTGCCCGCCAGTTAACCTTGTATCTGCAAATCGGCGCAATTAGATAGCATCGGGCGCGGCAGACCGTAGTAACCTGTATCGGTAAGAGACCGTTTTCCAGCTAGGATCGTCGCGTCCGCTAAATCCACCGTCCACAGCTCGAACAGTTGACAGGCCGCGCGCACGGCACGAGCCCGCATGTACAAGGACGGGTAGGACCCGGAGCGAGGAGCAGCGGGGTGATGGGCGAGGATGTGTATGTTGGGATCGATGTGAGCAAGACCCAGCTGGTGGTGGCAGTGCGTCCCAGCGGCGAGAGTTTCACGCGGGCCTACGATCGGGCGGGGCTCAAGCAGGTGGTGGGTCGGTTGAGCAAACTGCAAGCCAAGCTGGTGGTGGAAGCGACCGGCGGATTGCAACGGCAGATAGTAGCGGCTCTGTGGACCGCAGGAGTCGCAGGGCGGCCGTCAATCCAAGCTGGGTGCGGAGCTACGCGCGGGGTAGCGGACTATTAGCGAAGACCGACCGCATCGATGCCAAGCTGCTGGCGCTTTTCGCGCAACGCGAGCAACCCGCGCCGCGGCCGCCGCTGGATGCGGAGACCCAGGCGCTGCAGGAATTGGCCACCCGGCGCGACCAATTGCTTGAGATGCGCGTGGCGGAGCAGCAGCGACTGCAGCGCGCCAGCGCGCAGGTCCGTAAGGAGTTACGCCAGCATATTGTTTACTTGTAGGGGCCGCATCGCCCAGATTGACGATGACATCGATAAGCCCGGCGCTCGGAGGCCTGGCGGCGCAAGAGTGAGGTGCTACGTAGCTTTCCGGGAGTGGGCAAAGTGTTCTGCACCACAGTGCTGGCCAAGCTGCCGGAACGGAGGCGTCAGGAATTTCGTGTTTTCTGAGCCAGTGGTTAATGAGCGAAGCAGTCGCGTCAGCGACTGCATAGTTACCTGCTGAGCCGGAGCGCCGGTCGCCGTCAAGGGCGGCCTGAGCCGGCGAGTTCAGCGAGCGCAC
>JBKPEA010000001.1:0-12921 GCA_046728175.1 Thermodesulfobacteriota bacterium | reverse complement strand
TGGTGGACGCCCAATTGTTTCCGAGCGTTGCAGAAGTTCTTTCCGTTACGGTTGGAGAAGGTACTTACCGAACCGCTCGCTCCCTATCACATCGACGATTACCTGGCATGGAACGCGCGCCACTTGCGACAAAGGTCGGGTAGTTATCGTCTGATATTTAATCGAATGACGGTACCGATCTACCGGCGTTTGCTTTCTAGAGGGCTGCGACGCTTTTCGACGGGACATGCCTTGTACGCGCAATTCACTTGTCTATGAGCCTCGGACGCTGGAGCGCAATAGTTAGAAGGTCTTTGCGTGGAAGACGGTCGAGTTCGAGTCGCTTTGAAAAAAGTCCGGCCGAATCGTGTCGCCGTTGGGGTCTTCTGCCATTATAACCGATGGGTGCTCTTTCAGGGAACTCAGATGCTCGACGCCACAAACTGAAGTCGGCCGCCCTAATGGTCGAGTGCTTCAGGCCGCATTAGCTGCGAGCTCGCGATGCATCCCTACAAGGACCACGCTACGTGGTGTGGAGCTCTTACCTTATCGACAATGCGTCGGCGGTTGACAGCGTTCAAGTCGCGACATACAGGATGGGTGATTGCTCCCCGGCATTTGCAGTTCGGGGCGCAGAAACGCTCGTATAGAGAATTTAAGGGGGTAGTATCATGGCCGAGGGGATCTCCGTAGTAGTCTGTTCGCACAATGGTGTGGCGCGGTTACCGACCACTCTTGCCCATCTCAAATCGCAGCTGTCGACGACAATTCCGTGGGAAGTATTGCTGGTTGACAACGCCTCCACTGATAATACCGCCGATGTGGCGCGCGCCTGCTGGGAGGGAGGGCCGGTTCCGTTGCGCGTAATTAACGAGCCGCGCCTCGGCGTCCGATATGCCAGAGAAAGAGGATTTGTCGAGACCAACAACGAATACCTAGCGTTTGTCGATGACGACAACTGGGTTGCCAATGATTGGGTAGCTACGGCTTACCAAATTATCGCGAGTGATTCGCGCCTGGGCGCCGTTGGTAGCGTACTCATGCCCGCGTGTCAGGTACCTTCTCCTCCGTGGTTCGACAATTTTCACTCTTCTTATGCGGTTTTGACTTATACTGACTTGTTGCAGATGTCGCAGCCTCCCAAATGCTTGCCTACCGCGGGGTTATGCGTACGCAAAGAAGCCTGGGAAATGTTGGTACAGAAAGGATTCCACTTCCTCTTAAGCGGCAGTGTTGGCGACAATGTCCAGGGAGGAGAAGACACCGAGCTAACGCTTGCGCTTCGACTCAGCGGTTGGAAATTGCGTATTGACCCGCGGCTGCGATTACAACATTTCATGTCCGCCAGACGGCTCACGTGGCAGTATCTCCGAAAACTACTGCGCAGCTACGGCGCGTCCCACGTCGCACTCGACGCTTACAGTGAGCATAGCCTTTTCATGCCCAAGGGCCCGAGGCGTTGGCTTAGCGAGCGCTGGTGGTACCAACTGGTGAAAACCTCGCTGAAGATGGCGCGGCACCCGGTCGCCGCGGTCGTCGCGCTTTGCGCAGACAGCGAAGGGCGAAACGAAGTCATTGAGGTTGAAGAGCAGTTCGGCCGAGCAGCTGGACTGATTCGACTCAAGGGAAAGTATGGAGCGTTACGTCGTCAGGTAAGAGAGGCGCCTTGGCTTGAGGCGCGGTTCTTGTGAAGAGGCATCTCGCGCAACTGTTCTAATTCGGCGCGTTGATACCGCGATCGTTGCCGGCAACTCAGTTGGAACTTGGAAATCGCCGGTCACGGCAGCGGTTTTCAGTGCAGCTCAGCATGCGGGGCTTTTCGCTGGTCATATGCAGCCACGACGGCGCAGCGCGGCTGCCGGCGGTATTAGCTCGTCTTAAGGTGCAAGCTCCGAGCACTGCACCCTGGGAAGTTTTGCTCATCGACAGTCTTTCCACAGACGCTACCGCCAAGGTCGCGGTTTCCTGTTGGGAAGAGACGCCAGTACCACTTCGCGTGGTGCGCGAAACGAAGCTTGGCCTCCAACACGCGCGGGAACGGGGCCTACGGGAGGCACGATACGATTTCGTGGGCTTCGTCGACGACGACAACTGGGTAGCTTCCGATTGGGTCAAGGTGGCCGACGAAACGCTCGAGAGCGATCCCTCACTGGGAGCGGTGGGCAGCGTTTGTGAGCCGATCTTTGAAGGGCCAGAACCGGAATGGTTCGGCGAGTTCCACTCGATTTACGCGATACTTACTGATTTCGACCTGCAGCGATCGCAAAACCCTCCTGAGTACCTCCATGGAGCCGGATTGTGCCTTCGCAAGCGAGCATGGACGCAGTTGATCCAGGGGGGGTTTCGCTCCTTGATCAGCGATCGAATCGGCACGCGCCTTTTCGGGGGTGGCGATACGGAACTCACCACGGCCATTCGACTGGCCGGATGGAAAATTCGGGTCGAACCCCAATTGCGCCTTCAGCACTTTATGCCTACCCGGCGTCTGCGGTGGGACTACCTGCGACGACTGCAGCGGGGCTATGCGAAATCGCACGCTCTGCTCGATGCGTATTCACGCCAGAATCTATCCATGAGACTGGGCTTCAAGCCGCGCCTCGGACTGCTCTGGTGGTGTCAGGCCGCGCGCTCGCTCCTACAGCTGGTCGCCCGTCCTACGGCAGTGTTTGCCGCGATTACCTCGAAAGCTGAGAACCGGATGGAAGTAATCGAAGTTGAAAGAATCGTCGGGAGAATGGTCGGACTGCTCAGTCTCCGAAAGGAATACGGCCGATCGCGCCGTCGGGTCAGGTACGCACCGTGGAGGCTGCGGTCCCCGGAAGAATATCTGCCGCGACGTCGGGAGGCGCGGATCTAGTGCCGAGTAGGTCGCTGCCACGCAGTCTTCTGCCGATTCTGGTGCCCTGATGACGATTGGTATACCTGGCGCCAGTTCTGGGCCGGCGGCGATGACCGGCGATGCAATGCGCAACCCAATATGCGATGACACGCTTCGGTGACCGAAGTGATAAGATGGAGCCGGCCGTCCGGTGTTCAAACGGCCTCATAAAAAGCCCGCGGTGGATACTTCGGGCAACTTAACATTCATGGGCTCGGGCCGTCGTCCCCAAACGACGGGTCGCGGCTGAACCATTTTTGCTAACTCTACTATTTAAGCGTTGTAGCAGCTTGTTTGGACCACGACCGTATTCTTGCACGCCAGGATGGTGAGGGCGGTATTCATCAAGAGGTCATTAATTGGATTGTGAGCTCGGTTCCCCTGATTCATACCGATCGATTCACCCGTAGCAAGGTCATGGATTCCAATCTGATCTATGATGTCGGACTGCACAAGGGTGAAGATTCGGAGTTTTATCTAAAGAAAGGATTCAGAGTCGTAGCTATCGAAGCTTTGAGCGAATTGTGCGAGATCGCCAGGCTACGATTGCAGAAGTACGTGGAGACAGGGCAGCTTATTATACTGAACGTCGCGATCTCCAACGAGAACGGCGCGATAAAATTTTTCGCGAACCGACAGAATAGCGTGTGGGGAACTAGTAATGAGATGTGGGCCAAGCGCAACGAGCGGATGGGGACTAGTTCTCGCGAAATAACCGTGGAAGGGACTCGCTTTAGTGAAGTGCTCGCGAAGTACGGCATGCCTTACTATTTGAAGATTGATATCGAAGGCTCCGATCTGTTGTGCGTTTCGTGCTTAAAAGATTTCCAGTCGCGACCAAAATACCTCTCGCTGGAGTCCGCTAAAACCTCCTGGAGATCACTCCGAACGGAATTCGCACTCCTGGAGGGACTCGGATATTCTAGATTCAAGGTGGTTCAGCAAAATGATGTGGTGGCGCAGGTGGCACCGAATCCCCCACGCGAGGGTCGCTACGCGGAGCACCAATTCGAACACGGCGCCAGCGGTTTGTTTGGCGAAGAGTTACCCGGTCTCTGGCTATCCAAAAAAGAAGCACTGAAGTTTTATAGAAAAATATTCCTTGGCTATCGCTTGTATGGCGACGATGGTATTCTCTCACGGCCGTATGGTGAGGGCGGGTTTCTTCAGAGGTCATCAATTGGCCGGAGGGTCCTTCGCTACACACGTTCACAAATGGGATGGTACGATACGCACGCCGCCCGCGAAGGATGACAAAACCTCGCCGCAAACGCCCAGCTCTCGTGAGTGCTTTCAATCGCTTCCCGGCAGGTCTCGATGCGTAACTCGCTGACCGCGCCAATGCATGGAGCCCCAAATTCCGGGGTTTCCGTGGTAATTTGCTGTCACAATAGCGAGACACTGCTCCCCACAACCATTGCGCATCTAAAGAACCAGCGCGTTGAAGGTGATCTGAAGTGGGAGGTGCTTGTGATCGATAACGCCTCCACCGACAATACCGCGCGCGTGGCGCGTCAATGTTGGGGCGACCACGGACCGACACCACTACGTGTGGTTCAAGAGACTCGACTCGGTTTGTCTTATGCACGCGAGCGTGCTTTCGATGAAGCGAGGTATGATATAGTTAGTTTTATTGACGACGACAATTGGGTCACGCCCCGGTGGGTCACAACGGCGTGGCAGTGCATGTCCGAGGACCTCCAGCTGGGTGCTGTCGGCAGCGCCAACACCGCCGTCGCTGACGTAGCTTTCCCTGACTGGTTCGCGCGCTACAGCAATTACTATGCTGCCTGGGATTTCCCACCAGACGCAACGATCGCGACGTCCTTTCTGGCGGGTGCTGGTATGACTATCCGCAAGAGTGTGTGGCACTGGCTCAAGAACCACGGCTTTCGCCCACAGCTTACCGGTCGCCTAGGTACTAGCCTCAGTTCTAGCGAGGATGTTGAGTTAGGGTGCGCGATCCTGTTGGCCGGCTGGAAAATTCGAGTGGAGCCGCGACTCAGACTCAGGCACCACCTGGGTCCCGATCGGCTGCGCTGGGACTATTTGCGCCGGCTGATACGCGGGGTAGGAGAGTCGCACGTGGTCCTCGATTCCTATTTTCTAGTTGCGCAATCGCAGAGCTCAAGCTTGCTTGACAGTCTGCGGCAATGCTGGTGGCTTCGGCTGGCAAAGGAAACTATGCAGCTCATCTGTAGCTACTCGAGCGCAAAGCTCTTGGGTTGTCCGTTTCGAAATATGGAGGGAGATGATGAGGTGGCCGAAATTGAATTTCGTGCGGGCAGGCTGCTGGGTCTTCTGCGGCTGCGTTCGAAATACGGACGGCTTCGGCGTGAAATTGCCCGAGCCGTGTGGCGCAGGATCGATGTGGTTGATGGTTTTGTGCCTCAGGTTGACGGTGTTGGGCAGAGCCTGCGCTGTAATAGAGTGGCCGAATGAAACACGAATCTATGGATGGGCTTTCGGTAATAATCTGCTGTTACAATAGCGTCTCGCGGCTGACGACTACCCTTGCACATCTGAAAAAGCAAGAGTCGCCGGCAGCGCCTTGGGAGGTATTGGTAATTGACAACGCCTCGACCGACAGGACTGGCGAGTTCGCTCGCTCGTGCTGGCAAAACGGACCGGCGCCACTCCGCGTCATCAATGAACCACGTCAGGGAGTGCGGTACGCGCGCGAGAGGGGGTTCCTCGAAGCCAGCTATGAATTCCTCGGTTTCGTTGACGATGACAACTGGCTAGCCCACGACTGGGTACGCAACGCATATGACATCATTTCTTCAGATTCAGGCCTGGGCGCCGTCGGTAGTATTCGAGACGCCGCGTGCGAAGTTTCATCGCCCGCTTGGTTTGACGATTTTCACGAGCCGTATGCGGTTCTCACTGAACGTGATCTGGAGCAAATGACGGAGCCTCTACACTACCTTCCTACTGCCGGTTTGTGTGTACGTAGAGCGGCGTGGGAGCGGCTTATTCTGGATGGATTCCGCTTCCAGCTCACCGGCACAGTAGGCAACAAGCTCCAGGGTGGTGAAGATGTCGAACTCACAATGGCGCTTCGCCTTAGTGGGTGGAACCTGCGGATTGACCGGCGCTTGCGGCTTCAGCATTTCATGCCTAGTCAACGTTTGGAATGGAGATACTTGCGCAAATTGCTGCGCAATTATAGTGCCGCACGCGTGCCTCTTGACGCGTATACCGAGTACAGCCTTTCCTTGGGGCCTGGAGCTCGAACTTGGGTCAGCGATAGCTGGTGTTATCAGCTCGGGAAATCATTGAGAAGTATCGCAAGCCAGCCGAGTGCGGTAGTCGCCACGCTCTCCTCAGATGGCGTAGGACGGAACGACATCGTGAGAGTCGAGAACCAGTTCGGCAGAGTACTTGGTCTGTTTCGACTGCGCGGCCGCTATGGAGAGTTACGACGCGAGGTCAGAGATGCGCCGTGGAGGCGGTGTGCCATCACTGTTGCCACCGATTCAGTCGTTGAAGCTCACAGGCAGTAGCGAGCGTACCCGAGTTCAAGACGCGAGCAGCATCGAAGATTATCACCACAACCAGCATTTCACGTCAATCGTTACCAATATGAACGGCTGATGGAAATGCCAGTCAATTTCTACCCCTCGGCGAGACGGTGCCGTCAGCTTATCATGTGCAAGGGTGGCTCAGGCGATGTCCAACCATTCGCTTATGAGCTCGCTGACGAAGGACAGAATCCCTGCGACACCGAACAAACCTTCGATCTAGTGTGAGTCAGGCAGTCATCGTAATTGTGCCATAGGGGGATTTTTGTACAGACCTTACCCCCCAACTGAGGTTTCTCGGGATAAGATGGTCCGATAGACAAGGTGGCGAATTAGTATCGTGGGATACTCGCCGTTCAAAAGAAAACCGAAAGGTGAGGACCGGTTGCTGCGTCGACCGCCGTCTACGCGGCACAAAGCCTCCGTGACCGCCGCGTGATCGCGTTAGGCGCTGCGGTCAGGCCTCTCGGCGGGGCAGGCTTTGCTCTGTCGGACCTGCGGTTCTCGCGGATCGACGCTCAGTGGCTGCGAGCCGAGATGGCCGCAATCGCGGTTTAGTCTCGATCAACCAGCGATTTTAGCATGTTGAGACAGAGCATCGCCGATTTGGTACGTAACTCAAGCTTCAGCTTTCGCGGGGTGCGAATTTCATGAGTATTGTGCGTAACAAGGCAGTGGACCTCGCCCGAAGCGTCCTTCATCATCGCCTTGCGCGGCCCCGCCGAATTACTCGAAGCCTCCAGAGAGAGGTCCGGCGGCGCAGGGATCTGCGTTCTGCACGGAAGGCGCTACTGGCATCGGAGATGTTGTCAAGCGAAGAAAGGCGATTAATCAGTCGCGTGCCGCTCCGGATACATCCAAACGATGATATGTACCTGCCGGGTACTGGCCGTCACTATCTGAGCATCGGCCTATCGGCGCGCCGTTGCGTGATGGCAGCCCTGGAGCATGCACCGCAGAAACCAATCCGAACTATTCTTGATCTACCGAGCGGCTACGGAAGGATACTTAGGGTTCTCCAACTGAGCTTTCCGGATTCAAAAGTGTGGGCCTGCGATATAGTACCAGAGGCTCTGAACTTTTGCAGAAAGCAATTGAAAGTCGATTGCATCGGATCCAACACAGACTTCAACAGGGTTTCGTTTCCAACTAAGTTCGATCTAATCTGGAGCGGCTCACTGCTCACACATCTTGACGCGGACAACGCAACTGAGCTTCTGCGACTATTTCATCGTAGTCTTTCGTCAACTGGCGTTTGTGTCTTCACCACGCATGGGCGGACCTCTGCCGCATGGCTCGACAGTCGTAGCGAATCTTATGGGCTTACGGAAACCGACATACAAAAAATCCTCACGGATTTCGCCGACAAGGGATACGCGTACGCGGACTATTCTGCAAACGTCGGCTATTGCCCGGGCTACGGTGTCGCTCTCGCGACACATGCGCGTATCGTTCAAATGGCAAGTGCGGTCGGAGACTGGAATTTCTTGTCATTTCACGAACGTGCGTGGACCGATCATCACGATGTCTACGCATTCAGCAGGGGTCCCGCCATCGCGCCACGGATCGTTGAAGCAAAAGGCCCTGTGCCTGCACCGAATATCTTTCGATGGGTGCTGTGAGGTATTGAACTTCTTTGCAACACCGCGTCGTCGGCGCCGATCAAATAGGCCACGATCTGCTCGTCGATGCATATTCAAGCCAGAATCTATGCATCGGATTGGGGGCTTCTAGCGCGCCTCGGACTGCTGTGGTGGCGTCAGGCCGCCCGCTCGCTCCTACAGCTGGTTGCCCGTTCGAAGGCGGTGTTCGCCACAATTACTTCGAACGCTGAGAACCGGATCGAAGTAATGAAGTCGAAAGAATCGTTGGGAGAATGACGGGAATGCTCGGTCTCGGCAAAGAGTACGGCAGATAACGCCGTCGGGCCTGGTACTCGCCGTGGAGGCCGCGGTGCTCGGAAGAATACCTGCCGCGTCTTCGAGAGGCGCGAGTCTAGCGCCTATGGGCTCGCCTTCCCGCTGTTTCTTGGCTGACTCCGATGCTGCTGATAGCGATGAGGCATCCATCTAGCTTGGGGGTGAATCAGAGTGGACCGCGCTGACTGCAGGTCTTTACCTTTGTCTTCGCTTTCACAAAGACCAGGCAGTCTTGTTAGGCAAGCCCCGCTCGCTTTCTATGGGGGTCTATTCCTATTGTCCGGGTCGACCATGATCTACGAGATCGTGCTCGCCCGCCTGCTCAGCGTCGTGACTTGGTACTACCTCGCGCTGGCTGCGGTCGGAATGGCGATGTCGGGTATGACTGCGGGCGCGCTCGTAGTACAGCTGAAGCCCGCATTCTTCGAACAGGCCCTCCATGAGCGCCGGGTCCGGCAGGGGGCGCTTGCTATGGCGCTGGTGCTTCCGCTGGGACTAGTCGGAATGCTCGCGGTCCCGCTCGCACTCTCGCGCTCGATGGAAATGGTCTTCAGCTTCAGCCTATTCACGGTTTTCGCAGGATTGCCCTTTTTCTTTTCCGGCGTCGTGGTCTGCCTCGCGCTGACCCGTTCGCCGTTGCCGATCGGCAAACTCTACCTGGCCGATCTGTTCGGCGCGGCTACCGGATGCGTGATCAGTGTTGTGCTGCTCGAAGCACTCGGTGCGCCGGGCGCGATCTTAGCCTGCTCGGCGCTCGGGTTCCTAGCGGCCGCCGCCTTTGCGATGACCAGCGGCGAGGCCGGATGGACCCGGCGCAATCTGCTCTATGCGCTGGTGCTGGCGGTCGCATCGATATTGAATTCCTCGAGCCGCTATGGCATAGCGCCCATCTGGGCTAAGGGTCGGGTCGAAAGCCGCTATCACCTGATTGCTGAAGATTGGAATCCGATCTCCAGGGTAACCGCCTCAGGCCCCTACTCGGCCGACAGCGCCTATATGTTTGGTCCCAGTCCCAGGATGCCAGCCTCTGGCGCACCCTTCATCAATCTTACTATCGACAGCTTCGCCGACACACCTCTTTATCGCCGCACTCAAGGTGGACCCTCTCAATTCGAGTTCCTCAACTACGATGTGACCTCGTTTGCGTACCTGTTGCGCGGTGGCGGCAGCGCCGCGATCATCGGCATCGGCGGCGGTCGCGATGCGCTTGCGGCGTGGCTCAACGGGTTCACGCGCATCGTGGGTGTGGAGATCAATGGCGCGATCGTCGATCTCGATCTCCACCGCCTGAACTGGTGGAGCGGTCTCGCCAGCGTTCCCGGCCTCATCATCTATCGTGACGACGGCCGCAGCTTTCTAACTCGCAGCCACGAGAAGTTTGACGTCATCCAGGCCTCCATGATCGACACTCAGGCTGGGACTGCCGCGGGCGCTAGGAGCACGACCGAAAACTCGCTCTATACGGTGGAAGCGTGGCGCATCTTTTATCGCCACCTGGCACCAGGCGGCGTCTTGACCTTCAGCCGCTGGGCACCTGCCGATTCAACCCAAATCGTGGAAACGCTGCGCATCTTCTCGCTCGCCTGGGACACTTTGATGAGCGAGCGGGCTGCCAATCCCGCCGATCATCTGGCGCTGATCCGAAGCGACAAAATAGCAACCCTGCTGGTGCGCAATGCTCCGTTTGGAGCTGATGAGGTCGCGCGGATCCGCCGGCTCGCCGATCGCATGCAGTACCAAATCCTTTACTTGCCCGGGCAACCCCCGCTCCTCCCCGAGCTGAACCGCATCCTCACGGCCCGCAGCAGCGCGGACCTCGCGGACCTACGCTACCTGGGTTTTCTGAATTTCGCGCCGGTCCACGATTTCTCCCCTTTCTTCTTCAATTTCGTGCGCCCCTCCGATCTCCCGCGCGCCTCTGGCGCCTTTAGTGGCGCGGCCGGTAGCGTGGCGGCGATCGCGTTTCTTCTCCTATTCACCCTCGCGAGCCTGGCCGTGTTGGTCGCCGCGCTGGTTATTCCGCTGATCGGAATCGGCCAGCCGCGGGCGCAGTTCGATCACACTCTGGTCCCGGCAGCGGTCTACTTCATCGCAATCGGACTGGGATTCATGTTCGCCGAAGCTGCCTTCATGCAGCAGCTGACCCTGCTGCTGGGCGCGCCGACGCATTCGCTTATCGTGGTCCTGACCGGACTGATCTTCTTCGCCGGCTTAGGCAGCCTCGCGTCAGACCGCCTCGCTCTAACCAACCGGATGCTCCCGCCCGCGGCGGCCGCGCTGATCCTGCTCTTGCTAAGCGGTATGCTGCTGCCGATCGCCCATCGAGTTGGTGGTGAAAACCTTCCCTCCAGAATCGCGATCGCGCTCACTTTGGTAACCCTTCCCGGCTTTGCGATGGGCGCCTGTTTCCCCGTCGGGCTACGCTGGCTCCGCGCGATGAATCGCGATGCGATCCTGCCCTGGATGTGGGCCCTCAACGGTGGTGCCTCGGTGGTCGCCACCTTTGGTGCGTTGCTCGTCTCAATGCAGGTGTCAATCGGCGCGAGCGTGGCGTTGGGTGGGATCTGCTACCTCGTTGCTGCGTCCGCCATTGCGCTACGCCAGTTTCCCGCTCGATAAACTCGGCGAAGCGATCGAGCTGACGACTCGCCGCTGTGGTTGCCGCGGTTGCCATCCGCCCAGTCTCAGCCAGCGCTTGACCGTCTTGCGATCCACGACCGAGGTCCCGCGCAATCCGTTTGATGCCATCGCGGCGTTTCCGGCGCGCGATCATCTCCCCCACCAACTCCCGCCCTAACCTCCCTTCCTTCACCAACCCCTCAGTCGAAACTACCTATTCCCGTTCCTCTTCCATTGCTCCCATGTCCTCCTGCTGCCTGGGAGGGGGGACTTTCAAATGACAGCTGAGGGGAGAATTTCACACGACTGCTGACACCTTGGCCTGGTGCCACGCGACCGCGCCAGGAGAGGCCGCACGGATGATGCTCGGCATCAGCAAGCGGGGGATTGCTATCCGCGTACCCTTCGAGTCCACGGCGCACGGGCCGCGATGCGGAACCTCGAACACCGTCCAGACCGGCGCAGCGTGTGGACTGGGTCGTCTCAAGCTGCCCCGCGGGGCCAATCGCGGCCGTTGCGCTGGCCAACAAGAACGCTCGGGTGATGTGGGCGTTATTGACCAGAGGTGAAAGTATTTCGCCACACCCCACCGGCGCCGATGCCGCACCGCGCCTAAAAGCTCGGAGAAAATCAGAACCAGGAAGCTAGCCACCAAGGGTTGCGAGGCTGTGAACAAAACAGCGATGGCGAAAACCGGTCGGACCGGCACTTTCTCCGGCTGCAGTCAAGGCGGCGAAGCCGGCAAGCTTGTCGCGCGTACACTTGACGGCGGCCGGCACGGAGGCATCTGACACTCAAGTTAACTCGAGATCCACTGTACTTCACTGCCTGTCAGATCGAGTACCAGCTTTTACAGATAAGGCGAAAGTGCGCGGATTTCCATCAGGGCCGTGGATTACATTTAGTAACGCACGCCCCACTCCAAAGAGTCAGAATATATGGCTGCTGGATCATCGCCCACTCGATTTTCCCATCTGCGGCGCTGCGCCACGGGGAACGGTCCATAAATGGGCGCAATCAGCGGACGTGCGACAGGAAGCATGTTCCAGCTGTGACGCTAGCTCCTTGAAAAGAGAGGATTTATCATTGGCCGGGGTGGCTGAATTTGAGCCGGCAACCACGCGCACCCAAGCGTAAAAGTGCGAGTTTCGCCGGTATCGCATCTTACGGTTCGATATCGCTCACACTCTTCTGGCTCAAGGGTTTTCTCAACATCGCATCTTTCGCTAAGCGGCACCGAATATCATTGAATCTGACCGAGAGTCCCACAAAAGCCCCTAGCCACCGGGAGCCCTCTCTGTCCCATGCGGAACACCTGAAAGAAATGGACGCGTTAGTCTCGCACATCTGATCGAATTCGGCGTGGTCACTCATTACCGGCGCTGCTACTAGTCTGTCTGCTACAGGTCCGTTTTGTTTTGGTTCCGAGATCCAGGAGCGTCAGGGAGCATCCGGAAAGTGGTTAGTTAAACTGTCGCATCTCTGCTTTATTCGCTACGTCGAACGAGGAACGCGAGGCAGCAGGTTTTCGATCTTGTTGCTGGGAGCGGTCAGAACAACAATGCCTATACTGCTCGGGCAAGATTCTGCTGAAACGGAAGATTCTGGTCCGTGGTCAGGAACGGCTGCGGTTGGCATTCGCAGCCCTTGTCGAGTATTCGCAAGAGCTCACCGCCGCCTGGTGGCTTCGAACTGGGCGATCAATCCTGGTGAGGGGCACAGCTTTTGGCGGAGTGCGTGGATGAGGACAACGGCGGTCCGGCGCAAGAGTGATACACCGGTTTAGGCCGAGCGCGGAACCGGAATCAAGATGCGGTCCCCAGAGGGACGAGTAATTGTCAAATGTTGTGGATCGGCCGGCCATGATCAGGCGGCCTCCCGCGATCGATTGTTAGTTGATTGAGTAATGGGGTGATCCGTTTCTGGGCGCACTCCGTCTACGAACTTCACTCCCGCCCGAACCAGCGGCAACAGGTGACGGCCATCGAGCCGGCGCCAACGC